>NC_004722.1:722500-1402916 GCF_000007825.1 Bacillus cereus ATCC 14579 | reverse complement strand
CAACTTCTACAACATATACAGACCGCATTACAAAACGTCTCTCCTATTATTGAAAGAGATCGATGGACAATTTGGAGCGCCATGAAGTTGTAAGGAAGGAAGCCTCACAAAATAATGTGAGGCTTCCTTTCTTTCATAATCTAATTTTACAACACTCTTGATATCCTCCACTTCTGGCCTGTGCACTTCCACACTTCGGACATACTAAATATCTAGACTGATTTGTCAATAAACTACCTTTTTGAAAGAGTAAAACTTCTGCTTGTTTAAACGAACGCGAATAATATAACCACATAAAACCAATTATAGCAATAATGCCAAATAATACTCCCATCGCAAGCATTTCAGTCACCTCTTTTGGTTTGTTCTTTCCAGCAAGTGGATTGTTGTATTATTCTCTGTAAATTCAAACAATCCCTTCTTTACTCCTATAAATATCAACTTTCTCTATAAATTTTACAATTCTCCGCAAATTTTTACTCCTATTTTACAATTCATTATTCCTTTTGCAACAACGAATATCACTTTCGATATTTCCATATATAAATATATCTTCCAAAAAACATATTGACTTTCTAAAAAAAACATGCAACAATACTGTCAGAATACTTGAATAAAAATTCATTGACGAGAACGAGTACGTTATAGAACTGTTCCCCAGAGAGTTGGCGATTTGCTGAAAGCCAACGTTCAGTGCGTAACCGAAAATCATCTCCGAGAAGTAGAACCGAATGTTACAGTAAGTTCTTACCGGCCGTCCCCCGTTACAAGGAACACGTATCATGTTGTACGTTGCAAACCCGTATACATATAGATTTATTTCTACATGTGTAAATTAGGGTGGTATCGCGGGTAAATATAACTCGTCCCTTTCTTTAGGGACGAGTTTTTTGTGTTCTTACAAATGAATGAAAAAGGAGGAAAACCAATGAACACTGTATCAAAAAAACATATTTTTTTCACGGGTCTTATGCTATTTTCTTTATTTTTTGGGGCAGGTAATTTAATTTTCCCTCCCATGCTTGGGCAAAACGCAGGTGAAAACTTTTGGCCAGCAATGATTGGATTTTTACTAACAGGAGTTGGCTTACCACTACTTACTGTTATCGCAATTTCTCTATCAGGAAATGGAATGCAGCAACTTGCAAGTCATGCCCATCCATTATTCGGAATTTTCTTTACAGTAGTTGTATACATTGCCATCGGTCCATCCATGGGCATCCCACGTGTTGCAAATGTCGCTTATGAAATGGGGGTTAGTTCTTTCTTGCCAGAAACAATCCGCTCTAGCAGCCTAGTGCTATTTGTATATACAATCATCTTCTTTACTATCGTATTTTGGCTGAGTTTGAATCCATCTAAACTTGTTGATCGTATTGGGAATGTATTAACACCTATTTTATTACTCTCTATTTTCTTATTATTTGTTAAAAGTGTATTTACACCACTTGGGCAATCAGGACCAGCGATGCAAGAGTATCAAACTTCTCCAATCTTCAAAGGCTTTATGGAAGGCTACTTAACAATGGACACTATTTCAGCACTTGCATTCGGAATTATCGTTGTAAATGCAATTCGCTCTAAAGGTGTGAATGATCGTAAGTCCATTGCCATCGCCACAGCAAAAGCAGGGCTTATTGCCGCTACAGGGCTCGTACTTGTATACGGTGCACTCGGCTGGCTTGGGGCAACTAGCGTCTCGCTCGGATATGCAAAAAATGGCGGACAGCTACTTACTGTTATCGTACAACAATTATTCGGTCCATACGGTTTGCTCCTATTATCTCTTATCGTTACACTCGCTTGTTTAACGACATGCGTTGGACTCGTATCTGCGTGCAGCCAATATTTTTCAACATTATTGACTACATTTTCATACAAAACGTTCGCGAGTATCATTTGCGCATTAGGATTACTAGTTGCCAACTTAGGTTTAACGAAAATTATCGCAATCTCTGTTCCAATTCTACTTGTTGTGTATCCAATTGCGATTGTACTCGTACTACTATCATTACTTCATAAATACTTCGGTGGATATCGCTCTGTTTATGTAGGTGCTTTAATTGGAGCAGCTGTAGTGAGCGTATTTGATGGATTAAAACAAGGTGGTATTTCAGTTTCATTTATCACACCATATTTTGAATTTATCCCTTTATATAATGAAGGAATCGGCTGGCTAATACCAGCATTAGTAGGAGGTCTTATTGGTCTTGCAACGGCTAGGTTAAGCGGTACGAAAAAAGTTCCATTAGTAACCGAATCTCACGAAGTAAAAGCCTCCTAAAAAAACTCCCAAAAGGGAGTTTTTTTACATTTGATACGCAGCATGATTAAAACTGCTTATTTTATAAGCCTTCGTATAATATTCAATATTTGTATCAACTGTTTCTACCTTGACAACATCATAGAGCTCTTCTTGCTTTACTAAAAATAAATAGTATTCCTCTGTTGCCTCAATAATCGCAATTTTATCTGTTTCAATATTATATTGTTCACAAAGCGCTTGCAATGCGTTCACATAATCCCCTAATTTTTTAGACTTATCCATTCCGAATATAGTTTGAACTAACATATACATTCTCCCCTTTATATGTACTGTTAACACCTCAATGATAACGCTTACATTATTTATCGTCAATAAAAACATTCAATTGTTTTAATGCCAAATCTATATTGTATCGAGCCAATAATCAGCGAGGAATTCCCCACCAATTAAAGTTTTACTTTATCCCGCATTAACTGCCCGTAAAAGCCCGATTGGTGAGGGCTGATAATCAGTGGGAGAGGAACAACCTCCCCACTGATTAAAGTTTCACTTTATCACTTCGTTAATTGATGCCTAAATGCATAAATAACCGCCTGAGTACGGTCACTTACATTCAATTTATTTAATATATTACTCACATGTGTCTTTACCGTTTTCAGTGCAATAAATAACTCGTCCGCAATCTCTTGATTACTTTTTCCCTCTGCAATTAATAACAAAATCTCAAACTCTCTTTCCGTTAAATCATCATGCAAAGGTTGCTCTTTCTTTTGACGCATACGGGACATCATTTTCCCGGTAACTTTCGGCTCTAATACTGTTTCTCCATCATAAGTAGCTCGTACAGCATCAGCAATATCACTTGCTCTTGATGTTTTTAATAAGTAACTCGTCGCCCCAGCCTCAATAACAGGATACAATTTTTCGTCATCTAAAAAGCTTGTTACAACTACAATTTTTGCTTCTGGCCATTCTTGAATAATAGCACGTGTTGCTTCGACACCATCCATCTCATCCATAACAAGGTCCATTAAAATAATATCCGGCCTTAATTGCAATGCTAACTCTGATCCTTTTCTTCCATTCTCAGCTTCCCCTACTACTTCAATATCTGGCTGTGTAGATAAATATGCCGATACACCCATACGAACCATTTCATGATCATCGACAAGCAATACTTTTATCATACTTCTCCCCCTCTCTCAATCATGATCGGTACTTTTACTTCTATTTGTGTACCTTTGGCCGGGAAACTAAGTACCTTAAGTGTCCCACCAATTTCATGAACACGCTCTTGCATCGATCTTAGGCCATATGAACCAGCCTTATTAACCCCTACTTCAAACCCAACGCCGTCATCAATGATTTTTAAAATCGCATATTGATCAATTTTTCGAAGGCGCACTTCTGTTTTCTTTGCCTTCGCGTGTCGCAACGTGTTTGATAGCGCTTCTTGCACAATACGGAATAAATGATCTTCTACACCTTTTTTTAATTCTATTGGCTCAATAAGCCATTCAATTTTCATATGTTGTTTTCGCGATAATTCCGTTAATAATTCCTCTATACCTTCTGTCAGTTTCTTACCTTCCAATTGTACAGGACGTAAATGAAGGAGCAATGCTCTCATTTCTGATTGAGCATTTACAACCATATTTTCAACAAGTTGCAATTGTTTTTTTGTCACATCTGGAAATTCAGTTATTTGTTCATTAATCGCTGACATCATCATCGACATTGCGAAAAGCTGCTGACTTACTGAATCATGCAACTCCCTTGCTAAACGATGCCTTTCTTGAGAAATCGCTTCTTGTCTCATCTCTTCATTCCAATGAGCTCGTTCATTCGTTACTTTTTGAAAGAGTCCAGCTTGCTCCTCTAATCGACGAGCCAGAACGATTACTTTTCGTTCCACTTCATGAAATTCATCATCTGCAGTAAACGAAACATCGCTCGGAAAATTCCCTCGCTCTACTTCAAATAGAAAAGTATTTAATCCTTGTATACGCTGCTCTATATAATAACCGATTGCATATCCTACAATTCCCCCGATAAGTAAACTTGTAGTCATAATAAACAAGCCAATTGGAACAGAAGCGATGGATTCCTTCCATAATAAATCATACACTTGTTGCTCGCTTTTCCATACATATACAATTGTACAAATGAGTGCGATACTAACAGAGGACAACATAGAATAACGAATATACATCCACGAAATATTTTTTTGGTTCTTCATTATACTTTCCTCACTTCCGTGTCGCCTACGACAAGCGAAGAAATAATTTTAATACGACGAGGAGCCTCTTTATACTGCTCTGTTCTAAATGTAACATTGCGGTTAAACCCTGTCTCTTCATGACCTGGCAAGAGCACACGTCCGACAATAACAGAATGATTTAAAGAAAGTTCAATATCATATGGCACATATAAACGAATATTACCAACGACACCCCGAATAACAATTACCGTTTCCCCTTCTGGAATCATAGCAGTTGTTAAATCTATTTCCACATCACAAGCACCATATTGAACATTAATATCCTCAAGTTCATAAATATGATCCATCATTCGTACATTGCCTACAAACATATTTTTCAAATATGTTTCTGTACGATATATTTGCTTCTCTTCGTCTATAATCCCTTTTTCTTTAATTTCAACCTTCATTGCTTTTTGCTGATGCCCTTGTTGAATCAATTGATAACCAATTAAAGCTAAACAAGCAAATACGACAAGAACAAATGCTGCTGATGAAAATAAGAAAAATAAAAATACGATACCACCAACAAATAAAAATACATTTCCCCGTACATAACGATTCTTTTTACGATAATGCCTTCCAAACATAAGCATAATAAATGCAAAAATGAGACCACCTGGTTCAAAATGTCCAAGTATCATATCAAGAAAAAGACCGAATCCAAATATGATGAGGAGCATCCCCATTAATTGTGTCTTTGAAAAATGTTTCTTCATTTCAGCTCCCCCCTTCTTGTCACATATACATAGAAGAAAAGGCATTGCTTTCCAACACCTTTTCTCCTATCACTATATCATAAGCCTGTTTTATAATATACTACTATTATTTTGTTAACTCTTTCGTTAACGATACATCATTCTTTTCTTTCATTTCACGCTCAAGTTTTGCAATTTTCATATCAAACGTGTCACGCTCATGCTCTTCATTCATACGAGTTTCTAAGTCACGAATATGATCTTCAATCTCTTCAAATCGTAAGAACGGATTATTTTCATCCATTTTATGCATCGCAGTATTCATACGACGATTTGCATGTGCCATATTTTCACGTGCCATTAGTTCCATGCGCTTTGCGTGCATTTCTTTTAATTTATTTTTCATTTCAGAAAGACGACGCTCTAACTCATCAATTTGCTCTACAACACCTGCATACATTTCTTCTAATCGAGTTACTTGCCCTTCATAATAAGCTACCTCTTCTAACGCACGTTCGTGCAATTGTAATTCGTCTGCTTCTTGAGCAATGATAGCTTGCTTTGATCTTTTATTAACGAAATAACGTGCTTGCTCAAGCTCACGAGCAAAATTAGATTTTAATGTTTTATGACGCTCAATTAACTTCTCAATTTTTGTTATTTCACGCTCACTATCACGTAAATATTGGTTTAACATCGCAATTGGATTTTTTCTTTCCTTCTCATCTAACACGTTATGAAAATCAGCTAAAATTGCATCGCGTACACGTCCGAATAAAGATTGTTTCATTATAAATCTTCCTCTCTTCTACTTTATTTATAATTTGATTTATTGTTTTAGTTTTTCATTAATTTGTTCCACTCATCTTCAAAGTTACTATATGGTTTAGAACTTTCTGGAGCAGATTCAACAACTACATCTTTTTCTTTTTTCCACTCACGGTATCCGTAGTATAAAACCACTAAAGCAGCGATACCGATTAATGCTGGCGAATGAGAAAGTGCAATGGATAAACCGATTAAACCCACAATACCCCAAGCTAACTTTCCAAAAAATGATTTAGCTCGCACAAATGATTTATAGCTCCAATATACAACTCCTGCTCCGATTGCGAATCCTACAATACCAGCAAGACTACCAAGAGCAATTAAAGCCAAAATACCGGCTGCGATAAACGCTAGAAATTGTTTCATCTTGTGCTTGCCTCCCTTCGATTTGATACTCTTATCTTAACTATTTTTTCATCTTTCCATAACGAGCTTAAGAACCGTTTTTAACTCAGACTTAAGACCGAGTCATATTCAGCCCTTTACGCAAAAAAACGTGCAGAGTCTATTCTCTGCACGTTTTTTAATTACTAACATTCATATTAAATTAAGCTGTTTTATGATACTCTTTTTTCTCAGCTACTTTCGAAAACCTTGGAAACCCAATTAAAATAGAAACAATACCACATACTCCAACTAAGATTGGATAAAATGCATATGGCAACAATTCAACCGGAGATAACGCTGCAAATCCTGCTGCCGTTAACATTTGGGCACCGTACGGAATTAATCCTTGCACACAACATGAGAAAAGATCTAATACACTCGCTGATTTACGAGGGTCTATTTCATATTGATCTGCAATATTTTTTGCAAGCGGGCCTGTAAAGATAATTGAAATCGTATTATTCGCTGTACACATATTCGTCATACTCACTAAACCAGCAATACCAAATTCCGCTCCTTTTTTCGAACGAATATTACGTGTTAATACATTCATTAAATATTGAATACCACCATTATATTGGATTAATTCAACCATACCGCCAATTAATATAGCAAGTAATACTAACTCCATCATACCGCCCATTCCAGTCGTTACACTTTTAAAGAAACTTTCTAACGTGTAACTTCCATCTATAAGGCCGATAACACCAGATAGTACAGTTCCACCAGTTAATACAATAAGTACATTCCAGCCAAGTAGCGCTGTAATAAGTACTCCTGCGTACGGTAAAATCTTTATCCAATCAAAGCTATGTGCTTTAATCTGCGTGTCACTTCCTGAAGTAACTATTACTAATAGTACAATTGTAATAATAGCCGCTGGTAACACAATTAAAAAGTTCGTTTTAAACTTATCTTTCATTTCTGTTCCTTGTGAACGAACAGCTGCGATTGTTGTATCTGAAATAAATGATAAATTATCACCAAACATCGCTCCGCCAACAACAGTAGCCATTGCAAGCGCAATTGAGATATCAGTTTGACCACTAATACCTACAGCAATCGGCGCTAATGCTGCAATTGTTCCCATTGAAGTTCCCATCGCTAATGAAATAAATGCACCAATAACAAAGATTCCAGCTACGATAAATCCTGGCGGTAAAATAGTTAACGCTAAATTAACAGTTGAGTCTACTCCGCCCATTCCTTTAGCAGTTTCAGAAAACGCACCTGCAAGCACAAAAATTAATACCATAATCATAATATCCGGATTTCCTGCACCTTTAGCGAACCGCTCTACTTTCACATTAAAACTTTCTTTACGATTCATCACTAAAGCGACCCCTACAGCAATTGAAATCGCTACAAGTATCGGCAATTTATAGAAATCACCTGTAATAATTCCAGAACCAATAAATAGCGCCAAAAATATCCCAAGTGGTAATAAAGCTAAACCATTTCCTCTCGTTTCTTTCAAAGTACCATCTCTCCCTAGTTTCAACCTTTTTCTAATAAATAACAAAAGACCTCTTCCGATGAGAAGAGGTCTTATACATCTATAAGAAACACTCTTCTCATCTTTCAAGCACACGCTTGCTGGATTTGGCACAGCACTCTGAAATCGAGTCCGCTGCCGAGGCATCGTAGGGCCAGTCCCTCCGCCTCTCTTTATAAGAAGGTTTCATATTTATTTTTTAATAATAATTTCTTCCCTAACTTTACTCGCTTACAAAACAAAAGTCAATTATTTTTTGTATAGATTTTTTTGGTAATTATACAAAAATTTGAATACAACAATCATTTTAACTTTTCGATTTCTTCTTCCAATATTGAAATCCAATAAAATTCACTATTTTTTATTGGTGCTAATATCCATTTCGTAGTGTGCCAAGCTAGCTCATACTCTTCCTTGGTGACATCACCACTTTTATAAGCATCCTCTAGCTCCTCTTCATCTAATACATACACCTTACCGCTAGATAATAATACTACATCTAAATATAAATCATCAAAATACGGTAAACCACGATCGTCTATTTTATATTCTTTCGCCACATCGATATAATATTGCACTAATTTTTTCTGATCATCTAACATAGCGGTAATCGCAAAGTTTTTCCCGTCTATGAAATATTGAATCCACGTATACTGATCTGCTGCAATACAAAGTTCTTCACCATCATATTCTTTACAACTAGGCTCTCTCACCTTTTTTATATCCAGTATTCCGAGCATTCCCTCTTCCATTTGCTTAACCGTATAACTCTTTTCTATTAGTCTCTTCCACGAAGAACCGTCACCATATTTACGTTTCATTATGTCTACTCCTCTTCTATATACAGAAAAGCTCCCACATATTATGTGAGAGCTTGTTCATATTATAATTAAGCCGCTTGACCCTTTTCAGAAATCTCTTTTAAATAAGCTTGTCCTTTTTCAGCGTCATATTGACCTTCCCACTTAGACATAACTACAGCTGCTAAAGAGTTTCCTACAACGTTAACTGCTGTACGAGCCATATCTAAAATACGGTCAATACCAGCAATGAACGCTAAGCCTTCAGGTGGAATACCTACTGTACCAAGTGTCGCTAATAATACAACGAATGATACGCCCGGTACACCTGCGATCCCTTTTGATGTAACCATTAATACAAGCAACAATGTAATTTGTTGTGTAATAGATAAATCAATACCGTACATTTGCGCTAAGAAAATAGCCGCAATTGCTTGATATAAAGTTGATCCATCTAAGTTAAATGAATAACCTGTCGGAATAACGAAAGATGTAATTGCTTTCGGACAACCGAATTTCTCCATTTTCTCCATGATTTTTGGTAAAACTGTTTCTGAGCTTGCTGTAGAATACGCTAAAATCAGCTCGTCTTTTAAAATCTTAAAGAATTGGAAAATGTTAATTCCAAATATTTTCGCTGTAAGTCCTAAGACAACTACGACGAAGAAGATCATTGCTCCATATACAACAATTAGTAATTTCCCTAATGGAATTAATGAAGCAAGACCAAATGTAGAAACTGTAACACCAATTAGTGCAAATACACCAAATGGTGCAAATTTCATAACTTGGTTTGTTACGTAAAACATTGCGTCAGCCACACCTTGGAAAAATTGAAGAACTGGTCTTCCTCTTTCACCAATTGCTGCTACACCTAAACCAAATAGTACAGAGAAGAAGATAATAGCTAGCATATCTCCGTCAGCTAACGACTTCATAATGTTCGTTGGAACAATATTTACAAATGTATCTGCAAATGAATGACTTTGTACTTGCTCTGTCGTATGTGTATATTTCGAAATATCTGTCTTTGTTAACTGCTCCATATTTACGCCTTTTCCTGGTTGGAAAATATTCGCTATTAATAGACCGACAATAATTGCAATTGTTGTAATGATTTCAAAGTAAATAATTGTTTTTCCGCCTAGTCGACCTAATTTTTTAACATCGCCAACACCAGCAACCCCAACAACAATACTTGCTACAACAATTGGCACAACGATCATTTTAATTAATCGGATGAAAATATCACCAATTGGTTGTAAATAACTCACCACTGCTGGATTGCCAAAGAAAATCGCCCCAACCGCAATACCAAGCGCAAGTCCTATTAATATTTGCCATGCTAGTCCTATTCTTTTCATATTTGTTGTAACCCCCTCTTCGATGTGTCACTCTATCTCTCATTCTATCTCTATAAAACTAAGAAATTAAGAGTATTACATATTATTCGACAATTCACTACATTTTGTCCCTGTTAAAAATCATAAATCAAAAATTTAAATCTGACAACAAAATAACTTTGCCCGAACACAAATAATTTTCTTGACAAAAAGTAGACCCATGTCAGAAAACCTCACATGAGAACGATTCCTCACTAGTGTTTTATTAGCTTTCCAAGTAATATTTCACCTCATAAAAACGATTACTTTCCTCCTTCATTTTACAGGAAAATCCCAAAATATACCTTTGTTACACATATGAATAAAATGTAAGCACTATGACAATTACAGTTGAAAAATGATAAATTCCGACAAAACTTAGCAATTTTATAAAATTTTCTTTACATTATGATTACAACGATAGACACCCTTCTTCTTATGATATATAACATTCATAGGGAAAGGAGTCAGACAACAATGAAAAAGAAATTTGCAGCGTTTAGTGTTTTAGCAGCAGGAACGATTTTTGCTTCCCCGTTACTTTCACCCGTATACGCTGAAACGAATCAAGATAAATTATCTAACATTCAATCTGAATTAGAAGGCAAACAAAGTGACTTACAAAATAAATCAGTCGAGAAAGAACAAATAGAAAAAGAAATTAAAGAATTACAGAAGAAAATCGATGAATTAACTACTTCCATTAATAAAAATGAGACTGAATTAAACGATACAAAAAAAGAAATTAGCAAAACACAACAAGTAATTACTGATAAAAAGAAACATATAGAACAATTACAAACAAACATAGATACACGTCAGGAAGTTATTAAACAACGATTACAATCTATGCAAGAAAAACCGCGTACAAATATCATTACAGAAGTATTAACAAACTCTACAAACATTGCTGATCTTGTTGATAATATGTACTCCGTAAGTTTAATATTAAACAACGATACAGATATTGGAAAAAAACAAACATCTGATCAAAATGCTGTAACGACAGAAAAAGAGGCTGTTGAGAAAAAAGAACAACAACTGAAAGACTCTGAACAAAAACTAGAACAAAAACAACAAGAATTACAAAATAACCAACAGCAGCAACAAACTCTTATTAACGATCTACATACGAAAGTAGCAAAAGTAGATTCAGAGATTGAAGGATTAGAAGAATCCAAGGGCATTTTAGAAAATCAACGTCAAGCTGTTCAAAAAGCAATTGAAGAAGAAAAACGGGCGGAAGAAGCTCGTAAAGCGGAAGAAGCCCGCCAGGCAGAAGAGGCTCGCAAACAACAAGCTACTAAATCTGCTCAAGCGGCCCCAACACCACATGATACAAATATCGGTGGTTTTATCAAACCAGCAGCCGGATCAAAAACTTCCGGATTTGGTGTACGTTCTTTAGATAACCATAAAGGAATTGACATCGCTGCTTCGGGAACGGTTCCAATTATCGCTGCTGCAGATGGCGTTGTTATTCGCTCAGAATTATCATCTAGTTACGGAAACGTAGTGTATTTATCTCACCGTATAAACGGAAAAACATATACGACAGTATATGCTCATATGAACAGTCGTTCTGTATCGAATGGACAAACTGTAAAACAAGGCGATCAGCTTGGATTTATGGGGAATACGGGCCAATCATACGGACAACATTTACACTTCGAACTTCATCTTGGAGAATGGAATGTCGGCAAGACAAACGCAGTTGACCCATCTCCTTATATCGGATTATAAAAAACCTCGGTGCCTACCGAGGTTTTTCATTTACACTTCACACAATATAGGCATTCTACATAGACTATAACTAAATGCCTATAGTTTACGAGGTGATCCATATGAATACGCAATTACAACAAAAAATAGAAGAAGCTAGAGAAACGTATATTGGCCGGATATTTACATTTGGCGGCTCAGTTTTATTTTTAATCGGTTCATTCCTCGCAGTCACCACAGCCTATAAAGCGTATAATCGTCTATTACATTCATCAACATAAAAAAAGACGGGAGATCCCCGCCTTTTTTATGCAAACATTTTAAATACACCTATCGCATTTAAAAATACAATTATTACAGTTACCGGAATAACATAACGAAGTAAGAAGAACCAAATGTTAAATAACGTTTTCCCTTTCGTTTCCGTCACTTCTAATTCTTTCATCAACAACTCTTTACTCATTTTATTTGGTACAAATAATGAAATAGCTAGTACTCCTAACGGCAGCAATACGTTACTTACCGAAAAGTCGACTAAATCAAAGAATGTTTTCCCAAATATTTTCACGTCACTCATAATCCCAAATGATAACGCTGATGGAATACCGACTGCAAAAATAAGAATACCAATTAATAATGATGCTGACGGACGCTTCTTCTCATTACCTTTCGCAACAGATGCTACTACAATTTCAAGCATTGAAATTGCTGATGTTAAAGTCGCAAAGAAGAATAAAATTAAAAACATAATAAAGAAAAATTGACCAAATGGTATTTTTGCAAATACTGCTGGAAGGACGATAAACAGTAATCCCGGTCCTTCAGTCGGTTTAACTCCTAATGCGAAAATCGCTGGGAAAATTGCTAATCCTGCAAGTACTGTAACAAAAACAGTTAAACTTACAATAGATGTTGCCGATTTCGCTAAATGTTCCTCTTTCTTTAAATACGAACTATACGTTACCATTACCGAGGCACCTACAGTTAGCGAGAAGAAAGATTGTCCCATCGCATATAAAATTGTATCTGCTGTAAGCTTTGAAAAATCTGGTTTTAAGAAGAACTCTACTCCAGCAAAAGCACCATCGAGTGTTAACGCACGAACAATAATCGCAATAAATAAAATAAATAATAGCGGCATCATGTACTTACTTGCCTTTTCTATACCTTTCTCTACACCTTTACTTACAACAAAAATCGTACAAAGCATAAAGATAAATTGTGCTCCAATCGCACTTAATGGATTTGAAATCGTTTCACCGAACAATTGTCCATAATCAGCTGCACCATTCCAGAAACTTCCTGTCACACTATAATATAAATAAAGTAAAATCCATCCACCTACAACACTATAAAAAGATAGTACACTAAAACAAGTAACAACTCCCATACGACCAATCCAAGGATATAATTTGCTATTTGGCACTAGTACTTTATAAGCTGTAACCGCCTCTTTTTGCGTGCTACGTCCAATAACAAACTCCGCTATTAGAAGAGGCATACCTATAAATAAAGTTAATAGTAAAAATACAAGGAAGAATGCGCCTCCCCCGCCATTACCTGCAACATATGGAAATTTCCATATCGCACCAAGACCTACTGCGGCTCCGGCTGCTGCGAGTACAAAGCCTATTTTCGACGTCCATTGCTGTGTTTCTTTCATCATAATTTCTCCTTTTCTGAATATTTAAACTTTTGTTAATTATACACTTTCATTTCATACTCGCACACCTCCTTTAGAAAATAAAAAAGTCCCCTACACGCAAATATGCATGTAGAGGACGATATATGTAATGTAAATACCGGGGTACCACCTCAATTGGATTGATAAATCCCACTTGTACAAGTACAGGAATAATTCCGATACTCTATCCTTTTAACGGCGGAACCCGGATTGCCTACTACAATGTTCAACATACCTCTCGCAAGCCCATTCTGTATATTTTATCGTACCGGGCTCCCACCTAACCCCAGCTCTCTGAACGCATCAAATATACGTACTCTTCTTGCTCATCGATTTCATCTATTGAAGTTACTTGTGATTATAAATTATATTTTTATATTTGTAAAGCGCACTTTATCTTTTATTATTTTAAAACCTTTTCCTCTAACTCACGTAAAAAACTTTCTCTTTTCCCCTCATTTTGCACATATACTGATTTCAACACTTCTTGGAGCAATATATTTCGTTCCCTCTTTTCTAACTGTAAATCTTTTAACTTCAACCTTACTTCATATAAAAAATCTAAATACGATTCATATGTCTCATCATATTTATTTGCAATATCATCTCGAATTTTTTTTGCGAGCTTCGGGCTCGCTCCCCCAGTAGAAACTGCTGTATTAAGTAAACCACGATGAATCGCTGCCGGAAAATGAACATTACCACTTTGCGGATTTGTAATAACATTTACTAATTGATTCTCAGCGGCATCTTCAGCAACTTGTTCATTTAATATTGAATCACTACTCGCTGCAACAACTAAAAAAGCACTTTTAATATCACTTTTTTCATATTCTCTTTGATACCAACGAATTTTCTTTTCTTCCACAAGTTTTACTAAATTCGCATCTAATTCTGGACTTATCACAACTATATCCGCACCCTGTTTGAGTAAAGGAATAATTTTAAATCCTGCAACTTTTCCCCCGCCAATAACAACAACGCGTTTCTCATTAACTCGCACTGTAAGTGGATACATACTGATCTCCTTTCAATAACTCCGTCGTTTTCTGAATTAACATATCTTGAAACGCTTCATTCTTCCCTAAATATGGACTAATTTTTATCTCTTCCACTTCATATTGGCGCACTTCTTTCTCAATATGTTTCATAAGTAAACCTGTAAATAACAAGTAAGGCAGTACAACGATGTTCTTTTCTTTTCGTTCTACAACTTCCTTTAACTTCTCCTCAAATTTTGGCTCTGCAGCCGCTAAATAACAAACTTCTACTTTTTTAACCTTCTCTTTTGTTTGAAATAAAGAAGCAATCCAGTTTATATCTCTTAATACTTCAGGATCACTGCTCCCTCTTGCAACAAGAAGTAACGTCACTTCATTTTTATCTTCCTGTTCGATGCCACTTCCGCTATACACCGATTTAACAAGTGTTTCTGATACACCAAACGGATTACCATAGGTAACTTTAACATCCGAAAATTGATTGGTTAACTTTTCCAATTCAAAAGGGATATCTTTTTTTACATGACCTGCCGCTAATAAAAAAACAGGGATAGCAATAATCTCAGTGGCCCCACGCTTCACACATGTACGAAAACCATCTTCAATAGAAGGATTCGCTAACTCTAAAAAACAAACTTCTTGAATAGTCGCTTCTATACAGCTCATGCACGATGTAATAAATTGAATCGCCTCTTCTTTCGCTGTCTTCAAACGACTTCCATGACATATATATAAGACGGCTTTCATTTTACAACACTCCACTTACTTGATAAGCATTTTCTGTCTGCTTCTCAAACCAATGAATTTTTTCTCTAAAACGGACAACCTCTCCAATTACAATCATACTCGGATTTTGAATTTGCTCTTTTTTCGCAACATCTACAATTGTCCCTAACGTTCCAACAACTGTGCGTTGCATAGACGTCGTCCCCTGCTCAATAATAGCAGCTGGCGTACTTTTATCTTTTCCATGCTTCATAAGTTGCTCACATATGTAGGGTAAATTACTAACCCCCATATATACCGCTAAAGTCTCTACACCTTTCGCTAAACTTTCCCATTTCACTTCTTCTTCAGCACCTTCTTTCCTATGCCCAGTCACAATAGCAAAACTTGCACTTGCATCACGGTGCGTCACTGGAATGCCCGCATAAGCAGGAGCAGCTATTCCAGCTGAAATACCAGGAATGATTTCAAATGGTACACCTTGCTTTGCTAATGCTTCAGCTTCTTCTCCCCCTCTACCAAACACAAATGGATCGCCGCCCTTGAGCCTCGTTACAACTTTTCCTTTTTTCGCATACTTAATAAGAAACGTGTTAATTGTCTCTTGCTTCATCGTGTGATAATTCGGGAGTTTTCCACAATAAATTAAATCCGCGTCAGGCTTTGCGTATGAAAGCAGCTCTTTATTCACAAGTCGGTCGTATAAAATAACATCTGCCTTCTCAATACATTTCAATCCTTTAACAGTAATTAAATCTGGATCGCCAGGACCCGCTCCAACAATATAAACCTTCCCCATCATCTCTCCTCATTTCTACTATTAAAATGAAACTTCCATTCGTATATAAGAATGGAAGTTTTTATTTTTTCGTATTACTGATCTCTACTCATGGATAACAAATGCCCCACCTTTTCGAATCTTCTTTTTTTCAAACAAAGAAATCTCTTTTACCTCTGGCAACGGTAAAAAATGCTTTTCAAGCTCAATCTCCGCAAGCTTAAATGCCTGTTCTTCACTTTGAGCAACAACAACAATCGGAACAATACTATTTACTAACACAGCTTCAAATCGATATAAATCCATATCGTCCCTCCTAAGACGCTATTACTTCTTCTAGCACGTTATTTAACGCTATTTGTAATGTATCTACACCAACACGACCTACAAAATCATAAAATGTTTCGGCTGGTAATTTATTCTCTTTGAAATAACTTATAAATGATGCGAGTACATCAGGTAAATCCTCACCATCTATTTTTCCTTTTAACTTTTGATTGTAGGCACCGCCATCTAACAACGTTCCACCTACATATATCTCAAATGCTTCAACAATTCCCTTTTCCTTCGTTTTCATTTTCACCCCTTGTAACCCAATGTCAGCAATTTGACGTTGACCACATGAATTTGGGCAGCCTACCATATGAATTCGAACTGGAACATCGAGTGCAATTTGTGTATCTAAGTATTCTGCAATTTTTCGTAATCTTTCTTTCGTTTCTACTAGTGCAAGATTACAATATTCAATACCGGTACATGAAACCGCATGACCAATAAATGATTTTGGGCTTGCAGATATCGCTTCAAACAACGGTTCACTAAGTAATCCTTTTACATTTTCCGGAGGAACGTTCGGAATAATGAAATTTTGTGAATTACATGTACGAATTTGTCCATTTCCATATTGCTTTGCGATTCTTGCAATCTCAAACATTTCTTCTGCATGTAAACGACCTACCGGTACATTAAAACCTACATATTTTAATCCCTTTTGTTTTTGGTCTTGAACACCATAAAAATAGCCTGCATTCCATCCTTTGAGTGCACTTTCCCCTTTACTTTGTAAAGGCCCTGTATACTCTATTAGTTTCTCTTTAAATTTCTCTGCTCCCCAGTCCGCAACAAGAAATTTCAACCGAGCTAAATGACGTTTTTCACGATATCCAAAATCACGGAATATAGTAGCAATCGCAATCGCCACCGCCTTCACTTCTTCTGGTAAAACGAATACATCTAATTCATCAGCTAAATACGGTCGAGCTGATAATCCTCCACCTACTTTTATATGAAAACCAACTTTTTTCTCACCATCTATTTCTTTCGTTGCAGGCGTAAATGCAACACAGTTAATTTCTGCGTTTGCTGAATTATAAATATTAGAACTAATAGACATTTTAAATTTACGTGGCAAGTTAGAAAACTCTTCATTATGTTGGAAGTAATCATATACTTCTTTTACAATATGCGTTGTATCGAATAGTTCATTTGCATCAATGCCAGCAAGCGGATTACCTGTAATATTCCGCGTTATATCACCACAAGCCCCCGCTGAAGATAACCCAACTCTTGCTAATCTTTTAAAAATATCTGGAATTTGCTGAATTTCTAACCAGTGAAACTGAATCGCCTGTCTCGTCGTAATATCTATTACATTACGTCCATAATCTTCAGCGATAGAAGCAAGTACTTCTGCCTGTGCATTTGTAATAATCCCTGACGGAATATTTACCCGCATCATAAAATAACCAGCTTCTTTCGGTCTTTGTAAATACAAGCCTGCCCATTTAAAGGCATCCCACTCTTCTTTCGGAATAGATTCGAAACCATTTTCCGCATAGTAAGGAATATCATTAAAAATTTCTAAGCCATCTTTTTCTAATTTATTTTTCTCGGTCTGATTTAATTTTTCATTGTTAGCCCATACTTTTTCATAACTCATTGTTTATCCCCCTATATAAAACTACGCTCTTGTAAGTACTTCACGATTTGTTCTGCACATTCTTCAATAGAATATTTGTGCGTTTCTACAATTAATTCCGCTTGCTCTGGCTCTTCATAAGGCGAATCAATACCTGTGAAATCCTTAATATCACCTTTTCTTGCCTTTTTATAAAGACCTTTCGGATCACGTTTCTCACACTCTTCAATCGGACACTTCACAAAAATTTCAATAAATTCATCTGCCGCTAATAAATCTCTTACTTGTTTGCGGACTACTCGAAATGGTGAAATAAATGCTGTAAGGACAACTGCTCCTTGGTCTACAAATAACTTTGCCACTTCGCCAATACGTCTTATATTTTCCATGCGATCACTTTCAGAAAATCCTAAGTCTTTATTTAAACCGTGGCGAATGTTATCCCCATCCAGCACATAATTTCCAATATTCTTTTCAAACAGTTTACGAGCGACCGCATTCGCTACTGTAGATTTACCCGAAGCTGATAAACCAGTAAACCAAATTACAAAACTATGATGTCCATTCTTCACTCTTCTCTCATCTTTTGAAACCGAAGCTGTATGCCAAGTAATATTCGTATCCATCTCGTTCTCTCCCTATTCTGTTACTACTTCTTTTTTCAAGCCTTTAATTAGCACTTCCACTACTTCTTTACGACTAAATGTACTTGGCGGAATCTCACCGTTTCTTAATAATTCTCTTACTTTCGTACCCGATAAAATAACATGATCTTCTTTTCCGTGCGGACATGTTTTCGTTGAAGCCATCGCTTCACATTTCGTGCAGTAAAAACTATGCTCAAAGAATAGTGGTGTAATTCCTAACTCTTCTATCGTAAAATTTGTGAAGATTTCTTGCGCTTCATACGTTCCGTAATAATCTCCTACTCCAGCATGATCACGCCCTACTATAAAGTGGGTACATCCAAAATTCTTTCTTACTAACGCATGAAATATCGCTTCCCTTGGTCCTGCGTAACGCATGGCAGCAGGAAATACACTTAAAAAGACACGATTTTTCGGATAATAGTTTTGAAGAAGTACTTCATAGCTTTCCATTCTTACATCAGCAGGAATATCATCCGATTTCGTTTCTCCAACGAGCGGATTTAAAAAGAGACCATCTACAATTTCAAGAGCAGATTTTTGAATATACTCATGGGCACGATGTACCGGGTTTCTCGTTTGAAATCCGACCACTGTTTTCCACCCACGTTTTTTAAATGCTTCCCTCGTTTCAATTGGGTCTAAATGATAAGAAGGAAATTGATTATTTTCAAAGCGTTTTGTTAGAATAATAGTTCCTCCAACGTAAACGTTTGGTCGTTCATATAATTTTTTCACTCCTGGATGAGCCTCATCCGTTGTTTTATATACAAGTAACGCTTCTTTTTCTTTATCTGGTACAAAAATATCTTCTATTTGAATGACACCGTATATATTTCCATTGTTGACAAGCTTTACTTCCTCTCCAGCCTTCAGGCTTTCTGCGACTTTTTCTGTTACCGGTAATGTAATCGGTATACTCCACACACTACCATTTGCTAAACGAAGCGTTTCTACAACAGAATCATAATCTTCCTTCCCTAAAAAACCAGTAAGGGGGCTATATCCACCTGTCGCCAATAGTTCTAAATCACTTAACGCAATATTGTCTAATTTAATTTCTTTTTCAATTTGTGATACGTCATATGTCTCATCTATACGGTTTACTAATTCGTTTACTATGCTCATTTTTCTATATCCTCTCTTAGCTTTATTTCAAGATTCATCTTATTGGTAATGAAGACCACATTCAGTTTTCACTTTTCCAGCCCATCTACCATCTCTTGAATCGCCACCATCCCCTACAGGTAACGTACATTTCTCACACCCAATACTTGGATAGCCAACATCATGCAACGGGTTATACGGCAAGCTATGTTTGTATACATATCGCCAAACTTCTTTCCACGTCCAATGAATGAGTGGACAAACTTTAATAGATTGAAAACGATGATCTTGATTTATAAACTTTGTATGCTTACGTGTTTCTGATTGTTCCCTTCTTAAGCCCGATATCCATGCTTTTTCCACGACTAATGATTTTTCTAAAGGTAAAATTTTTCTAATCTTACAACAAAGATTCGGATTGCTCTCCCACAGTTTTTCACCATGCAACTTCGCCTGTTCATCAAGTGTAAGTTCTGGCTGTTTTTCTATAATATTCAATGAAGGAAATCGTTCCCGCACTTTTCGAATTAATTCATACGTTTCTTGAAAATGAACATTTGTATCCAAAAATACAACTTTAGCAGATGGATTTACTTGGTTTATAATGTGCAGCAATACCATACCTTCCACCCCAAAGCTACATGCGTAGACAACCTCATCTTTATATTCTTTATAAGCCCAATTTAATACTGATAACGCACCTTTTGTTTCATCTTCTTCCGAAAACGAAACAACATTTTCTTCCCACGTTTCATACGTCAACATGTTTTTTCCCCCTGTAAAAGCAAAAAGACGGTTTTAACCTAATGAAAATAGGTTAAAACCGCCTCTAGTTTTTCTAGTCAGCGCTTTTCACTTTAAACGTACTTTTTCACTTTTCTCTAACTGAATTACTTTCCCATCTTGCACAACAATTGTAATTGAACCATATTTCATATCAGCAAGCATCGCTTCAATCTTCTCGGATACTTCATCAAAATGTTCCCGTACACTCACGCGAACAGCCCCCCCTTTTTATTCATAAAAAAAATCTTTCCCATTTCGAAAAGACTGTTCGGTAATATATTTTACCTTATCTTTCAAAATGGATCCCATTTTGCTGGATTTAGCACCTTGCTTTCTATAAGCAGGTTGCCGAGCTTCTTCGGGCCAGTTCCCTCCGCTTCTCTTGATAAGCTTTGTATTTGTATTTTATCACAATTCTGATTTTTTTCAATCCTAGTTTTCCGATATATTTTAATTATTTTATTTTATAAAAAAGGAATTGCCCATTCGAACAACTCCTTTTCCTATTTAGACAAGCTCTTTAATACGTATGCGATCGTTCCCAATAATATTTTCATATGTTTCGCGTTCCACAACTACTTGCGATGTTCCGCCTTTTGCAAAGACAACGGCTGGTCTTCGAATCCGATTGTAATTATTCGCCATCGAGTACCCGTATGCTCCTGTACAGGAAACTGCTAGTAAATCAGAAGCAGCGACTTTCGGTAAATGAATATCCCAAATCAACATGTCTCCACTCTCACAGCATTTCCCGGCAATCGAAACGAGTTCCTCATTCTCATCATTCGCTCGATTCGCTAACATCGCTTCATAACGCGCATTATATAAAGCAGGTCTTAAATTATCTGTCATTCCACCATCGACTGATACATATTTCCGAATACCAGGAATATCTTTCACAGATCCAACTGTATAAATTGTTGTCCCAGCATCACCTACAATGCTACGGCCTGGCTCAATCCATATTTCTGGCAATGGATATTCACATACAGTAAATTGTTCTCTCACTGCACTTGTTACAGCTCGCACATATGTCTCAAGAGTTAATGGTGTATCTGACTCTGTGTAACGTATTCCAAATCCCCCGCCTACATTTAACACTTTTACTACATAGTTTGTTTGCTCTCTCACTTCTTCTAAAAATTGGCGAAGAACTTCAATTGCTCGAACAAAACCAGCTGTTTCAAATATTTGCGACCCAATATGTGAATGGATCCCTAGCACATTATAATTGGATTTTTGTAAAGCCAATCCAATTGCCTGCATTGCTTGACCATTTGAAACACCAAATCCAAATTTCGAATCATCCTGACCTGTTGTAATATATTCATGTGTGTGCGCCTCTACTCCAGGCGTTACACGAATTAATATGTTCACAAATTTCCCATGTTGCATCGCTAAATCGTGTAAAACTTCTAATTCAAAGAAATTATCTACGACAAAACAACCGATATTCGCCTGAAGAGCCATCACTATTTCTTCTTCTGTTTTATTATTTCCATGAAAATGAATACGTGATGCCGGAAATCCTGCTTGGAGCGCAGTATATAATTCTCCCCCAGAAACAACGTCTAATGACATATTCTCTTCACGAGCTACTCGGCACATCTCCATGCACAAGAACGCCTTGCTTGCATATGCTACTTGATAAGAGAAACCACTTTCTTTAAAAGCACGATGAAATGCTCGGCATTTTCCTCGAATAGACCCTTCATCGTATACATAAAGTGGTGTTCCGTATTGCTTTGCTAGCTGCGTCGTATCGCACCCTCCAATTTCTAAGTGTCCTTGCCCATTAATTCGGCTTGTGCCGTGTAAATACATTTAAATTCCTCCCTTATTTCCTCTAAAACTCATAACCCCAATCTTCTATTCATTGCAGCACGCTTTTAGATAGACAAAAAACGCGCGGAACAATGTTCACACGCGTTTCTTATTAGGAAAAATATATATTGAAAAAATAAACGAGTTGTTATCTCCTCAAAATAAGAAACCGCATCAACATCTCCAAATAGCTCTCCATAAAATAAATCTTATGACAGTACTACATTTATTCAATGCAGTCCCAATATATGAATAAGATGGTTATTCTTATATTTCGGCAATAGTCCCTTTCAACCTATGATCACAGATTCCATTAAATCTCCCATAGCTTACTCTTTCCTATCGCGGCCTCTACCTTTGAGAGTAGATGAGGTAAGTCTATTTAATTTTCAAACATCTAATTGTTGCTATTAACAATACCAAAGGACCATTTTATTTGTCAAACAATTTTTTATATTGTTTTTTTACAGTTTAGTTTCGTATCATTTGGTAAGCGCTTTACTGAAATCTTTGTCACTTCCCATTCGCCTTCTTCGTTATTAAATGTAATCGTTACCTTCTCAAATGGTGGAGCAATTTTCCCAGCAACACGTTCATACTTTGTCACTTCAATACTTGCTTGAAATAAATATGTACCGCTATACACTTTTTTTAAACTAATAATTTTAGGACATTGATAAGGTTTCAAACTTCCATATTGTTTTTCAATTGCTTTATTTATTTTTGGAAATAAAACAGAATAAAGTGCATCTTCCATAAGAGGTGCATCATATTGGGCTACCGACACACTCGGTGAAGTAAAAAGTATAACACTACTGCATGCTATAAAATATAATAATTTTCGCATTATAACCTCCGTATTATCACGCGATTCTTTCTGCGTACGATAATTATCATACATAGAAATTCTGTTTTATTGTCTCCCACCACTCTTTTTCTACTCGATTATTATAAAAAAGCCCACAACCTTCTTTTATTTTCGTATAATGATACTCATAGTATAATAATCATAATAACAAAGGACTGTTCGTATATATAAAATGAGTCGTTAAGCAAACTGACTCACAAGAACTGTCATGCTTTTTAGGAGAGGAGTATATTATGCTACAACATCTGTTTCCAAAACTGCGATTTGCACTCGTTGCAGTCGTTTTACTATGGATTAAAACATATATTGTGTACAAGCTAGCATTTGATATTAAAATTGATAATTTCTTTGAAGAATTCATGCTTTTTATCAATCCACTAGCTGCGTTACTTTTATTTTTCGGCTTAGCTTTACTTGCATCTAAGCACCGAAACCGAATTATAATTGGAATCAGTTTTATACTGTCATTTATTTTATTTGGAAACGCAATGTTTTATGGGTTCTATAACGATTTCGTTACTTTCCCGGTTTTATTCCAAACAAACAATATGGCTGATTTAGGGACAAGTATAAAAGAACTCTTTACGTACAAAACATTACTTTTATTTGCAGATGCAATTATTTTAATGTTTATTTCACGTAAATTCCCATCATTTGGCGACAAAACACCACTTTCCCGCTCAGAGAAGCGAACTTTCTTTAGCGGTGTAACAGCTTTATTAGCACTACAAATTGTTGTATCAGTTATTTATAAACCACAAATGTTCTCGCGCTCATTTGACCGTCAAACTGTCGTGAAGAATTTAGGTTTATACACATACCATCTATTTGACATTACGCTTCAATCCAAGTCTTCAGCTGAGCGTGTATTTGCAAGTGGAGATGGGTTTTCTGAAATTAAAAACTATACAGACTCAAAAGACAAACAAGTTGATAAAAACTTATTTGGAGCTGCAAAAGGTAAAAATGTAATTTTAATTTCAATGGAATCTACACAAAACTTTGTTATTAATAAAAAAATAAATGGAAAAGAAATTACACCATTTTTAAATGAATTTATTAAGGATAGTTTCTATTTCGATAACTTCTATCATCAAACTGGACAAGGCAAAACTTCTGATGCTGAATTTATCGTTGAAAACTCACTTTATCCGCTAGATCGTGGTTCTGTATTCTTTACTCATGCAACAAATGAATACACAGCGACACCAGAACAATTAAAGAAATACGGATATTCTTCTGCCGTCTTCCATTCAAACGATAAAACGTTTTGGAATCGGGATGTAATGTATCCTGCGCTTGGATATGATCGTTATTTTAATTTAAATGATTACGCAGGAACGGAGCAAATGTCTGTCGGTTGGGGATTAAAAGATAAAGAGTTCTTTGAACAATCTATTCCAAAGTTAAAATCTTTACCGCAACCGTTCTATACAAAATTTATTACATTAACAAATCATTTTCCGTTTCTTCTAAATCCGGAAGATCAATATGTTGATGAATTCAACTCGGAAAGTGGTGTTGTAAACCGCTACTTCCCAACTGTTCGTTACACAGATGAAGCTCTTAAATTATTTATTCAACAATTAAAAGAAGAAGGATTATATGATAATTCCGTTATTGTCATTTATGGTGATCATTACGGTATTTCCGAAAACCATAACGCAGCTATGGCACAGTTCCTAGGAAAAGATACTATTACACCATTCGATTCTATGCAATTACAACGAGTCCCTCTTATTATTCATGTGCCTGGCCAAGAAGGAAAAGTTGTTTCTAAAGTATCCGGTCAAATTGATATTAAGCCAACGCTCCTTCATTTACTTGGTATTAAAACAAATAAATCCGTTGAATTTGGAACTGACTTATTTATTAAAGAGAAAGACCCGCTTATGGTAATTCGTGATGGTAGCTTTGTTTCTGAAGAGTATGTTTATACAAAAAATATGTGCTACAAAAGAAGTACGGGTGAAGAAGCTGACATGACGTTATGTCAGCCGTATATTGAAAAAGCAAAAACAGAATTAAAACTCTCCGATAAATTAATTTATGGAGATTTATTACGCTTCGATCCTAATAATCGATATAAAACCGGAACGATGACAACGAAATTTGAATAGTAAAGGAAGCAACTTTATACAAGTTGCTTCCTCTTTTTATTTCCACTTAATTTTCGAACCATCCTTCTATGAAATCTTTCACAAATTGGTAATTTCTTTCGTATGAGGAATAAATTTATGGTATGATAAAATAAGTAAACTTTCATACACTAATTAAGAATTTATTACAGAAAGCAAGGGATCAGATTTTGTATAGAGCAGCTATTCCAAACTTATTTACGCTCGGAAATTTATATAGCGGATTTTTATCAATCGGCTATGCATCTTTAGGATATTATAAATCAGCTGCTATTTTAGTACTTATCGGGATGATGTTAGATAGTCTTGATGGTCGTGTTGCTCGTTTATTACGTGTTGATTCACAAATGGGAAAAGAGCTCGACTCGCTTGCAGATGTCGTAACATTTGGTGCAGCACCAGCTGTTTTAATGTATTACACATCTTTCTCAAACTACGGAATCATCGGATTATACATAGCGGGATTATTCCCTCTTTTCGGAGCATATCGTTTAGCACGATTTAATGTAACACCATCTTCTACTTCAATGAAATATTTCACTGGAGTACCGATTACAGCAGCGGGAGGGCTTGTTGCTTTCTTAACATTATTTTCACATACCATTCCAAAAATCGTTCTTATTACCGTATTTGTAACGTTCGCATTTTTAATGGTGAGCCGCATTCGTATCCCAAGTTTAAAAGATGTACCAATTCCACGATATAGCATCATTATTACACTATTTTTAGTTGGAATCATTATTACAATGTATCAAACAGGATTTGGAAATTTTTCTGTTTTCTTATTCATTGCCATTCCACTATATATTTTGTACATGTTATCTCAATTCATTAGACAAAGACCGTCTAAAAAAGCCAATAAAGAAAAATAAGAAAACCTTCCGAGTCCGGAAGGTTTCTTTTTATTTTGTAACTAATACCTTTTGATTTACAGGTGTTACTGGCTCTTCGCCGTTTAATACAGCTAAAATATTTCTGACAGCCATTTCAGCCATCGCATCACGAGTTTCAAATGTTGCATTCCCTACGTGTGGAGCAAGTACTACATTCTTTAATTCTTTTAGCTCTTCTGTAATTTTCGGTTCAAATTCAAACACGTCAAGAGCTGCTCCTTCAATTTCATTCGTTTTTAATGCATGAGCAAGTGCTGCTTCATTCATAATTGGTCCACGTGAAGCATTTACAATATACGCTGTTTTCTTCATCATTTTAAACTGCTCTTCATCAATCATATGATGTAATTTCGGATTATAAGCACAGTTAATTGTAATAAAGTCTGCTGTTTGTAATAATTCTTCCAACGTCACATACGTTGCTCCCAGTTCACTTTCAGCTTCAAGCTTACGATTTGGCCCTGTATATAAAACATCCATTCCAAATGCTTTCGCACGTTTTGCAACAGCCTTCCCGATTTCTCCAAGACCTATAATTCCGATTGTCTTACCATGGACTTCTCGTCCTAAGAAAAATAACGGTGCCCATCCGTTAAATCCAGTCGTACGACATAACGTATCCCCTTCAGGAATTCTACGCGCCGCTGCTAAAAGAAGTGCAAATGTTAATTCTGCAGTCGCTTCCGTTGATACTTTCGGTGTATTCGTAACTGCAATTCCTTTTTCGCCCGCATACGTGTAATCAATATTGTCGTAACCAGCACCATAGTTTGCAACAATCTTTAAATGAGGCGCTGCATCAATAACTTCTTTTGGCACCTTTGTCGAAAGTAAACTTAACAATGCATCTTTATCTTTTACACGCTCTGTTAATTCATCTATAGAAATTAACTCCTCTTTATTGTACATTTCTACATTATGATCTTTTAATAGTTCTAATCCAATTTCCGGAATTTTTCCCGCTACTAATATTTTTGCCACTACTAACACCTCTTCTATAGAAAATAAGACATCTCTTATATTTCATTGTAAGAAATCCACATATAAAAACCAAGGAATTTGATTATAGTTTTGAAAATCGACACTTTTCCATGAAAAAAGAGGAGATGCAACTCTCCCCTCTTCTTACGCTTTTTCCTGCGATTCTTTTCCAAGCTTCACATCAATAGTTCCTTCTGCAACCGTATCGCTAATTTGCTCCTCAATAACCGATTGAGATGCAGCATTCGTTTCAGAAGTATAAGCTTGTTGCTGTGCACCTTGTACATTTTGTTTGTTTTGTTGTTTCGCCATTTCTTACCCTCCTTTTCATTCTTTCTTATTTTGAACAAAAAGGACAGTTTTCATCAAAAAATTGCGTTTCATTTTGAATTTGTTACTTCTTCTTCAAGCGACCTCATTACTCTTGCTCGCTTCGTAAATGTTGCAACCTGAGTAACACCGTGAGCTCGTAATGTTTGTATATTTTCTTGTACATAATTCCCTAAATCATTTGGGTAATGGGCATCCGAAGAAATCGTAATTGGAACACCATACTTAGCTAATACTTGTAAATATAGTGGACTTGGGCACATTTCACGAACAGGATAACGATAGTATAATCCTGCATTTATTTCTGTTGCCGTATTCGTTTCTACTAATGCACAGGCAATTTCCTCATAATAAGAAAGCTGTTCATTCTCATCCAATCGATAATTAAATACCTTTATATTATCAAGATGAGCGATAATATCAAATAACTCGGTACGAATCGCACTCTCAACTGTTTTAAAAAACATATCATATAATGCGCGTAGGTCATGCACCTCAAAATATTCTTTCGTATCTGGATTATCAAATCCCCAGCCATTTAGAAAATGAACGGAACCAATTACATAATCAAAGTCTCCTAGCGCTAATAATTCTTTTAACTCTCCTTCACAACCAATAAAATAATCCGCTTCAATTCCAAGTTTAAGTGTGACACCTCTTTTCCCCCATCGTTCTTTCGCCTCTTCAATTGCCTTTGTAAAATCATACAGTGAAACTACCTTTACTTGATCTAACCATTCTTTCTGTATACGACCGAGCTTAGAATCACTAATATCTACATATTTTTCATAATATCCTTTTGCTTCATGAAAACGATATAGATGATCAACAATTCCCACTTCTTTTATTCCTTTTCGCACAGCTTCTTCTAAATATAGATCTATCCATTCTGTTGTAAATGGCCCTTCCTTCACACGCTTTTGCAAACGCTCTTGTGTTTTCATAAGCCAATCAATAGAATGTCTTTCTTGAAGCGGTTCATAACATTCCAACGCTTCATTTATTTTAGCAAGCCATCCTATTGAATACGGTCCTTCTTATAAGTGAAGATGATAATCTACTTTCATATACATTCCCCCTTATAATGTATCTATTTCCCTTCTATCCCCAACTCTCGAAAGCTTTCCATTTCGTTCTTTCACCTCTCGCATCACATCTTCCAATGCAATATTTTTTTCAGCTAATAAAACGAAACAGTGATAAAATACATCAACCATTTCTTTCACTACTTCTTCTTTATCATTATTTTTACATGCGATAATTACTTCAGCACACTCTTCACCAATCTTCTTTAAAATTTTATCTTCTCCTTTTGAAAATAAATAATTTGTATACGATTCAGGAAGTGGGCTTCCCTTTCGTTCTTCAATTGTTTTATACAGCAACTTAAAGGCATTTTCCATATGTATCCCCCTATATAATTTGATAGTAAAAACATGTCTTCTCTCCCGTATGACAAGCAGGTCCTACTTGTTTCACATTCACAACAATTGAATCTTGATCACAATCTAAATATAAAGATTGCACATATTGAACATTCCCTGATGTTTCCCCCTTATTCCATAACGACTGCCTCGAACGAGAATAAAACCATGTTCTTTTCGTCTCTAACGTTTTTTTATATGCTTCTTCATTCATATAAGCTAGCATTAAAACGTCTTTCGTACCTTCTTCGATGACAATTGCCGGTATTAATCCTTTTGAAAAATTAGGTTTCATAACCGCACCTCAATATTTGCATCTCTTAATTTTCGCTTTACACTCTGCACTGTCGCCTCACCATAATGAAAGATGGATGCCGCTAACGCTGCATCAACCGTTGTCTTTTGAAAAACTTCTATAATATGATCCGTATGACCACAGCCTCCTGATGCGATGACTGGAATAGAAACACTTTTTGAAATTTCTTCTGTTAAACGAAGGTCATATCCGCTTTTCGTTCCATCTGCATCCATACTCGTTAACAAAATTTCACCTGCCCCAAGTTTAACAACACGCTTCGCCCATTCTATGGCATCCATTCCTGTGTCAACTCTTCCGCCGTTGACATATACGTTCCATTTACCTTCTGCTACTTTTCTAGCATCAATTGCCACGACAATACATTGTGATCCAAAGTGTTCTGCCCCTTCTTCTATTAACTTCGGGTTTCGCACTGCCGCTGAGTTTATTGAAACTTTGTCTGCCCCAGCTCTTAGTAAATTGTACATATCTTTCACACTTGATATCCCCCCGCCAACCGTAAGAGGAATAAATACTTTTGCTGCTGTTTTTTCTACAACATCTATAATCGTTTTTCTTCCTTCATGAGTCGCCGTAATATCTAAAAATACGATTTCATCTGCCCCTGCCTCGTTATATGCTTCAGCTATTTCAACCGGATCACCGACATCTTGTAATCCTATAAAATTTACACCCTTTACGACTCGCCCTTCTTTCACATCTAGACATGGAATAATTCGTTTCGCTAACATAACTTCGTTACCTGTAATACTTCTTCTAAATCAATCGTTTTCTCGTAAAGCGCCTTTCCAATTATGACACCATATATATTCATATCATTTAACTTTTTCACATCTTGAATAGATGCCACTCCTCCAGAAGCGATGAGACGAATGCCCACACTTTTTTGAAGTATCGCTAATTGTTCAAAATTTGGACCTGCAAGCGTCCCGTCTTTCGAAATGTCTGTAAACACAATCGTTTGAACACCTAAACTTTCCATTTGTTTCGCTAAACTAACGTAAGAAATTTCAGATAGATCAAGCCAACCTCTCGTTGCTACGAAACCATTTTTCGCATCAATTCCAACAATGATTTTCTCTTTATATAGACGAACTGCTTCCTCTAAAAATGACTTATCATAAAGAGCTGCTGTTCCTAAAATCACTTTTTCTACACCTGCTGACAATAACTTCTCCACCGTTACAAGTGAACGAATTCCTCCTCCCACTTGCACAGGAATACGTACCGCCTTGCAGATTTTTTCAATGACGGGCAAATTTAAAGACTCGCCAGCAATTGCACCGTCTAAATCAACAATGTGTAGTATTTCCGCTCCAAGCTTTTCAAATATGATCGCCTGCGCTACTGGATCTTCATTCATCACCGTTTCTTTACTAAACTCTCCTTGATAAAGTCTAACGCATCGTCCTTCTTTTAAATCGATAGCTGGGAAGATTTCCATGCTTCTACCACCCCTTGAAAATTTTTTAATATTTGCATGCCAATTTCGCCACTTTTTTCTGGATGAAACTGTGCACCAAATACATTTCCTTTCGCGACAAACCCTGGTACTTGCATTCCATAATCACTTACTCCGCATACAATTTCATCTGGACAATCCGCGTAATATGAGTGAACATAATACACGAAAGAACCATCCACTAATCCATTCCAAAGCGGAAATTCTCTTTCCTTCCTTAATTCATTCCATCCCATATGAGGAATTTTATACGAAACTTTTAACTTACGAATTTCCCCTGGTAGTAAACCTAACCCGCTACAATCTTTTAGTTCCTCACTTCGTTCAAATAAAAGCTGCATGCCCAAACATATACCGAGGAGTGGTTTTCCTATATCACAAACCTCTTTTAGTACACACACTAAATCTCTTTCTTCTAATACGTCCATCGCTTTCGGAAATGCACCTACTCCCGGTAAAATCACGCCATCGCTTCTCAATATCTCTTTTTTATCACTCGTTACAATGTACTCTGCGCCAATATATTTTAATGCTTGCTCTACACTGCGAATATTCCCCATTCCATAATCTATAATGGCAATCAATTACAACATTCCTTTCGTTGAATTTACACCAGTAATGTTGGCATTTTTTTCGACCGCTTCTCTAAGCGCTCTACCAAAAGCTTTAAATAATGCTTCAATTTTGTGATGTGTATTACTTCCGTATAGAACGCGCGCATGTAATGTAATATTGGCAGCATGTGCAACTGCTCTAAAAAATTCTTCCGTCAATTCTGTATCAAAATCCCCGAGCTTCGGATTTGTTAATTCCCCTTGAAATACACAATATGAGCGTCCACTTATATCAATTGCGACAAATCCTAAAGATTCATCCATCGGTACATACGCAGAACCGTAACGATTAATTCCCTCTTTGTTTTGCAATGCTTCTTTCAAGCAATTTCCAAGTACAATTCCAACATCTTCAACGGTGTGATGTGCATCGACAAATACATCACCTTCTGCTTCAACCTGCAATCCAAATCTTCCATGTCTAGCAAATAAAGTAAGCATATGATCGAAAAAACCAACCCCTGTTTGAATAGATACATTTGTACTTTCATCAAGCTGCAAATTTAATTTAATTTTTGTTTCTGTCGTCTCACGTGCTTGACTGGACTGACGCATTATTTTTCCTCCTCAAACCTTATTTGGATTGCTCTCGCATGTGCATGTAACCCTTCTTTATTTGCAAGCTCTACAATATGATGCTGTACATTTTTTAATGCCTCCTCCGTATAAGAAATAAAACTTGATTTTTTCACGAAATCATCGACTGATAACGGAGAAAAAAATCTTGCCGTTCCGCTCGTTGGTAATACATGATTCGGTCCCGCTAAATAATCCCCGAGCGGTTCAGGTGAATATGGCCCAAGGAAAATAGAGCCTGCATGTTTCACATAATCTAGAGCATTCATTGGTTCTTTTATATGTAACTCTAAATGTTCTGGAGCAATTTCATTTGATAACTTTAGCGCCTCCTCTAAAGAAGGAACGATAAAGATGGCTCCATTTCTATTTATTGATTCACGTGCAATTTCACTTCTTGGTAACGTTTCTAACTGTCTTTCTACCTCTTTTTCCACTTCTTTAGCTAGTTCCATATTCGTTGTAATACAAATCGCCGTTGCTCTCTCATCATGCTCTGCTTGCGATAATAAATCCGCTGCGATATATTTTGCATTACCTGTTTCATCCGCGACAACTACAATTTCTGATGGACCAGCAATCATATCGATATTTACTATTCCGTATACTTCTCGTTTCGCTAGAGCGACGTACAAATTTCCCGGTCCAACTATTTTATCCACTTTCGGAATCGATTCCGTCCCGTATGCTAAAGCAGCAATTGCTTGTGCGCCACCTATCGTATAAATTTCATCTACTCCCGCAAGATCTGCAGCAGCTAATATATGCGGATCAATTCCTCCTTTCCTCGGCGGTGTTACCATTACAATCTTTTTCACACCTGCGAGTTTCGCCGGCAATACATTCATTAATACTGAAGAAGGATATGAGGCTGTCCCACCCGGTACATATACACCTATATTTTCTAACGGCCGAATGAGTTGCCCTCTAATTATCCCTTTACTTTCACAATCGAATATTGAGTGCTTCTTTTGCTTTTCGTGATACGAAACAACGTTTTTCTTCGCCTCTTTTAAAGCTTCTAAAAATGAATTCTCTACAAACATACTCGCTTGCTGTATTTCTTCTTCACTTACACGAAAATTTTTCATCTCTACACCATCAAACTTTTTTGTATAGAAAGATAAAGCCTCATCTTTCCCTTCCCTTACATGTCTAATGATTTCTCTTACACTTCTTTGAACAGTTTCTTCTATTATATTAGCGTTTTCTCTTAGCACTTTTATTTTAGATAATGCCTCCTTAAATTCTTCATAAATGATTTCCATTTTAAATCCTCCTATTTCCCTGATAAGATTTCTTGCTCCATCATATTTATAATGCTGAATATTTCGTCTTTTTTAGTTTTTAAGGCTGCCTTATTTACAATCATCCGAGCCGATATAAAGTACATTTCCTCAAATACAATGAGTCCATTCTCTTGTAATGTTTTTCCTGTTTCAACAATATCTACAATCGCATCTGCCAATCCAAGAAGAGGAGCGATTTCTACAGAACCTTCTATCTTAATAATTTCTACATCCTCTCCCTTATCATGAAAATAAGTAGAAGTAATATGGGGGTATTTCGTAGCGATTCTTTTCTTCCGGTAACTCTTCGGATTATACGTAGGAATAGAAGCAACACAAAACTTACAAATCCCCACTCCTAAATCCAGCATTTCATAAATATCTTTCTCGTTTTCCATTAAAATATCTTTTCCAACGATGCCAATATCAGCTACCCCATGTTCTACATAAGTAGCAACATCAACCGCTTTTACTAAAATAAATGAAACATTTGTATTTTTACTTTGAAATACAAGCTTCCGACCTTTATTTTTGAGCTCGGAACAATCAATTCCAATCTGCTCAAAAAGTGGAATGACATGTTTTTCTAATCTTCCTTTCGTTAACGCAATTTGAATGTTACGCATGAAGCCTCTCCTTCTTTCTGGACTACCCATTTCTCATTCCATACATATTCCACTAAGTATTCATTCTGTGCCTCAACGACCGTTCCTATTTTATTTTTTCTTGCAAATTGAAAGGTATCGCTTAAATTAGAGAATAGAGATAACCAAGCATTTTTCCCATCCTTTCGAAGTAAATTTCGTAACCTTTCTGCTTCCGCTAATCTATTTAACTCATAATGAATCACAATATCAATTTGATTTCGTTCATATGGTTCTTGCTGCTCTTGCAGTGCCTTCACAATTTGATTTACTTGTACCGCGAGTCCAACAGCTGGCAGCATTTCTCCAAAATTCCCAATTAGCTCATCGTATCTTCCGCCACTAACGATTTCTTCTCCAATTTCATATATATATCCTTTGAAAATAACACCCGTATAGTAATCTAAGTGTTGAATCATGCCCAAATCAATTGATATGTAAGAACCATATCCTAACATTTCAATTGTTTCATACATTTCTTTTACTCTTGCAATTGCCATTTTCATTTCATTACTTGAAGCAAGCTTTTCTGCTTCCTCAATAACTTCTAAATTTCCAAATAGCCTTGGCAATTTCTCAAGTAATCTTACTGTCTCATCGCATCGATCTAATTTCTTTTCTCCGATAAAATTTGAGAGGGCTGCATAATTTTTACTTTCTATATACGTTCTAAGTACCCTTTCTTCTTCATCCTGGATGGAGAGTTTTTTTACAATACATTTATATAACTGTACTTGCCCAATCTCAATTGTAAAAGATTGCACCTTCAACTTTTGAAGTGCTTGAATGACACTTATTACACATTCAATTTCAGCTCTTACATTATCAATCCCGATAACTTCAATACCACTTTGTACGATTTCATTATATTTTCCAGAATGGGATTCATTCGCTCGAAATACATTCCCGCTATACGTCACTTTAAGTGGCGTATCCCATCTCTGTGTTCCAATAACTCTCGCTAAAGGAATTGTCATATCTGGACGTAAAACGATAATCCTTCCCTTTTCATCAAAAAATTTATACATCTTCTCTTCATCTATCGGTCTATTTTGAAATGCAAAAACATCATAAAATTCAATTGTAGGTGTTCTTATTTCCTCATAACCTCTCTCTAAAAAAGTAAGCCTTAATTTTTGTTCTACTTCTTCAATTAACGTACATTCTTCGAATAAATAATCTCTCGTTCCATTCGGGTTTGCTCGTTTCCATTTTGTCATCTAAATTTTCACACCTTTCCCCTTCTAATGTATGCCTATTTCATTCCCCTAAGCCGAAAATAAAAAGAGCCTTGTAGACAAAATACCTACAAGGCTCTTCAGTAGAGTGTAGGTACAACGGGAATAACCCTTGTACCTACACGTTTTCACGCTAGGTTCAAGGGTTTCATGTATGATGATGTAGTTGTGTAAGCATTGTAATAGATTGCACGATATTCATAATACTTACTCCCTTTCTCCTCTGATTTTCACATAGTATATAACAGTTAATTTTGAATGTAAATACATTTTTAATATTCCGTCATTTTTTTTAATGTAAAGCCACTTTTCTTTCATACTCTTTTATTTCTTGTTCATATTGCATTGTAATACTAATTTCATCTAAACCATTTAATAACTTCTCTTTCCACATTTTCTCGATCGTAAAATGGAATCTATGCGTATTCGTTGTCATTATTTCATTTTCTAAATCAACTGTAATTTGTTCCCTCGCATCTGTTTTAGCAAGTTGTTCACGCATATCTTTATCCATTACAATCGGTAACATGCCATTCTTCATACAATTCATATAAAAGATATCGGCAAATCCTCCAGCGATAATAACGCGGAAACCATAATCAGCAAGTGCCCATGGAGCATGTTCTCTTGACGAGCCACATCCAAAATTATCACCTGTAATTAATATGCTGGCTCCTTTTCTTTCTTGTGCATTAAGCGGGAAATTAGGGTTTTCTTGGCGATTATTATCATATCGCCACTCATCAAATAAAAACTTCCCAAACCCAGTTCTTTCAATTCTCTTTAAATATTGCTTCGGAATAATTTGATCTGTATCAATGTTATCATTCATCAGTACTGCGGCAGTACCTTTATGAATACGAAATGGCTCCATCATAACTCTCCTTTCTAATATCAACAAAATGACCATATAACGCAGCCGCTGCCGCCATTGCCGGGCTAACTAAATGCGTTCGTGCTCCCTTTCCTTGTCTTCCTTCAAAATTGCGATTGGACGTAGAGGCACAATGTTCTCCTTCAGGCACTTGATCTGGATTCATACCTAGACACATTGAGCATCCGGGCTCTCTCCATTCAAATCCAGCTTCTTCAAATATGCGATGTAATCCTTTATGCATCGCTGCTTCTCTTACCCTTTGAGATCCAGGTACAACAAGTGCTCGCACACCTTCTTTTACTTTTTTACCTTTCACGACAGATGCAGCAATTTCTAAGTCAGAAAGCCTGGAATTTGTACAAGATCCAATGAAAACATGTTGAACTGGAATGTCATACGTACTTTGTCCGGGACTCAATCCCATATAAGAAAACGCTCTTTCATCATTTGCATCATGCTTTTCTGGCAATTTCTCATCGATCCGAACACCCATACTAGGATTTGTTCCCCACGTAACGTACGGCGCTAAATCCGTAACATCTACTAGAATATGTAAATCATAAACTGCATCTAAATCTGTATAAAGTTCTGACCATTTTTTCTTAATAGATTCATAGTCTTTCGGTGCATATTTACGCCCTTTTACGTAAGCAAACGTTTTTTCATCTGGTGCAATAATGCCAGCCTTTGCTCCCCCTTCAATTGCCATATTGCAAAGCGTCATCCTCTCTTCCATATCCATAGCATGAATGGCCTCTCCATAAAATTCCATTACGTAACCTGTTCCAACTGCTACTCCGTACTTTGAAAGAAGGTGTAAAATAATATCTTTCGCATAGACACCTTGCGGTAACTTCCCTTTTAACTCAATGCCCATCGCTTTCGGCTTTCGTTGCCATAACGTTTGCGTTGCCAATACATGTTCCACTTCACTCGTACCAATACCAAACGCTAGTGCGCCAAAAGCACCGTGTGTTGCTGTATGACTATCACCACAAACAATCGTTTTTCCTGGCTGTGTGAGTCCAAGTTCTGGTCCTATTACATGAACGATCCCTTGCTCTTCATCTCCGATATCCGCTAATGGCACCTGAAATTGTTTACAGTTTTGCCGAAGTGTATCTAGTTGCTGCTTCGCAATGCGGTCGGTAATATTCCAAACATCTTTCGTTGGAATATTATGATCCATCGTTGCAAATGTTAAATCTGGTCTGCGGACTGTTCGATTTGTAAGCCGCAAGCCTTCAAAGGCTTGCGGTGACGTTACTTCATGAACAAGATGTAGATCGATATATAATAAATCCAATCCATTTTCATTAGTCGCAACTACATGTCTTTCCCAAAGCTTATCTAGTAACCTTTTTCCCATTATCTCCCTCTCCCTACTAACGCTTGCTCTTCCATTTCTTGAATAACTGCCTTTGTAAATGAAGTTGTCGTTTCAGTCCCCCCGATATCTGCTGTACATTTCCCTGATTTAAGGACTGCAGAAACTGCTTCTTCAATTGCATATCCTTCTCTCGTTAATCCGAACGATTGCCCAAGCATCATTGCAACAGAACGCATCATCGCAATTGGATTCGCCTTATTTTTCCCCGCAATATCCGGTGCTGATCCGTGAATAGGCTCGTATAATGAAGGTCCCTTTTCAGCGTGACTTGCTGATGGAAGCATTCCTAATGATCCAGCTAATACTGAAGCCTCATCACTTAAAATATCACCAAATAAATTTTCCGTTACAATAACGTCAAATCTTCCTGGATTCCGAATTAATTCCATAGCTGCTGCATCTACTAAAATGTGTTCTACTTCCACATTTGGGTAGCGAAGTGCTACTTCTTCTGTCACAGTTCTCCATAATTTACTAGACTCTAAAACATTCGCTTTATCAATAGATGTTACTTTTTTCTTCCGCTTATTTGCTAATTGAAAAGCATACGAAACGATACGTTCAATTTCATGGCGATGATACGTAAGTGTATCTGTCGCCACTTCTTCCGTTCGCTCTTTCGGATAAGAAAAATAAATTCCGCCTGTTAATTCACGAACGACAACGAAATCAATTTCATCAGCGTTTTTTAATGGTGATAAATGTGCAGTTGCACTTTCTACCGTTACAGGGCGAACATTCGCAAATACACCGAGTCCTTTTCTTAATGCTAATAATCCTTTCTCAGGCCTTTCTTTCGCACTATCCCACCTTGGTCCACCTACTGCTCCAAGTAAAACCGCATCACTCGCTAAACAGGCGGCAAGTGTTCGCTGTGGTAATGGTTGCCCAGTTAAATCGATAGCAACACCACCAAAGTACTCATCTTGCAAATGAAAATGATGTCCATATAGCCTTTCTACCATATGCAATACTTCCTTCGCACTCTCCATTACTTCTGGACCGACACCATCACCAGCTAAACAAACGATACGTTTTTCCATTTTTAACACTCCTTTTAACAGAATTTTCAGAACTTTAATTTGATAGGTGAGGAAAGCTTCTCTCACCTATCAATTATTTATTTCACAAGCGCTATAAGAGATTTTAATTTCCCTGCTGCATGGACATAAGCTCTCGCCGACGCTTCCAATACGTCTTGCGCAACTCCGAAACCTGATATTTGGTGACTACCTTCTTTTAATTCAACATGAACGTGAGCAAGTGCATCTTGACCTTGTGTAATAGATTGTATGCGATAATCTGCCAATTCACATTCTAATCCTAAAATTCTTTGAATCGCATTGTATATCGCTTCAATACTACCAGAACCAGTGGCTGCATCTTCATATACATTTCCTTCCTCATCCTTCAACACAACTGTTGCGCATTGTGTACTATTTGATACGAAATGCACTTGTAATTGCGTAATGTTATATTGCTGAGCTGCAAATGCTGCTTCACCAAGCATAAGTGCGCGTAAATCTTCTTCAGTAATTTCCTTTTTACGATCAGCCAATTTTTTAAATGCTTCGAATGCCGCATCTCGCTCTTCATTTGTAAATTCATAACCAAGCTCTTTCATTTTTTCCGTAAACGCATGACGGCCAGAGTGTTTCCCAAGTACAAAGAGATTTTGGGATTCTCCTATAAGCGCTGGTTCGATAATTTCATAAGTTGTTACTTCTTTTAAAACCCCGTCTTGGTGGATGCCCGATTCATGAGCAAATGCATTCGCTCCAACGATTGCTTTATTTTTCGGTACAACCATACCCGTTAACCTGCTTACTAATATACTCGTCGCCTTAATTTCTTTTAAAGTCATCGAAGGCTCTGCTTTATAAAAATCTTTTCTAATATGAAGAGCTACCGCAACTTCTTCTAACGCTGCATTCCCTGCTCTTTCTCCAATGCCATTAATCGTTCCTTCTACTTGCAATGCTCCCCCTTCAACCGCAGCTAACGAATTTGCTACTGCCATACCAAGATCATCGTGACAATGACAAGAAAAAATCGCTTTTTCATATGATGGAACGGATTCTTGTAAGTATTCAAAAAGAGAATAATACTCTTCCGGATTTGTATATCCAACTGTATCCGGAATATTAATTACATTCGCTCCTGCTCGAATCGCAATTTCTACTGCTTCAGCTAAAAATGCTCTCGATGTTCTTGTCGCATCTTCTGCAGAAAATTGTACTGTCGGAAATAATGATTTTCCGAGCGTAACCGAGCGATGAATACTATTTAACACATCTTCTTTTGACATACAAAGTTTATATTTCATATGAATATCACTCGTAGCTAGAAATACGTGTAGACGAGGAGATACAGCGCCTTTCACAGCTTCATATGCTCTTCGAATGTCACTTTCTTTCGCTCTAGCTAAACTCATAACCGTAGCATTTTGAATTGTATTCGCAATACGTTTTACCGATTGGAAGTCGCCTTCGGAAGCTGCCGCGAATCCAGCTTCCATTACATGAATACCAAGCCTCTCTAATTGCCTAGCAATTTGTAATTTCTCTTGTTCATTTAAATTTACTCCTGGTGATTGTTCGCCATCACGAAGCGTTGTATCCATGAACAAAACCTGCTTCATATTATTTAACCCCTACCTTTACTCGCGGCTGTACGAAAGGCATCATTTCACGTAATTTACGTCCAACTACTTCGATTTCATGTTTATTCTCTTTCTCATTTGTCGCATGGAAATTTGGTCTTCCTGCTTTATGTTCTGCAATCCACCCTCTTGCAAATGTACCATCTTGAATTTCTGCTAATACTGCCCCCATCGCTTTCTTCGTATCTTCAGTCACAACGCGTGGTCCTGATACGAAATCTCCCCACTGCGCTGTATCTGAAACTGAATATCTCATATTTTCAAGTCCACCTTCGTACATAAGGTCAACGATTAGCTTCAATTCATGTAAACATTCAAAATATGCAAGTTCAGGCTGATATCCCGCATCAACTAACGTTTCAAACCCTGCTTTTACAAGTGCAGTCACTCCGCCGCAAAGTACAGCTTGCTCTCCAAACAAATCTGTTTCTGTTTCTTCTTTAAACGTCGTTTCTAGTACACCAGCTCTCGTTGCTCCAATTCCGTCAGCATAAGAAAGTGCTTTTTCAGTCGCAACTCCTGTTGCATCTTGATATACTGCAAATAATGCAGGAACAGCCCCGCCCTCGGCGAACGTACGGCGTACGAGATGCCCTGGTCCTTTTGGCGCTACTAGAAATACATCTACATTAGCTGGTGGTTTTACTTGATCAAAGTGAACATTAAATCCATGTGCGAACACGAGAGAGTTTCCAGCCTGTAAATTTGGTGCAATTTCAGCTTCATATACTTCTGGTTGTAATTCATCAGGCAATAGAATCATTACTACATCAGCTTTTTCCGCAGCTTCTGCTACTGTATATACAGAAAACCCATCTTCATTCGCTTTATCCCAAGACTTACCTTTTCTTAAACCTACTACTACATCAAATCCGTTATCGCGTAAATTTTGCGCATGCGCATGACCTTGCGAGCCATATCCGATGATTGCTACTTTCTTTTCCTTTAATACATTTACTGTTACATCTTTCTCATAATAAACTTTTGCCATTTTCATTTCCCCCTATATTTAAATGATTATTGAATTAACATAACTTGCTTATCTTGTTTTTTCATACTACGTGTAAATGCTGTTACACCTGTTCTAGCAATTTCTTTCAAACCGTATGGACGAAGTAATTCAATTAACGCTTCTACTTTATCTTGCGTACCTGTTACTTGCACAACTATGGAATCCTTCCCAACATCTATTACAGCGGCTCGAAACGGTTCAATTAAACTATATAATTCTGCCCTCGCTACAGAAGTTGCTACTTTAATAAGAGCAAGCTCTCTAGCAATCATCGCTTCTTCTGTAATATCTGATACTTTCAGAACATCAATTTGCTTATGCAGTTGTTTAATTAACTGCTCCACTTGCTGTTCACTTTCAACGTGTACAACAATCGTCATTCGCGATATATCTGATGATTCTGTATGACCTACTGAAATACTTTCAATATTAAAATGTCTTCGTGTCATAACCCCTGTAATTCGGTTTAACACACCACTTTGATTTCGAACTGTCGCTGTAACAATTCTCTTCACCCTTTTTCCACTCCCTCCATTTGGTGAACACCTTTTCCTGGCGCAACCATCGGCATAACCTTCTCTGATTGAAGTACACGACAATCAATTACAACTGGCTCTTGTAATTCGATCGCATGCTGGATTTGCTTCTTTGCAAGAAGTGGATCGTCAATACGAACACCTTTTATGCCATATGCATTTGCAAGAGCGACGAAATCTGGTTGGCATGGTAATAAAGAATGTGAATATCTTTGATTGTAAAATTCATCTTGCCATTGTCTTACCATTCCTAAAGCTTCATTATTTAAAATAAATACTTTAACGGGTAAAGCGTGTTCTTTTAATACACTTAATTCTTGCAGAGTCATTTGAAACCCAGCATCACCAACAATTGCAATAACTAATTCTTCAGGCTTTGCAATTTGCGCACCGATTGCTGCTGGAAATCCGAACCCCATCGTTCCTAATCCACCAGAAGTTACCCATTTATCTGGATTTTTCAGAGGATAATATTGCGCTGCCCACATTTGGTGTTGCCCAACGTCTGTTGTTACAATCGCTTCTCCCTTCGTAATTTCATATAGCATATCAATCGCATATTGAGGTTTAATACTTTCAGAATTTCTTTTATAAGAGAATGGATATTTTTCTTTTCTATTCTTTAATAAAAAGAGCCATTCATGATGATTTTCTTTCTTTCCTTCTGATTGAAGCAATACTTCTAACGCCTGCTTAGCACTTGCAACAATAGGAATCTCTGTTGGCACATTTTTCCCGATTTCTGCTGGATCAATATCGATATGTGCAACAGTCGCCCCTTTAGCAAAAAAAGCTAAATTTCCAGTAAGACGATCATCAAATCTCGCGCCTATATTAATGAGTAAGTCGCATTCATATAATGCCATATTGGCTGTATAAGAACCGTGCATTCCCCCCATCCCTAGAAATAGTTCATCATCTGGTGGAAAACCACCAAGTCCAAGTAATGTATGCACAACAGGGATTTCATATTTACGAGCAAAACTTGTCAATTCTTTCGAAGCTTTCGCATGCAATATACCCGCTCCAGCTAAAATTAACGGTTTTTTTGCGGTTTCAATTACTTTGAGTAATTTGTTTATTTGAAGTAGATTCGGTTCATAATTAGGGTTATATCCTGGTAAATCCATTTGTACATTGCTACATCGCTCACCTTTCTCGACTACCATATCTTTCGGAAGGTCAATAACGACTGGTCCTGGTCTTCCTGTTTTAGCAATATGAAATGCTTCTTTAATAATTCGAGGTAAATCTGAGGCCTTTCGCACTTGATAGTTATGTTTTGTCACTGGCATCGTAAGTTCCCATAATATCTGCCTCTTGAAAAGCATCGCTCCCAATTAACGTTGTTGCTACTTGGCCTGTAAATACTACAAGTGGCAATGAATCAATCATCGCATCAGCTAGACCCGTAATTACATTTGTAGCACCTGGTCCACTCGTTGCAATTACAACCCCTGGATTCCCTGTAATTCTGGCATACCCTTCAGCAGCGTGAATTGCCCCTTGCTCATGCCTTGTTAAAATATGCGGAATTTCACAATCATACAATGCATCATAGAGAGGTAAAACGGCACCACCCGGATAACCGAAAATCACTTCTACGCCTTCCTTTTCTAGCGCTTCTAACAATAGCTGTGCACCAGTTTCCAGTTTCTCTTCCGTTTTTGAAGACATTGTTCTTATAAGCCCCCTTTTTCAACCTTTTATACAATAAAAAAATCCTACGTCCACACTCCAGCTATGTGCTGAAGGGACGAAAGATTTCGCGGTACCACCCTTCTTTGCAAGAATACTCTTGCCTCAGTGATCCATAAATGGATCTAGCTAATAACGGAGCTACCGTCTAAGCCTAGACAAATGCTTTAGCTTAGCACTCAAGGGCGATGTTCGTCGACGTGAACCATCGGTTTTCAGCAACCACCGACTCTCTGTGAGGCTTCACAATCAACTACTCCTCCCTATCAACGCTTTCTTATGTTAAAAAAGTTGTTATCCAACTTTATTTTCTTCGTAAATTTTCTCTCCATCTTCTACAACTAACTTACGAAACTCTTCTAATAAACGGTTCGTATGTGGACCTGTTTGCCCTAAGCCAATCGTTCTACCATCTACTGTCGTAACAGCAATCACTTCAGCAGCTGTTCCTGTTAAAAACACTTCATCAGCTACATATACATCATGTCTTGTAAATAACTCTTCTCTTACGTCATACCCAAGTTTTTCGCCGATTTCTAAAATGGCGTTTCGTGTAATACCTTCTAACGCTCCAGCAGAACTTGGTGGTGTAATTAATTTATTTCCTTTAACAATAAACACGTTATCTCCTGATCCTTCAGCTACATATCCTTGATCATTTAACATAAGCGCTTCTTGTACTCCAGCTAATTTCGCTTCAATACGAACTAAAATATTGTTTAAGTAATTTAAAGATTTTACTTGAGGGGATAAAACATCGGGACGATTTCGGCGCGTTGCAACTGTTACAACTGGAATCCCTTTCTCATAATATTCTTGTGGGAATAAAGATAATTGTTCTGCAATTACTACTACATTCGGCTTCTTACATGAATCGGGATCCAATCCAAGATTTCCTGCTCCTCTTGATACAACAAGGCGAATGTATCCATTAGATAATTTATTTTGTCGAATCGTCTCAACAACAATATTTGTTACTTCATCTAATGAATATGGAATTTCTAAAAGGATTGATTTTGCTGATTCATACAACCGGACAAGATGCTCTCTCAAACGGAAAACATTACCGCTATAAACTCTAATTCCTTCAAACACTCCATCGCCATATAAATAGCCATGATCATATACTGAAACTTTTGCCTCATCTTTTGGAACAAATTCTCCATTTAAGAAAATCCATTGCTCATTCACTAGAAGCGCCTCCTATGTTCTATGAATTTTTTATTGTTTCCTAGTTTACTCTCCTTTCTAAATAAATCAAGTGAATTTTTAGAAAATTTATAATTTTTAATCATACGTACTTCTTTACTTATACTGATTTAACAACATTGTTAACGTTTACAAAAAGTCAAAAAATTTTTTTCGCCAATTTCCACTAAAAAAATATTTGTTTAAAAGAAGGATTTTCATCAATTGATACGAATCTATTGTATTCAATAAACGGACGTCCGATTTTATAAATCCGGAAATATATAACGACTTTTGCTGAAAAAGGGGGAAAATAACAAAAATAGCGCTGTCTAAAAATAACATTCATATTTTTCATTTCGTAATCATAATCCTATTTTTAAAAAACAATTTGTCAAAATGAAGGAGGAAATAAATATGGCGTGTGTACAAATTAAAGGAACGAGACAAGAGGTAGTAGAAATGCTGCAATTATTTGATCTAATGGATACGAAAGGTTTTTGTAAATTCGATAATTACGTAGAGGTAGAACCAAATACGCAAGAACATAATCATTTTATTGCTTCAATCGACATCCATTCAAATACTTCTTCAGCACAAGATACATTATTAAACGATCAATTCGTTAGTCAAATGCTTACTGGCGTATATAACGACTAAACAAAGATTTACTTCCTACCGTCTTTTCATAAATATATGCAGTGAACTTGAGCATACTAGCAATTAGATGGTAGGGAGGTGAGAATTATGGCTAGAATTGGCGTTGAAAACTCATTAACAGACGTTCAACAAGCTCTTCAGCAACAAGGTCATGAAGTTGTTACACTTAACTCAGAACAGGATGCACAAGGGTGTGATTGTTGCGTTGTAACTGGGCAAGATTCTAATGTGATGGGCATTGCAGATACATCAATTAAAGGATCAGTCATTACAGCTCACGGTTTAACAACAGATGAAATTTGTCAACAAGTTGAAAGTCGCACTTAAAAAATGAAAGAGGACTCCTTTTAAAAGGAGTCCTCTTTTTTATATTCACCTAACGGGAAAGTAACATATACTGGATGAAAGCCCTACCTCTCTCTCATCATTACGGTTCCACTGACCGCTCCTTGATTCACTAGTATACATATATAGCTTACAAATACAATTTATAGGGTTTGTTCACAAAAGTTGTTGATAAAATTACCCGATCTTTCGCAAACTTTTCGTATTGCATTCATAAGAGATATTTACTTTACACTAGCTGTAACCGAGACACGAATTAAAATTCTAACACCAATACAATAACTTGTCAACTTTTTTCCGCAAATTAAAAACAGACATTAACGGTTTGTCTGTTTTAGAATGGAGCTTTTTCTTTTATTACATATACAACAAAGCCGCTTACTAACATGAATAAGCCAACTACTAAGTTTTTGATATTAATCATAAATTCCTCTCCCTTATTCCACACATCATATATATTTACATTTCAATTATTCCGATCATCCTAAAGCGCACTTTTTCTAATATATCATAATTCCTAAAAAATGCAAGTTCACTTTTGACGACCATTCACAAATTTATCTACAGTGCTTGGTACAGTATTTAAAGCCTTTTCAATTAAATGTGTACTGCTGTTGAGATGTAATACTTGCACCCCTTTTTAACCAACTACTAAAAAAGCTACTGGACTAATGGAAACCCCAGCCCCGCTTCCTCCTCCAAATGGATGCCCTTGTTTGTTCTCTTTATGCTGATTTTGCCCACCGTTATGTTTTTCAGTAATGAAATCCCCTTTAAAATCACTTCCACCAGCTCCAAAACCAAAAGCCACTTGAGATACTGTTAATACTACATTTCCGTCAGCTGTTGAAACCGGGCTCCCAACAATTGTATTTACATCTACCATCTCTTTTAAATTTGTCATTGCCGTTTTCATTAAATTTTCAATTGGATGTTCCATTATGTATTGCACCCTTTCCTCATTATTCCTTTTTATATTTTCCAAAATAGAGGAAGTCATACTAACTTTTCCTATTTCAAGAAAACATTTTCCTCCTTTTAAAAGATACTACTCCCTGTACATGCTCCGGTATAGTGAAACTTTAATCAGTGGGATGTGCACGTTTCTCGACTCCCACAAATAGCGGGATAAAAAAGAAAAAGAGATACATACTACTATTGAACCTTGTTATGAAAGGAGTCATGACTTTGACTGAGAAATTTGATGATTATAAAAGAAAAGATAGAATAGATAGTGATTATAGTGACTATAAAGAAGAGTACGCCGCTGAGGTTGCACCACAACGCATTGATTATGATTACGATGATAAAGACGATAAAGATGTTGTAAAATCGTCCGCTGCTGGATCAACTGCTGGTTTTATCGCTCTTGCGCTATCTATCTTATCGCTATTTACATTTCCAACACTATTTGGTCTTGTTTCTGTTTTACTCGGTATTTACGCTTATAATCGCGGAGCTACTGTAACTGGCGGTATCGCTGCAGTTGTCGGTGGAATTGCTGCACTTATCGCAATTTTATTCCGAGTAGCACTTATTGGTCTATTGTTCTCCCTGTTCTAAAAAAGAAAAAGGTATCTCGCTTAACGCGGGATACCTTATCCTGTAAACACATCTTCCGATGGATATTTTATTTTTTGTTTTGCTGGTCGCGCTAAAGAGAACACAAGTGTTAATGGTCCAATTAATCCGCAGAACATAACAAACATAATAATACATTTTCCGAATGCCGATAGCTTTGCAGTAATTCCCATCGTTAATCCGACTGTGCCAAACGCTGATATTGTCTCAAATAATAATTGAATAAAGCTGAAGTTTTCTGTAAGCATTAATATGAATACCGCTGCTAAAATAAGTATTTGACTGGCAACAGCAATCGCTAAGGCCCTCGTTACTGTCGACATTTTAATTGTACGCTGAAATAAAACAATTTCCTCCTTTTTTCTAAAGAAAGAAAGGACAGATGTAATTAAGATAACAAACGTCGTTAATTTAATTCCTCCACCTGTCGATACACTTCCTGCACCAATAAACATTAAAATCATCGTAAATAATATAGATGATTCTTCCATACCTCCATAGTCAACCGTATTAAATCCAGCTGTCCGCGGAGTAATACCTTGAAAGAAGGAAGCCCATAGTTTTTCATTTAAAGATAAATTCCCTAACGTCTTCACATTATTATATTCCAATACAAAAATTACAATCATTGCTATAACATTTAGCACTACTGTTCCAATAATCATTATTTTTGAGTGAAGTGATAATTTTCGAAAACTGCGGCTATACCATATATCAATTAATACGGTAAAACCGAGTCCCCCAATTACAATTAAAGAGCAAATCCCAATATTAATAATGGGATCCCCTACATATCTTGTTAAATTATCTGGCCATAAAGCAAATCCTGCATTATTATAAGATGCAATTACATGAAAAATACTATAATATAAACCTTTTCCAAAACCAAACTCTGGAATAAAGCGAAACGATAAAAAGATGACCCCAATAAGTTCAATACAAATCGAAAATATAAAGACACGCTTTACTAATTTTACAAGACCACCTATATTTGTTTGATTAAATGCTTCTCCAATTAATAAACGATGGCGTAATCCGATTTTTTTACCTAGTACCCAAACAATTAAAATGGCAATTGTCATAAGACCTAGACCACCTGTTTGAATTAAAAACATAATAACAATTTCGCCAAACATCGTAAATGTACTTGCTGTATCCACTACTCCCAAACCAGTTACGGTCGCTGCTGACGTTGCTGTAAAGAAAGCATCTACCCAACTAATATGTACTTTCGTTGCGAATGGTAATTTTAATAACAAACCGCCAACCACAATTAAGCAGAAAAAGCCTAATGCTAATATTTGTGGTGGGTTTAATCGTATAAGACGATTATACAGCCCTTGTTTTTTTGTTACGTCCATATCACTAACTCCCTTATTAAAGTGAAGCTTTCCCCTCATACAATAAAAAGCTTTTTAAAAGCCCTTAAATAATTGGGACAAACCTTATATTCTCATAATATAGTTGAGCATAATCCTTTTTTTCATAGATTACAACTTTTATTTATATTCAGATTCCTTTTCGTTTTATGCCGGAAAACTCTATATCCTAACTCAATATTGCTAGCAATAACAATTTCATATGTACTATTTTTCAAATCCCCATATCTTTCACTCTATGTTCACATAGAGGTCACATCCACCTTTTATAGTATATGTATCGAAGCTGTTCCTCCCTAATTTATAAGACATTCCCCAGTGTCTTTGAATAGCTTCCATCCCTAATTAAATTGACATAAATTGTCCCCTTCCTTGACCATCTTATATATGATGGTCTTATTTTTTTGTTTTCTCTATCTTTTATTCCGCTATTTGTGGGCAATAAACGTCCGATTGGTTAAGGCTAATAATCAACAGGGGATGAACAAAAAACACTCATTAAATTTTCATTTTATTTAAAACTCCCTCTCTCTTTCACTCTATATTCACACAGAGGTCACATCCACCTTTTATAGTATATGTATCGAAGTTGTTCCTCCCTAATTTATAAGACATTCCCCAGTGTCTTTGAACAGCTTCCATCCCTAATTAAATTGACATAAATTGTCCCCTTCCTTGACCATCTTATATATGATGGTCTTATTTTTTTGTCTTTCTATCTTTTATTTAAAACTCCCCATATCTTTCACTCTATGTTCACACAGAGGTCACATCTACCTTTTATAGTATATGTATCGAAGTTGTTCCTCCCTAATTTATAAGACATTCCCCAGTGTCTTTGAACAGCTTCCATCCCTAATTAAATTGACATAAATTGTCCCCTTCCTTGACCATCTTATATATGATGGTCTTATTTTTTTGTCTTTCTATCTTTTATTTAAAACTCCCCCTCTCTTTCACCCTATGTTCACATGAGAGTCACACCTATCTTTTATAGTATATGTATCGAAGTTGTTCCTCCCTAATTTATAAGACATTCCCCAGTGTCTTAAAGCAACTTCCATCCCTAATTAAATTGACATAAATTGTCCCCTTCCCTTGACCATCCTATGTGATGGTCTATTTTATTTTCCAAACACAAAATCGGTCTATCTACACTTAAACAAAAATGAAAAATTCAGAAAATATTGTCAAATTAGGTATTTTTTCGGTATAATTACTTTAGAAAGAAATTTCGCAAAAACAAAAGGGGGGATTTTATTGAAACAAACAAAAGCAATCTTAATCGCATTATTTCTAGGTCTAGTTGTTGGACTCACTCTAAATTTAGCTGCTCCATCTATCTTTGAGCCACTAAATCAATATGTGTTCAACCCAATTGGTCAATTGTTTATTCGACTTATTAAAATGCTAGTTGTTCCTGTTGTGTTCATTTCTATCGTACTTGGTGCTGCCGGCCTTGGAGATCCGAAACAACTTGGAAGAATCGGTTTAAAATCAATTTCATTCTTTCTCGTAACAACTGCGGTTGCCATCTCTATAGCGGTTACATTTGCACTTATTATAAAACCAGGAGCTGGCGGTAATTTTAAAACAGAAGGTCTTAAGTATGAAGGTGCAAAAACTGAAACATCTTTCGTCGACACATTGCTAAATATCGTACCAGATAACCCAGCAAAAGCGATGGCTGACGGAAACATGTTACAAATCATTGCCTTTGCCGTATTGATTGGACTCGGTATAGCTATTTTAGGAAAACGAGTTCAAGGTATCCATTCATTACTTGAACAGGGCAACGAATTAATGATGTATCTTGTTAATCTCGTTATGAAATTAGCCCCAATTGGAACATTCGGTTTGCTCGCTTCATCCGTTGGTAAAATGGGGCTTGCAGGCGTCGCTGCGATGTTCAAGTATATGATTGTCGTTATGTTAGTACTCATTATTCACGGGGTCTTTGTATATGGCGGCTTATTAAAGGTATTAGCAAAAGAAAGTATTGTTCGTTTCTTTAAACATTTCGGACCAGTAATGGCAATTGGATTTAGTACATCTAGCTCTAATGCATCGCTTCCATTTGCAATGAAAACAGCACAAGATAAGCTTGGCGTTCCAAAAGCGATAAGCTCATTTGTACAACCACTAGGGGCAACTATTAATATGGATGGTACTGCCATTATGCAAGGAGTAGCCACTGTATTTATCGCTCAAGTATACGGAGTTGAACTTACATTACCGCAATTAGCTATGGTCGTATTAACTGCTGTACTAGCTAGTATCGGTACTGCTGGTGTACCTGGTGTTGGACTTGTAATGCTTACAATGGTTTTAAATCAAGTAAATCTACCAGTAGAAGGTATCGCTTTAATTATCGGTATTGACCGTATTCTAGATATGTCTAGAACAGCTGTAAACATTTCTGGTGATGCAATTTGCGCAATGATTGTCGCAAAATCAGAAGAAAAATATAATACGGATCAATCGGCAGCATCGTAAATCAAAAAAGGAGTGAATTATTTCACTCCTTTTTTGATTTACTCCCTTTTTTAGAACGATATTCTTTCCCTTTATTATCATTACCAGTTTCAAATTCAGTGCTAAATTCCTGATTAAACTGGCCGGACTTTGGTGATCCTTGACTACCGCTCCCTTTACTACCGTTACGATTCGTCATATTTCTCCCTCCTTCCTTGTATTAGTAGTATGGCGCTCTATCTTTTTTCGTACACATTTTATTTATTAACATCTATTACACACGAAAGAAGATCTCCCATCTATAAGGAAGACCTTCTATTTTATCACGTAAGCGTTTTCTTGTTTATAATCACTTAAATAAGTTTTTTGGAAATTGAAATCATTACATTCATTTCATCTTCTGAAAGTGCAGAGAATCTTTCTTGTAAATATTGTTTTTTCGCATCTTCCATTTTCGCAACTAAATCTTTCCCTTGTTCTGTAATCTCTAAATACACAACTCGGCGATCTGATGTAGAACGTGAACGAGTTACAAAACCCTTATTAATTAATTTTTCTGTAACAGCTGTAATATGACTATTCGACACATTTAATTCATTTGCTACACGCGATACCATTTCTTTATTCGTACGATTTAATATTCTTAGGACGATGAATTCATTCCACGGTATGTAACCACCAAATATTTTTCCGATATCATTACGCAACGTGCGAAACATAGCAAACACATTTGTCGATAGTTCTTCCATTAATTGCTCTCGATTTTGAGACAACATTGACAGCTCCTTTTATTTCATTTAGTTAAATAAAAACCTTATTAATAATTTTACATGAAATCTTACTTTTTGTCACCTTATTTTCCCATAATTCGTAGTTTTTTAATATGTATTTCATGATAAAATGAAGTCAACTTCCAAGAAAAAGGGGTATTTTAATGCATGAGGAGGATAGGTTCTCAAATCTCAGCCTAAAAGATAAAACAATTATCATTAGTATTATTGCTCTTTTTCTCATTATAGTTTTTACATTTATATTTTTTGTATATGTAGGAATCTTTCAAATTACAGGTATAGCGTATAGTTCACGTACTGCTTTACTTCTCTTTTTTTTATTAATCACTTTCTTAGATGGTATTACATTATTTATTTTCAGTTTCTTCAAAGCGCTGCTATATCCATTGACTCAAAACATGTCAAATTGGATTTCTCTCACTCTTTTCTCATTCATTGAAATTACACTAGATTGGTTCGTCATTCATACTGCTGATGATTGGATAGAAAGCGTACAAATGTCCAACTTAACTGAATTATGTGTCGTACTATTCTTTTTTCTATTAAATAAATTATTAAGTGACAAGAAAGAGTAAGAATACAAGCTTTTCTATATAAAAATTGGTACAATGAAAGCAAATCTTACTAAAGAGGTGTTAATTATGAACTTACAACAATGGGCTGATAAAGGTATGTCCTTTGATACATATGTGAATGAAATGCAAGTAAACCAATACGAGCTACTACACATTTACAATAATTTTTTAATTCCAAATGAATTACTTCCTGTATTAGAAGAACGTCAAAATGATGGCTGGCGTGTTATCGTATTAACTGCTGATTGGTGTGGCGATGCTCTTTTATGCGTACCTGTTATGAAACGAATTTCTGAAGTTGCAAATATTGATATGAGTTTATTAATTCGCGATGAAAACTTAGAATTAATGGATCAATATTTAACAAATGGAACAGCACGTGCGATTCCAATCTTTATTTTCATTGATAAAGATGGAAATGAACAAGCTGTTTGGGGACCACGCGCTCCAAAAGTACAAGAATTAGTAACTTCAATGCGCGCTACATTACCTGAAAAAGAAGATCCAACTTTCGAAGAAAAACAAAAAGAAATGTATGCTAATTTCCGTGCTACATTAGCTGATGATACTTCTCTTTGGGAACATGTAATGGAAAACATGATGGAAAAAGTAGTAAAATAAAAACCTGCCGAGCTCGGCAGGTTTTTTTATTACATAATGAAGAAATAGAATACCGCAGCTAAAATGAAACGATAATAAGCGAACGGTGTTAGTTTTACACGAGATAATAATTTCAAGAATGAAACAATTGCAAGCATCGCAACAACGAATGCAGTTACAAATCCTGTTACAAATAGCGTTATATCTGCTGAGCTTAATACATCCCAGCTTTTAATTAAATCTAAGCCACTTGCAGCTACCATCATCGGTACCGCTAAAATGAACGTATATTCAGCTGCCGCTGTATGCGACACGCGAGCTAATAAACCACCACTTATTGTAGAACCAGAACGAGAAAATCCTGGCCAAAGAGCTAAACATTGGAACATTCCAATTGTAAATGCCTGTTTATATGTGATTTCATCTAACGTTCTTGCTGTACTTGGTTTCGAAAACTTCTCAGCAACAATCATTAAAATACCACCGGCTACTAAGCTAATAACAACTGGTCCTGGACCAAATAAACCCTCTTTAATAGTGCTATGGAATAATACGCCAAGTACCCCGGCAGGAATCATCCCGATAATAATATGTAATAAATTTAACGATGGTCCGTCTGTTACTTTACCTATTCCAACTAACGACCATAGACGCTTCCAAAATATAACAACAACTGCTAAAATCGATCCCAATTGGATAACAACTTCAAAAACTTTCGCTCTCTCATCGTCAAATCCAATTAAATGTCCTGTTAAAATCATATGTCCTGTTGATGATACTGGTAGAAACTCTGTTAACCCTTCAACAGCACCCATGATTAAACCAATTAACCAATCAGCCACAAGTAGTGCCTCCTTAATAACAAATAATATGTAATTTTTTCACACCTTATCATAATACCTTATCCCTTTTCAAAGTGCATCCTTTTTTTATTGGCTTCATATGTTATAGGCGCGTATTTCTTTTCTAATCTTTGATTAAATTGTATGATAGTAAGAGTTTGTTTTTTTATACGGAAAGGGGATTTTATGAAAGAAACTACTTCATTCTCACAAAAGTTAAAGCAATTTGTATTACTATTTTTTCCGATTTTCGTAACGCAAATGTCATTATTTGCGATGAGTTTTTTTGATACAACGATGTCAGGACATGCAAGTCCAACTGATTTATCAGGTGTGGCAATTGGAACAAGTATATGGATTCCAGTTAGTACGGGGTTAACAGGAATTTTAATGGCTACTACTCCCATTGTTGCACAGCTCGTTGGATCCAAGAAAAAAGAGGACGTTCCCCACGTTGTCATACAAGCAGTTTATTTAGCAATTTGTGCTAGCTTCGTTGTTATCCTCATCGGTTTTTTCGTCGTTTCACCTATTTTAAATGGCATGCGCTTAGAAGAACCTGTGGAACGTATTGCAGCGCAATTTTTAAGTATTATCGCAATAGGAATTATACCTTTATTCACTTACACTGTTTTACGTGGATTTATTGATGCATTAGGAAAAACTCGAACAACGATGATTATTACATTATTATCATTACCAATTAATGTAATATTAAATTACCTATTAATTTTTGGTAACTTCGGTTTCCCAAAGCTCGGTGGTGTCGGAGCAGCAATTGCTTCCACTGCAACATATTGGTGCATTTTAATTATTACAGTCATTATTATTCAGACGAAAGAGCCTTTTGCCTCTTTCAACATTTTCAAACAATTATACCGACCTTCTCTTTCGAGTTGGATAGCATTCTTAAAACTTGGCGTCCCTATCGGATTTGCTATCTTTTTTGAAACGAGTATTTTCGCTGCGGTAACGCTCATGATGAGTAATTTTAGTACGACAACTATTGCAGCTCACCAAGCAGCTATGAACTTTGCTTCCTTGTTATATATGACTCCGCTAAGTTTAGCAATGGCAATGACTATTGCGGTTGGATTCGAAGTTGGAGCAAAACGTTACGATAATGCAAAACAATACGGACTGATTGGAATTGGATTAGCCCTTGCCTTTGCTTTATTATATTCGATTCTTCTCTACTTCTTTGATGATCAAATTGCTTCTATTTATACGACAGATGCAAAAGTTCATCATTTAGCAAAAGAATTTCTTATCTTTGCAATTTTATTTCAAATTTCAGATGCAATTGCAACCCCTGTACAAGGAGCTTTGCGTGGTTATAAAGATGTAAATGTTGCTCTAATTATGACTTTAATTGCTTATTGGATAATAGGTCTACCACTAGGTTACATATTAGCGACGTATACAGAATGGGCCGCGAAAGGCTATTGGATCGGTCTTATTATCGGTCTAGCATTTGGCGCTGCCTTCCTACTTATCCGTCTCTTTCAAGTACAACGAAAATATACAACACAAAACAGCCGCTAATAATAAAGCGGCTGTTTTCTTTATGCATATTTTTTCTTGTAACGTATAATATAATGAAAAAGAAAGGTGGGTACATATGGACGACAAAGAAAAAAAGCAATCATTCGATGAAGAATTTGCCCCTGAAATTTCACCTGGATATCGGCAAGATGTACATAAGCCACCTAAATATAAAAACACTTCGTTTTTAATGGGCATTACCATTTTCGCTGCTGTATTACTCATACTTATCATTTTCGTTTATTTTTGATGAAAGGTGGCCTATTATATGAAGAAACAAGATTCCAATCGTTCAAAAAGAACTGTTAAAACACAAAAAGGATATGCAGGAGATTCTGTTCATACTCTTAAACAAGTCGAGCAAGGGAATTTATATATTGCTCAAAAAGAACTTGGTCAACAAAATGAAAATCTTTAAAGGCCCTTTATTCCTTAAGGGTCTTTTTATTCCGCATTAAGTAATACACCCTCAAATGTTCTATTGAGCAATGAATTTCCTTTATTGTACGCGCTGCTTTTGTTCTAGCACCATAAATATATTATTAACCTTTACAATTTTCACTTCATAATTCAATTTCATTTCGCTTCTCTTACTCTTACCATTTTCAGTACCCGCAACGTACGCTACAGCTTGATAAAGAAAACTCTCATTGGTCTCTTCACGTATCTCCTCGTTTGTAAATTTATACTCTAAATCTTGAAAACGATTTGGATAATAATTTCCCATTAATTGTTCATACCCTCTATTTAAAAATAGTTCTTCACCTTTTCGTTTCACATCTTCTTTATTAGTAGACCCAAACACTGATAGTTGCTCGGTCACAAAATGCTCTCCTACCTTTTTCATTTCATTATGAGTTAAGTTTTCTATACTTTTGTTCTTTAACTCCTTATTTAACTCGTACTGATCAATCGGTTTAAAGGTAGCAAAAACCTCCTCTTTATATGACCAAAACAATACAAAAGCGATACATAGAGAAATGATTAACAGTCTTTTTTTCGTAATACTCCCGCCCTTCTTCATAATAATAGATATATTTTAACATATAGAAAGAAAATTCTGATATCATAAAATAGAATAACTTAACTCAGAAACGAGGAACAATTATGGACTCTTACAAACATTATATAAAAGAAGCTTTGCCTAATCTTTCTATACATTCATATAAACAAAATGAAGAAGGATGGGATAATGTAGCAGTTATAGTAAATGATGAGCTACTGTTTCGTTTCCCGCGAAAACAGGAATATGCGATGCGAATTCCGTTAGAAAAAGAACTATGCGCAATTCTCACTCAATCACTACAAGAAATCGAAGTTCCACAATATCACCTAATTTATAAAAATGAATCTGATGAGGTTCCTCTTTGTAGTTACTATACTCTCATTCATGGTGAACCATTAAAAACAGAAACAGTTGCCACGCTGGAGGATCCAAAGCTGAAAGCAATTATTACACAATTAGCTACTTTCCTTGCGGTACTACATAGTATTCCTTTACACCAAGTTACAACGCTATGTTTCCCTATTGAAAAAACATGTACCTACTGGAAAGAGCTACAAACAAAATTAAACCAATATCTCACTACTAGCCTTACTTCATTACAGAAACTAGCCTTAAATCGCTTATTTGAAAATTTCTTTGCATGTTTAGCTACATCCACTTTTCAAAACACAATCATTCACGCTGATTTTACTCATCATCACATTTTATTTAACAAGCATAACAAAAGCATTTCAGGTGTTATCGATTTTGGTGATGCGCAAATTGGCGATCCTGCTTTTGATTTTGCAGGACTATATTATGATTTCGGACATGAGTTTACTACATCTGTATATGAACAGTACAGTACACTTATTTCTCATCATGATCCATTACTCATTCATCGTATTACTACCTTTTATCAATACAGTCCTTTACTACATAATATTATTTATAATTTTGAGTCAGAGAATGAACTCGAATTCATTACAGGCACAGAACAGCTAAAAACGATATTACAGGGATGAGATTACATTCTCTCCCTAATATTTTTCTCCTCATACATCATTAACTTTTTATCCATTTCAACAATAACTTTATACAATTGAAACGCCTGTAAAATTTGCAGTTGAATTTCAAAAGGAGCATTTTGTTCTTTTAACCATTGAAATACTTTTGTTTCATCTTTCATTGATTATTCCTCCCTTTATTCTGATTTGTGGGTAGCCCGATTAATGAGGGCTGATAATCAGTGGGTGATTGACAAAACCCCCACTGATTAAAGTTTCACTTTATTAAAATCTGCTACAAATATACCGTAAATGATGAAAAGCTTTTCATGTCAATAACAAAAAAGGATGCAAAGTTGCATCCTTTAATGAACTATATTTTTCTTCTGTTTCGCTTCTGTCTTTACTTCTTCCCCTTGGCATTCACTACGAAACGCACAACTTATACACTCAGAACGAAAATGACGCTCTGTATAATGCTCAGGTTGCTCTAACATTTCTTTCATTCTAGATAAATCAGCCATTCCAGTTATAATATCTTCCTGTTTCGGAATGTACTCATACTTAGTTCCTTCTATTAAATTAATAACTTCAATTTTTCCTGGAAGAACTCCGAAAGCTTTATAACTGAATACTGTCATTAGCTTCTGACAAAGAGCAAGCATTTCCTCATCTGCATCGACAACATACTTTTTAATTACAAACGACTCAGCACTCCACTCACCAACTTCAAATGTCAATGACATGTGGACACCTAACTCTTCCATATATGTTTGAAACTTCTCGTATAAAAACAATGGTGGTGTCTGACTATCATCCTTTTCAACGAACTGTAATAAGTGATCCGTTAGCTTCGCTAATACAATATAGTATTCCGTCTTCGAAGCAAACATATTAATCCTTACTTTTTTCCAATACTTTTCTATTAATATTAAAAGTACAATTTTCGTTTGTTGACCCGCAGGTAGCGTGTAATACTCGTTAATAATTTGATTGACAATCATTTGTGCTATTTGTTGCCATTCAAATGAAGAAGGTTCTCTTCTTTTTATGTGACGAAAATAAAATTTATGCGGACAACGCATAAAATCATACAAATGATAATCTGTCATCGTTTTGATTGAGATTTTCTCATGCACTTGCTCTTCATCTCCCTTCTGCCATTAAGAAAGGTGTTTTACAAATTCAGCTCCAAACTGTAAACATTTTTCTACATCTTCATCTTCTGGCGTTAATTCTACTTTTAGTCCTTCTAACACAACTGCTGCCCCGCGCTCTTGTAGCTTTTCTATTAAAATGTCAACTGCCACTCCGTATTTCGGATAAGCCGAATCACATGATCCGAATACTGCCGCTTTTTTCCCAGTTAAATCAATAGAATCCATTGCATCATAAAAATCTAAGAAATCATCAGGAAGATCGCCATCTCCCCAAGTGTATGCACCTAAAATAATTCCATCATACTGTTCTAATATAGAAGCTTCTGGTGAATCCATAATATCAATAACTTCAATTTCATTTTCTGTTTCACGAATTACGCCGGCAATATGGTCAGCCATTTCCTCTGTATTTCCACTCATACTTGCAAAAATCATTACTAACTTACTCAACTGAACCTCTCCCTTTACTTTGTATCTCTTTTTCTGTTTGAATGCTCTTCTTCTCATCTACATATTCAGACCGAATTACATTTCTTTGCCATTCCATATGCTGATCAACATCTTTATTTTTATCTTTTAATCCCCTCCGCAGAAGGTGAAAATTCTTTCTCATTAACATGTCGCATCCATCCTATTGATAATAATTATCAATTTCAACTATATTTAGATTAATTGACATTGATTATCAATGTCAATAACTATTTTAAAAAAAATGATTAAAATGTACAAGCTTGTCCGTTAGCTATTCATATACTATGAATGAGCATAGTTCTTTCTCAGCCCTCTCTGACGGAAAGAAATAAAAGCAACTGCAATAGAGTGCAGTTGCCTTTTTTTGTTTTTCTATAATTTTAGTAATCTTATAGTCGTCTCTAAAAATATCTCCACTCCACAAATTAATGCTGATTCATCCACGTCAAATTTCGGATGATGATGTGGATAACAAGTATATATATTTTCATTACCTGTTCCTAATTTAATGAAACAACCAGGTGCTTTTCTTAAATATGCTGAAAAATCTTCTCCACCCATAGAAGGTTCAAGCTTCACAACACGCTCATTCCCAAACAAATGTAGTGCACTTTCTTCTACTATTTTCGTAATATATTCATCATTAATAACCGGATCATATCCATATCGATACGTATATGTATACGATCCTCCATGTGCTTCTGTAATTCCTTTCACAATTTTCTCGATTTTCCCTTCTGCTTCCACCCTCAATGCTTGATTAAATGAACGAACAGTTCCCATTAAAGTTGCTGTACTAGGAATAATATTGTCAGCCGTTCCCCCATGAAATTGTGTAACTGAAACAACCCTTTGCATAAAAGCATTTGTATTTCTTGATACGATATGTTGTAGATTTGTAATAATCTGTGCTCCGATAGCAATAGGATCTATCGTTTCTTCTGGTCGCGCCGCATGTCCTCCTTTGCCTTGAATCTCAACTGTAAATACGTCTGGAGCTGCCATCATCGGTCCATATGCAATTCCTATCTTTCCACTCTCAAGTCCTGACATAACATGTAAACCTATTACATAATCAACACCGTCCATTACACCTGCCTCAACCATTTCTTGTCCCCCACCGGGATACACCTCTTCTGCGTGCTGAAAGAATAGACGAATCTCACCTGCAAAATCTTCCTTTATATTTGATAACACCTCTGCTGTACTTAATAAAATAGCTGCGTGAGCATCGTGCCCACATGCATGCATCATTCCTTTATTCACAGATGTATAAGATTTACTTGTCTCCTCTTGAATTGGCAAAGCGTCTATATCAGCTCGAATCGCAATTACTTTCCCTTGCTTCACACCTCTTTTAATTGCTAGTACACTATACTTCGTCGGTCTCGTTACTTCAAAAGAAGAAAATGAGCATAATGTATCATATATAAATTGCGAAGTTTCTTTTTCATGAAATGATAATTCCGGATACTTATGGAAATGCCTTCTCCATTTCACGATATTTTCTTCCGAAATTAGATTCTTCCACACTCTATTCATGATAATTTCCTCCTTTTCAAAAGAACTAGAAATTTAAAAGTTTACTCCGTCTTAAATGATTAATAAAAACAAACACTGTATTTTTACGTATTCTTATAGTCCACTTTTATGTATTCACACAATCCACTTTCTATTTACATGTCAAACCCATTACAAATTCATGCTGAATGTAATATAATTGCTAAGTTAGGGATTTTCTTTTTTAGTATTTAGTGCTAATATCAAAAAAGAGCCTTTTGACTTATTTTTACCTAAAATGTGGGATTTTGTTTTTTTCACAATAATGTAGGACATGATACCTACAAAGAGCTATTATTTCATTAAGAGAGGGAAAGACATGGAAAGATTAAAAGAGATATGGTCTCGACCACTCACACAATGGGTTGCAAAGACGGTTTATTATCTTGCAATTTTATTTGCATTACTTTGGTTGTATGGATTCCATGATACAAACACAAGTACATTTATTTACAATGAATTCTAAGGTGGGAACGTTATGAAGTTATTAGAACAAATTGAAAAGTGGGCTGCAGAAACGCCTGATCAAACCGCTTTTGTTTGGCGAGATGCGAAAATTACGTACAAACAATTAAAGGAAGATTCTGATGCGTTGGCACATTGGATTTCTTCTGAGTATCCAGACGATCGTTCACCAATTATGGTGTATGGCCATATGCAACCTGAAATGATTATTAACTTTTTAGGATGTGTAAAAGCTGGACATGCTTACATTCCTGTAGATTTATCTATCCCAGCTGATCGTGTACAACGTATTGCTGAAAATTCTGGTGCGAAATTACTTTTATCGGCAACAGCAGTAACTGTAACTGATTTACCAGTTCGCATCGTAAGTGAAGACAACTTAAAAGATATTTTCTTTACTCATAAAGGGAACACTCCAAATCCTGAACATGCGGTAAAAGGTGATGAGAACTTCTACATTATTTACACATCAGGAAGCACAGGTAATCCGAAAGGGGTTCAGATTACTTATAACTGCCTTGTTAGCTTTACAAAATGGGCTGTAGAAGATTTCAACTTACAAACAGGGCAAGTATTCTTAAACCAAGCACCTTTCTCATTTGATTTATCTGTAATGGATATTTACCCATCATTAGTAACAGGTGGTACACTTTGGGCAATCGATAAAGATATGATTGCGCGTCCAAAAGACTTGTTTGCTTCTTTAGAGCAATCGGATATTCAAGTATGGACTTCCACACCTTCTTTCGCTGAAATGTGTTTAATGGAAGCATCTTTCTCTGAGAGTATGCTACCGAACATGAAAACATTCTTATTCTGCGGTGAAGTGTTACCAAATGAAGTAGCTAGAAAATTAATTGAGCGTTTCCCTAAAGCAACAATTATGAATACGTATGGTCCAACAGAAGCTACTGTCGCTGTAACAGGTATTCACGTTACAGAAGAAGTGCTTGATCAATACAAATCACTTCCAGTTGGCTATTGTAAATCAGACTGTCGCCTTCTTATTATGAAAGAAGATGGCACGATCGCACCTGATGGTGAAAAAGGTGAAATCGTAATTGTCGGTCCAAGCGTAAGCGTTGGATATTTAGGAAGCCCTGAATTAACAGAAAAAGCATTTACTATGATTGACGGTGAGCGCGCCTATAAAACAGGCGATGCTGGCTATGTTGAAAATGGTCTTCTATTCTATAATGGTCGTCTTGATTTCCAAATTAAGCTGCATGGTTATCGAATGGAATTAGAAGAAATTGAGCATCACCTTCGTGCGTGTTCTTACGTAGAAGGAGCAGTTATCGTTCCAATTAAAAAAGGTGAGAAATACGATTATTTATTAGCGGTTGTTGTTCCTGGGGAGCATTCGTTTGAAAAAGAATTCAAATTAACATCTGCAATCAAAAAAGAACTCAATGAGCGATTACCAAACTACATGATTCCACGTAAATTCATGTATCAATCTTCTATTCCAATGACACCAAATGGAAAGGTAGATCGCAAAAAATTATTGAGTGAGGTTACAGCATGACCGCATATGGATCATTTTATTTTTTCGCTATAGTGGGCATTTTATTAATACCTACTATCATAGCTGGATTAAAAGGTAAAATGTTGCGCAAATATAATGCCGTTTTAACATTAGTCATGCTTGCTATTATCTTCTCAGATAAACCAAAGCAAGCAATGATGCTAGCTGCATTTATTATTTGGCAATATGTCCTTATTAAAGGCTATTTAATTTTAAGAAAACAAAATAATAGTACATTCACATTTTGCATAGCTGTTATTTTATCGATTTTGCCTCTTATTTTGGCAAAAATCGCGCCGTTTGCATCGTTTTTACCTGAGTTAAAACTTGTTGTTTTCCTAGGTATATCTTACGTAACATTCAGAGCAGTTCAAATGGTATTTGAAGTTCGTGATGGTTTAATTAAAGAGCTTTCTTTCTTTAACTTCTGGGAATTCGTTTTATTCTTCCCTGCGATTTCAACAGGACCTATCGATCGTTACCGAAGATTCCAAAAAGATATTCAAAAGCCACCTAGCGCTGAAGAATATCAAAATTTACTATATACAGGACTAAATCGTATTTTCCAAGGTTTCTTGTATAAATTTATTATTGCTTACTTAATAAAGCAATATTGTATGGATCCAGCATTCGCTCAACACGATACAATATTTTCAAATATGATTTACATGTATAGCTATAGCTTATATCTATTCTTTGATTTTGCTGGTTATAGCTCTTTTGTAATTGGTGTAAGTTACATGATGGGAATTAAAACGCCAGAAAACTTCAATAAGCCATTCCTTAGTCGTAATATTAAAGACTTCTGGAACCGCTGGCACATGAGTTTATCATTCTGGTTCCGTGATTTTATTTACATGCGTTTCGTCTTTTTTGCAACGAAGAAAAAGTTAATTAAGAACCGTTACACCATTTCGTATATCGGAGCATTGTTAAACTTCTTCATTATGGGAATTTGGCACATCCAAGGAAGCGCTGTTGCGCAGTATGTTATTTATGGTCTATACCATGCCGCACTGTTTATTTTATTCGATATTTTTGAACGAAAAAACAAGAAGCATAAGTTTTGGCCAAACAATAAATTTACACACATCCTTGCGATTGTAATTACGTTCCACGTTGTATGTTTCGGTTTCCTAATCTTCTCTGGACACCTTAACAGATACTTTTAATGCACCCTTCTTATTCCATTAAGAAGTTGCACATATAATAATTTCGGATATAAAGGAGATTTTAAAAATGGCAGAATTCAAAGAGCAAGTATTAGATATTTTAGAAGAAGTATGTGAAAACGATATTGTGAAAGAAAACTTAGATGTTCAATTATTTGAAGAAGGTATCCTTGATTCTTTCGCTGTAGTATCTTTATTAGTTGAATTCCAAGAGCGTTTAGATATTGAAGTTTCTATTTCTGATTTTGACCGTGACGAGTGGGCTACACCAAACATGGTTATTAAAAAGTTGGAAGAAATCCGATGAACAAAGCAAAATTTGGTCCGATGCTTTTAGCATTGGCCCTTTTTGCTGTATTCTTACTTATTCCAACGCGCTTCCTACTTCCACTTTTAAGTGATGAAAAAGTAGAACAAGCTGCTACTTCTTTAAAAGAAGAAAAAATTCAAAGTATGATTTTACAGCAAAAGATGTTAGCAGATCCAAAATATCTTCCGATGTACGGTTCATCGGAATTCGCACGTATGGATGCTTTCCATCCATCTAATTATTTTAAAGTAAAGCCTGAAGGATTTACGCCATTCCTTCTTGGACGCGGCGGAACACAAGACCTTGTACATGTATTAAACTTCGCATCTACAATGGATCAATTGAAAGATAAGAAAATGGTATTCGTTCTTTCTCCACAATGGTTTGTACCACAAGGTATTGACGAAACGCACTTTGCACCTAACTTTTCAAAACAACAAGGTTACCACTTCATTTTCAACAATGATTTAAAACCTGAAATGAAAAAACAAATTGCAAAGCGTTTATTAAACTTTGAGATTGTAAAAAAAGAAACTTTATTAAAAATTTCGCTTGAAGGTATCGCTTATGATGATACGAAGTATAAAGTAAAAGCACTTGCTGCTAAACCTTTCGCTTATATTTACCGTAACATTTTAGATCGTAAAGATTTATTTACAGCTATGTTTAATATTAAACCGCACAAAGAGAAGCTCGATTCTTCATTAAAACAAATGAACTGGGAAGAGGCTCGTAAACATGCGGATCAAACAGGTGCAGCAGAATCTAGATCTAATGAATATGGTATCGAAGATGGTTACTTCAATAGCAAAATTAAGAAAAAATTAAAGCAACGTGAAGGTTACTTAAAAAATGATGCTTATGACCAATCGCCAGAATATGAAGATTTACAAATTGTACTTGATTTATTAAAACAATCTGGTGCAAAACCACTCTTCATTTCTGTTCCTGTCAAAGGTCCTTGGTACGACTACGCTGGCTTCCCGAAAGAACGCCGCGAAGCATACTATAAGAAAGTTCATGAGCAAATTGAAAAAGCTGGTTATCCAATTGCCGACTTCTCAAATCATGAATACGATAAATACTTCTTAAAAGATCATATGCACTTAGGTTGGAAAGGCTGGGTTTACATCGACGAAGCCATCCAACAATTTTATAAAGCAAACTAACGAAAAGACCGCTTGAATTACTCAAGTGGTCTTTTTGTATATATTTTGTAATTGCTCGATTGCATTCGCCGCTTCTTTCATAACTCGCTCCACTACATGCTGAGCTGATTCGATTCGTGCCAATGATGCTGCCTGCCCTGCCCAAAGTGACATATATTCTTCCTTATTTTGCTGCGCTGCCTCTTGGCGTATTTTAGAAGTTAATACGTTTTGCACTGGATATACCGGAAGCCCTTCTTCTTTTCCTTCATGTCTCTCTATAAATTCATTCCGAATACCGCGTGCATATTTCCCGGAAAACGCACGAGTTACAGTTGTGCTCGTATCTGTACTATGTAAAACCGCTTCTTTATACACATCGTGCGTAATACTCTCTTCACTTGTTAAAAAGGCTGATCCCATTTGAACACCTTCTGCTCCTAGTGCCAATGCCGCAACAAGCCCTTGTCCGTTCATTACACCACCTGCTGCGACAATTGGGATATGCGGAACAGCCCCTACTAACTGAGGTATTAACGCAAACGTACCAATCATAGCATCTCGTTCTTTCCCAATAAACGTTCCTCTATGCCCTCCTGCTTCGCTACCTTGCCCAATAATAATATCTACTCCTAGCTCAGCAAGTACTTTCGCTTCCTTCACATGGGTAGCTGTTCCGATAACTTTTATTCCACTTCTTTTTAAATCATTTATTTCTTCTTTTTCTAACGTTTGAAATGCAAAGCTAACGACCGGTACTTTTTCATCTAATAGCACTTGTAATTGTTCCTTATAGCTTTTTGGAAGCTTTAACGTTCCTTCTACTTCTATACCTAATTCTCTATTCACTCCGCTTAGTAATACTTTCGCCTCATCTACCTTCTCTTCTTCTATTTCTATCTCTTTCGTTACAAGTAAATTAACACCGAAAGGCTTATCTGTTAGTTCTCTTATTCTATAAATCGCTTCACGAATTTGTTCTGGGCTCATATAGCCCGCTCCAAGCGTCCCTAATCCTCCACTATTACTTACTGCTGCAACAAGTTCTGGCGTCGTAATCGCGCCTGCCATACCGGCTTGAACAACGGGATACTCAATTTTTAATATGTCTGTTACTCGACTTGTAATCATCATTTCCCCTCCTATTTCCTTTATATCTTCTTTATTTGATAAGCTTTCCCCTGCTTTTGCAAGGGTTGAACTTCATATGAAGCGAATATATTGAAAGAGAAGGAGGCTGAGCTTAATGATTTATCCAAATGCATTAAAACAAGGTGATACAGTAATGATTATTGCACCATCTGGTCCACCTACAATCGAAAATGTATTAAAAGGTGTGAATGTATTACAAGAGATGGGGTTATCCGTAATAATCGGGAAGAGTGTTTACGAGAAATATGGATTTTTAGCCGGAAGTGATCAAGTTCGGCTTGACGATATACATGAAGCATTTACAAATAATGAAGTGAAGGCAATTTTTTGTGCACGAGGTGGTTATGGAAGTGCTCGTCTTCTTCCTCACATTCAATATGAAGTTATTAGGCAGAATCCAAAAATCTTTTGGGGATATAGCGATATTACAGCTTTACATACTGCTGTTTCACGTTATGCAAAGCTTATAACATTTCATGGTCCGATGATTGAAGAACTAGGAAAAGGCATTGATTCCCTATCTTTATCCTCTTTTAATCAGCTATTCCATCCGTATTCAACCATTTTATCTGCATCAGAATGTATCGTACCTAGCTCTCACAGTACAGTTACAGGTACGTTAGTTGGAGGAAATTTAGCTGTGTTAACAAGTATAATTGGCTCGCCCTACGAGATAAATACGGACAATACACTTTTATTACTTGAAGACATTGGTGAAGAACCGTACCGCATTGACCGTATGTTAAATCAGCTACTTTTATCTGGAAAGTTTAATGAATGCAGGGGCGTTATTTTCACAAGTTGTCACGACTGCACTCCTTCAAAGCCCTCTCAATCATTGCAAACAATATTATATGAATATTTCGCGCCATATCATATACCTGTCCTATTCGATTTACCAATTGGACATATAAGTCCAAACATCGGTATTCCACTTGGAGCTACAGCAACAATAAACACGAATAATAAAACAGTCTCTATTTCTTCTGGTATAGCCACTCCATATTCAAATTAAAAAGGAAAAGCGATTACGCTTTTCCTTTTACTTATAATAATTAAAAATTCGTCCAGATGCGATATCTGCAATTTCTTCTGGAATAAATGTTTTACTTATATCAGTGCCAACATTTAATACAGCTGTAGCATCTTTCTCAATGCTACCAAATAACTCTTTCCCACGTATCGTAATAAGGGGCGTTCCTTCTGGCAACACATCTTTTACAAATTCCATTTGTGTAAAGAACGGAACGATCCATCTACCTTCTCCTTGGAAATGACGCAAACGAAGTATCCCTTCTGTTGCCCCGTCCTCTGCTTCTAGTGAACCAGCAACATAAAACTCAGTAGATAAGAGCAATTCATAAAATTCCTTTTGCTTCTGTTTATCATCCCCTGCTACAACAAGTACCTCTTCTAATTTCTTTACTGAAATTTGCTCCATATGATGCCACCCCTATTTTCAAAATGATTGCACTTAGATTATACGAAATATTCTTATTTTTTTCTACATAATTCGCAATTATTTTCTTAAAATAATTTTAATACTTCTTTTGTCGTCACAATCGTAGCAAACTCTTCATGTAAATTTACAAGTGTCATATTGTGAATATCCTCTGCACTATACTCCTTACCATCTAAACCTTTACGGTTAAACGTAGCCGTTGCATCACTCACTAAATATGTTGTAAATCCTAAATTCCCTGCCATTCGTGTCGTAGTTTCCACGCAATGATTTGTCGTTAATCCTACAACCACTACTGCATTACATTTGTTCTTTCTTAATTGCTCTTCTAAATTTGCCCCAATGAACGCGCTGTTAACGAATTTCTGAATAACCACTTCACCAAGTAGTGGTTGCACTTCTTCTTTAAAGTTTACCGTTTCCGCTCTCTCATAAAACATTGACTGAGCATTTTCTTTATTTACATGTTGAATATGAAAAACTGGTCGTTCCCTTTTTCTCCATTCTTCTAACAAAATTCTCATGTTTTCTTCAGCAAAAATATTATTTCTCTCGCCCCAATCTGGTAATTGAAATGCCTTTTGTACATCGATTATGATAAGTGCTATTTGATTTGTCATCATTTCCCCCTTAATTTGGCTGTAATTGAAATAGAAAACCAAGTTGTTGTGACGCAGTAATAAAGCAAACATAGGCGCAAAGCTCTACAATTTCTTTTTCTGTCCAATATTGTTTTAATACGTGAAACATAGTATCATCTATTGCTTTTCGGTCATGAACAAATGTATGCGCAAAAGTAACAGCTACACCAATCTCCTCTGCCTTTTGCACATCATCAGGTCTTCCCTTTGCCATACAGTACGGACATTCATTCCCATACGCTAATGTTCTTCTCACTTGCTCCTTCAACTCTGCTGAAAGAGTTCCTGTATTGTACAGTGTATCTTCTAACGTACTCCACGAATGTAATATATCCGAATTATGCCCTAATAACTTTTGAAACTTTGTATCTCCTACATTTGATAATGAAATTCTCTCCATCATTTCCCCTCCTATTTCCTTCTGTTTTATTGTAAAATAAATAACGTTCACTTTACATTTCATATGAATCTTAATTTATATTTTCCCTTTACAAAAATCATTATTTTACTGGAGGTATATTTACAAATGCAATTAGACCGTGTTGATCGAAAAATTTTAAATGAATTATATAATGATAGTCGCCTTTCGATGCGTGAATTGGCGAAACGAGTAAACTTATCTGCTCCGTCTACTTCAGAACGTGTTCGTAAGCTCGAAAGCGAAGGTGTTATTCAAAAATACACAATCGATATTGATTATAAAAAGGCAGGACTCGTTTTAGATTGTATTTTAGAAATCACTTTAAAAAATGGTGATACAACACGTATGCAACAATTTATTCAGTCTTATCCATCTGCAAGTTTTTGTTACCGAGTAACAGGAAGCTTATGCTACATTGTAAAAATTTCTGTTCCTTCACTCGTTGAACTTGAAGAATTTATCAATGATGTTTCTTCATATGCAACGACAGTTTCTCATATCGTATTATCAGAAGTATCTCTTACTCCTGATATTGAACATATCTTCCCAGAAGATTAATTTATTTTTATTCAAAAAATATAAAAAAACCCCTTACAATAAGAATAAAAATAATATATTATGTATTAAAATACATAAAGTTCGAGAAAGGGGCTTTACATTGAAAATCTGGTTTTATGAAAAAACGGCACAATTAGATGACTTGCTTGGTATTTGGGACAATGTTCCAACCATCCCGCGAATTGGTGAAAAAGTGGAGATTTTAAAGACGGTCCGCACTGTTACAGATATTAAATATGTAAAGAACGGTAATAATTTTCGAGTAGAAATTATTACAAATTAAAAAGTAGCTCTTTAGGAGCTACTTTTTAATTATCTATTATGTGCTTTCTTTATAACGATTTTATCTTCTTCTACAGATACTGTTACATAATCATTTTCTTCTAACCGAAGCTTATTTACAGCCTCATCTGGTAACTCTATGGCCATCAATCTATCGGTTAAGATCACTTGACTATACACTTCATTTTCTTGTGATGAACTCACTACTTTTTGCTCATTTATAAAACGTACTGGTGGCACGCCAACTTCTTTTACTGTACGCCATTGTTTCCAAACATAAGGAATTAACCAAAGCAATCCAACAACTGTAAGACCGATACCAATCCATAAATTACTTTGCGCTTGTAATTCAGTAATTGAGATTGTACCGCTTTCTTCTCCACCGAAAAATTGCATACTTGTTGCAATCAAATTATTTAGAGCGTGCACAGCTATATTCGTCCATATATTTTTTGTCTTTATGTATAAAAGACACATAACGACACCAAACATGAACGCACCAATAACATCGAAATGTCCTAAGCCAAAAATAATTGAAGATATAATTACAGCTTTTTTAATTCCCCATTTATAAGCCATTCGCTGTAAGAAAAATCCCCTAAAAATAACCTCTTCCATAATAGGTGCTAACACACATGCTGAAATGAAAGTAAATATCGTCATATATACGTTACTCGTATTAATAACATTTCCGTCTTCTAGCATAGTAACTAAGAAATTCGGTAACGTATGTGCTAATATGTAAAATTGAATCTGAGATATGCCAACTGAAAAAATCATCCCCATTATCGTTGCTAATACAATTAATCCCCAAGATAAACGTCCTGGCTTATCAAAAAAACTGTTAAATACAACATTATTTTTATTTGTTTTTACGTATAGCCAAAGTAACGGAAATACAAAAAATACAGTTATTTGTGAAATAACCTCCATCGTATTCTCAGAAACATTTGTTAGATCTAATGGAATCATTATAAGGAACACCCCTATAATCATCCATCCAAAAAAGCTACGTAGCCTTATACGTGAAAATGCATAGTGCATATAGAACACCTCCAAAGATAGTAAAAGTAAATGGTCGGATAACTACATTATAATATGAATATAGTTGAAACTCTTCCTATTTTTCTCAATTACTTTCAAACAACATAGTTTTTAAAATACCATATCGGTGTTCTTCAAGTTGCAATCCAAGTGAAATTTATGTAATAAAAATCCCCGTTTTTACAAGCGGGGATTTCTTTTATTATAATACGTCACGTTTTTGGAATAATGCACTTGATGCTACAAGTAACACAACAAAGTATGCAGCTACAAGTAATAATGAAGTTGTAAACGTAAATTCTGTAAATGTTGGTTCCATTCCACCATTGATTAATTTATTACTATCGTAAGCTCTTAAATCCAAATGGTTGAATACTACAAACTTCGCTACACCTTTTGCAAACATTATTAATACCATATTAATTGCACCTTGTAAGAAGAATAGGAACATCGTAATAATTAATGGTAATACAGATTTTCTAAAGACATTTGCTAGGAAAAATGCAAGTGTTGCAAAAAAGAACGGTGAAAGTAGTTGATATAAAGTGGACTTCATAACGATTCCTAATGTTAATTCTGTTTTACTACCATCCATTACAATACCGCCAATAATCATTGCAATTAGCATACCAGCTAATACGATAAATAACATTGCTAATAACACTGTAATATATTTAGAAAATAAAACTGCAAGTCTTTTTCTTGGACGGATTAACAATTGTTTAATTGTACCTTTTTGGAACTCATCAGTAAGAGTACGGGCAGCAAGTGTAATCCCAAAAATCGTTGTAAATAAAACAATTAAGCCAATCTCTGAGTTTGCATAATCTAAATATGATCCCTTAAACTCATCACCTTTTCCCCACTTCAACATTGCTAAAGTACCTAAAATTTCGATTGCCGCAATGACACCCATTAAAATATACATACCTTTTTTCGCATGCAACTTTAAAAATTCATTTTGAATTAATTTAAACATTACGCTTTCACTCCCCCAGTAATCGCTAAGAACTCATCCTCTAACGTTTTATTTTGAACAGTAACTCCGTATACAAGCACATCAGCATGAACAAGTTTTTTTACAAGTTGCGGAATGTTGTCTTTTGTTACAGATGCTACAATTACATTCCCTTTTGCTTTACCTTTAATGATTTCATTTGCTTTCTGAACTTCATCTACTTCAAACGCTACAACGACTGCCTCATCATGTTTCACTTTTTCATGTAAGTTGTACTCTTGTACAAACTCACCTTGTTTAATAATAACGACGCGATCACACATTAATTCAATTTCACTCAATAAGTGACTTGATACGATTACAGCAATATTCTCTTCTTTCGCTAAACGTTGTAAATAATCACGAATTTGGCGAATACCAGCTGGATCTAATCCATTTGTCGGTTCATCTAAAATTAAGATTTTCGGCTGATGCAGTAATGCCTGTGCAATTCCTAAACGTTGTTTCATACCAAGTGAATATGTTTTCACCTTTTTATGAATCGCATGCTCTAACTCAACAAGCTTTACAATCTCAGCAATGCGCTCTTTACTAATTGGTGTAATGGCCATGTTTGCAAAATGCTTTAAGTTTTGCATTCCTGTCATATAATCATATAGTTCTGGATTTTCTACAATCGCTCCAATTTGCTCTAATGCCTTTTCACGCTCTGAGCGAATACTATGTCCACAAATTGTAATATCGCCCTCTGTCATTGAAATAAGACCTGTCATCATACGGATCGTCGTCGTCTTACCGCTACCGTTCGGTCCAAGGAATCCGTATACTTCTCCTTCACGAACCTCAAATGATAAACCACGAATAATTTCCGTTCCACCAATCTTTTTTCGAACATTCTCTAACTTTACTACTACGTTTCCCAATGCTGATTCCTCCTTTAGACTTCTAGTTTTTTATCGACTATGTGACCTGTAACTACTAGTAATATAATTGTTAATAAACAATTAAAAAATAGATTTAAAATTGTAACCTCTGTACCAGAATAAAATGATGTATTTAAAAAACCATTTTGATCTATAAATCCAATATTATTTATAGCAAACACATACTTTTCTATTTGCTGAAAAATATACGTTATTCCTCCATTAAATGCGGTAAAAATGACGAATAAAACTAAACAAGCAACTTTATTCATAGATGATTTCACATTTAATAGTTTTACAATTACTATAATGAAATAAATAGAAACTAGCATATTAAGAAAATCTAGTCCCCATAAGAAAATAGATAACATATGATGTAATATTCCATAATTATATAAACTGTGTATTGCTTGCTGAATACCTAAATTAGTTTTTCCATTGTAAATATTTAAAGAAAAATAGTATAGAAAAATGATTCCTATTCCTAGCAAAATCATAAAGAGTAGTACACAGAATAAACTATTTGCACATATATACTTTTTTGCTGAAATAGAAGTATAACGTAGCATAGAGTTTTTTAACATTTTCCGAAAAGACGATATACCTGTTAAAAGAATTGCAAATCCATTTATACCTAGTACGATAAAGAATATAATAATAATTATATCTTGCCTACCTGAAATTCTAACTCCTGAAACTCCTTTCATATTAAATAAAAGAATTAATGAAACTGTAATAAAACCAAAGTAAATAATGGCTATCTTTCTCTTATTACAATTATATAGATAAAGAAAAAGCTGACTCATTTCTCATAGGCCTCCTTAAACAGCTCATGTACTGCTTTACCCTTTTGAAATCGTAGTTCTTCCACATTTTCATGCAATATTATTTCTCCATCTTTCAAAAAGATTACTTCATCGAATATATTTTCGATTTCTCTTATTAAATGAGTCGATATAAGTAGCGTACAATCTTCACGATAAAATTTAAGTATTAACTCAAGTACATGTTCTCTAGAAACAAGATCAATCCCGCCCAATGGCTCATCCAGTACATATAGCTTCGCTTTTCGAGAAAACGTTAAAATAATCTGCAGCTTCTCAACCATACCTTTTGACAATGCTGTAATTTTTTCTTCTAACGGTATTTTAAATTCTGCAATCGTATCTACCGCTTTTTGAATATCGAAGTCTTTATAAAAATCTCGGTAGAAAAATAAAGCGTCTTTTACAGTCATCCAATCATCAAAGATTGGCTTATCGGACATAAATGAAACAATTTCTTTCGTCTGTAACCCTACCTTTTTACCGTCTATTGTAATACTACCTTCAGAAGGGTGTTGCAAGCCTGCAATCATTTTCAATAACGTTGTTTTCCCGCTCCCGTTATCTCCAACAAGCCCAACGATTTTCCCTTCCGTAATCTCTATGTTTAATTCACGGATCACTGCTTTTAATCCGTATCTCTTCCATAAGTTTTCTATTTTCAATAGCTCTGTCATTGGCTCTCCTCCCTCTTATCATGTAATGAAGAACGAAGAATTGTAAGAATTTCTTCTTCTGAAAAACCTAAATTGTCCATTCCATCTATAAAAGAATGAAGTAATTCTTTCGCCATCTCTTTTCGCAGCTCCATAATTTTCTCCCCTTCATTCGTTACATACCGTCCCATTCCTCTACGTGTGACAACAACTCCATCCCGTTCTAGCTCTTGAAATGTACGCTGAATCGTATTTGGATTCACTTGTAATTCACTCGCTAATTCACGGACAGAGGGAATTTTATCACCAGGTAATAAATGTCCTGTTACGATCTCTTTTTTTATGTATTCCATTACCTGAATGTAAATTGGTGTATTTGGAGAAAACTCTATTTTCATTTCTTCCCTCCTTTTGTATCAGTGTACTAGTTAAATAATACACCGATACAAAAAGTTTGTAAATACCCATTTAATTACAAAAAAGTTCTATCCGTTAAACGAATAGAACTTCCCAAATATAAATCGCTATACAAAAATAATAGTGTTATGTAAACAAAATTATAAAGAAAAACTGTCTTATCAATGAATAAGACAGTTTTTCTTTATAATCCTATATTAAAAGTTAAACACGAAGTCATCGTCAGCTAACTTTTCAACGTTCGTTGCTTTTACGTAACCATTTCCTTTTACAGAGAAGAAATCATGGTTTTTCGTATCTGTACGTAAACCATTTAAAACGATTGGGTTAATTTCTTCTTCTTCAAACTTCGGCTCAAGTCCTAAGTTCATAAGCCCTTTATTCGCATTGTAACGAACGAAACGATTTACATCTTCTACAAGACCGATAGAAGTGTAAATTTCTTCTGTATAGGCCATTTCAATTTCATATAGTTCCATTAATAACTCTTGTGTTTCTTTTTGCACTTCTTGTTGCTCTTCTGCAGAAAGTTCTGCGAAGATTTGTTGTGCTAAAATACCGACGAATACGCCGTGAATTGACTCATCACGAATTATCAAGTTGATAATCTCACCACTTGCTGTTAGTTTTCCTTGACCAGCTAAGTAAAGTGGATAGAAGAATCCGCTATAGAATAAGTAACTTTCTAAGAACACACTTGCTACCATTGCCATGTATAACTCTTTTTTTGTTACTTCAGGCTTTAATAAACGACGATAGTAACTAGTAATAATACCAGCTTTTTTCTCAAGTAACGGATGATTGTCTACCCAGTCAAAAATATCATCAATCTCTTCTTCTGTAGCTAATGTTGTGAAAATGTGACTATAACTTTTCGCATGTACTTCTTCCATAGCTCCCATGAAAGCTAATACACTTTTCGCTTGTAAATTTTCAAGATGAACCAGTACAAGTGGCATTCCTTCGCCACCTTGTTTCGTATCTAAAAGTGTTAAACCACCTAATACACGCTTATAAGCAATTTGCTCTTCTTTCGATAATTGCACCCAAGTATTTTTGTCAGACGAAACCGCAATTTCTTCTTCTGTCCAAAACTGAGCGATGTTTTGCTTCCAAAACATTAAACTAAAATCATCTTCTTTTTTGTTCCAGTTTACCGCACGCATTAAATCGCCCCTTCTCTAAATATGATAACTAAGCATGAGCAGGGTTCAGAAAACCCTGCTCATCATGTCTCACTTTTTATATTAAACGGTACAAGCCACACACTCTTCCACGCTTAATTTACGTGTTCTCGTATAATACAGACTCTTTAAGCCTTTTTTATGTGCATAGATGTAGTAACGTGCTAATTCACGTGTTGAAATATCACTATTAACGTAAAGAATTGTACTAATTCCTTGGTCAATATGTTCTTGAATTTCTGCGATTAAATCAATTAATTTAAACTGATTCATATCGTAAGAAGATTTATAGTACCAGAACGTATCTTTTGATAAATACGGCATTGGATAATATGTTGTCGCATTCGCATATGTTCTTGATTCGATTTGACTTACAATCGGCATTACGCTTGAAGTTGCATTTTGAACGTAACTGATTGATTGTGTTGGAGCAATGGCAAGACGATATGAGTTGTATAAACCATTCTTCTGTACTTGCTCTTTTAAACTTGTCCAATCTTCTTTTGTTGGAATATGAATTCCTTCAAATAGTTGCTGAACTTTTTCAGTTACTGGGCTGTAATCTGTCGTTTCATACTTTTCGAAGTATGTGCCATTCGCATAATCAGATTTATCGAAGTCCTTAAATGTCTCGCCTTTTTCTGTAGCGATTTCCATACTTTTCTCAATAGAGTAGTAATTTAACATCATAAAGAATGTACGAGCGAATTCTTTCGCTTCTGCACTTTCATAAGCGATTTTATTTTTTGCTAAATATCCGTGTAAGTTCATTGCTCCAAGTCCAACTGAATGAAGCTCGTCATTTGCTTTTTTCACAGTTGGTGCATTCGGAATAATCGTCATATCAGAAACAGCTGTTAAAGCTTCCATTCCCGCATGAACTGCTTCACGAATTTCTTTATTTTCCATTACGTTTACGATATTTAACGATCCTAAGTTACAGTTAATATCACGACGGATAATGTCATCTGTACCGTAATCATTTATTTCTGAAGTTTCTTGAAGCTGGAAGATTTCTGTACATAAGTTCGACATCTTCACAGTTCCAATATCCTTCAATGGATGTTGATTATTTGCATTTGATTTAAACATTAAGTATGGGTAACCAGACTCAAGCTGAATCATAGCGATTTTAATAAGCATATCACGTGCACTAATATCTAGTGGCTTCTTCTTCACTTTCGGATTGCTCATTAATTCATCGTACATTTCATCAATGTCAATATCATCTAAATGCTTGCCATATTCTTTATAAACCGTATAAGGCGCGAAAACATGGAAAGGTTCGTTTTTCTCAGCAAGCTCAAAGAACTTACTTGGAACGATAATTCCGATTGATAGAGACTGAATACGGCTCTTCTCATCGGCATTTATTTTTTTTGTATCAAGGAATTCAATAATATCCCAATGGAAAATGTTTAAATATACTGCACCGGCACCTTTTCGTTGACCAAGCTGATTCGCATATGAAAACGAATCTTCAAGCAATTTCATAACAGGTACTACGCCACTTGCAGCGTTGTCGATACCTTTAATTTGCTCACCGCGTGCGCGTAGCTTAGATAAGTTTAAAGCTACTCCCCCGCCGATTTTCGATAATTGCATCGCAGTATTAATGTTAAAGCCGATCGAATTTAAGCTATCGTCCATCTCTAACAAGAAACAAGACACCATTTCTCCTCTTCTGCTTCTTCCCGCATTTAAAAAGGTTGGTGTCGCTGGTTGGTAGTTTTGTTTTACAATCATGCTTGCGAATTGTCTTGCCTTCGAAACATCACCGCGTCCTAAGTATAATGAAACAATTGCTACACGATCTTCATAGCTTTCTAAGTATTGTTTTTGATCATTCGTTTTTAACGCATAATCTTTGTAGAACTTAGATGCTGCCATATAAGATTGGAACTCGAAGTTTTCACCATAAGCGATGTTATATACTTCCTCTACTTCCTCCAAGCTATACTCGTCCAGAACGTTGTAATAGTAATCATGTTCTTTCATATACTCCATTCGCTCTGCCACGCTATTAAAAGGAACGGTATTCTCTCTAGCTTCTTCCATAAAGACTTCTAATGCCTCTTTATCTTTATGAAGCTGATAAAAACCGTCCTGCATTTGCGTGATTTCATTATTCAGTTCAATGTGTCGCAATCTCCCGCACCCTTTCCTTAAAATATTCTACATCGTTATTTGTTCCAGATAACTCAAATTTTGATACAATAGGCACTTCATATTTAGTAGAAATCTTGTCAGCACTTGCACCGAACATGTCTCCCCAGTTACGATTGCCGCTTGCAGATACGCCTTTTAATTTTTCATTATTGCGCTCTAAAAAGTCTAAAACACGTTCTGGTACATTGCCAAAACCTGTTGTATACGTAATAAGAATAAAGTCTTCATCTATTACTAGATCTTCATCAATTTGAACGGCCGGCATATTTAATTTGTGAATGAAACGCTTCACGTTTCCTGTCATAGAATCATATGCAACTAACATTTCCGACCCTCCCTCTCAAATCTATATTCTCTATATGTTGTTCTTGATTTCTCTATATATTGTATTACGTTTCAAAATAAGACACAAGATATATGTATAAATTCTTTCTTTTTTTAACTTTTACTTTTCGACATGATAGCCGTTTTTTTTCAATACAATGACTATGAAACAACATTCTAAAACTCATGTCAATAAAGTGCTTTTCAAAAAAGTTGTCAACGAATTTAACCTTATTTTTAAAAAAGTTAACAATATATTTTGTCATAAAACGGTAGATGCTGAAGAAATATATTTCTCCAGCATCACGCAAAAAAGAACAGATATGAAACTATAATCTGCTCTAAAAAACGATTACATTTATCAAATTTACCTTATTAAATATATTATACATATACTTTCGTTTCTCGTTACATACTAAAAGATAACTATTATAGAAAAAGATTATTATTATGGAACTTCAATTTATTTATGAAAAGTTTATTCAGAGTGCTCAATGCGCAAAATATCTTTTACAAATATATGATGCGGATTTTCATCTTTATCAATCATTGTACATACCGGAGCCTCTTCATCAAAGTATACAATCATTCCTTCTACGTACTGATATGTATGTCGAACTTGTACAGTTACTTTAATTTCTACTGCTTCTTCATATGCTCTTTTTATTTTCTGAAGCATTTTTGCTGAACATTTTCGTTTCTCTGGATACATAACCATTCCCATAAATCGATTGCCGGCTCTATCTTTCCACATATAATCCCAATGTGGTAAAATGCCTTGTTTAAAATCGCCCATAAATCCCCTCTCCTTTATCTTTTATTTATCCCGCATTAAACGTCCGATTGGTGAAAGGCTACTAATCAGTGAGAGATGCCCTGCTGATCAAAATTCCCCTTTATGAACGTGGCGTTTCTGAATATGTATAAATCACTTGCCCGCCTCGCTGTGCGTTACCAATGAAATGCTTAAAGTCTTCTCTATTTACAACAACTTCTCTGAACGTATAAAATACATCTTTCGTAACAACATACTCCTTTATTTCACCATTTTTTAGCTGATCTAAAATTGTATTTGCTAATTCTTTATCCATGTATTTCACCTCTCTGCAATATTTTATTTTATCGTATATTCTATAGGTCAACAACTGTAAATTTATCCCGCTATTTGCAGGTAGTGCGATTGGTGTTGACTACTAATCAGTCGTGGAATGAACAAAAAATCTTACTGATTAACGTTTCACTTTATCTCGTTGTTATGCCATGATTTTATTTTCGTTATTTCGCAAACAATATCGTTTTACTATATGTCCACTAAATATCATATACTAACATAGCTACTTCTCTATATCAAACATTTCGGCATTCAATTATGCAAAGTTCCATACCACTATGCTACAATATACAAATAGAACTAGGAGGGATACTATGATTCGGAAAGCAAAAAAGACAGATGCAATGGCAATAGCTCCTTTATTGTATAATGCTCTGCATGAAATTGCTGAAAAAATCACAGGTAGCACAGATGAAGCAGAAGTATTACTAGGACTTGAGACATGGTTCTCAAAAGAAAATAACCGTCTGAGCTACGAAAACTGTTTTGTCTATGAACAAGACGAGAGTGCAGTTGGAGTTATTGTCGCTTATCACGGTAGTGAAGCAACACAGCTTGACGCACCAATTGTACATCACTTAAGAGAATTACATAAAGATGAATCAATTACGTTAGAAAAAGAAGCTGAGCTTGATGAGTATTACATTGATACACTATCAGTTTCAAGTGCACACGGCGGAAAAGGTATCGGTTCTAAATTAATTGAAGTTGCCGAAATCTATGCAACTGAAAAAGGGCATGAAAAAATCGCTTTACTTGTTAATTTAGAAAACACACGCGCCTATTCACTATACGAAAAGTTAGGTTATAAAAAAGATGAAATTGTTATGCTAGTAGGCGAACCTTATGCTCATCTCGTAAAACCATTAAACGTCAAAATTTCTATATCTTAAAAAGAAAGCACACGATTTATATAAATCGTGTGCTTTTATGTTAAATTCGTATTTAATATATTTCCATCCATCGCCTCGTGAAACGTATATGTTGTACATCCCCATGGCTTTCTATGCAAAATAGGCGAACCAGACCATCCCATTGCCCTCAGCTCCGTTCCAATCATCGAATTAAAATAATTATGACCTACAAGAGCAATACTTCCATGTACGAGAGCATAACGATGTAATACGTAAGCTGCTTGCCTTGCCCTCTCTCTTACTTCCTTATAAGATTCAACATTTTTATGGTAACCAAGTATCCATAATGCTCGTCCAATACACATCCATACGTTAAGTTTACACTTCAACCATTTTGGCGCATAAAAGCTCGCCGGAACTGCCACTTCCCTAAAAAGAGAATTTTGTATAAAACATAAAGAATCCATTAATTCAGCTGCTGACTGTACAGCACACTTTTGATCACTCGTTACAATCAATTTCGCTACTTCAACCGCTTCTCTTGTTTCCAATGGTATAGGTTGTTTTTCTGTTATAGTATGTAAGTCATATCCTTTTATCCATTCATGAAAGGATGTAACCGTCATTGGTTCTATAGTACAATCTAAGCGACCATGACGAATAAAAGAAGTCTTCATTCTTTTCACTCTCCATTCATCACTTATGAACTCTATTATGCACTAGTTCTAAACATCATACCACGCAAGAAAATAGAGTTATATACCTTTACATCTCCCCACCATTATCATGTGTTATCGAAGCATGGATACCATCCATCCCATCAAAATATGTACTCGTATCATATTGACGAATCTTTTTTAAATGCATATAAGAAAATAAAAATAAAATTAAAGCTATAACACTCCCCACAAATTCAAACATCATTTTACCGCCTCTAATTTCTCCCACTTCAGCAGGTTATTCTACTTTTTCATTATACCTCGATATAAAGATTCTCGCATTTTTGCTATTTTTTTCAAAAAACATGGATTTTCTACATATTTTCTTACAAAAAGTGAATATTTTTCGAATTTTTACTTTGGAAACATTTACAAAGTAGGAAATATGGTTCAAAATAGGAGGAAATAAAAAAACCCAAATTTATTCTTTTTTTGGGAAAACTGTAACAAGGAGAGTTGCTTATGCAGATCGCAGAAACTGGAGATATCATCGAATTTAAAGGTGGAATGCAAGGCCGTGTTCAAAAAGTAAATCAAAACTCTGTTATTGTTGATATAACAATTATGAAGAATTTTAGAGAACTAGATATGGAACCTCTTACAGTTGTAAGTCATAAAAACTATACTGTCATTAATCAAAATGCATAATATAATAGAAAGAAAGGGCCTGTATACTATACAGGCCCTTTCTTTCTATTAACGATTATCAATTGTTTCCGGATATAGATCGTGGTTCATCATGCGGTAATCAGCCATTTGTTCATACTTCGTCCCTGGGCGCCCGTAGTTGCAGTATGGATCAATTGAAATACCACCACGTGGTGTGAATTTCCCCCATACCTCAATATAACGTGGATCCATTAATTTAATTAAATCGTTCATAATAACGTTCATGCAATCTTCATGGAAATCACCGTGATTGCGGAAACTAAATAAATACAACTTTAAAGATTTACTCTCTACCATTTTTTGCTCTGGAATATAGCTAATATAAATTGTTGCAAAATCTGGTTGTCCTGTTTTCGGGCATAAACTTGTAAATTCAGGACAATTGAATTTTACAAAATAATCACGGTTTGGATGATTATTATCAAATACCTCTAATATTTCTGGGCTATATTCAAATAAATATTTTGTATTTTGATTCCCTAGTAATGTTACATCTTTTAAATCTTCATCTAATCTTCCTGTCATTTTAAACATCCCTTCTCGTTATACGCCGCGCTTATTTCCCCATACTAACGCATGAAGCTGAGGCAATACTTTTGCATCATTCATCTCTTTACAATTTACAGCTTTATCAATCAGCCATTCATACTTATCTAATAATTTTTTTATAAGCATCGCATCATCCACTGTTTTTGTATCATCGTTTCCTACTTGTAAGAAAAATGGTACCTTTGGATAACGTTCGTGCATCTTAACTGCATATTCAAAATCATGATCATCGAATACTACTACTTTTAAACTAATATCTTTTCCTGCTAGTTTCTGAATAATAGCATCTAACCTCTGAAAATCTGTTTTCATCGTTGAACTTGGTGGTTTTGGAGAAATTGTTATCTCATCAATTTGAAGTAACCAATCTTGCCATTTACTCCCTTGCGTTTCAATTGCCGTTCGCATTCCATTTTCTTTTAATATAGAAAGAAGAAACTCAATATTTTTCAGTAATGCCGGATTTCCACCTGAAATCGTAACATGAGAAAAATTTTCTCCTCCAATTGCAACAAGCTCATCCCAAATATCTTCTGGTGTCATCTGTCTAATTTGATCTTTAGCTGATCCATCCCACGTAAAAGCAGAATCACACCAAGCACAGCTATAATCACAACCAGCTGTACGGATAAACATTGTCTTTTGCCCTACAACCATTCCTTCACCTTGAATAGTCGGACCGAATATTTCTAAGACAGGGATTTTACTCATCAAGCATCCACTCCCGTCTTACTTCCGCATAACTAGTCGGCGTCTCAAATAGACGAACAAATTCAACGCGAGCTCCTTTATATTCGTTCACTCGATTCTCTTTTGTTAGTGCTTCTGCCATCTTTTCATAAATCCAAACGACCATATTTTCAGCAGTCGTATTCATTGCAGGTAACGTTTCGTTTAAATAACGATGATCTAGATAAATTTCTATTTCATTCTTCCAAATTTCTTTTATATCTCCAAAGTCAATTGCAAGACCTATTTCATTTACATATCCACTAATTCCAAATACAACTTTATATGTGTGACCATGTAAGTTTTTACATTTCCCTTCATAACAGTGTAAATGGTGTGCTGCATCAAATGTAAATTCCTTGCTGACCATTACTCTTTTATTATGGTATTTGAGTTGTTTACGCTGAATATCCTTGTCCATTTTTTGCAAATTCTCTACGATGCGAAATCCAAAAAAGTTATCCATTAGTTGTTCGCTCCTTCGCGTTCTTGTAGGTACGTATCTAATCCTGCTTTACGAAGTTGACATGCTGGACATTCACCGCAACCATCACCAATGATTCCGTTATAACATGTTAATGTTTTTTCTCGAACAAACTCAAATGCTCCAAGTTCATCTGATAATTTCCATGTTTCAGCCTTATCAATCCACATAAGTGGCGTGTGAATGACAAACGGGTAATCCATAGATAAATTTAAAGTAACATTTAACGATTTCACAAACACGTCACGGCAGTCTGGATAACCACTGAAATCAGTTTCACATACACCCGTTACAATATGACGTGCTCCAACTTGTTTTGCTAATACAGCAGCAAATGATAAGAAGAGTAAATTTCGTCCATCTACAAATGTCGATGGCAATTCACCTTCTTCATGTGTAATCTCCATATCCGTTCTCGTTAAAGCATTTGGAGCAAGTTGATTTAATAGACTCATATCTAGTACCGTATGCTTTATTCCTAGTTCTTTTGCAATTTCCGCTGCACAATCAATTTCTAGCTTATGACGTTGATTGTAATTAAACGTTACAGCTTCTACCTCTGCAAACTGCTCTATTGCCCAAAATAAACATGTCGTACTATCTTGTCCTCCACTAAAAACAACAACTGCTTTTTCTTTTTTCATTTCACTCATTCTCCTTCTCTACTATAAATAAGAAGAAAGAACGTTCTTGAACTGTCACAATAAAAAAACAAAACAATACCTAAGGATATTGTTGTTTCCATAGTTTTTTATAGAGGGAGTTCGCGAACCTCTCCCGCGCGGTGCACGGAATTTCTTCTTTCATTGACACAGCTTATTGTAACATATTGTATACTAGCGTAAAAATTTCTGATTTTTCAGCTATTTATTATTTCATTTCTTTCATTTTATAGTATGATTAATTTAATATAAGAAGAGAGGAGGCATCCCACTGAAACCCTTTATTATTTATCTCTTTTTAAATATATTATTCATCCTGATTACAATGCTCGTATATCATTTATTTTGGAATCAAAAAGGGAAACGCTCTCCTAAATTAAATTCAGCTATATTCATTGTACTCTGTTGCCTTGCTACCGTACTCTGTATTACATTTGCAGCAAAAACAAATAATGGTTTTCAATTTGATATGCGCCATATTGTATTAATTGTCGGTACATTAACGGGAGGGCCTATTGCTGGTGGTTCTATCTTAGTTGTATTAAACATATATCGCTTATTATTAGGTGGGATAGGTGTTTTCCCATCTCTTATCGGTTCTGTTCTTCTATTTATTGTTCTATTATTAACATATAAATTTTTCAATCGAACTTCTAATCGTATAAAAATAACACTTGCTATTATCTACAGTCTCACATACGGATTTAGTTGGATACCCTTCTTCCTTTCAAAGGTTACAAATAAGACTGATTATATACCGCATATTATTGTGTATGAATTATGTTCAATGCTTGGTACGATTCTAATTTTATATTTACTACACATATTACAAACTCAAGTTCGTCTCCAAAACGAACTTATAAATGCTGAAAAGTTTCATTTAATTGGTGAAATGGCAGCGTCTATCTCTCATGAAATTCGCAATCCATTAACTTCAACGAAAGGTTTTTTACAACTGTTACAATCAGATACATGCACTGAGCAGGAACGAAAATTATATATCGACATTGCCATTAATGGCATCGAACAAGCAAATCATGTTCTTACAGATTATTTAACCTTTGCTAAACCAAGCATTGAAAAAGAACAAACATTACAGTTAGAAGAAGAATTACTACATGCATTGTCGTTAATTACACCGCTTGCTAATTTAACAAATGTACGTACTCATTATATAAAGCAAAGCACTTCTTTTTTTATCGCTGGAGAAAAGCAAAAACTAAATCAATGTTTATTAAATATTTTAAAAAATTGCATTGAGGCTATGCCAAAAGGCGGTGATCTTTATTTCACATTAGTTCCTGATCATAAGCATATTCAGTTATATATAAAAGATACAGGAGTCGGTATGGATTCAGAACAAGTAAAACGTCTTGGTTCGCCCTTTTATTCAACGAAAGAAAAAGGTACTGGACTTGGAATGATGGTCGTATTCAGTGTTGTTCAAGCTATGAATGGAAAAATTGATATTATAAGTGAAAAAGGAATCGGTACAACCTTTTTATTAACTTTTCCACTCATACAAAAAACGTGATGAAATACTCATCACGTTTTTTCTGTTCCTTCAACTAATTCAGCAAAAGCTTTCACTTTTCCGTGCGGTTGTTGATTTTCTTTACGTGCTTTCCAGGCGCGCTCTTCTTCTCGCTTCTTCTTAGACATGTTTTTTCAACTCCTTCTTTTCTTTCTCCATGTAGTATTCCAAAATAAGAAAGAAAACTATGCACGTATCAAAAAAGAAGTGGTTTCCCACTTCTTCCACTTTAGCGTTGCAAAATTGCATGTTTCGCCTCTTTTAACTGCGTAAGATGTCTTTGTTCATGCAAATCAAGAAATTGAACCCATTGATACAAATTCAGATCATTAAAAACAGGATGCTTTAATCCATTTTCAAATAAATCTTTTTCATCTATAACACTATGAAGCGCGTGTAATAGTTCTTGGCGTGAATGTTCTAGTAATTGAATTCCTTGCTGTTTTTTCATTAAAGTTTCTGTTGGTTGCATTTGCTGAGGAGCTTCTCGTTTATGTGTGCGATCAAGCGTAAGTTGGAGGTCTTTAAATGGAGTCATGTTTCTTTCATTTTTTTGTAAAGCATATACAAGGGCAGACGTGACAGATTGTTCAACTAAATGCAAGTGGTGTAAAATTTGAATAATACTCCATTTATCACGGCGTGGCTTTACATTCACTTCTGTGTCATTTAACATTTCAATTTCTGATAATAGCGTGCTTCGAGTAGCCTGTAATGAGTTTACTAAACTTTCTAAACTTACATCCATATTAGATTGAAGCATACTTGTTCCCCCCTTTTGTTGGTGAAAAGAGGTGCTCCTTATTAGAAACACCCCTTCAGTATTCTGAATTTTCTTTTATTATCTCATCATTTTCCCATTATGTCGATGTTAAACATGTGAAAAAAGCGCATGTTTTTTACAATTTTGTGTCGTCAATCGCATGTAACCATGCTTCAATTTCTGTAATAACACTTTTCACACAGCCTTCAGCAAATGGTGATGTTAAATTTGCAACCTCTACTAATTCTAAGAACGATTTACTTCCACCTTGTTGGCACAGATTCACATAATCTTCCCACGCCTCTTGTCTATTATCTCTTGCACGTTTCCAAAATTGTAGCGCACAAATTTGAGCAAGCGTGTAATCAATATAATAAAACGGTGAGCTATAAATATGCCCTTGACGTTGCCAAAAACCACCGCGCTCTAAATAATCATTCTCCTCATAATCACGATGTGGTAAATATTTCTTCTCTATGTTACGCCATGCTGTCTTACGCTCTTCAGGTGATGCTTCAGGATTTTCATATACATAATGTTGATATTCATCAACAGATACACCATAAGGTAAAAACAGAAGTGCTGAACTTAAGTGAGAGAAGTAATATTTATCTGCATCTTCTTCAAAGAATAGCTTCATCCATGGCCATGTAAAGAATTCCATACTCATAGAGTGGATTTCACACGCCTCATATGTTGGCCAATTATATTCTGGAATTTCAAATTTACGACTTTCATATACTTGGAAGGCATGACCTGCTTCATGTGTTAATACATCAATGTCACCAGATGTTCCATTGAAGTTTGAGAAAATAAATGGCGCTTTATAATTCTCAATATATGTACAATATCCGCCACCAGCTTTTCCTTTTTTCGCAACTAAATCTAATAAATCATTATCTAGCATGAAATTGAAAAATTCATCTGTTTCAGCCGATAACTCTTTATACATTGTCTTTCCATGATCAACAATCCAATCCGCATCTCCTTTTGGAGTTGGGTTACCTGTAGCAAACTCAAAGTTTTCGTCGTAATAAGCTAACTTCTCTACACCGATACGTGCTTGTTGTCGCTTTCTTAATTCCGTTGTAACGGGAACGATATAATCTAGCACTTGCTGACGGTAATTAGCCACCATCTCCGCATTATAATCTGTACGGTACATTCTTGCATATCCAAGTTCAACAAAGTTTTTGAAACCTAAAGATTTTGCGATTTTCGTTCTCACTTTAACAAGCTCATCATAAATACGATCTAGTTCTTCCTCATTTCCAGCTAAAAATCCGTAGTATGCTTCACTTGCTGCTTTACGTTCGCTTCTTTCTTTTCCTTGCATAAACGGAATCAGTTGCGATAACGTTCTTTCTTCTCCAGCAAAGTCAATTTTTGCAGATGCTAATAACTGTGTATATTGCGATGATAATTTATTTTCTAATTGTAAATCTTTCACGACTTCATCTGAATATGTTTTTAAATCACATTCTGCTAGAGCAAATAATTGTTTTCCATAATACGCCTCTAATTCTTCACGAAATGGAGAATTAATGAGTGCCTTATAATATTTTGTACCATATCCTTGTACAACTGGAGAGAATTCATCAAAGAAATCCTGCTCCTCCTTATAAAAAGTATCCGTCGTATCAACAGAATGGCGAATGTAACAAAGGTTTCCCATTGTACCAAAATCGTTGCGAATCTCATTAATTGAATGAATGACTTGTTTTTGTTCTTCTACAGTTTTTGCGTTATCAAACTTCTCTAAAGCAACAGTAAATTTCTCTTTTAACTCTTCAATATTTGGGCGTTTATATTCATAGTCTTTAAATGACATGAACGAGCCTCCTCTCCATTACATACCTTTATTATAATTCAATACGTATTCTTGAATTCCCTCTTAATTTTCAACAAATTTCGGCAGTGACTGCCCTGAGTTCATTACAAATAAAAAAGCCTTGGATTTATTTATCCAAAGCTCCTTTGGAACATATTATTTTTCATACTTCCCAATTTTTTTTAATAAATCAAGTAATTCATCTTTTTCATCTTTCGTTAACATTTCAAAAGACTGATGTATAACTTTCTCATGCCCCGGAAAAATAGAAGCAATAAAGTTCTCGCCAGACTCAGTTAATTGCGCGTAAATAACACGTCTGTCATTCGGACATGGAATTCTCTTTACTAATCCCTTTTTCTCCAGCTTATCTACAACATATGTAATGCTGCCACTAGCTATTAAAATACGCTCACCAATTTGCTGAAGTGGTTGACCGCCTTTATGATATAGCAGTTCTAATACAGCAAATTCAGTTGGATTTAATCCGTTACTTTGTATAGATTTATTTGTAGTATCCATAACAGAACGATGTACACGAGATAATGCAATAAATACTTTTAAAGATTGAGAAATATCTTCTCGTTCATTATTTGATGTCATACAACTTTCAACCCTTCACTTAAATTCTCAGCAATAAAAAGAAAATGCCACTTCATACTTCATGTGAATTCCGAATGAGCATTCACTCATCCATTTCCTCTCCCCTAATATATTAAGAATCATTCTTGAATAAAAACATGACAATTTTAACATAGTTTATATATAATGATAATAAAAAAAGAAGGAGTACCACATTTGAAAGTCAAATTCCAAAGCATAATTGTATATATATTGCTTGTTATCCTACCGACAATAGGGATTGGTGCTACATTTTATTCGTATCATACATATAAAATGAAACAGGAAAACAAATTATCTGCTCATACAGTTCTCTTTTTATATAGAGATTATTTGGATCATCATCTTGGTGAAGCAATTTCTGCTTTAGACATGCTTGCAAAAGTTGTAGGCACCGAGACTGGTAATATAAATGGCATTAAACAAATTGTACATGATACAGATGGAAACGATGCACGCTTTTCTGGTCTATATTACGCTACACCAGAAGGAGTCATTACAATCGCATCTGAAGATGAATCAAAGCCTATAGATGTTTCAGACCGTAAATATATTCAAGACGCGCTCCAAACTAAAAAAACCACTGTATCATCAGTCATTACTGATCGCGTTCTTGGACATAAAGCTATTATAATTGCTGCCCCCATATTTAATAAACAGAAGGAGCTCTCAGGATTATTATTAGCTAGTTTACGCTTTGATTACATTTCATCTTCTTTAAATGCCATTAAACCACAATACCATTTTGAGGTAACTGATAAACATGATGTAGTTTTTCTAACCGATGATAATAACGACACAAGTGATACGCATTCTAATATGCTTACTACCCCACTCCAAAGATTAAATTGGAAGGTTTCTGTTTCTCCATTACCTATTCATCAAAAAACCTTATACCAGTGGGTTACAATAGAGTGTATAGCTACTTTATTTTTAATGTCTATTTTATTTTTACTTGCTCAATATATGTTGTTAAAACGGCAAACAAAACTTGAAAGACAACAAAATGAACTACAGAAAATTGAATTAGTTGGAACTTTTGCAGCGAGTACAGCACACGAAATCCGTAATCCTCTTACTGGAATTAAAGGGCTCGTCGCTCTATTAAAAGAGAAATATAAAGATGAGCAAGATCAGTTCTACTTTTCCGTAATTGAACAAGAAATAGAGCGAATCAATGAAATTGTAAGTGAATTTCTTATTCTCGGAAAGCCAACCGCCATCATCGAACAAACGTATGATGTAAGAACAATTCTAAATGAGGTAGCATTAATTATTCAATCTGAGGCGAATTTACATAACATTGCATTCCATTTACATTTGCCAGACCATCCTGTTCATATCCGTTGTTCGAAAGACCATATGAAACAAGTGGTTTTAAACATTACAAAAAATGCAATTGAGGCCATGACTTCTAGTGATACACTAACCATTGTAGTAAAAAACAATGAAACACACGCACAATTGCAGATTATAGATACTGGAAAAGGGATTCCACAACATATTCAAAAACACCTCTTTCATCCGTTCTTTACTAATAAAGATACTGGAACAGGTCTTGGACTTGTCATATGTAAACGAATTGTAGAGATGTATAATGGGCATATTTTTATTGACAGTACAGAAAACGAAGGAACAACAGTTCATATCGAAATTCCGTTACACATAGTATAATTATCCTTATCCTATAAGGGTAATTATACTTATTTCATAAAACCAGCCACAAGCATTCGCCAAAAATTATTTGATTTTCCTTCATACCCGATTTGGAAAATAGGTATTTTTATAATTGAAAACCATTTCGGTGTTTGTTTTTCTTTATAACATTGATATTGTAAAATAAGCTTGTCCAATTCTTGACTAACTTGAATTGTCTCCCTACTATTTAGCCCACTTGTTAATCCTAGTTGAATCATTTCTTCACGTTTCATATGAATATCACGTGAAAGCTTTTCTAATGTGTACTTCCTTTTTACAGTAAACATCCATATCCCCCTTATTATACTTCCATGCTCTTAACTTCACTTCTCCATTGACTTTTTTAACTACTTAATCATATGCAAATTTGAAGAATCAGAAAATTTAACATTTTCTCCCTGTAATTTACAAATCTTTACCCTCACTTTGAGAATTATTACAAATTATTCTATCTTTGTAAATACATTCGCAATAATAGACATTTTTTTCATCTTGTTTTTTTATAAATTCTACGTAAACCGAGGATTCTTAATTTTCCATCTACTTTTCTTCGACATTTTTTGTTTAATTTATATAAAAAAGCAAAACATAATGATGATTGATAAAGTGAAACTTTAATCAGTGTTTTTTGTTCAGCCCCCACTGATTATTAGCATTCACCAATCGGGCGTTTATAGGCAGTGGGTCTCCCACCTATCCAGCCCAATGTTGAGGTGGGAGTCTTACTCCCCACAAATAGCGGGATAACAATAGAAAGGAAATATTTATATGCGAAAATATACGATTGCATTATTCATCATTGTTTTGTTTTTACCGTCCTTCTTATTTCCTATTCAAGCAAATGCTCATACGAATAAAGTTGCTATTGTCATTGATGATTTCGGAAATAATATGAAGGGGACTAATCAAATGTTATCACTTCCCATTCCACTCACTGTTGCTGTTATGCCTTTTCTTCCTTCCACAAAAGAAGATGCAATAGCTGCCCATAAGAAAGGCCATGAAGTTATTATACATATGCCAATGGAACCTATAAAAGGTAAAAAAGAATGGCTTGGGCCGAAAGCAATTACAACTGATTTAAGCGATGAAGAAATAAACAACCGACTTGAACAAGCGATTCAAGAAGTACCGCATGCAATTGGAATGAACAATCATATGGGGTCAAAAGTAACAGCGGATGAAAGAATTGTTCGCCTTATACTTGCTGCTTGTAAAAAACACGGTTTATTTTACTTAGATAGTAAAACGAATCCTAATAGTGTCGTCCCAAAAATCGGAAAAGAATTAGGAGTTCCTATTATTGAAAACCAACTATTTTTTGATGATGTGTATACAGCAGGACATATTTCAAAACAAGCCCAATTACTCATCAAAAAAATTCAAGAAAAACCTATTATGGTAGCTATCGGGCATGTGGGCCCTCCAGGTGAAATTACATCACGCGTTATTGAAACTTCTATCCCTAAAATTCGTGAGCATGCAGACTTTATTTTCTTATCTGATCTAGCATTATCCCCGCCTCCTGTTTCAAAATAAAGTTCATTACTCACATATAATCAGCCCTAACCAATTGGGCTTTTATGGGCAATCCGTCCCCCCACTTAACTTCTTTACTTGCGCTGAATTTTGAGGCTCGGATTTTACTGCCCACAAATGGCGGGACAAAAAAGTACCTATCTATATATAACAGATAGGTACTTTTTTTAACTTAAATATAATCTACATGACTCACTCTGAATCCTTTTTTCTCTATTTTTCCGATTAATTGCTTTAATCTTGTGTCATCTAACTCATCTGATATATTTACAATAACGCGGCGGATATATTGATCACCGTTATCTAACGTAAATAGGCCACCGATATTATATGCTTTTAACAATGTCCCAAGCTCTTTAATCGTTCCCTTACAATCTTGTGTTGCAATTGTTAATATATAACCACCTGTTCGCATACCAAATGAATCTTCAATAACATCAAATATATTCGAATGCGTTAACATCCCGACAAATTCATTATAATCATTTAGTACGGCTAAAAACGGAAGCCGACGAATTACATAAAAAGCTCTGAAGAATGAATCCTTTTCAAAAATAAATGCATTGGAATCATCAAGCATATCCCCTGCACTTACATGCTCTAATCCGCTATTGCATTTTTTTTCTAATAAATCTACTTTATAAATAATCCCCGTGAATTTCTTCTCATCTTCTGCTAATACCGGGATGGCTCGAAATCCCGTTTCGTTCATCATTTGCAGTGCCTCTTCACCAGAATCATTTATCTTGCAAAATGTTACTTGCTGCTTTGGCAGAAAATGATATTTAACTCGCAAAATATGTTCCTCCTTACATGTCAACATGTAATCTATATATAATAAGGAGACCTATATTTTATGAGTGAAATTATTTTTAAAACGCTTTCATTTATTTATTAACTTGTATCCATATCACATCCATTTTTATATAACAGAGCTCCTTGCACCCTTAATCATTAATAACTTTACATGATAGTTCATTAAATATTCTATACCCTCTAGCCATTTTTTCGCTTCTTCTGGCGTTTTTCCCCACACAATCATGCCGTAATTATGAACAAGAACTACTCCTCCACCTTCAATGAAATTCGGAACATTGCTTTCTAATAAATCAGCGAATTTTTTTCATCTTCTACAATTGGAATTGTCATTTCTGTTATACCTTCTTTTCCGAAAACACGCTCCACACTGCGTTTATCGAACGTTACTTCTCCTTCTTCCCCATATAACTCTGATATTAAATGACTATCTACAGTCTGCACTTGTAAAATACATCCTGCACTACTTTTTTTATAAATATCCGCATGCATAAATGACTCTGCAGCTGGTTTTTCTTCATTTTCAAATACTGACTCGCACATGCAATTTACGACAATAAAATCTTCTTCCGAAAATAGCCCTTTATCTCTTCCCTCAACATTTACTAAAAATGTTAACGGCTCTTTTGACGTACATAGCGATAAGCTAATTTTGGTACCATAAAACCAATCACGAAGTGCCAATTCAGATTTCACATCTTTTAATTCATTCCATTTCTTCAGAAAAAATAACATTTCGTCACCCCCGGCATAATATTCATATAAGGTTCGAATCCTTTCTATGTAAAAGGAATATTTTTTGATTATTCTAAAAATTTAATTGAATTATCACATGAGAACGCTTTTTTGTCAATATAGTTTCGTGGTTCTTCTTTAAAATAGGCTATTCATATGTCTATACTCCTATCTATTTCCTATTTCATTATGCACATAAAAAATACGCTATTCTTTAATTAAAGAATAGCGTATTTTCCTCATTTTTTATTCCGCATTAACGGGCAGCCCGATTGGTGAGGGCTACTAATCAGTGGGGAATGAACAAAACCCCCACTGAATAAAGTTTCACTTTATTTCTTTATTGCATTATACAAAAACTGTGCGTATTGTTCACGTGTTACGAAATTATCTCCTAAAAAATTCCCTTCCCCGTCGCCTTTTGATATTTTATTATCCACTAAAGCTTTCACATATCCTTTCGCCCAATGGCCATTTGGTACATCTTTAAAATTCTCTGCACTATTTTCATTTTCTTTTAACTGAAATACTCTTTGTAGTACTACTGACATTTCATATCGAGTTAATACTCCATCCGGACGGAACATACCATTTCCATAGCCTGTCATAATTCCAGCTTGAACCACTGCATCAATAGCCGTTTCATACATATTTCCTTTCGTATCTGTAAATGCCGTTTTTTGTTCTAGATTATTTTCTAATTTTAAATATCTTTGTATTAGAAGTGCTACTTGTCCACGAGTAATGTTATCACCAAATCCAAATTCACCATTTCCATAGCCTATAAATAATTTTTCTTTCGCTAAGTAATTAATTGCTTCTTCTGACCAATGTCCCTTTGGTACATCTTTAAATTCTACCACTTCTGTTTTCTCATCTTCTTTAGATGTATTACCGTCTTTACTTTCTACTACATTTTGAATAACAGATCCTGTAAAGAAGATTCCTGTATCCGCGAATGGATCTTTCACACCAAATTCATATACTTTCTCACCTGGTGTACTCCATTTCACTACACCATTACTATACGTACCATTATCGCTCTTCAGACGGATTTTCGTAGAAATCTCACCATCTTTTTCATATATAGGTACTTTTACTTCTTTATTTACTTCTGTTTCCTCTAAAAATACTTTTTGATTTTGGACATTAATATAAGCCGTCTTACTTAGTTCTATAACTGGTCGGACATCACGGATTTCATTTGCAACAAAACTTAGAAATACTAATTTTTTTAAATTACTAACTGGTGATAAGTCTGAAATATAATTCGCTTCTAAATCAAGCTTTTGTAAGTTTACTAAACTTGATAATGGAGTAATATCTTTTAACTCGTTGTTGGGTAAGTTTAAAATTTTCAACTGTGTCATCTTACTTAGAGGAGTAACATCTGTTATTTCATTTTTCCCTATCCATAGCTCTTGTAATTGATTCAATTGATCAATGCCTGATAAATCTTTCACTTTATTACGTGTTAATACTAAATCTTTTAACGGTAACGTATAAAGCGGTTTAATATCTTCAATTTGATTACCTGCTAAAGTTAAGTATGTTACATTTTTCAAATTGCTTAATGGAGCAACGTTCGTAATTTTATTATTTGCTAAATTCAAGTAATCTAGTTGTTCCATTTTCGCTAATGCTGTTACATCTTCTATTTGGTTGCCTGATAGAAATAAACTTTTTACATTTTTCATTTCAGTTAGTGGTGCAACGTTTGTAATTTTATTATTACTTAAATCAAGGGATTCTAAATTATCCATCTTAACAAGTGGCGTTACATCTGCAAATTCATTACCACGCAAAGCTAAATGATTTAATTGCTTTAAGTTCGCAAAGAACGACGGATCCTTTATCTTCGCATTCGCAACTGTTAAAGATTTTAAATTTGGCATATATTTTAATGCACTATAATCAAGTATCTCATTTGTATTTAAAAACAAATCCTTTACTTGTAATAAATCTTCTTTCGTAATTGGTGTATTTAAATCTTTTCTATTAAATACTTTTTTATTAACAAGCTCTCTTAATTTGTTATCTGTTATCATATTTTGATTATCAACTGGATTATCCGTTTCCGTATTTCCTGAATTAGAGTTATCATCTGGTTTCTCTGTTTCTTTGTTACCTACAGTTGGATCTTTAATTTCAAATTGAACTTGATATTTGTGATCATATCCAATAGCTGGAATAAGTATATGCATTTGCATATTGTGCTTCTTCTCAAACTCGCCAATTTCAAATTGAACTACCTTCGTTCCATTCTTCCTCTTATCTTCTGACAAAACCTTCACATCATGAAATACACCAGGCTGGTTTTTATCTTCTATTCTAAGATATTGAAAATAATCGCTATCTTGCATTGTTACAGTGACAATTTTTTTGCCAGCTGCAATCGTTACTTTAGGATCTTTTATATATTGAGAAACCATAGATGGCTCATCTTTTTGGTCCTTATATATTTTAATCTCAGTATCATACGTGCGATCACTCGCTGCTGCTACCGATTGATTTGCTTCAACTTTTAATGCCGCTAATGCTGGAGTAGAGTACGTAGCAAATGGAATCGCTAATGTTGTCGCTACTACTAGCGCCTTCATATAATTTTTTTTCAAAATAATATCCCCTATCATATATAATTTTCACAATTGATAACATTTATCAATTAATCACAAATAAATGATAATGAATCTCATTATCATTGTCAATGAGAATATTACATTAAATTTATATTTTTAAAGGTACAAAATAAAAAAGCCCTTTATTCAAAGGGCTTTTTTACCTATCGTATGAAGAATTTCACTTTTTTCCTTCTCATTGATGACACCTATTTTTTGCAAAATATTCGCGTACAATACAAGTTTATTATATATTCGTTCTGACATGTTCTCCCTTCTTTCCTTCGACCAACTTTTTTTGTATTGGTAAATTATATGAAAGAGGTGAGAAAATGTGTCCACTTTTTGCATAACTGCAAATCTTTTATTTTACGATTTACAGATAATAAAACTCCCTCCTAAAAATTAGGTGGGAGTTTATGTGCTTTCACTGTATTTAACAAACTGTCCACTGAATATTATGCTTCATAAGTTCTTCTTCAAAGCTATATGGCATTTTTTTATCACAAATTACGTGTTGAATACGCGAAATTGCTGCTATACGATAATTCCCTTTCACGCCTACCTTCGTATGATCACATAAAATATATGTTTTCTCAGCTAATTTCATCATCGCCTCTGACAATTTCGCTTTCTCTAATTCAAAGCTGGAAACTCCAAAACTAGGTAATAACCCATCAATCGAAACAAACGCTTTATGAAAATGGAATTGCTGTATGACTTGCTGAGAAATAGACCCTGATACACGCGAATGCTTTGGAGATACTTTTCCACCTATAAATAAAACTTCACCATGAAACATCTTTTTATTAATAGAAGAAATTAATTGTGTTGCGACTGGAAATGAACTTGTTACAATTGTTAAGTTCTTACGATGAACAAGGTATGGAACCATCTGAAGCGGTGTACTTCCATCATCAATTGCAATGACATCACCATCTTCTACAAATGTCGCTGCTTTATAACCAATTCTTTTCTTCTCTTCTATATGTAGCATTTCTCTTTCTAACATTGGTGCCTCTACTCCAGCGCCTGGAAGTTGAACAGCTCCACCATACACTTTTTTCAGCTTCTTTTCACGATCTAATTCTTCTAAATATCGACGAATCGTTTCTGTTGATACAGCAAATTCTCTCGCTAATTCTGAGACCTTTACTTTCCCTTTAAATTCTACCTTTTCAAGAATGGTTCGCTTTCTTTCTTCTCCTACTACAGACATAGCTTCACCTCATTTATATCTCCCTTATAAACTTCCTTACTTATACAAAGTTATAATTTTCTTTATAAGTAGAAACTTCTTCATGAATATGAATACCGCGCTTTGCTAGCTCATCAAAAATCAATTGTGGATTTTCAAAGGCTTCTTCAGGCGTAACAACACCCACCCTATTTACATTTCCATTTGCAATTAACTCTGTAGCAACCCCAAATGGAATACCGACGTTTCTCGTATACGCTCTTAATTTTTCCCATCCTACAACAGAACCATCAGATAACGGATGTGTATGATATAACACATGTCTTTGCTTCTCATTATTTTTCATACCTATTACTTCTACATGAAGTGCATAACCATAAAGCTCTGTTTCTTGACCTTCTTTCGATTGCAATAAATACTGCGAAATACAATCCATAATTCCTATTTCTTTCCCGTTTATTTCAATCTGATCATTACGCAATATGCCGTAATCATATAAAGCACGTACAAGTTGCATATTTTGCTTTGGCCAAGTTCCTCTCGTCTCTATCAGTTTGACACCTTTATTTTCTAGTGCCTTTGCTAACGTAATCGTTTCAGAATGCGGAATGATATACTGTGTTGCCTTACCATAAGGCGCTGGCAATTCTATTTCTCTCGGACGCGCAAACGGAAGTACTTGCTTAAATTCACCATCTTCATACACTATACGCGATGATAAATGTGGATCATATTCATATGTCGTTGTCTCTGTAATTGAAGCAGAAAAAGCAATCGGACGATACGAACCGTGACTTACACGGACGGACTCTACAGTATCCAGTTGATTTGCTGCATGCATTGCCATCATTTGCGTTACACCTGGCGTCATGCCAAATCCAGGTAAACATGTTTTTTCATTTTGAACAAATATAGCATGCGATTCATTTTCTTCACCAAATCCATTTAAGTTCACACCGTGACAGCCTGCTTCTGCAATACAGCGAGTCGACAATCCGTTTAGCTTTATCGTCGTACCGTCCATTACAATGTCATAACCTTTCATTTTTGCAACCGTATCCTCGTGATTCGTTACATCTACTTTTACAAAATCAACACGAGGATCGTTGAGCCATTCTACTACTTTACGGCCCTCTTCCTCGTTAAAATCGGCTACAGTAATCGTCTCAAAAGATGAAAATTGAACTAAATCCAAAATAGCTTCACGACAAATTTTACCTGCTCCACCTAAGCAAAATACTTTCACCCAATAACAGCTCCTTTAGCAATACAATCAACTAAGCGATTAATATCTTCTTCATGTACATCACCGATATTTCCAATGCGGAACGTATCTACTTTCGAAATTTTCCCAGGGTAAATAACAAATCCATAACGCTTTAATTCATTATATAACTGTTGAAACTCAAACCCCTCTTTTGGATAAATGAAAGATGTAATAATAGGAGATTGATATTTCTTATCTACTAGTGGCTTAAATCCGATTTCTCCCATTCTATTCACTAGTAGTTTTTGATTGTTGTAATATCGATTGTAACGCGCTCTTACTCCACCTTCTTTTTCTAGCTCAAGTAGCGCTTGATAAAAAGCATGTACAACATGTGTAGGTGAAGTAAAACGCCATTTCCCATTTTGTTTTTCCATCGTTTCCCACTGATCATATAAATCAAGAGATAAAGAGCGTCCTTGCCCTTTACACTTCAATAATTCATCACGTTTTGCGATTACAAATCCGAATCCAGGAACCCCTTGAATACACTTATTTGCACTACTAATTAAAAAATCAATTTGTAAATCAGCAATGTCTATTTCAATCCCGCCGAAACTACTCATCGCATCAACAATTGTAACCTTTCCATACTGTTGTCCTAATTTACATACATCTACAATTGGATTTATAATTCCTGTCGTTGTTTCACAATGAACAACTGCAATATGCGTAATCTCTTTATCTTCTTGCAATAACTTTTCTACTTCTACAATATTAGTAGGTTCCCACTCTTCTGTTTGACTGATCACTACATCAATCTGTAACATCTCTGCCATTTGCACAATTCGCTTACCGTACGCACCATTTGTACAAACGAGAAGCTTCCCATTTGCCGGAATAACAGAACCAATTACTGCTTCAACTGAAAACGTACCGCTTCCTTGCATTAACACTGTTGTATATTTCTCTTCTTCCTTCGTCGCTAACGATACAAGTTTAGCTCTTACTTCTTGCACCATCGTATTATATTCATCATCCCACGTACACCAATCGTATAGCATAACTTCTTTTACTGATTTTGTTGTCGTTAATGGTCCTGGTGTTAATAATAAGTAGTGATTTTCATTCATGATCCCGTGCCCCTTTTATGAAATAATAAGTTCTTGTTTCTCGATATGTTCCATTACGTTTTCGAGCTCCTGCATCGTTTCAATCGTAGAATGAGCCCCATTTTCAGCAAACCGATTACGAACTATTTATATTTTTTCGCGAAGCTCTACCGAATCCATACTCTCCACTTCATATTGCGTTAAACCAAGCTCACTACTTCCAAGAATTACACCAACTGTCCACATTCCAGCATTTCTACCTTCTTTCATATCTGATACTGTGTCCCCTACTTTTATCATATGGTTCATCGGATACACACCAAGTTCCATTGCATTTTTATAGCACATCCATGGATATGGACGGCCTGCTGGAACATCATCTGGCGTAACAAGAAAATCAGGTTTATATCCTTGTAACGCTGCTTCCTTTGCTACAATTTCCATCATTTCTCTCGTATAGCCCGTTGTTGAACCGATTTTAATGCCTCTCTCACGTAAAGAAGCGATTACTTCTTTTACCCCATCAATCGGCGTAGCATAACTTGGTAAAATAGAAAAGAGAATTTCTTCAAACTCTTCATACATCTCATGAATGTCTGCTTCTGTTGGTAATTGACCGAAGACACGCTTCCACTCATCCGCAATACGAGGCATTTCTGTTAGTGCCCTTACATGATCTATTTTTAATAATCCCATTGGCTTACGTGCTTCTTCTGCTGTAATTTCAACGCCGCGTTTTTGAAAAATCTTCATGAATACTTCTAGCGGTGCAAAACATCCGTAATCAACCGTCGTACCTGCCCAATCAAAAATAACTGCTTCAATTTTCATTCTGTCCATCACCCTTCTTACTTATCTTTTTTGCCATTGTGAAGTTCGGTTACGAAGTGCTTTCGTTCCCCATTCATATACAACTCTCACTACAATATTTGTAACAACAATAAGTACACTCATTGCAGCTGCTGGCGCTACATTTCCTGCATCATCCATATTTACGATTGATACGGCAGCTAGTTTAAAATCAGCTGCATATAGGAATACAACTGCCGATACAGTTACCATTGAATTTACGAAGTAGTACATTCCCATTTCTAAAATTGCTGGTAAACACATTGGTACTGTTACTCGGAAGAATGTTTTATAAAACGGAATACCCATCGACTGCGAAACAAGCTCAAACTCTCGGTCTAATTTCTTTAAGGCAGTCGTTGCCGTGACAAATGTTACAGAATAAAAATGAATGATATTTACTAGTACTAATACAGCGATTGTTCCGTATAAAGAATGAAACGGATTCGTTACTGATAGTCCAAGAATTTGAATCGTTGGTTGACTAAAGAAAAAGACATATCCTAATCCGAGTACTAAACCTGGTATCGCTAACGGCACTATAGAGAAAAAGTAACCTGTTTTTCTGAAAAATTGTAGCTGGTCTATTTTCTCAATTGCATATGCGAATGCAAATGTTAAAATCGCCCCAATAACTGCTGTAACTGCTGAAACAATTACGCTATTTTTAAATGCTTCAAGTCCATCTCCTGTTAAACTTGAAAAATTAAAATGCTCAAATGTAAAACTCATATTATATGGCCATACTTTCACACTTGCAGCAATACCAACTGCAACAAATAATAGAATGATCATAAGGGTAATCACACTACAATATATGAATGAAATTACATCTCTTTTCTTATTAGCTATTATTCTGTACGGTACTGCTTTTGAAGATAAGAAATTCGCCTGCTTTCTTTGCGTAATACGATCAACTACAAATGCGAATATAGCTGGGATTAATAAAATCATTCCGACAGTTGCACCCATCGGCATATTTTGCTGTCCAATTACTTGTTTGTATACGTCAGTAGCAAGCACATTATATTGCCCACCAACAATTTTTGGTGCCCCAAAATCAGTAAAACTAAGTGTAAACACAACAAACATTGCACTAATTAATCCGTACTTTACACTAGGTAAAGTAACCGTGAAAAATTGCTTTGTTTTACTGGCTCCTAACATATTAGAAGCTTCATATAAACGATAATCAGATCCTTGAAAGGCAATTAGCAATATGAGAAAGGCTTGCGGAAATGTATACATAACTTCAGCTATTACAATTCCTACTGGTCCATATAAAGGGATTTGTATACCTTCAAATAAACCAAACATTCCTTTCGTTACTAGCCCTTGATTACCAAATAAATATGTAAGTGCTATACCGTGCATCATCGTTGGTGCAAACAATGGTAATAACGCTACATACTGAAATACGCGCTTTCCAAAAACATTCGTACGGGCAATTGCATATGCGTAAACGAATGCGATTGCAACTGAAATAATTGTTGTTGCGCCCGAAATCCATACTGTATTTTGTAAAGACTGAACTAAAGTTGGTGTTGTGAAATATTTACTGAAATTCGATAAACCAACGAAAACTCCATCTTTATTATAAAAAGCTTGTGTAAATAGTTGTAATAGCGGTAATACAAGTATGATAAGGAAAGAAAAAATCATACCGATAATTACGAGCCTTTGGATCCATTCCTCTTTCCCTATACTTCTCTTAATCTTTTTTTTCGTACTTTCTACCTTATAGTTTTCTAACATCTCCATCTATACAATGACCTTCTTTCCATATGACAACATATGATTTTCTGAGAAAGAGATTTGAATCGGCTTTCCTTTTCTAATAGCCGTTGCTTCTACTTCTGATGCTAATATATCCACTACAATTTTCTCATTATAAAGGTGTGTGTTTTCTTCTAAGACTCGCACTTCCGTCCGATATACAGATCCGCGAAATTCCATACTTTCCACAACTGATTTAATACCGTCCTTTTGTACAATTGTTACATGTTCAGGACGAATTGCATGTTCTTCGTTATTTTTCGAAAAGAAATTAATAGAACCAATAAAATCTGCCACAAACGGATTGGCTGGTCTTTGATAAATCTCCTCTGGTGTTCCAATCTGCATAATTTCCGCATGATTCATTACAACAATTTTATCAGCCATCGTTAATGCCTCTTCTTGATCATGCGTTACCATAATCGTCGTTACTCCTATTTTCTCTTGCAAATCACGCATTTCCCTACGTAATTTTTCACGCACTTTTGCATCTAAAGCTGATAACGGCTCATCGAGTAACAAAATATCTGGAGACAGAGCGAGCGCACGTGCAAGTGCTACTCGCTGCTGTTGTCCACCAGACATTTGAGCAGGATATTTATCTTTTACATTCAGCAAATCTACAAGTTTTAACGCATCTAGCGCTTTCTCTTTCACTTCTGCTTTCCCATATTTTTTTGTCTTTAAGCCGTATTCAATATTTTCAAGTGCTGTTAAATTCGGAAATAAAGCATACGATTGGAAAACCATTCCGAAGTTTCTCTTTCCAGGAGGCAATGCTGTAATATCTTTTCCATTCACAGCTATACTGCCAGTCGTTGGTTCCTCTAGTCCCGCTAAAATGCGAAGCAACGTCGTTTTCCCACAGCCACTTGGGCCTAATAAACAAACAAACTCATTTTTTTTCACAGTAAAAGAAATATCTTTTAACGCTGTAAATGCATCAAACTGTTTTTGAATGTGTTGAATTGATAAATATTCGCTCATTTTTCTCTCTCCCACTCACTTACTTTTTCGGTTCTGCTTTTTGGCCAAACTCTTTTTCCCATTTTTCTAAAATTTTGTCACGATTTTCTGCTGCCCATTTAAAGTCATTCTTTTTATATAATTTTTCCGTAACATCTTTCGGGAATCCCTCTGGAAGTTTATAGTCATTTTTAATTGTCGCAAATCCATTTTTCTCAAAGTATAACTTCATTACATCATCAGTAATTGCCCAATCTAAAAATGCTTGCGCTAATTTATCATTTTTCGCATTATCTTTCTTAATAAGTGCGTTCGCTTCTACTTCCCATCCTAATCCTTCTTTCGGCAGTACAACTTCAACTGGTGCACCTTTTTGTTTCTCTTTTAAAGCACTATAAACCATTGATACACCGACTGGATATTCACCTGCTCCTGCTAATTTTGCTGGTTTTGAACCTGAATGCGTATAACTTGCCATATTATCATGAAGTTTCTTCATGTAATCCCAGCCTTTATCTTCACCCATAATTTGTAGCCATGCAGAAACTGTTAAAAATCCTGTTCCAGATGATGCTGGATGTGGCATAACAAGTGTTCCTTTATACTCTGGTTTCGTTAAATCTTCATATGATTCTGGCATCGGTAAATTTTTCTTCTTTAACTCTTCTTTATTTACAGCAATCCCCGTCATAAATGCAGTATTTCCTACCCATTTTTCAGGTTGCTTATCATCTTTAAATTGTGGAAGAACACGATCTGCTCCTTTTGGAGAGTATCCTTTTAACATATCTTTTTTATCTAAAGCTAATAGACTTGATGCCGCAGTTCCCCATACAACATCTGCTTGTGTATTTTTCCCTTCAGCTAGTAATTTCGCAGTAATAACTCCTGTTGAATCACGTACAATGTTCAATTTCACATCAGGATATTTCTTTTTAAAGGAATCAAGATAAATTGGTACAAGCTCTTCTTCAATGGCTGTGTAAACAGTTAATGATCCAGATAATTTGTCATCTTTCACTTTCGCTCCAGCACTTTCTTCTTTCTTTGCACCACACCCCATTAATAACGAAAATACCATTCCAGTCGCTACAGCTTTAAAGATTGTTTTTTTCACTGTTTCTCTCTCCTTTTACAAATCTTATGTACAACTCAAATATAAACAACTAGTGTAAAAGCAGTATTAAACCAACATTAATCTTTTGTTTGTTGTTTGTTTTTGTGTAATACGTTGCTACTTCTATGTTTTTTCGCATTTTTCTGCTAATAGAAAACACTAAATTTACAAATAATTAAAAAAACCTTTATAATCCCACAAAAAAATGAGGCGTTTGTAAAAAACGCCTCATTTTTGTTTCCCTTTTTTTGAATTACGATTAGCATACTTTGCGCTATTTTCTCCTTCATACTCTAATGCAAATTCTGCATCTGGTAAGCTTTCTTTCGGAGTTTTATTATTATTGATTGCCGCATTTTGTTTCACTTTTCTTTTTACCAATACATTCACCTGCTCTCAAGAAATCACTTTCTACTCTATTTTGAAACAACTTAAAATAATTATTACTGGCAAGTGTTAACAAGTACATAAGAGGCGTTCGATGGAAATACTACATATGAAGAAACCATTATAAAAAGGAGCGATGATTTTGAAGAAAAAAGAAAAGATTCAATCACCGATTTTAGACGAAACGCTCCCGCATCAAATGAATTTTCCATCTTTTAAAGGAACAGGAAAAACGATGCAACAACCTTTTGTGAATCAATATGATGTTGTAATTGGAGACAGTAAATATAATTCCGAGAACAGTCCGCTTAACAATTGGAGTGATGAAGTAGATCCTGCCATTATGGCTGGCGATGAGTGGATCCATCCTACAAATGATATTGGCTGGATTTCAGAAGAAAATCAAGAATTGCTAAAAAACGAAGCGGATAATAAAAATGAAGCTTTTATGCATCCACAATTTGGCATTAACGACTAAAAAACCATTCTACCTAACGTAGGTAGAATGGTTTCATACTATCCAATAATAATCCGCTCTTTCGGGTATTTATAGCGAGGTGGTTGTTCCCTTCCACCACTAGCTAAAATAAATGTTAAAATGCCAACGCGTCCGATAAACATAAGCACAATAAGTACAAGTTTCCCAACAGTTGTTAAATCAGGCGTAACACCTGTTGATAGTCCCGTCGTTCCGAAAGCCGAACAAACTTCAACAATTAAGCTCATAAGCGGTACATTTTCCGTAATAGATAAAATGAATAGCGCAGTAGCACATAACAAAATCCCCATCGTCATAACGACAGATGCTTTCAGTACATCCTCTTCATGTAGCTGACGTTTGAAGACTCTAACTGTTCTACCGCCCCTTGCAAAGGTGTATAGTGACAATATACTAACAGCAAATGTTGTTGTACGTATTCCGCCCCCAACCGAACTTGGAGATGCCCCTATAAACATTAGTATACTCATAAATAAAAGCGTCGGTTGTGACAATTCACGTATATCCATCGTAGCAAGTCCACCACTTCGCGTCGTCACAGATTGGAATAATGTATAAAAGACAGTTTCATGCCATGACTTTCCTACTAAAAAATGATTTCTCTCCAGTAAAAAAATCATAATTGTACCAACAACAACGAGTGCAAAAAATGTTGTTGTCGTCAATTTTGTAAATAATGAAAAACGGAATAATTGTTGTCTCCTTTTACTAAGGAATTGTTTCACTTCCATTAGCACAGGGAAACCAATCGCTCCTAAAATAATTAGTAACATATGAATCATTTGAACAATATAATCTTTTTTATAAGGAATTAATGATTGTCCTGTTAAATCAAATCCGCCGTTCGTAGTTGCACTAACAGCTGCAAAGAAACCGTGAAAATAAGCTTCTTGCCAAGTCGGAAAGTAAAGTAAAAATCTTGTACCTAATAGGATTGCTCCAATAAGTTCTATTGAAATAATTACAATCAAAATAGAACGCATCAATTCTACAAGACCCGATAAATTCCCTTGATTATGGTCTGCCATAATTAATCTTCTTCTTTGCAAACCAATCTTTTTCCCCGTAATGATCCAAACAAATGTACCAAGCGCCATAATTCCTAAGCCGCCTAATTGTAGAATAAGGGCTAAAACAATAATTCCTGCTGTAGTAAACGTATCTGAAATCGTAATAACAGATAGTCCCGTAACGCTTACCGCACTAACCGATGTAAAAAGCGCATCTATAAATGTCCATTTCACACCAGGCTTCGTAACAAACGGTAAACTAAGCAATATCACCGATACAACTACTGCTAACAAATAAAACAAAACGATGAGTTGTACAGGACGTAATTTTTGTAAAAACTTTTTTATATCTCTCATTCCATCACTTCGCTACCTTTTTTCTATCGATTAAATAAAGAAAAATCTTTACTTTCTTTATTTGTAAGTAACTGCTCAAATAATTTGGCAAAGACCATTCCATATACAGTTCCATTACCTCCATACGGCAATGCGTAAAACAAATTATGTATCTTTTCGTCTTCTTTTAAAATGGGGAGACCATCATGAGTACCACCAAATGCAGCTGCCCAATAGTAGTCTGCCTGTATATTTTTATACTGCGGGAACATCTCTTTTACAATATTAATAAGGATATCACGCTTATGCAATAATTTCGTATCACCAATTGTTTGAATTTGCAGCGCTTCATCTAATCCGCCTACAATAATGCGGTTTCGATACGTTCGAAAATATAAGTAGGGCCGTGCCGTTTCCCAAATTAACGATCGCTCATGCCAGCCTTCAAACTGATCTATTTCATTTGTTACAATTGCATAAGAGGTGTCTACTGTTGTATTTTTTCTTTCTTTCTTTCCAAAAAGCGCTTCATAACCTGTCGCCATAATAATATTCTTTGCTACAATTTGATTTCCTGTTTTCGTGTAACAAATTAAATCATTTTTGCGTTTCTTTATATGTATTGCCTCTGTATGTTCATATATATTAGCTCCCATTTGATTTGCTTTATGCAAAAGACTGTGCGCTAATAAATACGGATTCACCTCGGCATCACCGTGTGTATATAATGCCGCTTGTTTTATGAAAGGATAACGTTTCTTAATATCAGATTCTGTAAAATACTCAACAGGAAATCCATAATTCTGTAACGTATTGTACTCCTCTTGTAAAAATGAGACATCCTCACTTTTACTTGCATAATATAAACTACTTCTCGGAATAAAATAGGGATCAATATCGAGAGTAGGTGCCACTTTCTCCATTGTCCGTAACGCTTCGTAACACAGTTTATATGCTCGTACCCCTTTTTCTTCACCAAATGTATGGATAAGTGAGGTTAACGATTTATCATGAAGAAACTGTAGTACGCCTACATTTGCAAATGTACTACCACATGCAATTTGTCTTTTTTCAATAAGCATTACACTCATACCTATTTTCGCTAAAGAATACGCTATATGGGCACCTGCTTCGCCACTTCCGACTACAAGCGCATCACATATCATATCATTTCCTAACGGGGGATAACAAGGGACTGAAACTCCTGTATTCCAAAACAACTTACCTGTCATAAGTTTCATAATTATACTCCTAAAATATAAATTTCTCCTTTCTATGTTTTGTTATTTTTCATAAAAAAATCCAACTAACATAGGCTAGTTGGATTTTTTATTTTTAATTAGAACGCTCTTCAAGCCAATTTCCAATCGTCGGATATGTTTGTTTTACAGCTGTTCCACCGTAAACGATAGACATATGCCCTGTTGGTAAACATACATATTGTTTATCTGTGCTAGAAATATGGTCTAGTAATGCTTCTACTTGACATGGCAAAGCGATATGATCACGTTTCCCGGAAATATTTAAGACATTCGCCTTAATATTTGCAAGATCTACCTTTTGTCCGCGAATAACGAGTTCACCCTTAACCAATTTATTATTTTGATAAAAATCACGAATCCACTGTCTGTATGATTCACCTGGGAACGGAATACCATCACCAACCCACTTTTGAACCAATCTCCAGCTTTCGACGAAGCGTTCATTCTCTGAACGATCTACTAGAGCAACATATGGACCAACAAAGTTCGTAATTGGCTTTAACATTTTGTTTCCGAAATCAATCATTTCTGGCGGAATATTTCCAAATGTATCAACCGCTTTATCTAAATTGAAGTATTTCTCATCTAATAAAGGACCATACAATCCTGTTTCAGAGAAATCAAAAGGACTTGTCATGAAAATTAAATTACGAATTGGCATGTGCGGATGAAGCGCTGCATAAATAGAAGTTAGCGTTCCACCCATGCAATAACCAAGTAAAGAAATCTCGTCCGATTTTGCAGTTCGCATTACTTTTTTTACTGCTTTTGCAATATAATCAAACACGAAATCATCAAATTTCAAATGACTATCTTCTAAACCAAATGTGCCCCAATCAAGCATATATACATCAAAACCACGATCCACTAGATATTCCACTAAACTATTTCCAGGAGTTAAATCCATAATATATGGTTTATTAATAAGAGCATATATTAACAGAATTGGAACTCTTTGTGTTTTATCTTGTTTTGGAATGTAGCGATAAAGCTTCGTCTTATTCTTCGTCCAAATAACCTCTTTCGGCGTTAATCCGACTTGCGGCTCTGGTTCACGTAATAAAATTTCACTCGCCCTTTTCACTCGGCGGTATGCTTTTCGGTACTCTTCTGGGTATAGCTCTAATTGCTTTTCCCATTCTGTTGCGAATGTAGTCATTTTTCTATCTCCTTTTTGGTCGATTTCCTTCTAAAAAAAGAAGTGCATTCCTGCTATGGATATGCACTTTTTTCTTACTTCATTACATATATAATCCGCCGTTAATGTTTAATTGTTGACCTGTGATATACGCACCGTCACGGCATAGGTATACTACACCTTTTGCAATTTCATCAGCTTGACCAAAACGTTTTTTCGGGATTTTTGCAACGATTTTTTGACGTACTTCTTCTGGTACTTCTGCTACCATTTCAGTATCAATAAATCCTGGGCAAATAGCATTTACAGTGACATTTGTTTTTGCAAGTTCTAACGCTAATGATTTTGTAAATCCTAACATCCCCGCTTTTGCTGCTGAGTAGTTTGTTTGGCCAAATCCACCTGCTTGACCAATAATAGAAGAAATGCTAATAATTCTTCCTTCTTCTGCTTCCGTTATGTATGGAAGAACCGCACTTGTCGTATTAAATACGCTGCTTAAATTCACGTCAATTACGCGCTCCCAATCTTCACGATTTAACTTTTTGAATGTACGGTCTCTTGTAATACCAGCATTATTAACAAGAATATCAACTTTACCAAAATGATTCACAGCTTCTTCTACAAGTCGGTTTGCATCTTCTACTTTAGAAACATCCGCTTGCACTGCATAAACGTCATGTCCGTCTTTTCCTAATTCATTTACTAAATTTTCAGCTGCTTCTTTACTGCTATTATAGTTAATAACTACTTTCGCTCCCTCTTGTGCTAATGCTACTGTAATTGCTTTTCCAATTCCTTTTGCTCCACCTGTTACGATTGCTACTTTTCCATTTAATTGAACCATTTCTTTTCCCCCTTAAATGAATTTGTGAACGATTGTTATGAATCATTTTGGTACTCATACTATAGAGTCCATATATAATTATGTTTCGCTGTTTATACGTGAAAAGAGATTCTCCCTCTCTCTTTTATCTGTTATAAACAAGCGCTTTTATCATTTTTTATTTTCTGGTTTATTCGCAGGCTTTACCTCTTCTTTTACAGGTACTTGTAGTTTAGCTAGTACTGCATTTTGCTTTTCTAGCAATTCTAAAATTTGATCTACTTTTGTTTCAAGCGTACGAATATCTTGTTTTACTTTCGTTACATCACGCTTTAATGTAGGAGCTTGCCCTAAAGAATCTACTTTCTCCTCTAGAAACTCCTCAATGTTATCTACTTTATTTTCTAAGTTAATAACAAGCGTAGCCACTCTTGCGATATCCTCTTTCGTCGGCACATTTACTTGTTCTAAATAGTTTTTTGTCGTATCATTTAATGCTTTTTGATAAAACAAATTCAAATCTAGAACGCTGCCCATCCAAGCAGAATATTCTTCTGTTTTAATTGTTTCATTGAGCGCTTTTCCCCAAAATGTTTCGGTTTGTTCATAAGCATTTTTCCATGCTTGTAGTGGATCGAATTTTTGATCAATCACTTTACCTACACTCCCTTTTTCGTTTTTGAAACAATTCAACCTATTCACTATTTTCTAATATTCTGAATAAAACTTCAAGTCTATATTTTATTTTTTCTATTTTCTAACAAATGTGTTGACTTTAAAAACAGATAGGTGTAAATTGCACTTATAAGCAAAAAATTCCATCTAACTGATTCATGAGGTGATGCACAATCATGCTACAAAATGAACCAGAACAACGCGAAAGTTTGGAGAGCAACCAAGCGAAACAACCAAACTCCATGCCAAAAAACTTCTTAGTTCCCTTCTTACTTCTCTGTCTAAAAGACTGGAGTCTTCATGGTTACAAACTTATTCAAATGCTAATGGATATCGGCTTTTCTTCTGTTGACCAAGGTAATGTTTATAGAACACTACGCAAATTAGAAAAGAAACCTTATTTCTTCTACTTGGGATACAAGCGATGGAGGGCCGGCAAAAAGAATTTATTCTTTAACTGAATATGGAGAGCAATATTTAACAACATGTGCGACTTCTTTTGAACATTATCAAAATATGTTGCGAACGTTTTTCACGTTATACACCAATGCATTCTTTCCATTTTCTACTTCTCCAGAAAAGGATGAAACGGATTCTTCATCTTCACCTGGTGGTACAGCAGAGTAATCTGCGTTCACAATATGCAAAAAAACATTTGGGGGTCAAACAATGGAAACTAAACCATACGAATTAGTCGATGCATTTTGGAAAAACTGGTCTCAATCACTTTCCCTTTTCTCTTCAGCTGGGAAGCAATTAGAGCAACTTACTTTAGAAACATTAAAACAACAACAAGACGCTTTGCATAAATTAACATCAGGAGTAGATGAACTAGAAAAAGAACTACAACAACTCACTGCTCAGTTCAATAACCAATATACAGATTACGTGAAACAATTAACTGGAAACTCCTTAAATGATCAAATTAACGAGTGGCAGGACAAATGGAAGGAACTTTCTGCTCATATGCATCAGCTTACTGTTTCTCCTACAAAAACATCATTGTCAATTCTTACCCAAACAAGCGGCCAATTTGAAGAAACAACAAAACAATTTATTGAGCAACAACAATTACAACGTGAAGAGGCTCAAAAACAGTTAGAGGGTTTTTTGGAAGAGTTCAAGTCAAAACAGTTGGAACTCGCAAAAAAGTTCGAGGAAAACTCAAAAAATCTATTTACTTCCATCAAGTAAGAAAAATGTGGGAGCTAACCGCAGCACAAACAAAACTCTTTCTTCCTCCTACTACATCAAGATGGCTAACATTTTTCGATATGGAAAAGAAGGAGGACAAAATGAATCCATTTCAAGAAGCACAAACTGTTCCGGAGCTTCGTTATGATGAGATTCAAGTCGGTGATCAAGCATCCCTTACAAAAACAATTACAGATGAAGATGTTATCAATTTTGCAAAATTGACTGGGGATGTGAATCCTATTCACATTTTAGATTCTTTTGCAAAAACGACAATGTTTAAAGAACGTATTGCTCACGGTATGCTCGTTTCGAGTTTTATTTCTACCATCCTTGGAACGAAACTCCCAGGCAAAAATACGATTTATTTATCCCAAAATGTTTCATTCCGTGCCCCTGTCAAAATCGGTGATACACTTCGCGTTGTGGCAGAGGTTATTAAGAAGCGTGATGATAAAAAAATCATTACGCTGCAAACAAACATATATAATCAATCAGATGATATTGTCGTGGAAGGAACAGCGACAATACTAAAAAAAGAGTAGCAAATTTGCTACTCTTTTTTCTATCCAAGAACTTCTAATCGCACCGATTACTTCCGCGTATGAGTACGTCGTTTCCACATAAAATAACGTTACCAGTTTAGATAAGAACTTAGCTGAACTGGACTACTCATAAGGATGTGTATCAACATGGTAAAAACAAACAAATTATTAGTTCCAGGTGCAGAACAAGCACTTGAACAATTTAAATATGAAATTGCACAAGATTTTGGTGTAAGTTTAGGATCTAATACAGCATCTCGTTCTAACGGTTCAGTTGGCGGTGAAGTAACAAAACGTCTTGGTGCTTTAGCTCAACAACAATTACGTGGATAATAATATAACATATGGCTTAGAGGCAGATATTCTCTGCCTCTTTCTATTTTCAACATACATAATGGTGCTTTTTCACATACTAATCAAAGCAAAACGAAAAGGAGCGATATGTGAAATGAAACGGATTAATATTAGCATGAGCCCTCCCCGCGTTCTTACTTTGTCTTTTCTTGTATTATCAGTTGTCGGCACATGTTTATTAAAACTACCCATTGCTACGACAACGTCCATTTCATGGCTCGATGCCTTATTTACAACCGTTTCCGCTTGTACTGTTACTGGGCTTGGTGTTGTAGATACTGGAAAAGTATTTACTTTGTTTGGACAATGTGTCATTTTAACGCTTATACAAGTTGGCGGGCTTGGCATTATGAGCTTTGCTGTCTTAATTGCGATTATGCTCGGAAGAAAAATCGGTCTTCAAAATCGGATTTTACTGCAACAAGCATTAAATCAAACGAATATCGGCGGCATCATCCGTCTTGCCAAAGCATTATTTTTATTCTCTTTTACAGTCGAATGTATCGCTACTATAATTCTTTCTTTTGAATGGGTACCAAAATATGGGGTTATGAAAGGGATCTATTATAGTTTTTTCCATTCAATCTCAGCCTTTAACAATGCTGGCTTTTCTGTGTGGAGCGATAATTTAATGTCCCATTCTCATAGCATTCTTGTCAATCTCGTCATTTCCTCTCTCATCATTTTAGGTGGAATTGGTTTTACAGTAATCGTAGACATAAAAAGAAAGAAAAACTTTAAAAACCTTACACTACATTCAAAACTTATGCTCTCTTCTACTCTAATCGTCAACATTATTGCTACCCTTTTTATTTTTATATTCGAGTTCCATAACTCCCTTTCTATGAGAGGTTTTACCCCATTTGAAGAAGGATTAGCCTCTTATTTTCAAGCAATTTCAACGCGAACTGCCGGGTTTAATACAGTTGATATTTCTACATTGTCAAAACCTTCTCTTCTATTAATGATGCTCCTTATGTTTATTGGTGCTGGTAGCGCTTCAACTGGTGGTGGGATTAAGTTAACAACATTTTTAATCATATTTTTTGGCGTATTTAAATTTTTACAACAACAAGAGGATATTGTCGTATTTAAAAAATCCATTAAAGATACTCTCATTGTCAAATCATTAACCATTACTATTATTTCAATTTCATTTATCTTTTTTGCTATTTTAATTTTGAGTATTACTGAGCGAGTTCCTCTATTGATGAGTGCTTTCGAAGTATTTTCAGCATTTGGGACTGTTGGCCTCAGTATGAATTTAACACCCCACTTAACTATAATCGGAAAAGCTATTATTATCTTTATGATGTTTTTCGGGAAAATGGGTCCTTTAACATTGGCTTTTTCATTTGCTCGTAAAAAGAACCTGAAAATAAAATATCCGAATGAAGATATTTTAACAGGTTGACAACCGTATAAATTATCCATATAATGAGAATACAATAACATATCTCCAAAGGGGAGTAGCGTCCAAGAATATTTCTTGGAAACAAAGTCGTCATTACGTAGAACTTAGTTCTTCCGGCTTTGTTGGCATTTTTTATTACATATGTCTAGCAAGACCTTTGCCTATTAACGGCAGAGGTCTTTTTTGCATTCACTTCCAGATTCTTCCAAAGTTAATAGGCAGGAGTATGGGGAAACTAAATAGTGGGGAAATTCTTCACTTATTTAGAACTTATAGAAATGAGAGGAGAATGTACATGGATGTATCATTATTATTGGAGTATGGTTGGGTATTACTCATCCTAATTGCACTTGAAGGGATTTTAGCGGCTGATAACGCTCTTGTTCTTGCAATTATGGTAAAACATTTACCAGAAGAAAAAAGAAAGAAAGCACTATTTTATGGATTAGCGGGGGCATTTGTTTTCCGATTTGGATCGTTATTTATGATTTCGTTCTTAGTCGATGTATGGCAAGTGCAAGCAATCGGTGCCATCTACCTTATGTTTATCGCTGGTAATCACTTATTTAAAACATATGTTAAACAGAACACAGATGAAGAAACAGAAGAAAAAGAAGCAAAGAAAAAACAAGAGAACTTTTGGTGGACTGTATTTAAAGTTGAGGTTGCTGATATCGCCTTCGCAGTTGATTCAATTTTAGCTGCTGTTGCACTAGCAATGACTTTACCAAAAACAGGATTAGGTACAATTGGTAGTCTTGATACTGGGCAATTCGTTGTTATCTTTGTAGGTGGACTTATCGGATTAATCATTATGCGATTTGCAGCAACTGCTTTCGTACAAATCTTAAAACGTAAACCAGGACTTGAAACCGCAGCATTCTTAATTGTAGGTTGGGTTGGTGTGAAGCTAGCAGTTTATACATTAGCACACCCTGCATTAAATGTAATTCCACATTCATTCCCAGAATCCACTCCGTGGAAGCTTACATTCTGGATTGTATTAGTCGGAATCGCAGTTGGTGGTTGGTTCTTCTCAAAAGAAGTAGAAGTAAAAGTAGAAAAGAATTTAGACGAAAAAGCGCTGTAATTACAGCGCTTTTTCTTTTTCTTTCTTCCTCCCAATGTCCAGAAAAAATTCCATTATACTACCTTTTGTAAACGTTTTCTTAATGTATGTATGTCCTTTTTGTGAAACATTGCACAAACTTATTGAAAGTGAGAACAATTCCATGTACTTTATTCATATAAGGAGTATTTATAGAAGATTTACTAAAGGAGCGTATTACTCATGCTAGAACAAGGACTAGATTATGTTGTCAAACTGGCTAAAAGCAAAAAGAAAATACTAGATACAAACCCAATGCAATATTTCATTCGTGCTGCACTTGCGGGTATTTATATCGGTTTTATTATTGTACTATGTTTTAAATTAGGTAACTTTTTTCACATTGCAGATTCACCAGCAACTTATTTAGCTGCTTCTATGTTTTTCGGGATTGCTCTCGTACTTATTATATATGGCGGTGCTGAATTGTTTACTGGGAACACAATGTACTTTACTGTAGCAACTTTAAGAAAAGAAACAACGATTTCTGATACACTACGTAACTGGGTTGCTTGTTATGCAGGTAACTTAGCCGGCGCGTTATTCTTTGCCTTACTATTTTACGCAACTGGAATTTTTGAAGCAATTGATCACGGTCACTTAATGAGTAAAGTCGTTGAAGGAAAGATGAACACACCTACAATGCAGTTATTCTTTAAAGCCATTTTATGTAACTGGCTCGTATGTCTTGCTTGTTTCTTACCTTCTCAGGTTAAAGGTGACACAGCAAAAATAATAGTCATGATGCTACTTGTTTTCACATTCTTCTTATCTGGTTACGAACATAGTATTGCAAACTTATCACTCTTTGCTTTATCTTTAGTTTCACCGCATCCTGAGACAATTTCTTTTTCAGGTGCTATTCATAACTTAATTCCTGTTACAATCGGTAACATTATTGGCGGATCAGTATTTGTCGGTATGGTATACCACTACTTAACAAAGAAAACACCTGAAGTTCAACAGGAAGAAACTGAAATCGCAGCAGCTCAACAAGAAGAGATTATTCCTTTACAAGCACATATGAAACATTAAAAACTCCAAAGTTTTACTTTGGAGTTTTTAGCTTCCCACGTATTTAACAACAAGGTGAGGATTAATTTCTCCTTCTTCTTTTCCCTTATCCATTCTCTGTTTCATCTTGTGCATACCGATGACATCATTCGTATGAAGGTGAATTTCATTCACATATAATCCCTCTGTACAAAAAGCTTCTACAAAATCTAGTCCATTTTTTGCTCTCCACCCCATATTAAAATCAAGGGAAAGAATATTCACATCATAATTCCGAACCATTTGCAAGGCACATTCTACCGTAGTTGCGGACACATACCCGAACGGGCAACTTCTTTGATCATCCATATATACGTTCATTTTTGACTCCCTCTCTAATTTGAATATGCGGCCAATACATAACACATTGCCCCAAGACTAATAAAAGGACCAAATGGAATTGGCTTTCCTACTTCTATACGTTTTAATACGATACCAATCCCGAAAAAACAAAGACTAAAACAAGATGCTAAAAATAAAACGATAAAAACTCCCTTCACTCCTACTATAAAACCAAGTAACGAAAGTAGTTTTATATCTCCTCCGCCAAGCCCTTCTGGATATATCTTTTGCATGCAATATAACAAAAGGAATATAACACCACTACCAACTATACTATCTGTCCAAGTAACTAATTGTACAAAAATACTTTCGAGAATGAGTAAAACGGCAAACGAAATTAAAATACAATCAGGAATTAACATATATAAGTAATCTGTAACTGAAATAATAAGAAGTAGCGAAAAAAGGGATAAAATGATAATAAGTTCTCGTTCTATTCCAATCATATACACGGTAAGAAGAAATATACTTCCTGTTATACATTCAAATGCTACATATATAATTGGAATTTTCCTCTTACAATTCGTACAACAGCCTCTTTGTATATAAAATGAAATGATGGGGATTAGTTCTTTTGGCCTTAGCACATATTTGCAATAATAACAATGTGAACGCGGGGTAATAATAGACGCACCTAATGGAACCCTCACCGCAACTAACATAAAAAAAGAACCAAACACCATCCCTGCTAACAGTGCATATAAATAAGTGAACATCCCTTCCTCTCCTTTCCAAAAAAACATAGCAAAAAAAGGAGAGAACTTCTACTTCATATTATCCTTTATTCTACTAAAAAAGCAGGCCATTTTCCGGCCTGCTTTCCCCTCTTTTATACGATGAAATATACTGCTTTTAATGGTCCATGTACTCCGACAACAAGATTCATCTCAATGTCAGCCGAGTTACTTGGCCCTGTAATAAAGTTAATACAAGATGCCGCTGTCTCCCCATTTTCTACGTGTGAGTTCATATCCTGAACTGCTTGTGTAATACGAGGCACAAGTGTTTCACGTGGAATAATAGCAAAATATACAGTCGGTAAAAAGTGTAAAGAACGTCCCTGCCCTTTATGACTTTGTACAACAATTGTACCAGATTCGGCTAATGTATAATCACTAAATGCAATACCAATATTCGCTTTTTCAGCTAAACGCATATTTTCGTCTTTTCTCTCTGGATCCCATACGTTTACTTCAACGTCTCGCTTTGGAAGTTCTTCTTTAAATAAAGATGTTAAACCATATGCATCAAAACGATCATCTGCTGATAATAAAATAGGTCCCCCGCCGTTTTCCATGATTACTTTTTGAAGGTCTTCACCTAAACGGTCATTTGTCGTTTCTACTACAGTTGTATGAATGTTTGTACATTGCTTTTTAAACACTTCTAGTAATTCTTCTTGTGAATAATCTTTTAACGTTTCTATATTCACATTACTTTTCCATACTGGACGCTCTACACCTTCTGTTTTACGTGCGCGCCCAAGTTCTTTTGCAATGTTATCTAGAAAGGCATCACGGTTTTGAATTAATCCTGTCATTATTTATCCCCGCCTTTCTTATGATCTTTATACCAATCACGGAATCGTTCTTTACTTGGAGCTGGGAATTCACGAATATCCGTCCAGTTTTTAAGTGGTCCAACACCTTTTGATACACGATTACCAGATGTAAATGGACTCATTGCCGCTGGTGCCATTTTTGAACCCATTTTATATAAAGCAGCTGAAGAAGCACCCATACTAAACATTTTCATCGCTAGTTTTTCTGCAAGTGGTGCACGACCTTCTTGCTCAACGATGACTTGACGATGTTTTAATAATAAATCATGCAATGGAATTTTTACTGGACAAGCTTCTGTACATGCTCCGCATAAACTAGATGCATAAGGAAGCTCTTTGTAATCATCATATCCACCTAGAAGCGGTGTTAATACCGCACCGATTGGTCCTGAGTAAATCGATCCATATGAATGTCCACCAACGTGACGATATACAGGACATACGTTAACACAAGCAGCGCAACGAATACATTGTAATACGGAACGGAATTCAGATCCAAGAATTTGAGAGCGACCATTATCAACAACCACTAAATGGAATTCTTCAGGTCCATCAACTTCCTCTTCTTGAATTGGTCCTGCTACTGTTACATAACTTGTTAATTTTTGACCTACTGCACTACGACATAGTAAACCAACTAAAACATCTAATTCTTCCATTGTCGGAACCATACGTTCCATACCCATTACCGCAATTTGTGTTTTAGGAATTGACATAACAAGATCTGCATTACCTTCATTCGTTACTAAACAAAGAGATCCAGTATTTGCAACAGCAAAGTTACAACCAGTTACACCAATTTCTGCATCCATAAATTTCTCACGAAGTTGTTTACGAACAAACTTTGTCATTTCATATGGGTCATCAGAATTTTCATAGCCTAGCTTTTCTTTAAATACATCGCGAATTTGCGTTCTATTTTTATGAAGTGCAGGTGCAATAATATGTGAAGGTGGATCGTTATCTACTTGCAAGATATACTCTCCTAAGTCACTCTCTAACACTTCACAGCCAATCTCTTCAAGCGCATGGTTCATACTAATTTCTTCTGTTACCATCGACTTTGATTTTACTACTTTTTTCGCTTGTTTCTTTTTGGCAACGTCTTGAATATACTTTGCAGCTTCCTCTTTCGTCTTCGCAAAGTACACGTGTCCGCCTCTTTTTGATACATTTTCACTTAACTGCATTAAGTAATAATCCAGATTTTCTAACGTATGTTGACGAATTTGTTCACCTAGTTCACGCCACTCTTCCCAGTTTCCTAATTCATCTGCAGCTTTTAAGCGATTCGTATATAAACGCGTTTGTGCAGAAGATACTGCTCCGCGCATAAACGAATCTTGAATTCCATCACCAACGCGATCATTAAATTTTTTCTCACTGATTTTCATAGACATAGCTTATGTTCCCCCTTCATGAGCGACTATTCAGTACCTCAGCAATATGCATTACTTTTACTTCTTTTCCTAAACGCTCAATACGTCCGCCAATGTTTAACAAACACCCACAATCTGCACCGATTAAATAATCTGCACCTGTTTCCATGACACTATCTACTTTTTCGTCTACCATTTGCTCAGAAATTGGAGTCATCTTAACTGAAAACGTTCCCCCAAACCCGCAACAATTTTGCACGTTTGGCAAATCTCTCACAGTTAATCCTTTTACATTTGATAATAAAATTCCTGGTGCTTCTTTTACTCCAAGCATACGCGTCATATGACATGATTTATGAATAGTAGCTATCCCTGGTAAACTTGCACCAACATCTGTAACTTTTAAAACATCTACAATAAACTGTGTAAATTCATAAGTTTTATCAGCAACTTTTTGTGCACGTTTAGCCCACTTTGGATCATCTTTGAAAACATGCGGATACTCATGAAACATTGTCGCACAAGAACCAGATGGCGTAACAATATATTCTGCATCTTCGAAAGTTTCAATCATATGTTTCATCGCTTCTTTTGCTGCTTCTACATGGCCGCTATTATAAGCAGGCTGACCACAACAAACTTGTGCTTCTGGAAATTCAATTTCACAACCTAAACGCTCCAACACTTCAACTGTTGCTTTGCCGACATTTGTTTCAAACATATCGACTAAACAAGTAACAAATAAAGTAACTTTCATAACTATTACTCCCCCTTTTTACAACTTCACCAACAAACATATGGTCATCAGATGACTTAGTAGAGAAGAAATAGGCTCAACCATGGCCTATCCTCTCCCTCTTCTAAAGAAAACGCTTACTTAATCTTTCTCTATTTTATCAGAAAATTAAATTTTTAAAAGATTAAATTACGAATTTATATCGTTTTTACCTGTGACAATATGTTCTACATTTGTTAAATGATCTAGCATTGCTTGCTGCGCTAATTCTACATCTTGTTTTAACACCGCATCATATATAACTTGATGCTCTTCTATAAGTCGTTCTGATGTCGTTTGTTCACCATATAAAATAATGCGTCTTGATTCACCAATTGTTTCAGCAATCATCTCTGAAACATGATTCATGAGTTCAAGCAAAATGTTATTATGCGAAGACTCTGCAATTCCCATATGAAATTGAAAATCGGCTTTTTCGCCAGCCTTTTCATCTCCAATGCTCTTTGCCATTTCATCTAACCAATGTTTCATATTTTGTAAATTATCTTCCGTACGTTTTGCCGCCGCTACTCGAACTGCCCCCACTTCAAGCACCTTTCGTACTTCTAATAAATTCAAAATATCTTCTTTCTTCATTAATAATCTATTGTTTAATGATTTCGTTAATGAAGAAGAATCGAAGTTCTTCACATATGTACCTTCTCCTTGTTTCATCTCAATTAAGCCCATCGCTCTTAGCGCACTTAGCGCTTCACGAACAGCAGATCTGCCAACTTGAAACTGCTCAGCTAATTGATGCACAGGGAGTAGTTTGTCACCAGGTTTTAACGTACCATTTTTAATCATTGTTAAAATAGCTTCAGATACTTCTTCGTAAATTTTTTTCGGTTTAATAGATTTGTACTCCAGTTAAATCACCTCAGTATCTTCCAAACAACAATTGAAACGATTTATAAGAACTTTGCATCATAACTATTTTAGACCGAATTGATAAGAAGTACAAATGTTTTGTTCATAAAATAGTCAAATTTTCGATATTTATTACATATTAATTTATATTTTTACGTATAAAGTGAAACTTTAATCAGTGGGGGTTTTGTTCATCGCCCACTGATTATTAGCCCTCACGAATCGGACTTTTACGGGCAGCAGGGCCTCCACCTAACTTCTTTGCTTCCGTTGAATTTTGAGGTGAGGGTCTTACTGCCCGGCGAATATCGGGATAAATATTTTCTTCAATATAAAGAACATGTCCTAAAAATTAGAACATGCTCCCCTCATCCTGTACATTCAGTTTAATAATAACCGTTGTTCCCTTATCTTTTTCACTTTCAATTTTCCACTGTCCACCATGTATATGAACAATTTGTTTCACAATAGCAAGGCCTAAACCTGTTCCACCATGTTGACGACTTCTCGCTTTATCAACTCGGTAAAAGCGTTCTCCAAGATTCTCCAAATGTTCTATATCAATACCAATTCCTGTATCTTTTATTTTTAATTCACAGTAATCATCGATTTGCTCTAAAGTTATAACGATATTTCCTTTTTGATTTGTATACCGTATCGCATTATCTAACACATTATGAAGCACTTGTTGCATACGATCTTCATCAATCATGACAATGACCTCTGGATTTAAATTAGTTGAAATATGAATTTCCTTTTCTATAAACTTAATCTCATACGTATCTAATACGTCTTCAATCAGCTGTGAAAAAACGATAGGTTGCTTCTTTAACGGAAAGTGCTCACCTTCTAATTGTGCTAAGTCTAACAAGTCATGAACGAGACGCTGCATACGACCTGCTTCTTTATGAATTAGCTGCGTTACTTTTTCCTGTTGCGGTCCCTTTGCAACACCATCTAAAATAGCCTCGCTATACCCTTTTATATAACTAAGTGGTGTTCTAAGTTCATGCGAAACATTTGCTAAAAATTCCTTACGCTTTACATCTTCTGTTTCTAATGAATTTGCCATTTTATTAAATGCTTTTCCTAATCGTCCAATTTCATCCTCTGAAGAAACTGTAATCCGCTCCGAAAAATCTCCCGTAGCCAAATGATTTGCAACCCGCTCCATTTGCGAAAGTGGCTTCGTAATTGCAATTATAATTTTCCTTCCAACCCATATCGTAATTAAAATCATAGCAATTGCTAACGGTGCTAAAATAAGACCCATATCATAGATTAAATCTTTTATACTTTTTAAAGGAATATACGAATAGACAATTCCGACTAATTTTTTATTTTCCAATACAGGGATGACAACCCCCATAATATTACGGTCAAAATGTTCTTCATATCCTATTTTTGTCACAGTTTTCCCGTCTAATAGCGTTTGCCTATCTCCTTCACTTATAAGAGAATGATGATGCACATCAAAAGGCAAACATGCGCTTAAATCACGCGGATTAGACACGAAAATAACGTCTGAACTAGATATTTGATCAAACGATCTTACTTTCTCTTCAAAAGTTGATATTCCTTCACGCTTATCATATTGAGCAGCAAGACTTTTTCCTTCCATTACTAACGAAGCTTTTAAATTATCAACGTATAATTTTTCATACGAGTATAAAGATACGAAATAAAGAAAGGACACTGTTACACATACTGCACATACTACTGTAAGCCAAAGTTTTTGTACCATCGTAAACATACGTTACACCTCAAATTTATAGCCTACACCCCAAACAGTTTGAATGTAGTTTCCACTTTCTCCAAGCTTCAAGCGCATCGTTTTCACATGCGTATCTACCGTTCTTGTACTTCCGGCATAATCATATCCCCATACCTTTTCAAGTAATTGCTCCCGGCTAAATACTTGTCCTGTATGTTGGCAAAGAAAATATAATAAATCAAACTCTTTTACAGTAAGAGAAATCGACTCACCATCCGCCTCTATTCGTCTACTTTTTTCATTGATAAGAATTGGTCCAAATTGAATCTCTTCTTGCTGTTCTTGCTTTGTATATCTTCTTAGCACAGCTTCCATACGGGCAACCAATTCACCAGGACTAAACGGTTTTACAATATAGTCATCTGCTCCCATACGTAAGCCGTTCACCCTATTCCACTCTTCACCTTTTGCCGTTAAAAATATAATCGGCACATCTGACGTTTTTCTAATTTCTTTACAAACTGAAAGTCCATCCATTTCTGGCATCATTATATCTAATACAACGAAATCATAATGATCCGTTTCTAGTTTTTTAAGAGCCTCTTTTCCATTCTCAGCTTCTCCCCACTCATATCCAAAGTTATCCAAATACATTCCAACAAGCTGTCTCATATCACTTTCATCATCTACAACTAGCACTCTATATTTATTCATTGTCCTTCCCTTCCCTCTCTATGAGTTGAAACGGTCCTTTTCCGACTTTAATTGTTTGTTTTATTTTCAAATTCTTCATATCTATAACGCACACTTCATCACTATCATAACTGGCTACATACCCTTCTGCTCCGCTCTCAAAAAATGCAAATGGATTCGACCCTACTTCTACAGAAGCTATTTCTTTATATGTTCTAATATCAAACTTTCTAAGTGTATTCGACCCATGACTGAGTGCATATACGTACTTACTATCCCTCGTTATATTCACAGGCATAAATGGAGCGTGTAAAGAACGCACCATTTCTCCACTCTGTAAAGAATACACTAACACTTTCTCATTTACTTGATTTCCATCACCATGTCCGCCAATCCATATTTCTTTCCCATCAGGACTAATCGTCGCTCCTGTTGATGCTGGCGGAATCATAAAGGATTGAATAACTTCTTTTTTCTTCGTATCAATTGTCGTTAGTTTCGTATCATAAAAGTTTAGTACAGATAACCGATTCTGATACTCTACCATCGTTATAGGCCCTTTTCCTGTTGAAACATTTCCTGTCTCTTTCCCATTTATCGTAAAGAACCTTACCTTTTGAACATTTTGATCAGCAGCAAATAATTGTTTTTTATCTGCTGATACGACCACATTTACAATGCCCTTTCCAGTTTTATATTTTCCCACTTGCCTTCCTTCCGCTAGTGAATATACATACATATATTCTAATTGCTTACCGTATACAAGTATTTCATCGCCATTTGGAAGCAGTGTGATTCCGGCCATTGGCTCATTTAGTTCCCATGTCGTAATTAACTTTTTATCTTTTTTATCAATAAAACTAATGCTGCCTTCTTTTATATTCGTAGTTATAATAACATTTTTATCTTTAGCAATTGGTGTATATGAACTTCCTTGACACCCTACTAGTAGAAATAAAAAACAGAGAAGAAAAACATACTTTCTCAAAAGATTCCCTCCATCTTCGGATGATTTCGTTATAATTGTAAAATAACAAATAAATGTGTGGAAAGTGTGAAATTTCCCTTTCTTACTCAATTTACATATATAATGTACAACAAATAGAATTTGAGGTGTGTCAATTATGCTATTTCCTGATTTAGCGAATAAAATTGTACGAGAAGTACGCAGACTAATTACAGAAAATATTATTATCATTAATATAGAAGGCGTTATTATCGCAAGTACAGATACAGAAAGAATTGGTCAATTTCATGAAGGTGCACTCCGCTGTGCCAAACAAAAGAAAACCGTCATCATTACAAAAGAAGATGAAAGGCGATTGCAAGGTGTAAAGGCTGGGATGAATCTTCCTTTATTATTTCATGATGAAGTAATTGGTGTCATTGGAATTACAGGAGAACCTGAAAATATTTCACGCTACGGAGAAATATTGCGTAAGATGACCGAATTATTAATTCATGAAAACTACTTTTTAGAGCAACTAGAACTTGAGCACCGTTCTTATGAAGCTTTTGTCTTTGATTGGCTTCAAAATACAGAGTGGTCTCCAAGTTTTCTTGATCGCGCCAAAACACTTGGCATTGATTTATATAAGAAAAAACAACTTATTTTGTTTTCTATTGGCAAAAATGACACGATGCTCCAGCGTAAAATATGGCAACACATACGTAATATTTTAACAAAAGAGCATCTATTTGTTCGCTGGGGAAATGATCGTTTTATTTTATTTACAGCGATGAGCTCCAAAGAACAAACTTATCAATTTTTAAAACGGTTAAAACAAGACTGCGAAACTTTATTTTCTATTCCTTTATATATAGGGATTGGACAAACAGTTACCCCAAACAATATGAGCATATGTTACGAACAAGCATTACGCGCTCTTTCTGTATCATTGGAGACGAAAAAAATTGTATTTAATGAAGATTTACGTTTAGAAATGTGTTTACAAGATATTTCTGTCGAAACGCGTGAACAATTTCTAGAGCGTACCATCGAAAACTTATTATCATTTCCTGAGCTTATGCAAACTTTACGCTTATTTGTCGATTATAACCAATCTTATAAACAGACGGCTAAACAATTACATATACACATTAACACATTACATTACAGGCTAAAAAAGATTGAAGAACATACAGGACTTGATCCAAAACAATTCAAAGACTTAAACGTTTTGTACTTCGCACTTCTCCTATTAGATAATTATACAAAAAAGAATGATAAAACAGATTAATCTTTAGATGATTATACATAGAAAGAATCCCTCGACTTTTTTATCATTATAATGAAAGCACTGTTACCACGTTGTTTATTATAACTAAACACGTTAACAGTTTGAGGGGGATTTCCAATGTTAGAAAAACAAATTATTCATTCATTCGTATCTATTGTTGGCGAAGATAATGTAGATACATCCAATATGGGGCGTTTAACTTATAGTTATGATGCCACTCCAAACTTCCAAGCAATGCCTGATGCAGTCATTGCTCCTCGTAATACAAATGAAGTAGCTGAAGTGTTAAAAGTATGTAACACTCACAAAATCCCTGTGTATGTGCGCGGGTCTGGAACAAACCTTTGCGCAGGAACATGTCCACTTGAAGGCGGTATCGTCCTTATTTTCCGCCATATGAACAATATTTTAGAAATTGATGAAGAAAACTTAACAATTACTGTACAAGCTGGTGTCATTACACTTGATATTATTAAAGCGGTAGAAGAAAAAGGTTTATTTTATCCACCAGATCCAAGCTCGATGAAAATTTCTACAATCGGCGGTAATATTAATGAAAACTCAGGTGGATTACGCGGTTTGAAATATGGCGTAACACGTGATTATGTAATGGGGCTTGAACTTGTCTTACCAAATGGCGATATTATTCGCACTGGTGGTAAATTAGCAAAAGATGTAGCTGGTTACGATTTAACTCGTTTATTTATCGGTTCTGAAGGAACACTTGGCGTGGTAACAGAAGCTATATTAAAACTTGTTCCTATGCCTGAAACAAAGAAAACAATGCTTGCACTATATGAAGATATTAATGAAGCTGCACGTGCTGTTTCTTCTATTATTGCAAATAAAATCATTCCAGCAACACTGGAGTTTTTAGACCAACCGACAATTGAAGTAGTAGAAGCGTTTGCACAAATCGGTTTACCTACAGATGTAAAAGCAATTTTATTAATCGAACAAGACGGTCCGCCCGAAGTAGTCAATCGAGATATTGAAAAAATGGCTAACGTTTGTCACTCTATGAATGCGGTTGATGTTCGCGTTGCAAAAGGTGAAACAGAAGCAGATGCGCTTCGTACCGCTCGCCGTAGTGCTCTATCAGCGCTCGCACGATTAAAACCTACTACAATATTAGAAGATGCGACTGTACCACGTTCACAAATCGCTCCGATGGTTGAAGCTATTAATGCCATTGCAAAAAAATATAATATTCCTATTTGTACGTTTGGACATGCTGGTGATGGTAATTTACATCCAACTTGTATGACAGACGCTCGTAATGCAGAAGAGATGCACCGAGCTGAGCAAGCTTTTGCTGAAATATTTGCGAAAGCAATTGAACTTGGTGGCACAATTACTGGTGAACATGGTGTTGGTGCAATGAAAGCTCCATATTTAGAAATGAAATTAGGTAAAGAAGGTATTGCAGCTATGCAAGGAATAAAGCAAGCTTTCGATCCAAATAACATTATGAATCCTGGAAAAATGTTCGCGAAAGACACTCGAAAAAGAGTGGTGGTTGAGCGATGACCACATTAAATAAAGAAAATATTCAAAAAGAATTTAAAGAACGATTATGTGAAGATGAATTACTAAACTGTATGCGATGCGGTTTTTGTTTACCTACTTGTCCTACCTACATTCAATCCGGATATAAAGAGTCACATTCACCGCGCGGACGTATTGCATTAATGAAAGCAGTCGTTGATGGTTTAATCGAACCAGATGAAGATGTTGAAAATACATTAAACGTTTGTCTTGGTTGCCGTGCTTGTGAGCCTGTTTGTCCATCTGGTGTAAATTATGGACATTTATTAGAAGAAACTCGTGATATTATTAATCAAAATAAAAAATTCTCAGTGCCAGTGAAAGCTGTTCGACAAGTCGTTTTTGAAGGATTATTCCCCCATCAAAATCGAATGAGAACATTAACTGGACTAATCGGATTTTATCAACGTTCTGGTTTACAAACGCTAACACATAAAACAGGGATTATGAAGTTATTCCCTGAAACCCTTGCAACGATGGATCTCGTTTTACCAAAAGTCCCTAAAATGAAAGCGATGAAAGATCGTCCTTCATTTTTACCTGCAGAAAGTACAAAGAAAAAACAAGTTGCATTCTTTACAGGCTGCTTAATGGATACGATGTTTTTAGAAACAAATAATGCAACGATGAAACTTCTTCAATTAGCTGGTTGTGATATCGTTATTCCGAAAACACAAAGTTGCTGCGGTGCATTGCATGGACATGCTGGTGAAAAGAGTGGAACAAAAGAATTAGCAAAGCGAAATATAAAAGCATTCGAAAATTTAAACATCGACTATATTATTACGAATGCAGGTGGTTGCGGGGCTTATCTTGTAGACTATGATTATCTTTTAAAGGATGATCCGGATTGGGCTGAACGTGCTAAGCAGTTTGTTTCTAAAATTAAAGATATTACTGCTATACTAGTAGAACTAGACTTCCATAAGCGAACTGACTTACGACTCACGCCGCAGGTTATTACGTATCAAGACTCTTGTCATTTACGCAATGTTATGCGCACATCTTCTGAACCTCGTATGTTACTAGAGGCTATCCAAGGTGCAACATATCGAGAAATGAAAGATGCCGACCGCTGCTGTGGCTCTGCTGGTATTTACAATATTGTTCATTCAGAGTTATCAATGGAATTTCTAGATTACAAAATGGACCGTGTGCATGAAACAGAAGCAGCAACCATTGTTACTGCAAATCCAGGTTGTTTATTACAAATGAAATTGGGCATTGAGCGAGAAGGGCTTTCTCATAAAATGAGAGGAATTCACATTGTGGATTTATTATTAGAAGCAATTGAAACTAACTCGTAACATACGTAATAATAGGAAAACGGCTATCTCCTTCGTCTATGTAAAGAGATAGCCGCTTTTTTGTCTGCTACAACATTAAAAATATGTTACTTTATTATAAAAAAGAACAACAGAAACATTACAGTTTTGTAAAAATCAATCCATTATATTCCTCTAAAAATCGTTCAAACCATTGATACAATAGGATTCTTCATTTTCTATTTAGGTAACTTTATCCAAAAATCCCCTCTTAAAACCAAGTATAAAAACACTATAAATTCCTTTTATACTCTATATTTCTCTTATTTTTACCCCCTTCTTCTCTTAGGATAAATTAGGTAATTTTAAAGTCTATGAATTTTTTTCCATCTTTTTTCTCGCAAATTGTATGCTACGATGAATTTGTCAGTCAGACAGGCTGTCAAAAACAAATCGTGTGAAAACAAATTAAAACTTTATATAGGGGGACACACATCATGAAAAAGCGTGTTTTATTATCTGTAGCTGCTGCAACAGCTCTTACTTTAGGAGTATCTTCTCTAGATGCACAAGCTGCAACAGTACAACCATCTAACGTAAAGGTTCAAAATATTCAGCATTCAAAAGTAATGATGAAACAAATGAGCCAACAAGAATTACAAGCATTCTTACAATCTATGGGAGTTGAATCATTAGCACAATGGCAACAAGGAAACTTCCAACCAAACTGCTTCATTCCTGGTCAACAACCTACTGAAAATGTTGTAACTGAGCAACCAACAGCTAAGCCAGAAACTCAAAAGCCAGTTGAGCAAAAACCTGCCGAGCAAAAGCCTGCTGAAGAAGTTCAAAAACCAGAAGCTCAAAAGCCTGCTGAAAACAACAATACTCAAAAACCTGCTGAACAAAAACCAGCTGAGCAAAAGCCTGCTGAAGAAGCAAAATCTTTAAGCGAGTTTGAACAACGTGTTGTTGAATTAACAAACGCTGAGCGTGCAAAACAAGGCTTACCAGCACTAAAAATCGATACTGAATTAAGCAAAGTAGCACGTATTAAGTCTGAAGATATGCAAAAAAACAACTACTTTGATCATAACAGCCCTACATACGGGTCTCCGTTTGACATGATGAAGAAATTTGGTATTTCTTATACATCTGCAGGCGAAAACATCGCTCAAGGTCAACGTACACCTGAAGAAGTAGTACAAGCTTGGATGAACAGCGCTGGACACCGTGCAAACATCTTAAATAACGGCTTCACTCACATCGGTGTTGGTTATGTAGAAAGCGGCAACTACTGGACACAACAATTTATTACGAAGTAAATAGATTAAAAGAGTCTTCTCATAATGAGAAGACTCTTTTTTAAGTTTCATAGCTTTCTATTATGTATGAATAGAAAATATATAACATAAACAACATAGATCCACAGCTTATTACACTAAGCAATACATAAAATCCCCACTCTAAGTTCAAAAACAATGAAAACAATATGCCACATGCCATCACTTGAAAAATCCGTCTACTCACTAAACAAATTTTTTGTAATTTAATTGGATCTTTTTCTTTTTCTTTTTCTTTGCCTTTTATTTTCTTAAATTCTTTACTCAGCATAAAAAGAAACATACTAATCCCAATCGTTAATCCTGTTTGAAAGGATATCAAATCCCCAAAATTAATAAAGAGAATAAGCGTATGAATAAACAACATAAATAACGTAATTTTCTTTATAAATCCGCCTATAATACCATGCTCTCTTTCATTAAACTTAAATATATTATGTGAAATAATATACAAAAATCCATATGAAAAAATAATAAAACAGGGAATAAATGCTACAACGACTTGTTTACTCATAAACTCGTTTGGCTGACCATTTACATTCCAATGTACTGCCATACGATTTGGTAAATAGGGATAGAGAAATAGAGTAAGTAAAAGACAAGCGAAAAATATTCCCAGTACATACTTATATTTAATCAAGTGATTCTCACCTCTCTTTTCTCTTAACGGCTTCGCTTCTTTTAGAGAAATCCCTGCAAAAATCTACTTTTTTCAAGTTAAAACTTATACTTTACGCATTTTCTTTTTGAAATTCTTTTATTTTATTATTTAACTTTGTAGGAAACGGCACATCAACTTCAATCGCTTCTTTCGTAATTGGATGCAAGAAATGTATCTTCATCGCATGCAATGCTTGACTGGACATATATTTTGTTTGTCCACCATATAATACATCCCCAACTAATGGATTACCATTATGACTCATATGAACACGAATTTGATGTGTTCTACCCGTTTCTAATTGTAACGTTACGAAAGTCGTGTTTTGCTTCTTAAAATACTTTTCTACTTTATAATATGTGATAGCTTGGTCACCTTTTGGAGAAATACGACGCCTTGTAGCATGATGGCGATCCCTTCCGATAGCAGCATCAATCTTTCCTTGTTTCTTCTTTACTTTCCCTTCAACGAGCGCTGCGTACGTTCTTTTAATTTTTCTTTCCATTAATAAGCGATCCATAATTGAACCAGCAATTCTATGCTTAGCAAACACGACACCACCTGTCGTATCTTTATCTAAACGATGAATATGACGCACCTTCGTCTCTAAACCTTGCATTTGAAAATGAAAAGCAACAAGATTTGCAAGCGTCCCGGTTCCACCTTTTTCAGCAGGGTGTGTGTCCATTTGCTCTGGTTTATTTACGATAAGTACGTGATCATCTTCGTATACTACATGTAATTCACCATATTCTGGATCTACACCGTACTCTTCCTCCGCAAACATATGGACTTGTAACTTATCGTTCTCTTTTAAAAGCTCATTCCATCTTCTTTGTTCCCCGTTAACCGTAACACCTTTTTCCATACGAAGCTGATGTAATAGCTTTTTCGGTATTTCCCATTCTACTTTTAATACCGATTCAATACTTATACCATTCCATTTAGCTGGAACGGTAATTTCACACCATTCACCCTTTTTCTTTGTTTCCATACTGTTTATCACCTTATTTCTATTGATTCTCTCATTGTAACGGAAAACACACTTTGATGCACCGTCAAAAATAAAGGACAGTCTTATAATAAACTGCCCCTCAAGCTCTAAGTCTTTTCATTTCTAACAATACTTCTTCAACTTTTTGTACATACAATAAATCCTTAAAGAAATCCGCCAACCTTTTATAATCATTGTAAGCATCTAATAAATCGTCCATCTTTTCTATTTTCATCACTTGTTGTTTTTGTTTCATTTTTACTGGATAGCGATAACCTGATACTTCTTGTATTTTGTAATACTCATCCTCTACTTGAACGACCTTTACAAGTTCTTCCTCTTCTGCATCCATCGTATACCCGTCAAATTCTCTAAGTAGTTCATAAATGATATGAGTCCATTCATCTTTTGGATAAAATCCTTTTTCTAACCGATAACCGACAATGCGATACATATGCCCATCGTTCTCGGCAAACTGTACTGTATCATTTAACTTAAACTTAAAATAACGAAACATTGCCTTCACCTACTTATTATGTAATGTTCTTATCACATACTATTTGCAAAATGTAGGCTTTGCTATTCATAAAAAATGCTCATCATATTGATGAGCATTTTTTACGATGATTTTTCTCGTTTTTTTCGAAATGGTAACCACCAGTTCCAGTCTCCAAATAACTTCATTAAGCTTGGTACGAGCATAAGACGAATAATTGTTGCATCAAGAAATATTGCTAATGCAACGCCAAGACCCATCTGCTTTACTGGTAAAATATCAGTAAATGCGAATGCACCAGTTACAACAATCATTATTAAAGCAGCTGAGGTAATGATTCTACTTGTTGAAACGAGCCCTTCTAACGTTGCTTGATCGTTATCTCCTGTTTCTTCATAGAGCTCATGAATACGTGAAATAAGAAATACTTCATAATCCATACTAAGCCCAAATACGAGGCCAAAAATGAAGATTGGTAAGACAAACAGAACCGGACTTGCTTCTAAACCGAAATGACCACCTTCAAATAACCAAACAACAATTCCAATGGTTGCACTTAAACTAAGTATATTCATAACAATTGCCTTAATTGGAATGAGTATAGATCGGAATGCAAATAATAATATAACAAAGGTCGATCCAAATATAACAGACATACCAATTACAACTTTATCTTTAATTTCATCTTCTAATTCTTGTTGAAACGTCGTCATTCCGCCTAGATAATACGTAACATCCGTTTCTTTATAGTTCTTTTTAAAGTCACGTACCCACTGTTTTGCAGTCTCTGTACGTGGTTTTGTTTTCAAAAATATTTCTATCGTCGTCTTATTCCCTTGCGTGTATGCTTCAAATACAGGAGCTAGTTTCGCTGATTCTGGCGACTGCAACATTCCAACAACTTGATCTGCTTTCATTCCAGTTAACCCGTCGTATAAACTTCTTACTTCATGTACTTTCTTATCACCTTTTAACTTTTGAACGACTTCTTCTATCTTTTGTAGACTTTCTTTTTCTTTCATATCTTTTTTCGTCTCTACAACTAACGTAACATCAGCGTGTGTTTTGACAGTTTCATTAAATGCTTCTTCATACTTTTCATATGCAATCCTTGTATCACTCTTTTCAGGTAAAGCTTCAACACCAGGGAACTGCAAATTAGCTGTACGTAACGGTAATAAGCAAATAACAATAAATGTTGTAACAACAATAATCATTGCAATTGGATGTTTCATCACAAATTTTGCAAATTTACGCCATGCTTTTGCCGGCGTATGTGCTACTTGATTCTTTTTTAATATTCTTTTACCGATTAACGATAATAGTGCTGGAAGAAGTGTGAGTGAGAATAAAATACTCATAATGACAACAATCATTCCGCTAATCGCGACAGATTGAATATAATCTATCTTAAAGAAAAACAAACCGGATAACCCAACAAATACGCATAATCCTGAAAATACAATCGCACGTCCTGCCGTTTGATATGTAATTGCTATCGCTTCTTTTACCGTTCGTTTAGCAACTTCCTCTCGAAAACGGTTCACAAATAATAGCGCAAAATCAATAGATAATGCAAGTCCAATCATCGGTGCAACGTTTAACACGAAAATAGATAGTTCTTTATCAACACCGATGAAATACAATATACCCATCGTACTAATAACACTAAGCGCCCCATTCAAAATCGGTAAAATTGATGCCAAAAGGCTACCAAACGAAAATAGTAATACAAGAAACGCAATTGGTAATCCAATCATCTCTGCTACTTTTAAATCATTTTGCGTTCTTTCATTAATCTCTTTATTAATTTTCGGAAACCCTGTAGGTGTTACTTTTAATGCTATATTACTTTCTTTCTCAATCTCATCAGCAAATTGTAATGTCTTTTCCATTCGTTCCTTATTTGTTTTCCCGGAAAATAAAATTGTCGCATAGCCGATGTCATCTTGTAGCATTTCTTTATTTTGGATTGGGTGATGGAAAGATTCATAGTTCTCTTTCTCTTGAACATTCTTTACAATTTCATTTATTCGCTTTTTAAATTCCTCATGCGAAGCATCTTTATTTTTCTCAAAAACGAGCAGCAGCGTATCTTGAGACTTCTTAAAATCTTTATCTAAAATTTCTTTCGTTTTTTGATAGTCGCCTTCCGTTTGGAAACCGTCACCACCTAATACTCCCGGTAGCTTTGGAGCAAAAATCCCAAGTGCGATTGCGAGCAACAGTAACGCTACAATTACTGTATAACGAAACTGATACAAAAAGGCTCCTAACTTCCCCCACTTATCAACTTTATGTACATTTGTCTTCACACATTTTCACCTACTTTACATAATTCAATTGTCACTTATACTGTATCACATCTTGATATAAACAAAAAACGTCTGGAAAAACTATAATAATAGTTTTTCCAGACGTTTTTCTATCTCTCTTTATTAAGCCCTAATCTCTCAGTAAGTAAACGATGGTAGTAAATCGCGATAATTAACAAAATACCACCTACGCAGTAACCAGCTAAAATATCAGTTGGGTAATGTACATTTAAAATGACTCTACTTAATCCAATCGATAGAATTACTATACCCATCAAAATCGTTGTGACACATTTCCCAGCTACGCTTTTCAAATTAGCAGCAATGATATAAGTAAGAAATCCAAATGTCATAATCGATAACATTGCATGTCCACTAGGAAAACTATACCCAAGTGCATCTAGCGCTTCATTTAATGACGGACGTTCTCTCTTTACAATCTCTTTTATCCCTTTATTCACAAGATGTGTTATTAAAATTCCCATTGGATATACAATCATCGCAGCATAATAACGCTTCTTCCAAAAAACAAGCAAACTTATAACGAGCGTAGCGACTATCCCAATTGCTGATCCCAATTTTGTAAAGTACGAGAAAAATGTAAGCGAACTTTCCGTTTGTAGCCCTCTTACTAATCCACGGACATATGTATCCATCACTGTAACGCCACCTGCATGTACGCGCCAAGCAACAATACCAAATACAGCAAATAACAAACCGATACACATTACCTCATACTGATGTAACTTCTTCTTCAAACGATTTCCTCCTACTATGAAAAAATGCGATTTCTACTTTAGAAACCGCATTTCCTTGCTTATTTACCTTTTGTTTTTAGCTCTGTCCAGTAACGATCATAGTCTTTTAACTTATCGTCTACATCAACAAGCCATTCTGTACGATCTAACTCTTCTTTCGTTAAGAAAATCATGTGATTATCACGGTATTCTTTACTATGAAGAGGATGAGCTTTTTCATTTGGATTACTGTAACCAATTGACTCGTAGTTTTTCACACTTACTTTTTCATCTAGTAAGTAGTTCATAAATTTCTCAGCAAGCTCTTTATGTTTTGCACCTTTTGGAATTGCTAACGTATCAGCCCAAATTGTGCCGCCTTCTTTTGGTACAACATATTCTACATCTTTATTATCTTTTGCGATAAATGCTGCATCTCCAGACCAAACTGTTCCGATCCAAGCATCTTCTGTAATGAATTTTTGTTTAATGTTATCTGTATCAAATGCTAATAAGTTTGGAAGCAGCTTCTTTAAATCATCTGCTGCTGTCTTTAATTGTGCATCGTCTTTCGTACTGTTTGAGAACCCGTGCTTCTTAAGACCCACTCCTAATACTTCACGAGAATCGTTCAGTAACGTTACATGTCCTTTATATTTCTCATTCCATAAGTCCGCCCAGCTTGTAGGTGCTTCTTTCACATACTTTTTATTGTATGCAATCCCTGTTACACCCCAAGTGTACACTAAAGAATATTTATTCTCTGGATCAAACGCAGGTGTTTTAAAATTAGAAACCATATTTTCGATATTCGGGATATTCTTTTTATCTAACGGAGCTAATAAGTCCATTTTCGCCATTGTTTTAACCATGTAATCCGACGGCTGAATTAAGTCATACTTTGCGCCACCAGCTTGTAATTTCGCAAGCATTTCTTCATTACTTGCGTACTTGTCATAGTTAATTTTCACATTATACTTCTTTTCAAAATCTTTTAGCACTTGCTCATCAAAATTGTCAGCCCAACTATAAATATTTAATTCTTCTTTCTTTTCACCACAACCAGCAAGCACACCAGCAACAAGGCTAAAGCTAATTGCTGCGCCAGCTATTCTTTTCATTAATTTCATCGGTTTATTACCCCCTTGTACTTTCTATATCGTTCGTATTATAAAGGAAGGTGTCCTCCAGAGTTTTCTTCACCATCTGCACCTTTGTTCCGGAAGATTTCAGATAAAACCATTAATCCTACAATAGCAACAATTAAAATTGTAGAAAGAGCATTAATTTCTGGTGATACTCCGCGCTTAACCATACTGTAAATGTATAGTGGCAATGTTGTTGATCCTGGTCCTGATACGAAGAAACTAATTACAAAATCATCAATTGATAATGTGAATGTTAATAATGCTGCCGAAATAACTCCCGGTGCAATTGCTGGGAACGTTACATAACGAAACGTTTGCCAAGGTGTTGCTCCTAGATCATTTGCAGCTTCTTCTAAGTCACGTCCCATACTTGAAAGACGCGCAGCTAAAATAACAACAACAAACGAAATACTAAATGTAATATGTGCAATAATAATCGTTGTTTGTCCAAGTTCCATTCCTAACTGACTGAAAAGAATTAGTAAAGATAATCCCATTAAAATATCAGGAATTAAAATTGGTAAATATACAAGGCCATTAATAGCCCCTTCGAAACGATATTTATAACGATGTAAAGCAATTGCAAAGAATACACCAAGTACCGTTGTCACAATCGTTGTTATAACTGCAATCGTAATACTATTTACAAATGCATCAATAACATCTTGTTTTTGAAATAAATCTGTATACCAATGGAATGTAAAACCTTCCCACTCCGCATTAATGCGAGAGTCGTTGAAAGAATAGACCATTAAAACCATCATTGGAAAATACAAGAATAACAAAATTAACCAAGAATAAGAAACTAAAAACTTCTTCATCTTTGCCTATTCCCCTCCGTTCTCATTATATTTATATACTTTCGTTGCACGATAATATAAGTAAATTAACAGAACAGAGAATAGAACAACGATAATCGATAACGCAGATCCAAACGGCCAGTCACGTGCACCTAAGAATTGATTTTGAATAACGTTTCCGATTAATGCTACTTTCGATCCGCCCATCACGTCTGATACAACAAACATTCCGATAGAAGAAACGAATACTAAAATAGAACCAGTCGCAATTCCTGACATCGTCATCGGCACTGTTATATTCCAAAATGCCTTTATTGGTGTTGCTCCTAAATCATAAGCCGCTTCTAGCTTACGCTTATCCAGCTGCTCAATTGCTGCATACACTGGTAAAATCATAAATGGTAATAAAGAATAGACCATTCCGAGTATTACAGAAGGAGTATTATATAATAAATTTAACGGTTCACTAATAATGCCAAGCTTTAATAACAACGTATTCACAAGACCTTGTGAACGTAAAATAACAATCCATGCGTATGAACGAACAAGAAAGTTAATCCAAAACGGGATCGTTGCCAATAATAAAAGAATAGAGCGGTATTTGCGGTCAACAATTGTAATTGTATACGCAAACGGATAACCAATTAATAAACATATTACTGTTGTAATAACTGCGATCTTAACAGTTTCCCATAACGTTCCTAAGTACAATGGATCAAATACACGGGATATATTCTCCAGCGTAAATTGCATTTCTACTGTCCCGTAAGCTCCGCGCTGCATGAAGGCGAATCCTAATACGAATACGAGCGGGATTAGGAAGAAAATTAACAGCCACGCGACTGTAGGTAGTGCGAGTAATTTCCCTTTTTTCAATTTAAGGTCACCTCGTCCTCTTGCTCCCAGCCTACATATACATTATCTCCAATGCTCCACTGCGCTGCCTCTTCAGCAGTTTGATATGCCATTAGTAATTCTGATGTTTTCTCATCACGTACATAAAGCTTCTCCATATTTCCGACAAACTCAATATCTTCAATATGTCCAAGATGGTATTCTTTTAAAATTGGTTCTTCAACCGAACGTACTTTTACATTTTCAGGGCGAATTGCTACATAGCCTTCCCCGTTCTTCACAATATTATTTTCACCGATGAATGTCGCAACGAACAATGTTTTCGGCTTATTATAAATTTCTTTCGGCGTTCCGATTTGTTCGATATGTCCTTTATTCATAACGACAATACGATCGCTCATGCTCATTGCTTCTTCTTGATCGTGCGTTACGTATATGAACGTAATTCCTAAATTACGTTGTAAGTTTTTCAATTCACGTTGCAAGTCTTTTCGTAACTTAAAGTCAAGCGCTCCAAGTGGCTCATCTAATAGTAATACACGCGGATTATTTACAATCGCTCTTGCAATTGCAACACGCTGCTGTTGTCCACCAGAAAGCTTCGCAGGTTTACGATTACGGAACTCAAGTAACTGCGTTAAACGCATTGCCTCTTCAGCACGCTCTTTCTGCTCTGCTGCTGATACTTTCTGCATTTTCATACCAAAACAAATATTCTTCTCTACTGTCATATGTGGGAATAGTGCGTAATGTTGGAACACTAGGTTCATATGACGCTTATATGGCGGCAAATCGTTAATTCTTTCATCATCTAATAAAAGATTCCCTTTAGTTGGAGTTTCAAATCCTGCGATCATACGAAGTAAAGTCGTTTTCCCGCAGCCACTCGGCCCTAAAATTGTTAAAAACTCTCCCTCTTTAATATCTAAAGAAAGAGGTGGGATAATCACTTGATTTCCAAAATGTTTTTCAACTGCTTCAACTTTAATAATCTTTTTCATTTTCCCGTCCTATCTACCTTAAATTTTAAATTTTTATATTCATGAATAAATATTTATGTTCTATAGACTATTTTTTTGTTTCGATCCAAACAAAAATGGTTATTTAACAAGCGTTCGTTTCTATTCTTTATGTAGTATGTTTGATTCATTTTCGCATGATACATAACGTCGAACAGAAAAACCCCTTCCATTGCGAAGGGGCTATTATCATACGGCTACGCCTACTGATAAACACCATCATCATTTTAACAACTTTCGTATGAATTTTAAAGCACTTTTTGTAGAAGAGTAACGAATTTTCATGTCGAATGCTGTAGATTGGGCTAAAATGCTTTTATAATGTGAAAAAGTCCGAAAACTTTCTTTCCCATGATAACCCCCTAATCCACTACTTCCAACACCCCCAAAAGGTAAATATGGCGTGGCAAGATGATAGACAACATCATTAATACAGCCTCCACCATATGAAATATTACTCGTCACTTTCTTTTGTACTTCTTTATCTTCAGAAAATACATATAACGCTAACGGCTTCGGATGTTGCTGGATTGTGCCAATTACATCTTCTATGTTGTCGTACTCTATGATTGGTAAAATCGGACCAAAAATTTCATCTTCCATAACAGTATCTTTCCATGTAATATCCGCTAGTACTGTCGGTTCAATATGTAATGTATCTTTCTTATAGTTTCCACCAATTACGACTTGACCATCTTGTAAAAATCCACATAATCGTTCGAAATGGCGCTCACTTACAATACGCACATAATTTTCATTTTGCAAAGGTTCTTTACTATACTGCTCTATAATTTCATGTCGCAGTGCCTCAATTAGCTTTTCTTTCACGGAAGAATGCACATACATATAATCAGGCGCTACACACGTCTGCCCCGCATTTAAAAACTTACCCCAAACAATTCTTCTTGCTGTCATCTCTATCTTTGCATCTTTATGTACAATACAAGGACTTTTCCCGCCAAGTTCTAAAGTGAGTGGCGTCAACTGCTTCGCTGCTGCTTCCATTACAACTTTTCCAACGCCAACACTACCAGTAAAGAAAATATAATCAAACGGTTCCCTCAGCAAAGATGTACTCTCTTCAACGCCACCTTCTACTACCGCTACAAGCTCTTCTGGGAATAATTCATCTAACATTCTCTTAAGCACTTTTGAAACGCTTGGTGTTAACTCTGACGGCTTTAAAACGATTGTATTTCCAGCTGCCAGTGCTCCTACAAGTGGTGCAATTGCTAATTGAAAAGGATAGTTCCACGGTGCAATAATAAGCGTCACACCATACGGTTCTGGCACTACTTTTCCTTTTGATCCCAAATGAGTAAGTGCTGTTCGAACTCGTTTCGGTTTACTCCACGATGAAATATGTTTCAATTGAAAGGAAATTTCTTTTAATACATATCCAACTTCCGTTGTAAACGACTCGTGAACTGACTTATTTAAATCTAATTTCAATGCCTGAAATATTTCTTCTTCAAAATGCTGAATGCCTTCATAAAGCTTCTTCAAATTATTCTTTCGCATTTCGATGCTTCTCGTATGCCCTTTTAAAAAATATTCCTTTTGCCTACTTACAATAGAGGAAATACTCATTCACTCACCTTCTCCCACTATTTTTATCCAATTCTTTCATTATTTATATAGACTTCATATATAACAAATTTCTATTCTTAAGGTTACATTATATATGACTTTTTCAGCTATATAAAATTCATTGCTCACAAAAAAACTACCGAAAGAAAATCTCTCGGTAGTTTTACAGTATTAACGATATAAACGAACAGCACCTGCAGAATTATCATCAGCTTGTCCTACTACTTCAAACTTCAGACCAAGCTTCGGTAAAATACGTCCTGCATCTGGAATCTGTTGATTAATATACGTTTTAGAATCATCAAACTTCGGTACACCTGCTAAACCATCATACGTATACGTTCCACGCGTTGGAGATACAACTTTCCAAGCTGGCGTTTTATCGAATGAGAACGCCGCATCTGCGATTTGGAATCGCGTACTACTTTCCACTGTCGGTTTACCATTTAAAGTTCCTACAATTGCTTCTGGATGAGAATCAACTACACCTAGGAAACCGTGTCCTGGATGTACACCTACCCAGTTATCTGTGTAAGCTGAATCTGCATACCATACAACCATACCAGCGTTATATACTGGACCACGTGCAAATTTTAACGCGTTATCTGAACCAGCATAGTTTCTCCACTCAACATAGTAGTTATGGCTTTTCTTCTCTGTTCCGTTAGAAACAGCAAAACCATCTAATTTGAATTGTGGCGTACCTTCTGCGTCATCAGAGAATACTACTTTATCATCTACTGTTAATGAAGCATTATCAAGTAAGAAACCATTTAATGCTAAACCACCATCAGTAATGTAATCAAATGTTAATTTTACTTTCTTACCTTTGAACTGGCTTAAATCATATGATTTGTCAATCCATTTTCCATTTGTCGAATCTGCATTTCCACTATTTGCTTTCTCACCAAGTCTTTCAATTAACGTTTGTTGACCATCTTCCGTTACAGCGTGTACTTCAAGGAAATCATACTCTGCTTCAATTTCATATAATGATTTGAAGTCAAATTTTGCAGTCGTTGCATTTGTTAAATCGAACAGTGGTGTTTCCATCTTCGTATGAAGATCATCACCTTTTGTGCTGTAGTAATACTGTTTTCCGAATGCCGGCTCAATTGTTTTTATATCTTTGTCTGGTAAGTTAACACGAATCATACCTGGACGGTTAGATTTCGTAACACTTTGGTCTAAATATGTTGCTAGGCCGATACCTTTATTTAATTTCTCGTAATCTACTTCTACGATATTTGCCCAGTTACCACCGATTGTTTTTTGGAAAAACTCTTTATTTTGTGGTGATAAGCTCGTTGGTGTTGTACCTGCAATTTTACCAGCCCAGCTTCCGCCACTCATGATAGACCAAGCTTGAATTGGCTCACCAGCACCGCTATATTGTGTATCATACTCATCTGGTAAACCTAAATCATGACCATATTCATGCGCGAATACACCAACTGCTCCATCTTCTGGTTCAATTGTGTAGTCGAACGCTGCCATCTTTCCACCCCAATATGGAACTTTCGCTTGTGTACCTTCAATTGCGAATGGTTTTGGTCCAACTGTCCAGCGATGTGACCAAATTGCATCATCACCTAATTTACCACCACCTGCTTCTTGTCCAACACCTGCATGAATAATCATTAAGTGATCAATTAAACCATCCGGTTGATTTTTATTTCCATCACCATTTACATCATATTGATCAAATTGATCAAACTCTGATAGATCAAGACCGCTATCTACAGCTGCTTTTAATGCATCTTTTACTAAATCACGTGGGCCTTTTGGTCCTTTATTATCATGACCGCCGCTAGCAGCATCTGCACCGTAATCAGCAGCTTTACCAGGAACTGTTAACCATTTTGTAACTGTTCCGTCCACTGTGTAACTACCACCAGATTGCTCTTCGTAATATTGTTTAAACGTTTCAATTTTACTTCCATCATCTAATGTAAACGGCTCGTTGCCGAATAACATTTTTTCATAATGTTCTTTATTAAAATCGTTAGAATACATATATCCAGGCTCTTTGTCGATATTATTATGTTTAAAGTCAGCGTACTCTACAAGTAAAACGAGTACTTTATCTTTACGTACATCACCGTTATAGTCTTTTTGTTTCGCTGGAGAAGTTGGTACTTTACCATTTAGACCGCCTTTAACTGGGCCTGTCGCTGCAGGTGTTCCTGTTGCAGGGTTATCTAATTTTTCTTTCGTGTCTGCTTTCGCATCTTTCACTTTCTTTAAAAAATCAGATGCTTCTTTCGTAAGTTGATCCCCATTTGGTACTTCTTTCCCAGGATTTTCACCCTTTTTGTTCTCTACATACTTTTCGACAGCTTTCTTTGTTTCTTTCTCTGAAGCTGACGAATCAATTACCCCACGTTTTTTTAGCGCATCTGCTAAACGTTCTTCCGGAATTAAGTGATCATCAACTGGGCTCGTAGCTGTTTTATTCGCAGGCGTTTCAGCATATGCAGATTGAGTGCCAGCTCCGAATGAAAGGCCTAATACAGCTGTTAAAGCGATTGATGACAAAACTTTGAACGGTTTCTTGTTCATCCCTTATTTCCTCCCCTAATAAATAATATGTATTACAAATTGAATTTTATTAAAAATTCAATATTTTTTCAATATTTAGTCATATTATGTAATATTTTTAATATATTTGTAAAAATTTCATAGTTAGCATACGAATATATCACAATTCAACAATGTTTTCTGAAAATATTGAAAGTTTTTATCGAACAATTTATAATTTCCATAGAGGGAGTTTAATGGGGATTTTATCTTTGTTTCATCTACACAATATTTGATAATTCACTATATAAAACACAAAATCCGATTGCATTATCATGTATTCTGTAGCAGCAATTATGACCGATAATTAGGGAGGAATTACATTTGTACAAAGATAAGACAGACGCACTGGATCAAGAATGGATTGATTTAATACTTGAAGCTCTAGATGCTGGTATCGCCATGCAAGACATCGAGCAATTTTTCCAACGTATGAAGCCATCCAGTCAGGCTCAATAGGTTTGTTCTTTTTAACGAAGTTTATGTTATAATAATGACATCATAAGACAACTACATATTGATAGAAAGGTGCGCAAATATGATTGGAGAACGTATAAAACGCCTTCGTTTACAAAAAGGGATTTCATTAACTGAACTTGCCGAAAAAGCTGGCGTTGCTAAATCTTACATTAGTTCTATAGAACGAAATTTACAAAAAAACCCTTCCATTCAGTTTCTTGAAAAGATCGCAGCAGTTCTACAAATTCCAGTTGATACTTTACTTCATGATGAAACAACAAAGGAAACTAACCTAGACTCCGAATGGACACAACTCGTTAAAGATGCAATGAACTCTGGTGTCTCCAAAGAACAATTTCGTGAATTTCTTGAATTTACAAAGTGGAAGCAAAATCAAAAATAATAATAGAAAGAAGTGCTTACAACCAGCACTTCTTTTTCTTTATAAAAAAAAGCGGGAATACCCGCTTTTTTATTATTTTTCTTCCCCAGCTTCTTGGTTGGCATTGAATGTCCATTCTAAATTCAATGTATCACCTTGGAAGATATTTTGGTCTTTTCCATCATCTACGAATTCAAATTGTACCCATAGATAATCCTCTGTACCAGCTGCTAATCCACCCTTTTCTCCCCACTCAGGAGCAAAGATATCTTTAGCTAAAAGATCTGGATCAACTTTTTGTAAATCTGCTAAAGTTGTTTCATATACAGGCTCACTTTGTTTATCCCAGTTCCAAAGGAATTTTACTTTAACGTGCTTACCAAAGTCTTCACCAGCATTATCACCTTTTGCATCTTTAACAGTATACTTTGTTGCTAATTTAACGTCTTTAATAGTTAACGAACCGCTGTTTTGTAGTAAGAACTCTTTCTTAACAGAATCCCCTGGTTTTAAATCTTTAATATCTACAAGCGTCTTAGGGTTTAATGTAAGGTCTAACGTCCCAGCTGCAAATGTATTGTTTGATACTTCTTTATCGCTAAAGAATGCAAATGTTCCTCCACCAATTAAAGCTAACCCCAATGCTGCTGATGCAACTCCCATACCTAATTTCTTTTTCAGACTCACAATCAATTCCCCCTAGCTTTTTTTTATATTTTTATCACTTATTTTTCAATAAGAGATGTAAAGAAAACTATATTAGCTCAGCTAATATGCGTTCTTTTTTAAAAACCTTATGTTCATTATAACGAACAACTCTATATAAACACAACACATATTTATTAATATTTTCAGTTATTTTTATTTCTCAATATTTTTTAGACTTTTCGGAAAAAATAATGATAATTTATAACTTTTTTCACACTCAAATCACTTAATACTATAAGAAAAAAGAAAAACAAAGAGGTGAGGGCTAACGTTCCCTCACACTCGTATAAATATTACTAGTCTTGCTTATTCGTTCACTCTCTCTTACACCACATTCTTGTTTTCTAGCTGTTTCACTAAAGCAGTTACTCCGCTTTCTTCTGCTCTTCTACTTTTTTCTGTTCTTCCGCTTTCTTTTGCTCTTCTACTTTTTTCTGTTCTTCTACTTTCTTCTGTTCTTCGGCTTTCTTTTGTTCTTCGGCTTTCTTCTGTTCTTCTACTTTCTTTTGTTCTTCGGCTTTCTTTTGTTCTTCTACTTTCTTTTGTTCTTCGGCTTTCTTTTGTTCTTCTACTTTCTTTTGTTCTTCTACTTTCTTCTGTTCCTCTGCTTTCTTTTGTTCTTCTACTTTCTTTTGTCCTTCCGCTTCAATTGCAACGTTTAATTGTTGCTGAAGAGCCTGAATTTGCTCATCAATAGCTTTCAAGCTAATTTCTTTCTCAATATAGTCACGCTTCTCTTTGATACTGCGAAATCCTTCATTTACATATATGGACACTTGCTGCATCGACTCATCTTTATTTACCTTTAATTCTTCTTGTATTTGATTGTAAGGAGCTTCTATTTCAGTATATACATTTTGCAGAGCTTCCTTCTCAGCAACAATTTTCTCACGCCCTTGTTGCCATACAGAAATCGCCTGTTTTATTTCTTCAATAGAAGTTGCTTTCAATTTCCCCTTCATCGTTCCATACTCACGCTCAATAAACTGTTTATGTTTCTCAGATTGCTCTTTTAACGTATTAACTGTTTTCGGAAATATAATTGCTGTAGAAAGCGTCGCTTCTACTTTCGTTTCATGAATGAACGCCGCTTCTGTATGCGTCATAATTTGAGATCCTAAATAAAACGTAATAGAACACATACACGGCAATATAAGCATCTTTTTAAAATTACGCGGTCTTTTCAGCATCTTAATCTCTCCCATCGAACATTACGTTCTTTATACAGAACATTATCTATATTATAGTAAAGAACTATTAAAATTGATAGACAAATACTAGAAAAATAGAAAAAGGGCTATCCATGTGATAGCCCTTTTTCTATTTTTCTTCACCTGCTGTTTGTTGTGCATCAAACGTCCAATTTAATTGTAACTTATCGCCTTGGAATTGATTTTGATCTTTTCCATTATCAACGAACTCAAATTTCACTTTGAATTTATCAGATTTACCTGCTGAAATACCTTTTTCATCCCAGAACCAAGCCGATAAATCATTATCTACAGCTGTAAGTGTGTCACCTTTTAATTTATCTAAAGTAGTTTGTTTCACAATTGTCTCATGCTTATCTACATTTTTTAAGAATGTTACTTTAATATGTTTACCAAAATCATCTTTATTATCTTTCTTTACATCTTCTACATTATAATCTGTTTTCAGTAGAACCTTTTTAATATCTAAAGAACCTTTATTTTCTAGTTTAAATTCTTTTTCAATTGTATCCCCAGGTTTTAAATTCGATACGTTAACAACTGTTGATGGATTTAATTCTAAATCCAGTGTTCCAGCCGCAAATGTATTGTTTGACACTTCTTTATCACTGAAAAATGCAAATGTTCCTCCACCAACTAAAGCTGCTCCTAATACTGCTGATGTAATACCCATTCCTAATTTTTTCTTTAAAGTCATGTCCATATCCCCTTAATATATATTTGTTAACTTCCTAAACGGAAAGTATAACCAAACGAACTAGACGGATTGTTCTACTTTTTTATCTTTCTTTTCTCCGTCAATGCTACGAATAGCACCAAAAATAGAAATAGCGGAATAACCAAGCAAAAAGACTCCTGGAATAATAAGAAGCAATGCTGCTCCCGCTTTTGAATTCGCATAATTCAGTAAATAACCAACATACGGAACTGTAATATCTGCATACTTTCCAACTACATTTTCTGCAAGTACTGGCTCTAAATCTGGTCCATTGTTGTTATCCCCTTTTGTTTCATACATTACTTTTCCATTTGTATCTTTCACACCGATAATACGGTGAGTGATAATTTTTTGATCTTTCTCTTTAAAGGTAATAACATCACCTTTTTGATATTTAGAACCATCTTTGTTTGGTTCTATTGCAATGATTGATCCTGTTAAAAACGTCGGCTCCATTGATCCTGAAAGAACGCTCTTAAATTGATATCCCATCACTGTCGGATCACCACCGCTTGCTTTTGAAGAAATAACTACAAAAGCTAAAAAAACCATCAATGCAAATAAAACAAATGAGATCGCGTTGCTAATTATCTTCCATATTAATTTCATCGTCTCTCTCCCTCTCCGTTGTTTTATATTATTTGAAGTATGCAATATCCACTTTGTTCTTTAACAAGAACACAAGTAAATGATATAACGAACTTTAAGTTATTGCAATAAGAAAATTTACAATTATTAGTTATTTAAAACATAGAAAAAAGACTGTGCCAAAATTTTACACAGTCTTTTTATTAGTAATTTATTTACCTTCTGATTTCATTCCTTTTGTATTTCGGCGCAACACTACATATAAAATTGCTCCAAATAATATAATCGCACCTATCCCAACACTTATTACTTTCACATTTGAGTCTTTTACTTCAGGCATAGTTGTATCTTTTTTAGGCATCGTAAAAGTGACATCTTCTGTTGAAAGAACATTTACCGTCGCAATTGTTTGATTATTTTTCGTAATATCAACTGCACCAACTACCTCACCACGATGTATTCCTTTATGATATAAAGATTCTTTATCTAATGAAGCCGCCCGGAAAATAGTTTTCACATTTTTCCCTTCATCTTTCTTAAGCATAAGCTCCGCACTTTGTTCCAACTCAGAATTAACATCTTTATTTAAATATGTTGTTTTTTGATGCCAATTATGTTTATCAAGCACCATTTGCTTCGTAAATTGACCGAAAGAATATTCCGCCATCTGCTTCAAATCTTCATAAATTTCAGGTCTTTGAGAAGCCATTACTACGCTTATAATACGATTTCCATCTTTCTCATTTAATAAAACAAGTGTATTACGTGCTTCATTCGTAAACCCTGTCTTACCGCCAATGCTATATGGATTTTCAAAAAAATTAGATTTATTAAAAATAGACACCGTCTGCCTAGACGTCGTAACTGTCGTTCTTTTCGTATTCATCGCTTGTAAAATTTCAGGATACTTTTGCACACCCTTCGTAATCATAGCCATATCATACGGCGTCGTATAATGGTTCGGATCATGCAATCCATTCGGTGTTACAAAGTGGCTATCTTTCGCTCCTAATTGCTTCGCTTTCTCATTCATCATATTAGCGAAATTCTCAACACTCCCGCCAATCCGCTCCGCAATCGCATACGACACATCATTCGCACTCAGCACCATTAAAATCATAAGCGCAGTATTTCTATTAATTGTCTCTCCAGGTTGAAACTCAATTTGATAATTACTCTTCTCTTGATCTAATGCTAATTGTGAAAATGTAAATTGATCCTCTGGCTTTGTATGCTCCATGAGTAAAATCGCTGTTAACACCTTCGTCGTACTAGCAGGATATGCTCGGTGATATGCGTTTTTATCATACAAAACATCTCCTGTTTTCGCATCAATTGTCGTTGCAAACTGACTAAAAACATTCGGTCCTTCCGCAGGTGGTGGTGCAACTTGTTCTGGATTTACTCCAATATTCGTCTCAGCACGCAATGTTATGGGCGTCAAAAAAAACGAACAAATAACTGTAATAAAAACCAAAAATTTCTTAAAATTTACCATATGACTCTCCCTTTTCCATTTACTCCTTAACAAAATAATAAATCTACCAATCATATGTAATTTGTATTATATTGGAAGAAATTTCACTATTTTTTACTATATCATACTTTTACGATAAAGAACATAAATATACAATAAAAATAAGAAGGAATTACTCTTTCTTATCCTTCTCATCAATCAACGAATCTATTAACTTTTGACTAGCTTCCTCGGGCGTAATCTCATCTGTTATTCCCATAAACGACCAACCTTTAGAATCAACCCACTCAACAAACTCTTGTAAAAATTCATCATGTGTAACATCCACATCAAGAATCGATCCATTAATCGAAATCGTTCTATTTTTAGACACGCGCATCTTGAACGTTTTTCTTACCATTACAACTTTTCTCCCTCTACTTCTGAATATTTATAAAGTGAAACTTTCATCAACCCTCACGAATCGGACTTTTACGGGCATTCCGACCCGAACCTAACTTCTTTACTTTTGCTGAATTTCGAGGTAAGGGATCTTACTGCCCGCAAATAGCGAGATAAAATAATCATGTATCTCTGTTATACATGATTTTCAGTAAATTGTAAAAAGGATATATTGGCCAATTTAAATAGCAAAAATAAAAATCTCTTACCTACGTAAACGTAATACGACATACAATCGCTCATAAATTATTAAATAAATCCATAAAAGTATACACTTTAAAACATAATTGAGTAAGCCATTCTAGTCTTTTGGAAGATATTATCTAAAATAGTATACTAAACGGATAAAGGATATTTGAATAAAGAAACTGAGGCCCTCTATTTAGCTGGATTCTTAAGTTGTAGACTTAAAGACTGATGCCTGAATTCATATTTAATTTCTATTTCTGTACATCATATCGTAAGAAAGAAGGTAGTACTGTGAAAACAACAGAAAATTTTACTGACAGGGCCGATATATATGCAAAATATCGCCCTAGTTATCCTAATGAATATATTGATTACTTGCTTTCAGCTAACCAACTGAAAGGGAATCGGATTGTGGCTGATATTGGTTCAGGTACGGGGATATTTAGCCACCAGCTGCTTGAAAGTGGTTTACATGTTATTGGAGTTGAGCCAAATGATGATATGAGAAAGATGGCTGAGCAATCATTAAAACTATATTCTCGTTTTCAATCCATAAAAGCAACTGCTGAAAATACCACTTTAAAAGAAAATAGTGTAGATTTAGTAACTGTTGCCCAAGCATTTCATTGGTTTGATAAAGAGGCTTTCAAAATCGAATGCCAACGAATTTTAAAACAAAAAGCAAATGTTGCACTTGTTTGGAATAGTAGAGATTTAACTAGTCCACTTATTAAAGAGAATGCAGAAATTTGCCAGAAAACCTGTCCAAACTTTAAAGGCTTTAGCGGTGGAATAGATGAAACTCCAGAAGTATTTAACAACTTTTTTAAAGATGGAAAGTATGATTTTAAAGAATATCAAAATGATTTACTTTTTGATTATGAAGGGTTTTTGGGAAGGAATTTATCAGCATCTTATGCTCCGAAAGAAAATGACGAACAGTATAAAAACTTTATTTTTCTCCTATCAGAGCTATTCGAAAAATACAGTAAAGATGGAAAAATTATTCTCCCGAATTTAACACGAAGCTATCTAGGCAATGTATAAACAGCCTGATACAAAGAGACATTGAACGGAATTAAAACAAGCTTAACCCCTCCCTGAATGTAGAACGAGGTTAGGCTTGTTTTGCATTTTACCACATCAAATTCAAATGACTTTCGTACAATAAAGTAGAATATATTAGAAAACACCTTAAACTGAGGAGGAACTCAATGGCGCGTTGTACGTATTGTAAAACGAAGTGGAAAGTAAAAGATGTATGGTCAATACTCGTGACATTTGAAAAAGATTGTCCGTATTGTTTTGGGAGGCAATATCTATCAAAGAAAACAGTGAACGCTATGCCAGAACTTATAAGCTTACCTTTACACTTCTTGTTCCCTTTTCTTGTTGATTTGAGTGATGAAGGTCCTTTGGATTGGTATCGGAAATAATATAACCTCTACATCCAAAGACTACTTTCTACTAAATTCGTTTCTCATCATTATCCCTTCATACATTACTCTCATAATCGCTTATACTTTCCCTTTTAAAGATCCCATAGCTCAACAGGAAGAGCGTCCCCTGAACAAATTTTATCAATTATGACTAAAAAAACAGTGATATATGTATACTGTTAAACATAAAAAATTAGCATTAGGTTCCAATTAAATATTAATTGAAACCCAACACTACTTGTATTCTGTAATTCAGAATACAAGTAGTGTTTTTTATTATGCATTTTTGCATACAGTATTGTTTTCTCTTGTAAATAGATAATAATGGTATATAATAAAACCAACGTTTTACCAATAAAAGGTAATAAAGAGTAGTGGGATAAGCAAATAACCAAAACGTATTAACAGATTTGTTCTATGTAAATCATGATACATATATGAAATCAAAACTATGAAATTTTATGTAGAGGTTAGATTACTACAAGATGAAAGATTCATAGCGAATACACTCGAGGAAAAAAGTGTTCGATTAGATTAATGTTATAAAACTACTTAATGTGATATCTATCGAACGAATTGAGAATATACTTAGGGGGAATTTCAAGTGAAGGCATTTGGTAAAGTATTATTAACAGGAGCTTTAGCTTTAGGCGGTTTAACAGCTATGAACATTGATACACCGAAGACACATGCTGACGGAGCAAGCGAGTTCTGTCGTTATATTTGTGGTCCTAGCGAAACGTTGAATGGTTTCACAATTCAATTACACGCTACAGAGTACAGCTACGGCCAAAATATGATTGCAAAAATCACAAATGATAGAGCTGAAGATGTGCGCTATCGTGTAACTATTGAAAAGAAATGGACAAGTGGCTGGGGTTACTATGAAACTGACTTCAATTTTGGCTCCGAATTACCAGCTGGAACAAACGAAGAATTTTACAATACCACTGGTTGGGGTGGACAACTTTCAGAAAACGGGGAATATCGTTACAAAGTTGAAATTAAAAATGTTGACGGTTCTGTAGATACAATTTATACAGCTTCAATGACACTTACAGGAAGATAATTCATGAACAAGCTCCATTATTTATGATTGTATTTTTGATAATATCATTAATAATTGCGGTAATATTATTATTAAAATAAGCTCTTCGGAGCTTATTTTTTTATATAAAAATTGGAATGATAATATTCAGAAAATTACATCTTTACACTACTAAAGTTTGTTGCTATTATAGGAATACATCAAATGTTACAATATTCAACAGATTATACAAATCCTCCGATTACACGAATGAAATGAAAACACATTGCTGATGGTAACATTTATAGTTGGGATCCCGTAGCTCAGCAGGGAGAGCGCCACCTTGACAGGGTGGAGGTCGCTGGTTCGAGACCAGTCGGGGTCATATGAAAAGAAACCGTGTCAAATCAACGTTTGATGCGGTTTTTATTTGTTTACTTTTACATTCTATAGAGCCAGTGGTCACAGAATTGGTCACATTCCCTACAAAATCTCTTCCATTTTGTTAACCGCATCTTCTTGCATCGTTGGCAGTACATGCGAATAAGTGTCTAATGTGATTTTGATGTTACTATGTCCTAAACGCTCGGAAATTACCTTCACATTCACACCTTTAGCCAATAACAGAGTTGCATGTGTATGGCGTAAATCATGAAAGCGAATCTTAGGAACAGCTGCTTTCTGAATCAAAGCGTTTAAACTTCTTCTAACATTAGCAGGATTAATTGGTGTTCCAGAAGGAGTACACATCACTAAGTCATTGTCTTGATACTCCTCACCTTGACTCAGCTTCTCTTTTAATATGACTGCTCTATGTTTCTTTAACTTTGCTATTGTGGATGCAGGTAATAGTATCTTTCTTAAACTTGATTTCGTCTTTCCTCCAACCAAGAACGTCTTCCCGTCATGACTTAACGTTTGGCTGATAATCAAATGTCCCTTTTCTAAATCAACATCTTTCCATCGCAAGCCTAGCAATTCACCTTGCCGCATTCCAGTTACAAGAGCCATATGAAAGACAATAGAGTACCTGCCGTCCTGTGCGGCTTTCAAGAACAACTGCACTTCCTGCTCGTTCCACACCGTTAATTCTTCCTTATCAGCTTTAGGTAACTTCGTTTTTGCTGCAACATTTTTAGTAATTAACTCCAAATCTATTGCATGTTCAAGAGAGTTCCGAATGACTTTGATTATCTTCTCAATTGTCCCTCGCTTTAAACCTTCATCTCGTAGTGAATTGACGTAGTTTTGCATATGCAATGATGTTAACTTAGCTAGTTTGATATTACCTAAAGAAGGAATGATACGACTGTTTAAATACCCTTTCAGCACTTTTGCTGTTTGGATACCAACACTGTGCCTCTTCGTATTAAACCAACTCTCAAGATATTCACCATAAGAGAGTTTGCTAGGTTCTACATATGTTCCAGTATGAACTTCTGAGAGCAGATTTGTTAAGGCATTTTCTGCTTCTTTCTTACTAGTGAACCCCCTTTTCTTCTTTTGCTTTCTCTTTCCTGTTAGAGGGTCGATATCAATATCTACAATATAAAAATACTTTCCTGTTTTCTTATCTTTTTTGACGCTTCCCTTCATCGTTAAGAGCCTCCTTGGAGTCCTTAACTGTACTGTATATGGTAATTTTATTATAACTAATATTCTTTAGTTTTATGAACAATTGATACGATTTTACCAACAGAAAATAACCCTTTCAGATATATTTAAATTGCCATCTTAAAATTTTCTATAATAAAGATATTACAATAGAAAAAGGAAACACTCATATATATAAGCGTTTCCTTACAAGAGTATAGAAAATACTCAAAAATATTAATAAAAAGATGTTTTATCTTGATATTCCTACCAATCTTTCATTCTCAAAACTGGTAGCTTTTATAGGATAACTAAATATTTTTTCTTCGCTCTAATCTATAGCTCTCATTATTTATTATCCAAAATATAAAATTTGGTCGACATAACAAATAACTTTCCTATAATCTGCTTCATAAGTTTGATTATCAAGTCTCTTTAACAATCTTATTATCCCTGTAATATTACTTTGTATATCTTCTTCTTCTAAATGAGTTAAGCATTGTAAAATAAATGTCCTATATGTAATCAAAATTTCTTCACTTTGAATTAACTCATCTAATCTATTTCTTATTAATTCTAATAAAAAGTATTTCATAACAGTATTATAAGAAGATAGTAATATTTCTCTATCCATACAATATCTATCAATAAACTCATGCAAACATTCTTTTTGTAATTCAATATCGAATATGTCTTGCCTGTTAAAACTATAGTTGTTATTTTTACCTATATTTATTTTATAATCTTGTTTATTATATAATCTACTTCTTACTGTTTCTCGAGCCAACTCTGAAACTTCGGCAGAATCAATTAGCTCTTCTAAATTATCCTTTTCAATTCCTTGAGTAAAAAAATGTATCGGCAACCGTGTGTTATAATTGTGCAGTAAAAATTTTATAGCAGATTCGCTATATTCACATTCTTCTTGTTGTAAAATTGCCTCTATTATATCTCTTTTTGTAAGTATATCCTTTGTATTTTTGTTATCTGTACTAAAACTTAGACCTATGATGTTGTTGATATTTTCAAAATCATTAATTTTATGGATATCAGTTAAATTCACATTCAATAATTTAGGATTATATACCTGGCTTGAGGTTACTTTATATACATTAGCCTTTAGATACTTCAAAAACTTCATGGGCAACTTTTGAATTTTATTTGTAGATAGTATATTATATAAATTTGAAAAATCATTTAAATAAAAAGTTTCTACATCAATAAACAAACCTTCACCAAGGTTAATCCTTTCCGTTTTCACATAATCTTCCTCATGTTCATTTCTTCTTACAAACCAAATTCTATTAGAAAGTTCATTTACTTTCTCCTGAGGTAACATTTTAATAATAGAAGTTAAAGTGCTTAAAACATTTCTATCACTTAAACTATAACCTAAAAATATAATTGGATATTCTAAAAATAAAGTAAGTAACTTAGCATTTAAATATAATTCTCTCTGTTCAAAATTTTTATAATCTGTTTCAGATATTACTATGCTATTAATATCTGAGACACAGCCATGTATCTTATATATTTCACCAACTGCTCCCAAGTTAGTAGAAAGTAATGATTGTTGTCCAATATAAACATCATAATCTGGAAACATGCTCTCTAAAAATAAGTCATAATTAGTTGTAATTACTGCTGATGGACTAGTTTTTTTAAAAGCCTCAATCTCATGATTATCATCAAAGGAATCCATATGACTATAAAAATATTCATTTATTATGTCAGTAATTCTCTTCTTAAAATAATAAATCTTATCTTTATTAGGTTCTAATTGTTCATCCGCCAATTTCTCATAATACATATCACATAATTTCTCTGCTAGCTTTTCTAACTCGTATTTATCCCCCGCTTTAAAACTTTGTAAATAATAGTCAAAGCTTCTATCCCATGTATCCCGAACCTCGCGCAATAAACTTTCCCAGTCTGGAGCATTAAAATATCGTCTAGAAATTCTTGAACTTACAAAAAAAACAGGTGATATTGCAAGTTGTTCAATTTTCATCTTCATGCTATTAAAAATTTCATTCTCTATCCTTAACAAGAAATTTCACCCCTAATATTACATACTTTCGCAAATTATAACATTAATATAATAAAAATAGGCATTGAAAATAAGAGTTTAGTTTTATTTCCTAGCTTATTATATCTGTCGTTTCAAATACTTTGAACCATCAAAATTATTACTTCCAACAAAAAAACAACTCCATTATTTTCAGAAGTTGTTTTTACTCAACAAACTTATGTTTTATTAGCAGTTATCTATATGGATTTGCAAGAACCCTTAAATCCATTTTATCTATTTCAAAATCCTGTCCGTTAAAAACAGCAAAGTCAAAAGAATCACTTTCTTCTCGCTTTCTAATCTCACCAATTCCTGTGAAAATCACATTCTTGGTAGCGGAAATATATTTCTTTATGTGATGAAACAATCCTAAATAATTAGGGCTTCCTTCCCTAAAAGCTTCTTCAAACCTTACACATACTTGCATGTTATTTTCAACTACAATTATCGTAGCCGTTCCTTGAGTATCTAAAATAACATCCTTAATAATTCCTATTAACAACCTTGTTTGACCAGTATCCTTCTCCTTCAACATATCCACTGTTCTTTTAGAAAGATTTGGTCCTCTTACCCCTACTTGCAGCGTAGTAGCTTCATCAACTCCACCATCCATTACAATCTTACTTGCTGGCTTAGTTTGTTTAGTCACAGTTGTAGGGGTACTTTTCTTTTTAGTTTTTTTATTTTGACGCTTCTCTCGTTCTTCTTCAGTCATAGTATACATGGCAAATGCTTCTTTCAAAGCTCGTTTTTTTCTCTCAGAAGACAATTCCACATTTATAAAATGACTGGTATCCACTCCTATTCTTCCTTTTACTCTATCAAACCCATGTATGCACCCTTCAATATGATTATCGTTATTCCATGTTTTCAGATAACTCCGTAAACCTGAGTTGAAAATAAGCCTAGCTTGACAATTTGGAGTAGGACAGTAAAGCTTTCCTTTTAAGTGATTATTATAAAGGTTTGTATCAATTTCTGACTTGTTATATTCTCTTTTTTCTTCACCATCAATATAAATTGCTGATAAAATTGCCATCAATATCCCCTCTTCCTAAGATAATCACAACAAATAATCCATCCAATTAAAAGCGATATATTAATATAAAAATAATATGTTATAAAAGTTTTTTTAAATCAATACATGTTATCCTCAATAAAATATATTTTATTGAAATAATACCGAGAGATATTTCCTTATTTTTAATTCTAAATATATAGTATATTTTATCAATTCCGAATCATTTTTGTCAATTTTTCACATTCCACACTTATTATAATCCCTTTATTTTTCCAGTAAACGATTCATTTAATCTTAATTAAAAGCAGGTACAATAAGCCTTTTTCATCTTTTCTATATTTCTCTCAGAGTGTGGGAGAAGATGTGCTTATACACTATTCAATGTGTACTTCGTTAACGCTGGTGATATGTACCCCCTCTTCTTTCATCTCATTTTCCATTTAGAATATACTAATGAATGCTTTATCAATCAAAGGTTTTACATTTTCAAGACATTTTATATTACTTAACTTGATATCTATCTGATTTTTATCACCACTTCTACTATAATATAATTCAGGAATCCTCCCCTTAAATTGCGAATATATTCCATCCCTATTCCCATTAGGAAAATGAAATAATAATCTATCCCGTTTAGTCGTAATTGACAAGAATTTATTATTAGTATTCACAGGATGAAACATGATTCCATCTGAGATATTACATATAATAGGAGTTTCAATTGAATGCAATTTTATTGCCACATAATTATAAATTTCAATTGCTATTTTCCCTTGCTCTTTTAATGCCTTAAATACACCTTCTCTTGACCTAAATTCTGCATCACCTTTAATGACATTCAACACCTTTTCTAAACGAATAACAATATCATCTTTATTAATAACCTTAAATTCTAACTTCTGCTCTCTTAATTTATCTTTGTATTTATCGTTAACACAATTATTAGCTACCAACATAAATCTGCTATCTTTACAGTTAACTATCTTCTGATATCCACTTAATTGTTCTATGGACTTATTATTAATAGTTTCTTTTACTTCTACATAAAGCTTTCTATTCTCTTTGTCTTTAAATAAAATATCACATTTTTTCCCATTCTTTAACCTTGTTTCCCTTTCAATCAAGGTTAAGCCTTCTTCAATTACATCTGGTTTAACAATAAGCCTATTTTGTAAGATAACTTCGTTATTCATTATAGTCACATCTCCTCAGTATTAACTTCTAAAAATCTCTTCAAATTATTTGATAATCATTATATAAAGACTTCCTCTTTAACAAACACCATAACATACAGATTAACAAAATCACCTGAAATCCATAAAAATACAATTTGGCATCTACCTGAGAATCTTAGCCTATATTAAGTAAGAAGCATCAGAACTCATGTAAGTACCAAATTTAACGAATCTTGAGTCTCTCTTGCTGCATAAAAATCTCGAGCGACTTACAAAAGTATCCCTAATAAAACCCATATTTTATCCATTTATCCTCTTCTTAATCACTTCACGGTTACACACGTAAAACCTTCTTAATTAACAAGCTTTTCACCAAGCATCACACGCTCGCTACTTCGAAGACTTCTTAAAATTCGTAGAATACGAGCGTTCCATGCCATAAATCATGAAAACACAAGTTATGGATATGGTATACGACCAAATTGAGGATGTATTTGAAGAAGGTACAGAAAAGCGTGAACAATTCAACCAAGCGATGGAAGTATGGGCTACGAGCCCAAAGCGTGAAATTATGGAGCATTTCACAACAGAAGAACCACGACTCAAATTGTGGAGCATACCCCTGAAATCGAATGAAAGCTAAAGGCAGACCATATTTCTGCGAAAGCCTTGCTTGCGGATTTTAAAGACCAGATTCATATTGCGAAGGTTAAAGATAAATATGTACTGATGATTGAAGCGGACTCGCTTACGTTTGAGAAAGGGTTCTCCCCTATTGAGTTTTTGAAAACTGATGAGTTGAAGAAGGTAGTAGAGCGAGTTGCGAAGAAGCAGCAATACAGATATAATCCGAGCGAAAGTGAATAAAATACATGATTTTGAACATTTTAGTGACCTGAAATGTGACCACTTTTATTTATCGAAAAGCCTTGTGATTACTGTATTCCTATTAAATTTAGTCACTGTATATGCGACAAAAAATATGCTCTTGAGGCTGTAGAAGGTTTCCTTTAAGCTAAAAAATTAACTACCTAATTAAGAAATCCAGTGAACTTCTATATTGTTCACTGGATTTTTTTATTGAATTTTCCAATATTTCACCTATTTACTTCCAACATAATGTAAAATCAAAAGTATACAGAAAAGGAGTGCTTTATATGGATAAATCTATGTTAATTTATCAAACACCTATAGATGAAAAAGAGGTGAAGCGATTTTATAATCTAAATAAAATTGCTAATAGTGTCAGCAAGATAAAATGGATTCTTGCCTTAAGTACATTATTACTTGTTACATGTTCATACAATGTGAAAATTTCATCTCATCAAACAAACTTTATTATTACAGATTATTTAATAATATCATTATTTTTGGGGTGGATACTTAACGTATTAATTTCTTTTTTTAATCATTTTTTTGCATTTCTCTTAGTAAATAGAAGTTATAATTTCATTCAAAACCCTAAGCAGGAGCTAAAAGGAGTGTTACTTATTTTAGTTGATAGATTGCTTTTTACTTTTTATCACAAACATTTCTTATACTCTCCTGATTATCATTTTGCATCATATTTTAAAAATAGAATAAAAGAGTTCCATAAAAACCCAGCCATTAAACTACATAAGTGCGAAGAGTATACTTACGTTAGTAAAAAGGACAAACTTTGTATACATTGTTGGGATTCAATAAAAAACGCCAATAAGTTTTTTATTGAATTTTCCAATTGGATAAATTTAACATATACTTTCCTGCTAGTTTTTTTAGCATTTTCTTTTATATTTATTCAAAACGATGTAGCCCATCTCATTTTTCTTTTCTACCTACTTTTTCGAACATTATCCCGTTCTACTGAAATCATATTTGCATTTTACAAGGACGTGGTTAGAGTAAATTTTGCACTATTCGAAGATTTATCGCAAAAAAAAACAGTAGAGAGTGTCATCTATATACATAAATGGCGATACTCTAATTTAAGAAAACCGGCTAGAATATCACTTGCGGTACACAGTTTGATGGAAATGGCTTTAACTTTTTCATTACTATATTTTTTAGTTACCAAAGTATTCTATGAACAAATGTTGCAATCACCTTCTATAGTTAACTTAATTTCTTATTCAAGCTTAATACACTATGACACTATGAAAAATCTACTTGATTTTAGTACTTATTTCTATAATTATTTTCTTTATGGAGTTTCTATGTCTTTCTTTAACTTCTCATATACAAACTACAACCTTTGGATTTGGAATTTGTTACATGTTTGGCAAGTTATTGTAAGTATAGTTCTAATAATTCTTTCTGTAGCATCTTATTTAGGGCTAGAAGATAACATGGAAAAGAGGGATGAAGAATTTTTCAAACAACTCGAAATACAAGAAGATTCATCTAAATAATTCGATTTTTTTAAAACTCTTTTGATAGATTAATACAAACTCTATTTCCTCGGGTTTGTATCAATCCTTTTTCATGGCCCTTAAAGATATACCTTAATAAATAAAAAGGCACTTATTATAAAGCAAGTGCCTTTTTACAATTACATACTTTATTTATTTGTTCTGAATATCTTCTAACATGATATTGGCGAAAATATCCTTTATTTTTTCATTTTGCTTGGAATTATCACTAAGATATTTATTCAATAAATTAACGTACTCTTGATTACTCTTTTTTAATTTCACTACCCCATCGGATTGGATATGGTCTATGCTAAGTTGAATCAATTTTGTCTTTTCAGTATCACTTAGTGCCATCCAATCATGCCCTGTTATAATTTCCTTTTCCCCTTTCCAGAAGTGCATTCCATCCTCTTTCTTATTTGTAAGCTTAATTTCTTCGGTGGGTGAAACATTTTCCCCGCTTATTTTTCCATCTACCTTAATTGAAGCACGATTAATCTTTAAATATTGACCCTCATTAACCTTTATGTATCTCTCACCATTGAAGTTACCATTCTCAATAATATTTTTCAATTGAGAAACTGTACTTCCACTATTAATAGAAAAATACCCCATCTGTCCAGAACTTGAAGTTATTTTATATTCACCAGCAGAAAGATGTTTCCCTACAATATACATACCATCAGACAATATACCGTTCACAGGAGTAAGAGAAGGAGCATTATTTATAGGGTACATCTTAGCACGATTTATTGTTACATACTGTCCATTTTCAATTGTTATTATGGAGTTTCCCGCAAAATTATCATTTGCTAGGATACTATTCGAACTACTGCTACTATTAATAGAAAAATACCCCACTCCATTTTGAGCAATTAGCATATATTCCCCACTTGGAACGTCTACACCAACTTTATACATACCTTCGCCAAAAGAAGTTGCTGAATTAGCAGTTTCTACTGATTTATTGGTTTCCCCTTTTTTATTCTCTTCCACCTTATTTTTTTCTTTTTCATTCTTTACTTCCGTTGTTTTTTCGGCATCTTCTTTTTCTACCTTTTGGTCCGTTTTAGAAGAACATCCTGCAAATATTAATCCAAACATTAATAAGATAATTCCCCATTTTTTCAGCATCTTCATATCCCCCTAAATAATAATTAGTAAAAATCCCCCAACTTCAATAATATATGATTTTTGCACGGAAAGTTATGTTATTTGAGAGGATAATCTTGATTTTCACACGTGGTGTATTTTTAACATGAGTAGGAGCGTTGTACATAAAAATCCAATTTTATACAGCTCCCACCCATTTTCAAATAAGTGATTAGTTAATAGCTATTATTTTTTATTACTTTATGTTTGAAATGCTCGTTTAATTTTATGTTTATCCCTAGTAAATTCTAGTTTTTGCATTTCTCTTCCACCTAAAATCAAACCAAAATTCCAGACATGGTAAAGGGCTATTTTTTAAACTTTATTTCTTTATTACTAAGCCATTGATACAAAAGTGTTCTCATTCTAAGACTTGGAATATAAATGTTTATTGGCTCTGGATTATGTTTTCTGATTGCGCTTCTCCAAATCCACTGTAATAAATCACTTACTGCTAATAAATCTTCATTCACTTTAACTCCTGCATCTTCAAAAAACGCCTTTTCCATAGGATTCATATAACGGTTATAAACGTAAGCTAAATTATGAGCTTCTTGATAATCATTTGTTGCTCTAGTATTTAAAGAAATAAATCCTTTAGTATACCCTTTTCCTTTTAACTTTGTTTTAAAATCTTTTTTGGTTGTCCAAATGATATCAGCACTTTTAGCATTACAATTCTTTCTGAAGTATGTATATAAGTTTTGCTTCAAACGCTTAATGTTTGCCGTATCAGCATGACTAAGCCATGTTGATGATAGTTCATTTCCTTTAGGTTTTTTTTCTGTATAATTCTCATTTAGTAATCCTTCATAGACATTAATAAACTTTATATATATCTCTCTTTCTTTAGTATCTCCTGCATTAGATACCAAACAATACCCTTTTCCCATCTTTTTAATACTTTTATATGTATACTTAATCTCAAAAAAGTCATAATAATAACGTTGTACTTGTCCATCGAATAAATATGTCAAAATATATGTTTCATCAAACAAATCAAAAACTTTAGTAGGAAATGTCCAAAACATTATACTATCTCTACAAACATATATATTCCCTTGTTGAGATTGGTACTTAATATTAGCGTACTTGCTACTAAATACCCCATTGTACATATTATCCAGCCATACAACTTTTCTATTTTCAATCTTAATAACATTAGCTTCTAACAATATTTTAATATCACTTGATGTTACTTTATCCATTTTTTCCAGCACATTGGCAACTTCATCTAAAATTAATGTATATCCTGCATTCTCCAACAATTCCATGACCTCATTATCAAACATACTAAATAATGCGTGTGTCGTAATAATACTTTCTCCATTAACCAACAACTCTTTAAAATGCTTTAATTTACTCCCCTTACCTTTCTTCTCATTAGGTTGTACCAGAAATGGGCAATCTATCAAAATATTATTTTCTATCTCATTTAAATATGGTGTAACATAAATAAATCTTTTATCGTTTCTTTCTTTCAACATCATCTGTTTAGCCCAAGATGTTTTCCCACTTCCCATAATCGAATCAATAACAGTTACTTTTGTCATTTTACATCTTACCTTTCTAACTTAAATTTATTAATTAATAAAACAAATTCCCTTCTTCCTATAAAAGAAAATGTTATCTTCAAAGCCACATACAATCCCATCCTTTCTATTTATTTTTTAAAGCATTTACAAAATATAAAGCTATAAATTATACTCAATAACTTTCGGTACTAAAAAGTGCACCAAATAAAAATAAACCCTTATACATCAAGGGTTTTACAGGGCATCTCTTAAATAAAGATTATATAAAAGTGACCAAAAATTATTGACTTAATATTAATTATATTATATAATATTTCACTTTATTTTTCAAGTTAATGTGTTATATACCAGAAAACTATTTACCTTGCAGGTGCGCTTCGCACACTGCTTACTTCCGCATGAATTAAGAGCTATACGCCCTAAAGGGCTACAGCTCTTATAATTCATTTGGAACGAGTCACCTGCTACGCTAGTGACTCGTCAATAGCACTTACACATAAGTATTTCATTCTTTCACGTTATGAGATTATAACAAAAGCCCTTCCAAGTTACAGGAGGGGCTTTTAACATTTATTTTTAGATTGTCAAAGCAGATGCAGGGCAACGGAGTTGCAACTGCAAATTAAACATAAATATAATGCTACTAACAATGTATTAAACAAACATTGTTATTGACTTTATACGCCTGTTTTTTTATTTGTTTAAAGATTCATTAAAGGACTTGTTGACCTTACTATCCCTATAACTTCTTCATCTTGTATGGACTGTAAATATCGATTAGTAATGATAATCCATTCATGCCCTAACAATCGACTTAAACTATATACATCCAAACCTAAACTTGATTGTTTTTGTGCATAGTAATGTCTTAAAGTTTGTGGACTACATATTTACAAACTTGGTTCAAAGCCCCTCTTTAACAGACTATAAATTATTCAAATAATAAATCAAACCATTAATATTTTATTTACCATGGTAGTTTACTTTATTCTCTCTTTCAAATATGTCCTGAAGCATTCTGGAGTATCAGCAAATGGCATTAAATGTATTTTAAAGTTTTTCTTTCCAATTGGGAGCGATATACTACGCTTTTCAATTTCAAATTCAGTAGGAAGATTAGTTTCATCTATAATTTTTTTATACAATTCAATTAAAATTTCTTCTATGTACTTTCCTCTTGAATTACTTAAAATATCTCCCTTTATATGCCTAAGTTCAAGTTCGATTTCTTCTTCTGTTACTTCATAGGGATTATCAGTTATCTCCCTCAACATTTCTATATCTATTTCTGAAAATTCTTCCACACTTGTGGATTTCTTTATGTCCGATAAAGATTTTAATTTTTTTAAATCTAGTGAAATTTCGCCTCCATTCTTCAAGTCCTCTATCTTTTTGTTTATCTGTATTGAATACCAAGCATTTATTAGGGCTATTTGAGTTAATTTTTCAAAAAGATTTTGGACATAATACTCCCTAATGATGCAATAATCTTTTAAATCCTTCCCAATAGATTTACTGTTTATATAAATATGCGATTCTAAAAATTTTTCCAGAACAGTTTCTTTAGCATATAGATTTTCTATCGCATAACAAGGAGTTACATAAATTCTTTTTCCTAAATTATTTTCCTTATTAAAGTCCCTATCAATAAAATATAACGATACATCATCAATTTCTTCAAAATCGAACTTTATTTTATTATAAACTTTGATAACTTTGTCTCTATTTCCACAACCTTTAGAAAAGAGACTTTTATTATTTGAATGTAACTCTAACCATGTTCTTATTCGTGTAGGATAATATTTAAAATCATCCTTTCCTTCATAAAAACAAAAAATCGTTTCATCTATTCCATGTTCTTTTTTCGATTGAACTAATTCTTGAAAAATAACCTCTATAGCATCTAACTCTCCCAACATTTCTTCAACTAAATCTTCTGGACTCTCAGTTTCGCTTAAATTTTCTAAATCGAGTATCATAGCAAATCATTTATCCTTATTAGAATTACGATATGTTTTTGTTTTAAATTTATTCAAGTCTTTAGCGAACACTTCAAATTCATTTTTAAATATAAATGGAGAGTGAGTAGTTGAAATCATTAATGCTACTTTTCCAGAATTATAAATATCTTTAAGAATCTTTTTCTGCCATGCAATTGAAAGTGATAATTCAGGTTCATCAATAATATAAATCAATGGTTCCGTGTCTTCTAAATATAATTCAGAAAAAATAGAAAGTATTTGTTTCTCACCAGAAGATAGTTCTGAAAATAGAATTGGACTTCCATCTTCTTTATCCACAATTTGCATTTTAGGGGAAATTTCATCATATTCCAATTCTTTGTTAATAAGATACTTATTACACACATCTTTAAATTCTTTAATCTTATTATCAATTTCTCTTTGACTGTCAAATATTTTTATCAATTTATAAATATAATACTCAAGAAATTCATTATTATTAGAATATTCATTGCTATCAAGATTAGACAAAAAATGAATTAACTTATCATACTCTTTAATATTCTCTTTTCCAATCCGCCCTATAATAATTTCCATTTTTTCTATAGTTATTTCTTTTCTTTGATTCTCCGAAATTTTTAATGGACTATCGCTTAATAAATCACCTAATATTTCCCCATTAATTTTTGAATGCGTTTCAAATGCCTCTTTGGTAAGCCTATTTGTAAGTCTGTTAATTCTTGACTCAACATCCTTTAGTCCAAACTTCATACTACCTTCTTCAAATTTCCCCTCAAACTCAATATCCTCAGTGTAGATTTCTCTTAACTCTGCTTCAACCCTTCTGAAAGTTGGTAGATATTTAACCTTCTCTTTTAAATTCTCTTTGATTTTCTTACAACTTTCAGTTTGGCTATCTTTTACACGATTTATAAATCTGTTTGCATTTTTAATTTCGTCGATACTAAGGTCACCTGATTTTCTCAAAACTTTAAGATACATCCGAAGTACCTCTTCTGAAATCATTTCGTCTCCATTATGAAGCACTATGTTTCTTAAAGCTTTAGGTAGATTTTTCCGCTGAAATAATTCTTCTAAATCAATTATTTTCTGATAATAAGTTTCCATATTCGAAAACGTCTTTGAATTTTTAAGCTTTTTGATACTAACTACATTTTCATTACCAAAGTCCAGTTCTACCTTTTCAAAAGGGAGTTTATTAAGCGCTACAGAATCTCCATTTAATGCAGCTACTATTATTTTTATAATTGTAGTTTTCCCATGACCATTTTCAGCAACAAAAATATTAATATTTTCATTAAATACTACCTCGTAGTCATACTTATTAAATAAGCCATGTATTTTTATTCCCTTTAATGAACTATCATTTTTAAATTTCTTTTTAATATTTATCCTTTTAATAATATCGTTTGCTAAATCATCATCAATTTCTGTTAAACCTTCAAATCCAAACTTTTTAATTATCTTTATAAAATCTTCTTCATCTACATCTAGTAATAATTTAAAATCTTTTAATAACATAATTTACCTCCTCTATTCCTTTAAGATATCGTATAACAATATAATTGTCACTATTAAATAGTTACTTACATTTTTGTAAAGGAAGAATCAAATGATGTGCCAATATTTCTATTTGAGTCAGCTTTTGTTCATTTATCCCCTTCTCACAACTATAATACTTTCGCCTTCAAATGGTTATTGTGACAATAAATGGCTACTTAGCATTTAATGATAAACCTAGTAAAAAAGAATTATTATCAGATACTCGCGCTACATTATACAGAAAGTGTAGATTACAATCCTATTCTCTCTATAAACCCTCATTCCAATCTAAACTATGATGTATATCCTACACATAATCTTCAAGAATATCGATAACTTTTAATAGATATATAAAGCTATCAAAATGATTAATCTACCACTATACAGACAGTTAAGAGCATAATTTTGTGGTCACAAATGGTCACAGAACTTACAATAATCATTGCTTTTTTAATAGAATTTCCTTTATACAAATCCATAAAAATGCCTTTAAATCAACGTTTCTCCCGTAGCTCAGCAGGGAGAGCGCCACCTTGACAGGGTGGAGGTCGTGAGTTCGAGCCTCTCCGGGGTCATATAAAAAAGAGACACCATATCAACCTTCTACGTGATATAGTGTCTCTTTTTTATCTCATTCAATTACTTCCCACCAAACATCTTCTCCAAAGATTTCGCATTTGCAAACAATACTTCTTTCAAGTTATCGTCAGCAACGATTTTATAGTCGCCATCTTTGTCTTTCTTTAAGTTCAATGTAACTTCGCGAGTTGCCATTGCTGCATCTTTATCCGTTAAGTTTTTGATGATAGTTGAGGTCATTGTTTTTTCGATCGCTTTTTCAGATTGTTCTTTGTCTTCGCTAAATGCGCTAGCGAAGGCCATTGGCATAACTTCTCCCACTGCTTTTGTTACAGCAACGGATAGATCAGCAGATGTAATTTTCACTTTCACTTCTGCTTTGTCATCCTTTTTCGATACTTCTTCTAGCTTTTCAAATTTAAAGTTCTTTGTAATTGCACTTAGCATTGCTTTTGCCTCAGCATCATCTGTTTTTTCATTTAGTTTATTAAATTCCTTGTCACTCTCAACAAATGTACGAGCTTTTTCTATATCACCTTTTTGTATCGCTGTTAAAAATTCTTCTGTAGTATCTTTCGGATTTGCACACCCTGCTAAAACACCTGCTGTTAATCCTACTACCATCATTAATAGCAATAATTTCTTTATCTTTTGCACGCTCATTCTCCTCTTATCTTTTCTAGTAAGTCAGCATCATACAATATTATGAAACTGACATTACAAACATTTTTTAGTATAGCATTTATATGATTCGTTTTCTATTAATTCCCAAAAGATAAAGGGCCTTGCAGCATTCCTACAAGGCCCTCTTCTATCAATCTGTATCCGTAGCACAAATGAACCACATTTTCTGTTCCCTACTATCTAACACCATCCAAGTAACATCCCACGCAACATCGTAAAACCAATCTGTCCAAGGGCGATAGCTTTCGAACACTTTAATATCTTCGTATCAATCTTGGAACATATATTGACATACATTGACTGCTAATTGTTTTGCGATAACTGGTCGTTCCTTAAACCCTTCATATGCTCCGCCCCACAAAATTTGCGCAGCAATGCTACCATCAAGCATAACTGCCAGCTGCTCTTTAAAACGAAACTTATATTTGTCTGATGTATGTATTTTTAACTCTTCTAAGTTATTGATTATGTCTAAAGAGTTGAAGATTCTTCTAAAGAAGTGCTCATGTCCATCTTTCGAATGTGGTATTTCTTTAAAAAAATTTTCGTTATGCACTTTAAAACAGCTTATTATTGTTCCACCAATTAAGTTTTGTTCCTTAAACGTGTTTATAAGTTGCTCAACAGATGAGTCATTCGTGTCTATTTTTTCAAACGTTCCCTCTTTCCATCTCATAACGCCCACTACTCTCTATTAAAAATTTGTTTCTTCATTATAAATAGCAAAATAAAAACCAGCAACTTTAAGGTTGCTGGCTTAGCTCTTATTCATATTCGAAAAAACAATAACAACTGCTCCAAACAAATAATGCCCTACTACCATCCACATACTCCAATCAAAAATCATAAACGATAACCAAAGCGATATATTAATAGCAGTAAATAATAAATATAAAATGAAATCTCTCTTTTGCATTGCTCCTCTATTCATCAAAATGTAAACGGCACCGATAGGAGGAAAAGACAAATATTTTTCTTAACGACCACGAATACTAAATTACTGTCTACAAAAGATTCTCCTTTTCATCACAATACCTGCTTCGACATCGGCCTCACTACCCTATATTTATCACTATAAGCTTCCTTTATGATTAAAGGCGGGTAATCACTTTTTTCTTCCTCAATCATTGTGAATACTTCTGTTTTCTCTTGTAATGTATTAGATTCTTTATTTTTAGTAGGTTTTTTACTTGTTTTAATTTTCTTTGTTACTTCGCCAAGTTTTTGCCCAACTTCTTCTATTTTGGCAGATTCATTCGTAACATAGTATTCTTGTTCGTCCCATACTAACATAGGTGGCACTTGTTCTCGTTTGTTACATATTATATAAGTAGTACTAGCTACAAGTAGTAGACAAGTTAATAAATAGAAGATAGTTTTTTTATTCATATACTACACTCCTTATCTATCATTTCATTGGATTATATAATACAAGTCATTTATAGTAAATGGATTTAGTGGTAATTTTTAGGTTGAACAATAAAGAAAAAACCTTACCGAAGTAAGGTTCCGTTTTTACATTCTATAGTGACCGACTTATTAAAACAATCATTACAATAATCGCTATAAACATAACAACTAAACAGCCGATCATTTTATAAAATCCTCGTTTCGTTAACGTCCCGCCTTGAACGTCTTTACGAATAAATAAGAATACTGCTAAAAATAATACAAGCCCAATGCCAAAAGCATACATCATTTGCATATATTAATCTTCCTTTCTCTCTTCCATCTTAATATCTTTTTGCCAAAACAACAAATGAGATAAAGACGGTACTCATCGTAAGTGCCATAAGTATATTCAATAATTCAGTAGCAGATAGTGTAAGTATTTTTAAATTTAAGCCGATAGAGAAAAGAAGATAATATGCCGTTAATGCAAAAAAGGTTACAAACATTCCTTTATAACGAATAAGTTTCATTCGCTCGTCTTTTTCTTTAAATTGCGGATGCAAGTAGCTTAGACAGAAACACATAATCATCATCCCAAGCAATGGATACGTTATGGCTGGCGGTGCAGAATGCGTCATTATACCTGTTAATATCATAAATCCACTCATAAATAGAAAAATAATCCCCATAATTACAAAGTACTTTTGTGAATAATTCATCCCTATTCCCCCTCTTCTTTTCCTTTATAAATAAATACATGTTCTATTGTTGTCTGAAATGTTTTCGCTATTTCAAATGCTAGCGGAAGTGATGGATCGTATTTCCCTTTTTCAATTGAGATAATGGTTTGTCTGGAAACTCCAAGTTTCTCAGCCAACTTTTCTTGAGATAGTCCAAATTTTTTTCGGTATTCGACCATTTTATTTTCCAAGGAAATTTCTCCCTCCTTCCATATACCGAGTATATATGTAAAGGAAACTTTACGTCAAGTTCCCTTTACATATATTTTGATTATTATTCACGCTATTTATATAGAAGAAACTTTTTTCAATTTCAGCACGTCTATTTTGAAGCGAAACACGGAACACTGTAAATAAATGTTACTATATCTCCTCACTTCTTTTTTAAAAATTTAATATCTCCATATTTGTTTTATCCTTTTAAAACATTTCATTTATTTCTTTATTTCACGAAATACGTTATTTGTTTTACGGTGTTTTTCGTCATATTTATAGAAACTAACTGTTTATGGAGCATTTTTTATGTTTAGTAACTTTTTTTGTAGAAATCCTTCACTTTCCTTGCAATATTTAACACTATCTAAATAAAGTTTACGATAAATTCATAATTTTTTATTTTTTATACTATATTCCGTTATATTGTTGTATAATATCTATGAAAGCGCTTATTATTTCAATATACATAATTCAAACTAATTTTATCGAAACATTCTAACTATTATACCTATATTTAAATGCAACAATTATAGCTATTAGTATAGGCATACCAAATATATCCACCCCATTTTTCTGTAAAATTACTTTATAACATGAAAGATTAACTTGGGTGATAAGTTATTGTGAATGTTTTTTTACAAAACAGATAAGTAATAGTGTTTGGTATTATGTAAATTATTGTAATAACATAAGAGTAAAGAAAACATTTACATTGATTATTGATTTATTACTTATTGAAAAAGAGCAAAATGCACCTTTGTATGGAAAAGGATTATATGCATTGGGAGGTTTAAACAAATGACGAGGAAGAATACAACGACAAACCCTTGGGCCAAGTTCCACGGTCCGAACCTTGGTTATGTTATTGAGCAGTATGATCTTTACGTAACTGGAGCAGGTTCTGTTGATCCGGAATTACAAGAGCTTTTTGAAATTTTTGGAGCTCCTTCGTTTCAAGATGATGTCGTAACAGGGGACAACACAGCAACACATTTTTCTCCTCAAAACACAGGTAACATTGAAAAAATTCTTAAAGTCGTTCAACTTGTTGAGCAGATTCGTTCTTTCGGGCACACGTTGGCTCACATCAACCCGATGGAAGATGCTGCAAATGGACAATCTCTTCTTGAGAAAGCAATGAGCGAACTGAGCGATGCTGACTTGAAAGCGATTCCAGCGAAAACAGTATGGCAAGATGCACCAGAAGGTATTCACACTGCACTTGATGTAATTCATAGATTAAAAGACGTTTATACAAAATCTTTAGCTTATGAATTTTCTCATATACAAGATAGTGAAGAACGCGCGTGGTTGCATCAAATGGTGGAATCAAATTCATTGCGTCAACCACTATCAAATAAAAAACGAACTGCTCTTTTAAAACGTTTAACAGCTGTTGAAGGTTTCGAGCAATTCTTGCATAAAACATTCGTTGGGCAAAAACGTTTCTCTATCGAGGGCGTTGATATGCTTGTACCTGTTTTAGATGAAATTGTTCTAGAAGGTGCTAAAAACGGCGTTGAGGATGTCATGATTGGTATGGCTCACCGCGGTCGCCTAAGCGTACTTGCTCACGTATTAGAAAAACCATATAGCCACATGTTTGCTGAGTTCAAACATGCAAAAATAGAAGGCGCAGTGGCTAATTCTGGCTGGACTGGCGATGTGAAATACCACCTAGGTAGAGAACAAGTCGTTAGTAACGAAGAAGTTAGCACTCGCGTGACATTAGCAAATAACCCGAGTCATCTTGAGTTCGTGAATCCTGTAGTAGAAGGTTTTGCACGTGCTGCTCAAGAGAATCGTAAAAAATCTGGTCTTCCAGATCAAGATACTTCAAAATCATTCGTAATTTTAGTTCATGGTGATGCTGCATTCCCTGGTCAAGGTATTGTATCTGAGACACTCAACTTAAGCAGATTGAACGCGTATCAAACAGGCGGAACGATTCATGTTATCGCAAACAATGCAGTTGGTTTTACGACTGATAGCTATGATTCTCGTTCTACGAAATATTCTAGTGACCTTGCAAAAGGTTTCGATATTCCGATTGTTCACGTGAACGCTGATGATCCGGAAGCTTGTCTTGCAGCTGCTAACCTTGCGATTCAATATCGCATGTTGTTCAAAAAAGATTTCTTAATCGATTTAATTGGTTACCGCCGCTACGGTCATAACGAAATGGATGATCCAGCAGTTACGCAACCACAAGTGTACAAAAAAATTAAAAACCATCCAACTGTAAGGGCAATTTATGCAGATCAATTACAAGCTGCTGGTGTTCTAAATGCAGATGAGGTTGAAACAATTACACAGTTTACACAAGAGCAATTAAAATCCGACTATGCACAAGTACCACCAGCTGATACGAGCGACGCAACAATTCACGTTAAAGTACCAGATGTTGTTGCAAAAGGTATTCAACCAATTGATACTGGTGTTGAGATTGACTCACTTCGTGCAATTAATGAAGGTCTACTATCTTGGCCAGAAGGATTTAACGTATATCCGAAAGTGAAGAAAATTCTTGAGCGCCGTAAAGATGCTCTTGAAGAGAACGGTAAAATTGAATGGGCACTTGCTGAATCGTTAGCATTCGCTTCTATTTTACAAGAAGGTACGCCAATTCGTTTAACTGGTCAAGATTCACAGCGTGGTACATTCGCACACCGTCATATCGTATTACACGATACTGATACAAATGAAACATATTCACCGTTACATCGCTTACCAAACATTAATGCATCGTTCTCTGTTCATAACAGTCCGTTATCAGAGGCTGCTGTTGTTGGTTACGAATATGGTTATAACGTATTCGCTCCAGAAACTCTTGTTATGTGGGAAGCGCAATATGGTGACTTCTCAAATACTGCGCAAGCATTATTTGATCAATACGTTTCAGCTGGAAGAGCAAAATGGGGTCAAAAATCTGGCTTAGTTCTTCTATTACCACACGGTTATGAAGGTCAAGGACCAGAGCACTCTAGTGCACGTCCTGAGCGTTTCTTACAGTTAGCTGCTGAGAATAACTGGACAGTTGCAAACTTAACGAGCGCGGCTCAATACTTCCATATCCTGCGTCGTCAAGCATCTATCTTAGGAACAGAAGCTGTTCGACCATTAGTATTGATGACGCCGAAGAGTTTATTACGTCACCCACTTACGCTTTCAACTGCTAGTCAGTTAAGCGAAGGACGTTTCCAACCTGCTTTAGAACAAGAAAACCTTGGCATGAAACCAAATAAAGTAAAACGTCTTGTTTTAAGCACAGGTAAAATGGCGATTGACTTAGCAGCAGAAATCGAGTCTGGTAAACATGAGTACAACTTAGACGAAGTTCATGTCGTTCGTATTGAGCAATTGTACCCATTCCCTGCTGAGAAAGTTCAATCTATTATTAAACGCTTTAAAAACTTAGAAGAAATCATTTGGGTTCAAGAAGAACCTCGCAATATGGGTGCATGGCATTACATGGCTCCAATTCTGTTCGAACTTGCTGGAGATAAAGTGAAAACAGGCTACATTGGACGTCCTGATCGCTCTAGTCCATCTGGCGGCGATCCATTCGCTCACAAAGCTGAGCAAGAACTAATTGTTGCACACGCTTTAGATGTGAAGTATAACTTCCGTCAAGATAAACAAGAAATTGAAGTTTACAGCAACTAAAAAGTAACAATGAATGTTTCTAGCTTGTTCCTTGGGCAGATATTCTGCCCAAGGCCAGGCTAACAAATGGAGATTACCGAAGACAAAAGAAGAAAAAACACACCGTTAGGCAAATAAGGGGAGGACATTTAAAATGATCGAAATTAAAGTACCTGAGCTTGCAGAATCTATTACTGAAGGAACTATTTCACAATGGCTTATCAACGTAGGCGACAAAGTTGAGAAAGGTGGCAGCGTTGTTGAGCTTGAAACTGATAAAGTCAATGTAGAAATCATTGCAGAAGATTCAGGTATTGTATCGAAGTTACTAGGCGAACCTGGGGATACAGTTGAAGTTGGCGCAACTATCGCAATTTTAGATGCTAATGGAGCACCAGTTGCAGTAAGTACACCTGCACCGGCTGCTGAGCAACCAAAACAAGAAACAGCTGAAACACCGAAAGCTGCGGCACCAAGTGCTGAGCAAACTGCAACACTACAAGGGTTACCAAATACAAACCGTCCTATCGCATCACCAGCTGCTAGAAAGATGGCTCGTGAATTAGGAATCGACTTAAACGACGTACGTAGTACAGATCCACTTGGACGCGTGAGACCACATGATGTACAAGCTCATGCTGCAGCACCAAAAGAAGCACCAGCTGCTCCAAAGAGTCCAGCTCCTGCTCCAGTTGCAAAAACGGAATTTGAAAAACCAGTTGAGCGCGTGAAAATGTCCCGCCGCCGTCAAACAATTGCAAAACGTCTTGTAGAAGTTCAACAAACATCTGCAATGTTAACAACATTTAACGAAGTTGATATGAGTGCGATCATGGAATTACGTAAAGAACGCAAAGATGCTTTCGAGAAAAAACATGATGTACGTCTTGGCTTCATGTCATTCTTCACAAAAGCAGTTGTTGCAGCATTAAAACAATTCCCATTATTAAATGCTGAAATTCAAGGTGACGAGCTTATCATTAAAAAATTCTATGATATCGGTATTGCAGTAGCAGCTCCAGATGGATTAGTTGTTCCAGTTGTACGCGATGCTAACCAATTAAACTTCGCTGAAATCGAAAGCGAAATTCGTGAATTAGGTAAAAAAGCACGCGATAACAAACTTTCATTAAAAGAACTACAAGGTGGTACATTTACAATTACAAACGGTGGTGTATTCGGTTCTCTAATGTCAACACCGATCCTAAATAGCCCTCAAGTTGGTATTTTAGGAATGCATAAAATCCAAGTACGCCCAGTTGCAATTGATAACGAACGTATGGAAAACCGCCCAATGATGTACATTGCTTTATCTTACGATCACCGTATTGTTGATGGTAAAGAAGCAGTTAGCTTCCTTGTTGCTGTTAAAGATATGCTTGAAGATCCAAAGTCATTATTATTAGAAGGTTGATAGATTAAAAATCTATTAAAGGCTGTAGAATGATTCATTCTACAGCCTTTTTTTATTGTGTTCATACGGGACAAATTTCATGACATAAGGTAATAATGTATGCCTAAACGTAAGGAGGATTAAAATGAATAACCTTCCAATTCATGCAAAACTTAAAGTAAATAAGGATACTTTCTTCCTCCCCGATTCAAACGGGGGTGTCTATTTTCGAAATAACGCCAGTTCATTTCGCATGGACGGTGATGGAATTTATGACTGGATTGAAAAATTAATGCCAATGTTTAACGGGAATTATTCTTTAGCAGAAATAACCGATGGCCTCCCTCTCCCCTATCAAAACCGTGTATTTGAAATTGGAGAGATTTTATATGAAAATGGTTTCGTGCGTGATGCAAATCAAGATGCACCTCATGAATTAAACAGTACATTACTCGACAGATATGCTTCGCAAATTGAATTTTTAGAAGCCGATTCTCATTCAGGTGCTTTAAAATTCGAAACGTACCGCGGAGCAAATGTCCTTGTACTTGGTTCTGGGGATATGCTCACTTCCTTAGTTTCTTCTTTATTAGAATCTGGTTTACCTACATTTCATTACCTCGTTACAGATCGAGATGAAACAAACTATGACAGAATACATGAGCTAATAGAACGTGCATATGAAGTTGATAACAGTGTACTCCTTCAAGAAATCGATACTACAATTGACCGTCCCTTACATGAAGTATTCGAACCTTTTGATTGGATTTTATATGTTTCTCAAAATGGAGACATTGACGGTTTAAAAACAGTTCACACTATTTGTAGAGAAACGAAAAAGAATTTTATACCAGCTATTTGTTTATCAACACTCGGTATAGCTGGACCTGTCGTAATGGAAAATCGTGATGAATGCTGGGAATCCGCATGGCATCGGCTACATGAAACGACTTTGCAAAATGAAAATTCATCGGATTCCTTCTCACAAATTACATCTGCCATGTTAGCAAATGTAATCGTTTTTGAATTGTTTAAACATGTCGCGGATGATTCTTATCGTGAAAAAGAAGCACAATTCTTTTTATTAAACTATGAAACACTTGAAGGAACGTGGCATCCTTTTATAAAACACCCTCTTGCAACTGATGAAAGTTTTACAATTGATACGATAGAAAATCTTTCTGAAAAACTTGAGCATCGGTATGGCCAACATACTTCAACTGATATATTCCGCTTTTTCGACTCATTAACTTCTAAAGAAGCCGGTATATTCCATGTATGGGATGAACAAGATTCATATCAATTACCGTTATCACAGTGCTATATTCAAGTAGCCACTCCACTATCAGATGGCCCAGCTCCCCTTCTGCCTCTTATGACTTGCAGTGGATTGACTCATAATGAAGCACGCCGAGAAGCCGGTTTAACAGGAATTGAAACATATGTAGCAGAAATCATTCACCGCCTTATTCCTGAACATAACGATATCGGTATCGGTGCTGGAGAAACGATGACAGAAGGATTTTACCGGGCACTACAACAACATTTAAACAATAAACTGTATGAGCGGCAGTCACATATGCTAGAAGAACTTACAACGATTGATTTAACTGATATTCACGATAAACATTGTAGATTTTATTACGATGCTCTTGCTACAATTCATGAAACACCTAAAATTGCAATGAGTGAAGAGATTCTCAGTTTTCCAGTCATTTGGGTTGGTATAAATGATAGATGGTACGGTGCATCTAATATTAATATGACGTTAGCCTTACGGAACGCACTACAACTATCACTGCTCCACATTCAAAGTGAAGAGACTCCTTACAGAGCTAATATCTTGCCTGAATCATCTATTATTTTATATGACACGGATTCTTTTAGAGTGGAAATACAAGCGGAAGAAGAAATTCCAAGTGTGCAATCTTTACAGCTTGCCTTACAGCATTTAGAAGAACATAATTTTTATCCCTTCGTGTTTGATTTAGCAATCGAACCATTTTTGAAAGAAAACTTAGACGGTGTGTATGGGGTATTAATTGCAAAGGAGGACGGTCTATGACTCAAAATATATTGCTTATAGGAGATGGCCTTCTTGCAGACTATGTACATGATCAATTATGCAAACAATATTCCATCATTCGTCAGCATACCCTTCCAGAAGTACTTCCTGAAAATATTCATCTCGCTCTCGTATTACATGACGGATCTCCTTCTACTATTCATCATGACGCTGAGCTAATTTTTCGGTCAAATCATATTCCATGGCTACGTGGTTTTACTTCATTTGGCGAAGGTATTATCGGTCCTTACATTCATCCTCTTACGCCCGGATGTTCCCATTGTTCTGATGGACGCCGTTTTATCGCTGGCTTTGACCAAAAAGAAATGTGGGAACTACAGCGGAAATATGCCTTTAAAGCAGATGATGTAACGAGGCGTGATGTACGTGCCACCCAAAATGGAATGTTACAAATGTGCCATCTTATTTGCGCAGAAACAGAAAAAATATTAACTCATAACCATTCTTCTTTAGAAAATGAACTTATTTTACTAAACTTACAAACATTACAATGTACGCGGCATTCTTTTCTTCCAGATCCTCTCTGTCCTGTATGTAGTAATTTACCTAATGATACTGCGGATGCGGCGGAAATTTCTTTACAACCGAGTTTAAAAGTAAGCACCGAAACGTATCGCTGCCGTTCCATTCATGAATTAAACACATTTTTAACGAGAGACTATTTAGATTATCGGGTCGGTATGTTGAACGGCAAAATGCAGCATTCATTATTACCATTCGCTGACGTCATTATAAACATGCCATTAATGTTCGGAAATGAAGGTGTTGCAGGCCGAACTCATTCATTTGCAGTGAGTGAAGCAACTGCTATTTTAGAAGGTTTAGAACGATATTGCGGGATGTCGCCTCGCGGGAAAAAGACAAATGTGCATGGTAGTTTTCATGATTTAGAAGAACACGCACTAAATCCCCTCTCGCTCGGTGTACATACAAATGAACATTACAATCGTGATAATTTTCCATTTAAACCGTTTGATCCTGATTATGAGCAAAACTGGGTATGGGGATATTCTTTATCACAAAACAGACCGCTTTTAGTTCCTGAATCAATTGCTTATTATAGCCTCGGTCATCGAGACGCTTTCGTATATGAAACATCAAATGGATGTGCAATTGGCGGTAGTTTAGAAGAAGCGATTTTTCACGGCATTTTAGAAATTGTAGAGCGTGATGCCTTCTTACTCACTTGGTATGCAGAATTACCTCTTCCCCGCCTTGATCTGAGTTCAGCAAATGATACAGAATTACAATTAATGATTCAGCGGTTACGTACGATTACCGGATATGAATTACACGCTTTTAACGCGACGATGGAACACGGCATCCCTAGCTTATGGGTAATTGCAAAAAATACGCGTGAAAATGGAATGAACGTTGTTTGTGCAGGAGGCGCTCATTTAGATCCTATTCGAGCTTTAAAAAGTGCCATTCAAGAAATAGCAGGCATGTTACTTATAACAGACGATGAGCTCGAGCACAAAAGAGAATACTACGAAAAATGCTTACAAGATCCTTATTTCGTTAATAAAATGGAAGACCATAGTATGCTGTATGGATTGAAAGAAACGGAAGAACGTCTTCACTTCCTTTTACGAGAAGATGCACCGGTGCAAATGTTCCAAGAAATGAATGTATCACAATCATTTGATATGGATTTAACATCCGATCTCCACCAACTTTTAAATCGTTTGCATCAATCTGACCTTGAAGTAATCGTTGTAGATCAAACCGTTCCCCTTATAGAAAAGAACGGACTACACTGTGTAAAAGTTATTATTCCAGGTATGTTACCGATGACGTTCGGACACCATCTTACTCGGGTTACAGGACTGGACCGGGTATATACCATACCGATGACACTTGGATATACAGACGAACCTTTAACAAATGAAAAATTAAATCCACATCCACATCCGTTTCCATAGTAAAGGAGGGATTTCATGCAGCTAAATACTTTTTTACATCATCTCCATTTCTCTATCGATGAAATTATGCCAAATCATGAGGTGGACTGGAAAGACGCACCGCTTCCTTATAAATTATATCGAAATGTACCTACCATCCCGCTCTCCTTAGAAATCCCGTTATCTTTATCGAACTCTTCTACTACACCTACTCTAAATGAGATTGGTCACTACCTTTGGTATTCATTTGGTGTAACACAATTATGTCAGCTAAATAGCGGGAGAAATGTATTACGTAGATCCATTCCTTCAGGCGGTGCCTTATACCCGAATGAATTGTATATCTATTTAAAGATTGACGATTATCCAGACGGCATTTACCATTATGACGCCGCGCATCACCGGCTTATTTTACTTCGCGAAGGAAATTTCGATTCTTATTTAGCAGACGCACTCGGTAATCGCTGTAATATACATGATTGTTTCGGTGCCGCATTCGTATCCACTATGTTTTGGAAAAACTTCTTTAAATACAATAACTTTTCATATCGCCTTCAAGGATTAGATAGCGGGGTTCTCATTGGACAATTACTTGAATGTGCAAAACAGTTCGGTTATACGAACGGCGTATACTTTCAATTTCTAGACCGTGCACTGAACCATTTACTCGGATTGTCAGAAGGTGAAGAAAGTGTGTATGCCGTTATTCCTTTAAGTACAGAGCCAGAAACTAATTGGTTTCACAATGATTACCATGAAAATAAAACAGTTACTTCTCATGAGTTGTTGCAACAAATTCCGCCGCTCGCACATGAACATTTCGTTCGCTCAAAACATGTAGATGAATATCCGATGATAACAAAAATAAATGAAGCTTCTATGATCGAATCGACAGCACACTTCCAAACACTAGCTCATGAAGAGCACTATCAATATCATGAGCATGCTGTACAACTGCCGAAAGTAGAGCGTTTATCTTATGATTTCTTACAACTTTGCAGAAAACGGTATTCCCCTGATGCTGACTTTACTTTAACGAAATGGGATGCAGCCGAGCTCGCTACTTTACTACAAGAAGCGAGCCTCTCCCTCCCTTATTCCAACGACCTTGATGGTAAGTATATAAATGAAAATGCGCGCGTCTCATTATATGGATGTTTCTATAATGTAAAAGATATAAAAAACGGCGCTTACACTTATAACAGTAAAACGCATTCCATACAACCACTTCGATATGGGGACCTTCGTTATCCTCTTCAATCTAGTATGACGATGGATAACGTAAACCTTTTTCAAGTATCACTTTGCCTACATGTAGTTGGAAAGAAAGATTATTATACAAATGCATTAGGCTATAGAGGGTATCGTATTCATCAAATGGAAGCAGGTATACTTGTTCATAAACTCGTTTTTGCAGCGACCGCGATGGGGATGGGCGGGCATCCTTTACTTAGTTTTGATACAAATTCATGTGATCAATTGTACGGAATAGATGCTGGGAATGAAACGTCTCTTATTCAAGTTCCAGTTGGGGCGTATCGGGCGCGGAATTGGTTAAAAGGGGCTTTGCATAATTAGAAGCACGCCGGTAGACGGCGTGCTTTTTTACTAGATTAACTTAAAAATACTCTTAATTTGTCTAGCAAATAACCAATTTTTCGTACCGTAGTTATCATTTAAACTATCTAAATTGATAGATTGTCCGTTAGCAAACTTTAATTCTAACGTAGTATTTTTGTCATTTGTTTTTAAGTTACTATTTGTAATGGCATCATACTTTAATTTTTCAATCTCAACATATTCGTCTTTTTCTTGTCCAATCACGACATGGTCTTGGAAGAAGAAAAATACTTCTACTTTTTTACCGAAACAAAATACATTTTTCGTATAAATTAATGTCGCGTTATCAAGTCCGACACATACTTCTTTCATTTCTTCCACAACGTGTCCAAAGTCTTCTTCATGTCTTGCATTTGATTCAGCAATCCATTCTTCGATTGTTTTCATGTTAATTGCCATACTGCGCCCCCTGGTTCGTTCATTGCTTCGTTTAAAAAATAAATACTATATGAAAATATAAGCGATACGTAATATGTTTTCAAGGGGAAACGGTATATTCAAAATAAAGTGAAACTTTATTTACTCCCTCATTGTAAAAAAAATAGCACTTTAAAAAGTGCTATTCCGCTCTCCTTGCCGCTTGCTGAATTGGATCCCAAACGCTGTTATATGGTGGGGCATAACTTAAGTCGACATCTTCTAAATCGTGAATGCTCATTTTATTGAAGAGTGCCATTGCGATTACATCAATCCGTTTATCTACACCTTCTTCTCCAATTACTTGTCCGCCTAATAATTGTTTCGTGTCGGAACGGTATAGTAATTTCAAGTAAAGTGGTTTCGCATTTGGATAATAGCCCGCCATATTAGTCGAATCTACTTTGACTGTTTTATACGGGATGTGTAGCCCTTTCGCTTCTTTTTCATTTAATCCTGTTCTTGCAAGCGTCAAATCCATAAATTTAATAATGCCTGTACCTAACGTACCTTTAAATGCTCTTCGTTTATCAAGCATATTCAGTCCAGCAAGTCGGCCTTGTTTATTGGCAGTCGTTCCGAGCGGGATATGATCATGAATTTCCTTTATAACGTGGTAATGTGTTGCGCAATCACCAGCTGCATATACGTCTTGCACATTCGTTTGCATATATGCATTTACTTCAATTGCCCCTTTATGATTCTTACGTATATTTGTCCCTTCAAGAAAATCAGTATTTGGCTTCACTCCTACCGACACTAAAACAAGATCTGCTTTATACGTACCTTTATCCGTTTCAATTGCTTCTACTCGTTCATTCCCTTTAAACGCTTTTACATTTTCATTCGTTAAAATTTCAATATGATGCTTATCTGCTTCTTTATGTATGTACTCTGCCATATCTGCATCATAAATCGTACCGATATGATCATTTCGCTCAATCATTCTTACTTTCTTACCAAGTTCGACGAATGTTTCTGCCATCTCCAGTCCGATTGCGCCACCGCCAATAATCGTTACATCTTCAACTTTATTCGTTTCTAGCGTTTTTAATATGCGCTCAGCATCAGGAATTGTTTTTAAAAGATGAACGCCTTGTAATTCCCGTCCTTCCCATTCTGGCATAACAGGACGCACTCCAGTCGCAATTAATAATCGATCATATGGAAATTCAAAGACATCCTTCGTCTTCGTATGCTCTGCGTATACCATTTTCTTTTCCGTATCTACTTTCGTTACTTCATGTCGTACTTTCGCATCAATTCCGTATTTATCACGAAACGTCTTTACATTATGCGCGATTAACTTTTCCGTTGAAGCGATAGCACCACTAATGACATACGGTAACCCACACTGTGCGTACGAATAAATTTCACCTTTTTCTAGCGTCACAACATTTGCATTTTCATCGTTTGTAACAATTTGCATAGTTGCACTCATACCAGCTGCATCTCCGCCAATAATGACATAGTTCACTTTACCACTCCTTCTTTTTTACATACTCTTTACGTTTTCCATATTTTATAAAAATAACACCTACCTCCATTGTAAAGAAAGAGAATTTTATCTTCAAATTTGGTGCACAAACTTATGTATGAATAGGTAACTGTCGTGTCTTATAAACAACATGTTTAATATGCTATAACAGTTACTATTGAAAGTAGGTGAAATATATGTGCGCCGGCCTTCTCGCCCAGCTTCCAGATGAACCGCAAGAACCAAAAGAACCGAAACCCGCCGTCTCACTTGACCAAGAATTTTCCATTAATGCAACAATATATAGCGCTCGTGCTTGGTTATCTAACGATGATACGTTTGCGCAAGATATTTGGAAAGCTACCCAATTCGCTTCAGCATCACATGCTGGCAAGTCCATCTTTCCAGTCGGTTCTGTTAAAATTATAAACTTCTCTGATGATACAATTACTGTTACTGCTTCACCAGAATCAGATCATGCGCTCAAAATAGTCGTACCACCCCATTCCGAGGCTGCTCTAACGTCTGGTCCTTTATCACATATACAAGCTAGTACATCAGGAGGATCAAGTAAAGTCACATTTCTCTTTCATATCTTTTTCTCAAGGGATCCTGGTCCAGCTAAATAACAATAGAAAAGGTACAGCAATATACACTGTACCTTTTTCAAGTGCCTATTCTCTTGATTTGATTAGTTCAATATTATAAGTTTCAATATCTGTTAACGTTCCTTTAAAATAAGGATTTTCTCTATACCAAGACTGTTTTGCAAAATACGCTTGCATATCTTTCGTTTGAAAAATATGTCCATGCCTTGCATATATTTCATTTCTAGCAATTTTCAACTGCTCTTTCGATAAATATGTTAAATCTGCACTCGTTAATTTTCGAATATCACTATCAGGAAAGATGAAACCATTATATACATGCCCAGTCGCGGGCGTTGGAGTAACATTATAAACAACTGTTTTTTCTGTACTTTTCTTTTGGAATGGAAGATTATAAGACGAAAGTGTCGTTATCGTCTCTACTTGTGTCGTTTCTCGTCCGCTTTCTCCATTTCGTTCTAAATAAATCGTCGCACTTCCATCAGTCGCTACAGGCCCCCATGTAATTTCTTCTCCTGCCAGCGCTGTAACCGGTTTTTGATTTACGTACAATGTTGCACCAGGCGCGTTCGTTTGAACTGTAATATATTGACCTTGCAACGTTAAATCTATCGTTACGTTATATTGGCTTTGTTTCATAAGTACAACCTTTTCCTCACGAGATAATTTTACATAGTCATTTTTATAATCTGATTGAAACACTTGATTTCCCGGAAGAAATGGCCCATATTGCTTCTCAAACTTTTTGTCATCTGTCTTATCAATTTCTTTTCCATTCATTTTTAACGATACGCCTTTTTCATTTGTAAGCAAAGTTGTATAGTACGTCTTCGCTTTCAATTTATATCGATCAAATATAAAGAAATACTTTCCGTCTTTCGTTAATGAAAAATCAACTCTTTCTATTCCGTCCCGTTGTTTTTCACCTTGTCTCAAATATCCTTTTAATTCATTTACGTAAGATGGATTTTCTTTTATATATGAAAATAGAGGCGTTAAACTCTCTCTCGTTATCATAACCGATGGATCATCTGCCGTAACGATCTCAGCTAATTTCTCTCCATCCCTCTCTTGTAAAATCGTAATCATCCGGTCTACTTGTGCCACCTGCGTATAATACGATGCTCCGTACAAATACAATCCAATAATCACTATAACGAATAGTGCTAACAGTGTAATGCCAACTTTTGTACCACCGCTCATGTTCTTCTTTACTACAGGACGTCCCCTCTTCGACCCGCAGTTTTGACAAAATTGCACACCATCTTCAAACTGAGCTCCGCACTTTGTACATACATTCATTCAGTCAACCACCTTTTCATTAGAAGCCAGTTATTCCCTTTGTTAAGGCTTGAATTATCGTACTAATGTAAGACCAAAGTACCATGAACGTTGCAATTCCAATTAAAACATTTGCAATAATAAGTGTGTAAACAAGATCTAATCCGCCATTGTCTAGCTTTAATACGGCTACAGTTATACTAATCCCTATATAAGTTGCAGCTACGGATAATAATATAGGTAAGAAAAAGATTAATAAGAAACTAAAAAGAAAAGAAAGGACTAATATGACAATAGTCGGCGTCGCTATCGTTCCCCATATACCAAATACTTCAAGAAACGAAAAAGACGATTTCATCATCTTACCACTTACAAAAATAATAAATCCGACAAATAAAGTTAAAATTAATAAAAAGAAAAAGACCGTTATAGATTCTCCAAAAAACGTGGGAGTAGATATATCTGGTGCAAATGTTCTCGTAACTGCTGATGCTGCACTCATCATTCTATAAAAAATACATGCTCCTAAAAAACAAATAAGAACAAGGCTTACAATTCCATTTCGCACTTCAATAGCGCCGCTTTTCATAATCGCTGTCGGTGCTTGTAATGCATGTTTAAAAAATTGAAAATAGCCGCTCGCGAACCGCTTCGCTTGCTCTACCGTTTCATTTGGCCGAGCTTCCTTTGCTTGTTCCGGCCCTTCTTCTTGGCCACTACTTGCCACTACTTCTTCCGTTAACGAATGTCCACAATTCCCGCAAAACTTTGCCTCCGCTGCATTTCCTGTATGACATGACGGACATTTCATTCTCTTATCCCTCCTTAAGCATATACCATATAGGGTGTTACAAGTTCAATATATGACTTTGGACATAAAACATGACTACAAGAAAAAGATTCTGAAATCCTTCTTCCGAAAGAAAATATATGTGCTAGTAATCTTGAAAAAAAATGCTATTATGAAACAGAATAAATAATATTTTTAACAGATTGGATGACTGGCAATGGAATTGGTAAACTCAATTTTTCAAATACTCCTTACAAGCGTAATCCAATTATTATCTTTAATTGGCGTTATCATTGTAATTGGATTTCTATTAGGCTATTTAGAATCTCTCACACGCATGTATTGGTCGAGAGCTTTTGGAAGAAAAGGATTCCTATTAACGGCTTGGATCGGTGTTCCGATTCATGAACTTGGACATGCCATTATGTGCGTACTGTTCCGTCATAAAATTGTGGCGACTCAGTTCTTCCCAACAGATACAAGTCAAGGGGCTTTAGGTTACGTACAACATCAATACAATCAAAAAAGTGTGTATCAACGAATTGGGAATTTCTTCATCGGCATTGGGCCTATTATTTCTGGTATTACTGCACTAATCCTTTTAATGCGCTATTTCGTACCAGAATCATATTTTTTATTTAATACAACTCTCGAAAAAACGATTGCTTCTACTTCTATTAATATAGAAATGATCCAAAACATGCTCTTGTCGACGTTTGTATTATTGAAAAGCTTATTTACAATCGGTAATTTATTGAATCCTTCCTTTTGGTTATTTTTATTTATCGCCATTTGCATTTCCGCACATATCGCTTTAAGTAAACCAGACATTAAAGGATCAATAGACGGAGTTATCGTCATGTTTATCGTTTTATTTTTATTCAACATCATAACGGGACTGTTCCAATACGACAGTAACCAGCTAATTGGACAGGTTATGAAATATAATATGTATCTCATTGCGTTTTCTAGTGTAGCACTGCTTTTCTCTTGTATTTCTACACTTGTTAGTTTTTCGTTTTATAAAATAAGAAGAGGGCGTTCTTTTTGAACTCCCTCTTCTTATTTTATATTCCCCTTATAATCACAATGCTCAACAGGCACACGAGCATGCCCTTCTTCATCGGTACACCATGACTGTGATTGGAATGCCAGAAAGATACCAATCCATTCTTCTTCCTTTTCAAAGTGAATGAGTATTCCTCCGTCTTGCCATATGCCATCATCACCTTGCCATTTTTCTACATTCCCTTGATTCATATGAATATCATGTATACCGTTTCCTGGTTTGAAATGAAAATAGGAATCTGGTGTATTTTCTTCTGGTCCCCATCTTTCACCAAATGCGTAAATAATTGCTTTTTCTTCTATCGCTCGTTTTATATAACGTTCTATTTTTTCATTTAAATCATTATCTGCTCCTGCTTTTTCGGGAGGTAAAGGAATCATTTGATTTGAGTCAAATAGATTTCCTCTTATATAATCTAAAGCTACTTTCGGTTCATTGTTTTTTATTTCTGTAAAACCGAATGGTAATGTCGGTAAAATATGAATCGCCTCTGACTTAATATTGTTACTCGCAAAATATAAAACTTCTGATGGATAACTTTGTGACTTTACGTTAATTGCAATACGATAATCTACTCCTGTCTCGCCCTGTAAATGAACTTGATAATGAGGTGTTTTCCCTTTTCCAATCTCTGATTGTATAACTGTACCTTTTAACACACCGTAGTTTTTTAGGGTCATACATTTCATCTCCTATTCATCTAGTAGAAGCTATTCATATTTAAATCATTATCCACTCATAAAAAAAATCCTCCTATATTAGGAGGATTTTTAATTTCTCAACATATACCAAACAATAACCTCTACCACTACAAGCAAAACCGCACCAAAAATCATTAACGTCGTCTTCTTTAATAGTTCATTTTCACGGTAAGGGATATTACATAAGTAAGCACCTAGTGTAATCCGTGATGGACAAGCGATTGTCGCTACTGATGATGCGGTGTTTTGAAGTGTTGTGACATATTGCCACGGGAGTGCTACGTTTTGTGCGGTTTGCATTTGTAGTTTTATAAACATTGCATTTGATCCTGCGTTACTACCTGTTAAAAATCCACCAATAGCGCCAATAAACGGCGCAACGAAAACGAAAAATGTTCCAAATGTATCACCAGCTGTCTTTGCGAGTAATGAATGCATGCCTGATGCACCCATTAGTTCTGAAATGGCGATAAACATTGTCGTCGTAATCGCAAAAGGAATCCATTGTTTGATCGTTTGTGAGAGTGATTGTTTAATAATATTAGACGGGATGCGGAAGAAAATAATAGTAAATAAGCAAGTCATACCGAGCCAAAATCCTGGTGAATATAGTAACTCTAGTTTGTAAGAGTATGATTTCAAATCAAGAACCGCATATGATCTGAACAAATCATGTAATGCTGGAACGAGGCGAGAAAGTAAAATACAAACTGTTAGAAATATATAAGGGCTAATAATTTTTATAATGGATACTTCTCTCTCCGTTGCAGCCGCATGCTCTGTTATAAGATTTTGCCCACTTTTTCCTTTTAATTTAATGATAAGAAAGCCAAAGGTAATCGTAACGATAGAACTTAATATCCCGGCTAGTTCAACACTTACGTATGCATTAGAAAGATAGATTCCGAGAGAAAATAATAGAAAGAATCCTACTCCTTCTTTCCACTTTTCTATAACCGCTTGCCAGCCGCCAACAACGTGTAAAGAAAGAATAACGAAGTAAGCAAACATCGGAATACTTAATAGCGCTGTATTTGTGCCAAGTGTTGTAAGAGGCATATTTATTAGCTGCGAACCGATAATCGTACCCGTTGCCATTGCGCCCCATGAACTAGCTAGTAAGCCGATGAATGAGAGTAGTACAGCTTGAAATGGTTTATATCCTAGTGAAAGAAAAATAGGTGCTGCAACCATGAAGCCGATACCGAATCCACTTACTGATTCAATAAGCGGGCAAATGCCAAAACACATAAGCAGCATTTGTAATAAGCGATCCTGAGTAACTTCTTCTAGAAAACGTGCTACTTGATCGATGTACCCCATTTTGTTCATGAGGTGAAATAAAAAAATACCGAAAAATAAAACGTACCCGACAATAAAACAAATTAACCATCCTTTAATCGTTGCGTGTACAGTTTCACTTATCCCTAATTGAAACGTTGGCGAGAGTAAAACGATTCCAACAGACACAGCATAAGAAATTAACGAGGACCTTAATGACGTTTGTTTAAATAAAAATAAACAAATGAAAATCATCATAATTGGGATAAGTGCCAACAATATGGCCATGTTATCATCTCATTTCGTTTAAAATACAATTTTTAACTATTATATAACAGATGCTATAATTTTCAATTGTTTTTAAAACAGATTCAAAAAAGGAACCAAACGGCTCCTTTTCATTCACTCCCATTTTCTATTATCCTGAAAAACTGTCTGCTTTCCGACTATTTCTTTCAACACAACAAACACAATGTAAGTACATATTGCTTGCAATATAATATTCCAAAATTTCATTAATGTAAATGAATGAATCCGTAGAAATAATTCGTTTAATAATACAATCGAAACGATACTAAATAATTCTATACTAATCGAAAATAGACATATTTCTAAAATAGACTGTTCTTGAATGCGATTTAAGTTGGAAAAGATGAATACATACCCTAAAAATAGAGCCATTAACTCTATTTTCGTCATGCTAATGAGCCAAGCGTATAATGGTACAGTTAAAAATAGATATAGTAATTTACGTCTTAGCATGCCTTCTCCCCCTCTGAATTATATGTATTTTCTGTATATTTTAACACTTATTACGCAAAACAAAAAGAAGAGACTATGCCTCTTCTTTTTGTTTTGTTGCATATATTAATTCACATATTTCTTCTCGCTTTTCATTTTCTAAAAGCTCAATGACCTTACTTCCAACGACAACTCCGTCGCATATTGTAACCATTTCTTCTACATGTTCTTTTGTTGAGATGCCGAATCCAGCGACTACTGGTAAGTTGACGTGTGATTTTACTTTTTCTAAGTAACTATGAATCTCCTCTTTAAAGTTTTGACGTACTCCCGTTACGCCCGCTACTGTAACAGCATAAACGAACCCTTCTGATTCACTCGTAATTTTTTCAATTCTTTCAATAGGACTCGTTACGGTAACCAGTGGGATGAGCGCAATGTTTACCTCTCGAAGTAACGGCGCAATAATATTTTGTTCTTCATACGGTAAGTCTGGAACGATGATGCCGTCTACACCTGCTTCTATACAGTTCTCGATGAATCTCTCTTTTCCGAATGCAAGTACCGGATTTAAATATGTCATAAGAACAAAGGGCATTTGTACTTCTTTCCTTACCTCTGCTAACGCTTGAAAAATGCCTTTTAATGTTACGCCGCTATCTAGCGCTCGTTTCCCTGCTCTTTGAATCGTTGGGCCATCTGCAACTGGATCTGAAAACGGAATACCAATTTCAACGATGCTTGCTCCTGCTTCATCAAGAAAACGAATTCTTTCTTTTAATTTTTCAAGGCCACCATCTCCGCCCATTACGTACGGAATAAATGCTTTCTTGCCATTTTCAAACGCTGCTTTAATTTTTTCTACTCCCATTTTTTACACCTCTTCCATATAACGTTTTATACTCTCTACATCTTTATCACCGCGGCCAGATAAACAAATGACAAGCCCTTCATCTTTCTTCATTTGCGGCGCTAATTTTAATGCGTATGCGACAGCATGCGAGCTTTCTAACGCCGGGATAATGCCTTCTTTTTTCGTTAATAATTGAAATGCTTCTAATGCTTCTTCGTCTGTTATCGAATGATAGGAAACGCGGCCAATATCTTTTAGCAAGCTATGTTCTGGACCAACACCTGGATAATCAAGTCCTGCTGAAATAGAGTGTGCTTCTTGAATTTGTCCTTCTTCGTTTTGCAGAAGATACATCATTGATCCGTGGAGAACGCCAACGCTTCCTTTCGTTAAAGTTGCTGCATGCTTTTCTGTATGAACGCCTTTTCCAGCTGCTTCTACGCCGTAAAGAGCAACTTCTTCATCGTGTACGAACGGATAAAACATTCCCATCGCATTACTGCCACCGCCAATACAAGCAACGACTGCTTCTGGTAACTTTCCTTCTAACGCCTCATATTGTTTTTTCGTTTCATTTCCAATTACACTTTGGAAATCACGTACAATTTGCGGGAATGGATGTGGTCCGAGAACAGATCCCATAATGTAGTGCGTATCATGCACATGTGAAACCCAGTAACGAAGCGCCTCGTTTACCGCATCTTTTAATGTACCACTACCTGCCGCTACACTTTCTACTTTCGCTCCGAGTAATTCCATTCGGAACACATTTAATTTTTGACGTCTTACATCTTCTTCTCCCATAAAAATGACGCATTCTAATCCGAGAAGAGCACATACAGTAGCTGTTGCAACTCCGTGTTGTCCAGCTCCTGTTTCAGCGACAACTTTTTTCTTGCCCATTCGCACTGCAAGTAGTGCCTGACCGATTGTATTGTTAATTTTATGAGCTCCTGTATGATTCAAATCTTCACGTTTTAAATAAATCTTTGCACCACCGCAATACTTCGTCATATTTTCAGCATAATATAGCGGTGTTTCTCTTCCGATGTACGTTTTTAAATAATGATTTAATTCCTTTTGAAATGCTTCATCTTGCATCGCTTCTTTATATGCTTCTTCTAGTTCTAGTACAGATTGCATTAACGTTTCTGGAACGTATCGTCCTCCGTATATACCGTAATGTCCTTTTTCATCTGGATATGCGTAGTTCATTTGGAACACTCCTTCGCTTTTATAATAAATTGTTTTATTTTCTCTACATCTTTCTTTCCTTCTGTCTCTACTCCGCTGCTCACATCGACCATATATGGCCGAACAGTTCGAATTGCTTCTTCTATATTAAGAGCGTTTAATCCACCAGCTAATATCATTTTCTTTCGCAATTCTTTTGGCATATCTCTAAGTAGTTCCCATGAAAATGTCTTTCCATTTCCTCCATGAAACTTTTCTTTCGGGCTATCAAATAATATATAATCCGCTTCATACCCTTGGGCGTTTTTCATATCACTCTCTGAAGTTACTCCTAGTGACTTTATAGACGGAATATTCAATCTTCTAATTTGATAATTGTCTTCATCCCCATGTAGTTGTACATGTGTTAACCCGCACTCATCTGCAATTTTCTGGATCACTTCTACTGATTCATTTACGAAAACACCGATTTTTAACACGTTGGCTGGAAGCTCCTGAATGATTTCTTCCGCTCTCTTTGGAGTGATTTCCCGCTTACTTTCTGCAAAAACAAATCCGAGTGCATCTGCGCCATATTCGCACGCACTTTTCGCTGTTTCCACATCAGTGATGCCGCAAATTTTCACTTTCATATATTCACCTTACAATCTTCAAAAAAACTACTAATAGAAGATGATGTCATAAGCGCCTCTCCAACTAATACACCTTTGGCTCCAGCTCTTTTAACACGGATAATATCTTCTTTTGAATGAATGCCACTCTCACTAATCCAAAGTAGTTTCTCCTCATTCAATCTTTTTCCAAGCTTTTCAGTTTGGCTTAAATCTACTTCGAACGTTTTTAAATTACGATTATTAATGCCAATAACGTGCGGATTTAATACAATCGCAGTTTCTAATTCCTGTTCATCATGAACTTCAACAATCGCTTCCAATCCTTTTTCTAACACGTAGCTATACAACTCTTTTAACTTCTCTTTCGTTAACGCTGCTACAATTAGTAAAATAATATCTGCTCCCGCTTCATACGCTCTATCGATTTGAATCTTATCAATTATGAAATCTTTACATAAAAGCGGAATGTTACTTTCTTCTCTTGCTGTTTGTAAATCGTGAAACGATCCTTTAAAAAATTGACCATCTGTTAAAACAGATACTGCTCCTGCACCACATTTCTCATATGTTCCCACTTGTTTTCGTACGTCAACGTGTAAATTGATATCTCCTTTTGATGGTGATGCTCGCTTTACTTCTGCAATGACAGTAAACTGCTGTAACGCTTCTACAAGTGACTGTGTCTTTCTTTTTGTTTTTACTGGTGTATATATTTCATATAACTCCGCAACTTCCTTTTTCTTCTGTTCTACAATTTTATCTAAAATCGTCCCCACTTTAGTTCACCCTTTCTAATTTTTCGTTGCTTGCTACAATTAATAAGTTTAATTTGGCTAATGCTTTTCCAGAGTCAATGCTATGTGCCGCGAGTTTAATTCCTTCTTCAATCGTTTCCGTTTTTCCATTTGCGAAAAGAGCTAGACCTGCATTTAATAAAACGGTATCGCGATAAACACTCTTTTCTCCGCTCAATACTTCAAGCGTAATCTTTGCATTTTCTTTTGAATTCCCTCCTCTAATCTCTTCATTTTTCACTCTTGAAAAACCATACTTTTCTGGATCAATACTCATTTCTACTATTTCATTATCTTTTAAAATGACAACATGATTCTCTCCTTGTAATGATGCTTCATCTAAAAATCCACTTCCGTTTACGACAAGCGCTTGTTTTCTTCCCAGCTTCTGTAATACTTGCGCAACTGGTAGTAACATATCTCGTTTATAAATGCCGACAAATTGTGTTTCTAAATTTACCGGATTTGTTAAAGGACCAATTAAATTAAAGATCGTCGGCACGTTTAACTCTTTTCTTATTTTCATAATGCGCGTTAGTGCTGGATGCATCGCTGGTGCAAATAAAAATGCAATGCCCACATGCTCTAGTAAATAATCAATTTCGCTTGGCGTACTGCTAATATTTACACCTAATTCTTCTAATAAGTCCGCACTTCCTGTTTTACTAGAAACAGCACGATTACCATGTTTTGCAACCTTTACGCCAGCTCCTGCCAGTACAAATGCCGATGTTGTACTAATATTAAACGTTTGAGCACCGTCACCACCCGTTCCACAATTGTCCATCGCTCCTTGTATATGGTTCGAAAATGGTAGTGCCTTTTCGCGAAGAGCTCGAACAAGGCCGTATATTTCTTCTGCAGTTTCACCTTTCGCTTTCAGTAAGACTAAAAAAGCTGCAATTTCACTTTCCAATATGTTTTCATTTAATAAAAGAAGCCCTGCTCTATACATTTCCTCTTCTGTTAAATGTTTCCCCTCCACTAATTTACGAAGATAGCTATTCATACTCTTTCCTCCTCCTTCACTTCTGTTAAAAAGGCACGTATTAACTTTCCGCCTTCTTCTGGCGCGATTGATTCCGGATGAAACTGTAATCCGAATAGCGGATAATAATTGTGACGAACTGCCATAATTTCTCCATCGTCCATCGCTGTCGCTAATATGAGAAAACACTCTGGCAAGCTCGTTTGCGCTGCGACAAGGGAATGGGAGCGCATCGCTGTTAAAGGCTGTGTAACGTATGAAAAAATTGACGTTCCATTATGTTTCACGCGTGATGTTTTTCCATGTTTAATACGTTCTGCTCTAACAATGTCTCCTCCAAATGCTGATATAATCGCCTGATGACCAAGGCAAATACCTAATATGGGAACGTTCTTATAAAAATGACGAATCACTTCGATACAAATACCAGCATCCTCTGGTTTTCCTGGTCCTGGTGAAAGCACAATTCCTGTTGGATTCATCTCTTCTAACTGTTCTATCATTATTTCATCATTTCTTACAACTACAATTTCTTCTTCATGTTCGCCTAACAGTTGATACAAGTTATATGTGAACGAATCGTAATTATCGATAAGTACAATCATTTCATTACCTCCAAAAGCGCTCTCGCTTTATTTAATGTTTCTTCATATTCAGCTACTGGATCTGAATCGTAAACGACTCCTGCTCCTGCCTGAACGTATGCTTTTTCATCCTTTACGACCATCGTTCGAATGGCGAGCGCCATATCAAGATTTCCTGAAAAACTAACGTATCCAACTGCACCAGCGTATACATTTCTTTTTTCATTCTCTAGTTCATTTATAATTTCCATCGCTCTAATTTTCGGAGCTCCAGAAACCGTCCCTGCTGGTAAGCAATACGCTAACGCATCAAATCCGCCCATTTGTTTTTGCAATGTTCCGTAAACTTCGGATACAATGTGCATAACGTGAGAATATTTTTCTACTTTCATATATTTATCTATCGTAACCGAGCCGATTTCACTCACTCTACCAATATCGTTTCGCCCAAGATCTACAAGCATCATATGCTCTGCTCGCTCTTTCTCATTGCCTAACAGTTCTTTTGCGATTTCCTCATCTTCCCTCTTCGTTTTCCCCCTCGGCCTTGTACCAGCAATTGGATTCGTCATCACTTTATCCTCCCTTACTGATAGTAAACTTTCCGGCGAAGAACCGAGTACAACATAATCTTGAAAATCGATATAGAACATATATGGTGATGGATTTGCAATTCGAAGTTTTCGATATAACGCGAATGGATCACCAATACATTCACTTTGTAAACGCTGTGACAGTACAACTTGGAATATGTCTCCCGCTCTTATATATTCTTTCGCCATTTCTACCATCTCACAAAACTCTTTTTCCGTTATAGAAGAAGTAAATGATAATGGGGATTGTATTGTATTTACTTCAGCTTCTTCTCCTTGTAGCACTTCCTCTTTGTATACTCGTAGCCTTTCGTATACTTCTTCATAATCTGCTGAATCATCTTGCCTGCATACATATACAAACGACAACTTTTGGCGTAAATGATCGTAAACGATAAACTCACGATATAGTAAAAGGTGTACTTCCGGAATATTTAATGGGTCGTGTAAATCCGCTCCAATGTTTTCATACTGCCGAATGACATCATATCCAATATAACCAACTGCTCCTCCGCAAAATGGAAATGGACTGTCTACTTGTGATGGTGCGATTACTTCTTCTAACACTTGCAGTACATTACCTTGTAACTTTTCTGCCCGGCCGTAAATTGTTCGTTCCACTTCCGTACCAACGCTTTTCACTTCTCCATAAGGATTACATCCCAAGTAAGAATAACGCCCTTTATCTTGATGAAGCTGTGAACTTTCTAATAAGAATTTCTGCTTCCCTTTCATACGTCTATATAAAGAAATTGGCGTAATGCTATCTCCTTCTTCTTCAGTGATTACTAAAAATGTCTTTCTCTCTCTTTTTTGTTTTATAAATTCTTCTTTCGTCATCATGTCCTTCACCTCGCCCTGAAAAATAAAAAAATCCTCTACATATCGAAAATATGTAGAGGACGATAAATATACCGCGGTACCACCTCGTGTTGGATGCAAAAGCATCCCGCTTTGTTCAGGTACAAAATTTATACCTTATCCTTGTAACGGCGGAACCCGGGTTGCCTACTGAAAATAATTGTTCAGCATACCTCTCGTAAGCCCATTCCGTATATGGCACGTACCGGGCTCCCACCTATTCCCGGCTCTCTGTAACGTCTCCAATATACGTACTCTTCTTACTTAAACGATTTCACTTATTTAATTTTTTATACACAAAAAGGGAGTACTCATCCTATAGAAAGGACGGGTACTCCCGTGGTGCCACCTTAATTCGTTACAAATGTAACGCACTTTACCGTATCAAAAACAATACGTGTCTCTTGTATCGATGAGATCATGTCGCCAAAGCCTACTTCTTTCGTTTCGGTTTGGAAGCTCCGAAGCCCATTCCACATCAATTCCATACTGATTCGCACCAACCATCAGCTCTCTGACATGTTCATCATGTGTACTCTTCTTCATCAACGCTTGCATTTTTTTAAGTTGCACTCATTATAGACCTAACTTTTTTCACAAGTCAATACTTTTTCAAAAATTTTATTTTTCTTTCCTTTCAATATTATATTGACAAAACAACCTCTTTTTATGTAAATATAATAAATACTCTATTAAAAATAAGGTTTTTTGTATGAATATTATATATTAAAAAATTAAAATGACGTCAAAAAACGCTTACATTTCTGAAAATTCATATTTCTATATGGATTTTTCAGAATAATCATGATAGATTATAAATATGCATAACGCATCAAAAGACATGACAAAAGGAAGGGGAACTACATGAGTACGCAGATGTTAACTTTAACTTCGATCTCTATCTACATGCTCGGGATGTTAGTAATTGGCTATTTCGCCTACAAACGAACGTCCAACTTAACAGATTATATGCTTGGCGGGCGTACACTAGGCCCCGCAGTAACAGCATTAAGTGCTGGAGCATCCGATATGAGTGGTTGGCTTTTAATGGGATTACCCGGTGCAATGTTTAGCGTTGGATTAAGTAGTAGTTGGATTGCGATCGGCCTAACACTAGGCGCATACGCAAACTGGCTTTATGTCGCTCCTCGCTTACGTACCTACTCAGAAATTGCAAATAACTCTATTACTATCCCAGAATTTTTGGAACACCGTTTCCACGACAAATCTCATATGCTACGTTTAGTATCTGGACTTGTTATTATGATTTTCTTTACTTTCTATGTAGCTTCAGGATTAGTTTCAGGCGCTGTATTATTTGAAAATTCATTTGGCATGAACTATCATGTTGGATTATTCATTGTAGCAGGCGTTGTTGTAGCTTACACATTATTTGGTGGTTTCTTAGCAGTAAGTTGGACAGACTTCGTGCAAGGAATCATTATGGTAGTTGCTCTTATTCTTGTTCCTATCGTAACAATTATGAATTCGAACGGACTTGGACCTGCATTTGATACAATTCGATCTGTAGATCCAACACGTCTAGATATTTTTAAAGGTGCCTCTACTTTAGGAATGATTTCTCTATTCGCATGGGGCCTTGGTTATGTCGGACAACCTCATATTATCGTACGCTTTATGGCAATCGCTTCTGTAAAAGAACTTAAAAGCGCACGAAGAATTGGTATGAGCTGGATGATTTTCTCTGTTGTCGGAGCTATGTTTACTGGTCTTATTGGTATTGCTTACTATTCACAACAAGAGTTAACATTATCTAACCCAGAAACAATTTTCCTTGAACTTGGGAAAATTTTATTCCACCCACTTATTACTGGATTTTTATTAGCCGCAATTTTAGCAGCGATTATGAGTACAATCTCATCTCAGTTACTCGTTACTTCTAGTGCCGTAACGGAAGACTTATATCGTACATTCTTCAAACGTTCTGCATCTGATAAAGAACTTGTATTTGTCGGTCGTATGGCTGTACTTGGTATTGCATTAGTTGGGTGCGCTTTAGCGTTTAAACAAAATGATACGATTTTAGCTCTTGTTGGATACGCTGGGGCTGGTTTTGGTTCTTCATTGGGACCTGCTATTTTATTAAGCTTATATTGGAAGCGTATGACGAAATGGGGCGCGCTTGCTGGTATGATTTCTGGTGCCGCTACTGTTATTATCTGGACTCAATTCAAATTCTTAAGAGATTTCTTATATGAAATGATTCCAGGTTTCGCTATTAGTTTACTAGCCATCGTAATTGTTAGTTTACTAACACAACCTTCAAAAGAAGTTGAAGAGCAATTTGAGGATTTCGAAAAACAACATCGTCATAATTTATAAAAAAATCTCTGCTGTTATCGTAACAGCAGAGATTTTTTACAGTTCGACAATCTTCTTATCAAATTTAACAAATTCTTTATGTTTCGTTAAATTTAACATAACACTACTCCTTTATAGTATGAGTATCAGCACTTATACAGAAAGGGGACTCCAACATGTTAGCAGCTTTCCAGCAACAACAAACACGAAAATTTTCACCTATCACAAATACTTCTGCGTCTTGTTTAAACATGCAACCTAATCCGCCTAAAATTTCAATTGCTCCTTCTGTTATTTCAGTCATCGGTGTTCATATGGAAAAACATAAATTAAAAATAAAAACAGGACAAAACATTGTGTTATCAGCTTCCATTTTGCCAATACAAGCAACGAATAAAGAACTTATTTGGTCAAACATGAATTCTGATATCATCACCATATATCCAAAAGGTGACACCGTAACGATTACTGGAAAAAGTGCAGGTAAAGCAGTCGTAATTGTCACAACTGCTGAAGGCAAATTTCGTGACCTATGTGTCATTCATGTACAACCTTATATGACAAATCCAAAGTAAAAGAGTGGCTTCATAGCCACTCTTTTACTTGATTTCAATATTTGAGTTTTTACTTTTTACAAGGTTAATAAATTGTTCTTTATTTCTTGGAGAAATAATTTCTGTTTTATGTGTATCGTAAACAATTTCAAGTCGGTCAAATGATAATGCATGAGCTGCTATTGGATTTTTCGTATTTGAAATTTGTTTTATATCTCGTATAAATATACGTTTTGTAACGAGACCCGATCTAATCGTAATTGTTTCTTTCTCGGCAATATATTTTGCCAAAAATCAACTCCAACTAAACAACATTGCTAATGGAATTGTAAAAAGCAAAAGAAAATATTCTCTCCCTGCAAATATAGGAGCAAAACAGGCGCCTACAACAATAAAAAAAAATTGGATGTAACCATACATCTTTTTTTGATGGAAATTCCATTTTCCTCCCCCTTCTACACCCGTATTTCTATAAAACAAAAAGAGAAGTATCACAACTTCTCTTTTCTCCCCTAACACTATAATTCCTGTGTATACACCGGCTCGTTTACGACATTTTTTGCTGTTCGCTTTTGTTGCTGCAGTAAGAAAACAGATACACCAAACAATACGAGCATGCTACCGATAATTTGCATTGCATTTAATTTTTCTCCAAGTAAGCAGAACGCAAGTATAGATGCTCCAACAGGTTCTCCTAAAATACTCATTGAAATTGGCGTTGCATTTACATAATTTAATAGCCAGGTATTAATTACATGTGACACTGTTGGCACAATTGCAAGTAAAAGAAAAACAGTCCAATCCCACCTCGTATAACCTGTAAAGGGAACTTGTAATATGACATTATAAATCCCCATAAAAAGACCTGCGAACGCAAAGACTGTAAAGCTATAAATCCAGTGCGATACTTTCTTCACTGTCGTTTGCCCGATAAATAAATAACCGACAACTGCTATTACACTTAGAAAGGATAATATGTCACCATAAATTGCTTGCTTACTTAAACCTAAATCTCCCCAACCAATGCACATTACTCCTAAAATAGCGATTCCCATCGTTGCAATGGCTGAATATGTTGTTCTTTCTTTAAATAGAAAAAAACCTCCAACTAAAGATACGATTGGTTGAAGCGCCAAAATAATTGTTGAACTAGCAACTGTTGTATGCTTTAAAGATTCAAACCATAAAAGAAAATGAAGTGCTAAAAAGAAACCAGATCCAATTAAAAAGCCCCAATCTTTCATTTGAATCCTATTAAATTCCTCTCTTTTTTTCCATACGATAGGCAGCATAATAAGTACGATAATCCATAAGCGGTACATACTTAATATTGAAGATGGTGCTGAGGACATCTTTACAAAAACTGCTGCAAAGGAAATGGCAATTATAGAAATAGCCAATGGTAGTGCGATTGATTTTTCTTGTTTCAAATCCTGTCTCCCCTCTCACCTGTCAAAAATCCCACTTCATTATATCCGTTTTCTTTCGTAACTTAAATACTAATTTTTTAGATTCTTCGTACCATTATGGTAAAATAGAAATTAAGGCACCAATTAGTGAATATTTCTTTCCTTTTCACTACAAGCGTCGCTCTTACAATCGTTACAGTAAATTTTTATTTAGGGGGATCTACATGAGTCAAACAATAGGGAGAATTGAAGAAATTTCATTTTATAGCGCATCACTTCAAGATGATGTTACACTTCTCGTTTATTTACCAGTAAATTACACACCACTGCACAAACATACAGTTGTAATTGCACAAGATGGTAGAGATTATTTTCAGCTCGGTAAAGCGCACCGTGTAATTGAGCGCCTTCGTGAAACCGAAGAAATTGACCGTACAATTATTGTCGGTATTCCATATAAAAATGTACATGATCGTAAAGAAAAATATTTCCCAAATGAAGTGAAAAATGCTGCATATATTCGTTTCCTTGCTCATGAACTTGCACCATATATTGATGAAAATTATCCAACGTATCAAATGGGAAAAGGTCGTGTTTTAATTGGTGATTCTCTTGGCGGAACAGTTTCCTTTATGACTGCACTTATGTATCCGCATACATTCGGTAAAGTCGTTATGCAATCACCATTTGTGGATGAGACAGTGATGAACTTAGCAAAAGAATTCAAAGATCCACAGGCGTTAGAACTGTATCACGTCATCGGTACAGAAGAAACGGCTGTAAAGCGTACTGATGGACAAGTATCTGATTTCGTAGGGCCGAACCGTGAGTTAAATACGCTTCTTACAGATAGAAACTTCATCACGCATTACGAGGAATTTGAAGGCAATCATACTTGGAAATATTGGCAGACCGATTTACCGAAAGCCTTCTCTCATATTCTATCAATGAAATAATAGAGAGCAGTATTCAGAATAATTTGATATAATAGATAAAGAGATTTATTTATCTCAAAATCTAACTAGACTTACAAAGGGAGGAATTGGAACATGAAATTAGGCATTGTAATTTTTCCATCTAAAATGATTCAAGATAAAGCGAACGGATTGCGTAAACGTTATGACCCGCACTACGCATTAGTTCCGCCACATATTACATTGAAAACACCCTTTGAGGCGCAAGATGAACAATTAGAGTCGATTGTAAACGAGTTACATACAATCGCAAGTAAAACGAACCCTTTCACCCTTCATGTTGGGAAAGTTGGTTCTTTCGCACCTGTTAATAACGTCCTTTACTTTAAAGTAGAAAAAACACCTGAACTTACTTTCTTAAATGAAGAAATGCATAGCGGGTTATTCACGCAAGAACGCGAATATGCTTTCGTACCTCATCTAACAATCGGACAAGGCTTATCAGATGCAGAGCATGCTGATGTGTTGGGCCGATTACGTATGAAAGATTTCTATTACGAACAACCAATTGATCGTTTCCATCTTCTATATCAATTAGAAAATGGAACATGGACTGTACACGAAACATTCCGTCTTGGAAAGGGGAACAACTAATTTGCACGCACAGATTGTACAAACGGACGAACAACTAAGAGATGCATTCTCTGTACGTAAACAAGTGTTTGTAAATGAACAACGTGTCTCTGCTGAAGAAGAGTACGATGAGTTTGAAGAAACTTCAACACACGTTGTTATATATGACAACGATGTTCCAGTTGGTGCTGGACGTTTTCGCATCCTTGATGGTATAGGAAAAATGGAACGCATTTGCGTGCTAAATTCCCATCGCAAAAAAGGGATTGGAAAAATTGTTATGGATTCTCTTGAAGCGTATGCAAAAGAAAATTCGCTACCAAAATTGAAACTTCACGCTCAAACACATGCTGAAGATTTCTATAAAAAACTTGGATATGTAACAAGTTCTGATGTATTTATGGAAGCAAATATCCCGCACGTCGTAATGATAAAAAAATTGTAATTTGAAAACAGGAGGTAACCCCTCCTGTTTTTTTACATTGCTATTTTCTTTTTCTTCCGCTAAAGTTAAATGTTGATGCTATAGTTTTGAAGGTGAACATATGACACAAGAAAAATTTTCACAAAAATCGTTAACACACGCTGATATTCCGCGTGCGACATATCATATTCCGAAAACATCTACCCATTTAATTATGGAAGAAGATGTAGATGCGGCTTATTTCCGCGCTCTTGAACAACAAAATGTTTTTTTAAACGAAAAACAATTAGAAGCCGTGCGCACAACAGAAGGTCCTGTTCTTACACTAGCTGGTGCTGGAAGCGGGAAAACATCTGTTTTAACAACTCGCGTTGGTTATTTAGTAAATGTAAAACAAGTTCATCCACGAAATATTTTATTACTTACATTTACACAAAAAGCAGCTGAAGAAATCCGAAGTCGTGTTGCGAAGTTACCAGGTATGAATCATGCAGCAAGTAGCTACGTTGTTGCTGGTACATTTCACTCTGTTTTCTTAAAATTGCTTCGTAGTCAAGGGTATAATCAGCAAATTTTAGCAAATGAAAAACATAAACAAATTATGATAAAGAAAATCTTAAAAGAATTGCGTTTAAAAGACGATTATGATGCGGAAACGATGCTCGCGATGATTTCACTTGAGAAAAACAAATTAAATCGTCCGAAAGATGTAAAAGCGAAAACACCAGTGGAACAAGAATTTAAAGAAGTATATGAACGTTTTGAAGAGGTAAAACAACGATACAATTATATTGATTTCGATGACATCTTATTGGAAACATATTACATGTTAGAAAATAATGCTCCTTTACTAACTCAATTACAACAACGTTTTCACTACATTGAAGTAGATGAGTTTCAAGATACATCCTATGCACAATATGAAATTGTAAAATTGTTAGCCACGCCAAGAAATAATTTGTTCATCGCAGGTGATGATGATCAAGCAATTTATGGCTGGCGAGGGGCAAGTCACCAAATTATTTTATCTTTTCCAAAAGAATTTGATAACACAACAATTATTGCACTAAATACGAATTATCGATCCAATCCCTTTATCGTCGGGCTTGGAAATGAAGTTATAAAATTAAATCAAGAACGTTTTGATAAAGAGCTATACTCCGTTCGTGAGGAAGGTGTACAACCTTTTTATGCAAGACCTGCTACGACTCTTGATGAAGCAAATCAAATTTTACAGCTCATTCAAGAAAAAGTAGATAGCGGTGAACGAAACTATAAAGATTTTTGTTTACTGTATCGCACACATTCTGTAAGTCGTTCGTTACTTGATCAGCTTACCATTCATAAAATCCCGTTTATTAAACACGGGGCGAGCCAATCATTTTATGAACATTCTTTAATTAAGCCTGTATTAGATCATTTAAGACTCGTGATTGAGCCGTTTCGACTAGAATCACTTTCAAACATATTGCCGACGATGTATATCGGACGTGATGATTGTATTTCATTTATTGAACGTGAACAATGGAAATATGGTGAGGGACGCTTCCCTTCTCTTCTTCATTTCTTACTATTAAATCCAAGCTTAAAACCTTTTCAAGTGAAAAAGGTAAATGAGCGCATCGATTTTATTAAGTTTATTAAAGAATTAGAACCGAAAAAAGCATTAAAAGAAATCATTCATGGTAAAGGAAAATATTTAGAGTACTTACAAAGTAACGATCGTTCTTCCTTTACGATGCATAAAGACATACAAGAAGAAATGTTGGAAGAATTAATGGAGTCTGCAACTCGTTTCACCGATATTCCAGCTTATTTACAATTTATCGACGAGGCGATTCAAGGTCAAAAAGAAATGGAAGCATTAAAAACAATGCCGCAAAAAGATGCCGTTTCACTTATGTCAATCCATAACGCAAAAGGCCTTGAATTTCCATGTGTCTTTTTACTTGGAGCGAGTGATGGAATCCTGCCCCATACTTCTTCTTTAAAAGATGCAAATGATCGTATTACGGAAACTTCTGAAGCGCTAGAAGAAGAACGCCGATTACTGTATGTCGCCATTACACGTGCGAAAGAAGAACTTTACATTTCTTCTCCGCAATTTTTCAGAGGAAAGAAATTAGACATATCTCGTTTTTTATATACTGTGCGAAAAGATTTGCCTGAAAAGACATCCACTAAATAAGGATGTCTTTTTTTATATCACGTTATGTACATCCCTCCTATATAAATTCCTTGTTTTTATCGTGAGAATTAACGTAATATCAGCCATATCCCACTCATATTGTAATAGTGTATGTCAGAACTCACGAGAAGGAGTGAACATAATGAGCTGCAATTGTAACGAAGACCATCATGAACATGATTGTGATTTCAACTGTGTATCTAATGTCGTTCGCTTTATACATGAACTGCAAGAATGTGCAACGACAACATGTGGATCTGGTTGCGAAGTTCCATTTTTAGGAGCACATAACACTGCATCAGTAGCGAATACACGTCCTTTTATTTTATACACAAAAGCCGGAGCACCTTTTGAAGCATTTGCACCATCTTCAAGCCTTACTAGTTGCCGATCTCCCATTTTCCGCGTAGAAAGTATAGATGATGATGACTGTGCTGTATTACGTGTATTAACTGTAGTATTAGGTGATAACTCACCCGTACCACCTACTGATGACCCAATTTGTACATTTTTAGCTGTACCAAATGCAAGATTAGTATCAACCTCCACTTGCATTACTGTTGATTTAAGTTGCTTCTGTGCTATTCAATGCTTACGCGATGTTTCTATTTAAAACTAAATAATGAGTTAAGCATGGATTGGGTGGCAGAGTATTCTGCCACCCAATCCATGCTTAAAGAGTATTCTTATGTAAATTTCTTAAAATTGGGAACTTGTCTAGAACATAGAACCTGTCCTTTTCATTAACTGAAAGTAGAAACAGATAAAGGAGTGAAAAACATGTTCTCTTCTGATTGCGAATTTACTAAAATCGATTGCGAGGCGAAGCCAGCTAGTACATTACCTGCCTTCGGTTTTGCTTTCAACGCGTCTGCACCTCAGTTCGCTTCACTATTTACACCACTATTATTACCTAGCGTAAGTCCAAACCCAAATATTACTGTTCCTGTAATAAATGATACAGTAAGTGTTGGAGATGGCATTCGAATTCTACGAGCTGGTATTTATCAAATCAGTTATACATTAACGATTAGTCTTGATAACGCACCTGTAGCACCAGAAGCTGGTCGTTTCTTCTTATCATTAGGTACACCAGCTAACATTATTCCTGGATCAGGTACAGCGGTTCGTTCTAACGTTATTGGTACTGGTGAAGTAGACGTATCCAGCGGTGTTATTCTTATTAACTTAAACCCTGGTGACTTAATTCAAATTGTACCAGTTGAGTTAATTGGAACTGTAGACATCCGTGCAGCAGCATTAACAGTTGCACAAATTAGCTAGTAAAAAGCGGTATTTCTAATACAGAAATACCGCTTTTTATATATAATAAAAACACTCACAGTAACATGAGTGTTTCATTCTTCATAGTGTTTTATTGTGTTCTTCTTTTTCCCACAATTACATCCCTTTTTCTTCACAAATCCTTGTTGTTGCAATTGTTCTTGATATGCCTGTTGTTGTGCATGGTGCTGTTGCTGTATTTGATACCACTGCTGCAGGTCATATGAATTTTGCCTTGGATTATTGCTCACAGCAAACATCTCCTCTACTGTCAATTCTGTCTATTTACTATATGAACAACTCTTTATTTCCGTTCCCTCATTCTTTTAAACTCCGCTTTTTCTCTTATTATGAAAATATATTATTCTCCCATAAAATATCCTGTAATCGTTTCAATGATTGCTGCTGCTCCTGCAATAGCTAATAATGCAAGTAACGGCTCCGCAACAATAGGAATCCAATTATATAAAACTAATAAAAAAGCACTAACCCATACACCTGTACACCAATAACAGCTTAATAATTCGCCAATCCACTTTCTTAATCCTTTACCTTTCACTTTTGTAAACGTTGATACACTTCCATCTGGCTCCGTAATCTCTAATTCATCAATAAATGGTCTTCGCAAAAAGGCTGTAATTTTATCATAAACAATTAAACGAGTGAGCCTAAAGGCTGCTAACGCGAAAATAAAAAATAAAAGCCAGCTTGTAAACAGCATAATTCCACCTTCCCTTATCCTCTTTCGCCTATTTAAAAAAAAAGGTCTTGAGATTGTGACCAAATCTCCTCGACTCCAATATCTTATTAATGTAAATACAAACAAGAAGATAAGGAGTGACATTAATGAGTTGTAACGAAAATAAACACCATGGCTCTTCTCATTGTGTAGTTGACGTTGTTAAATTCATCAATGAATTACAAGATTGTTCTACAACAACGTGTGGATCTGGTTGTGAAATCCCATTTTTAGGTGCACATAATACTGCATCAGTAGCAAATACACGTCCTTTTATTTTATACACAAAAGCTGGAGCACCATTTGAAGCATTTGCGCCATCTGCAAGCCTTGTTGGCTGCCGATCTCCAATTTTCCGTGTGGAAAGTGTAGATGATGATAGCTGTGCTGTACTACGTGTATTAAGTGTAGTATTAGGTGATAGCTCTCCTGTACCACCTACTGATGACCCAATTTGTACGTTTTTAGCTGTACCAAATGCAAGACTAGTATCGACATCTACTTGCATTACTGTTGATTTAAGCTGTTTCTGTGCGATTCAGTGCTTACGCGACGTTACTATCTAATAAGTGAAGTAAACTAAAAAACTATTGGGGTGGTAGAAGCTTTCTACCACCTTTACATATTTAAAAGCCGGCCATACTAATTGATTGGATATCATCTATAGACAACCTAATATCTCTCATACTATTTTGCGGCATAATAGATACGATGCCATTACGATACGATATGATTGATCCAACATAAGAAACTGTAGCTGTTTTTATTCTGCACCTTACTTTCGGAATATAATGAGGGCGGTTTAATAAAAAATGAATTTTTTCATCATTATTCATATCCTTAAATGATTTATTATGTGGGACGGTTCTTACTGGTTCTGGTTCTTGCTCTTCTTGTTCTGCGTGTTCTTCTTTTTCCTCTTCTTCTATTTTTTCTTCCACTTGCTGCTCTTCTTGTTGTTCTTGTTCTATTACCTCTTCCACAGCACTACTTACAACATTTTCCTGTATGTTACTTTTTTCTTTTTGATCTTCATTTTCAAAGTTTGTCAGGATAATCCTTTTTATTTTCGGTGCAGCAAGTTCTAAACTTACTTGCGTGATATATAACAACGGTTTTCCAACTGTTGAACTTTTATTTTTATTCTTCACACTCGTCCCTCCCACTTCCATACGTAGCTGAATAAATCGTGTACTATTATAGTTATATTCATCACGTGGCAAGAACTTTCGTTAAAAATCGTTCTTTCTCAGAACAAATAAAAGGACAATCTCAGCATTTAGAGATTGTCCTTTAAAAATTAATATTATATTTATCCTAGGATATGATACCCTGAATCAACATGAATGTTTTCTCCTGTTACACCGCGTGCTAAATCACTGAATAGGAATACTGCTGTATCGCCAACTTCTTCTTGCGTTGTTGTACGACGAAGTGGTGCGCGCTCCTCAATTTCTCTTAAGATTGAGTTGAAATCGCCTACGCCTTTTGCAGATAACGTACGAATTGGTCCTGCAGAAATAGCGTTAACACGAATACCGTGTTGACCTAAATCGTTCGCTAAATATTTCACGCTCGCTTCTAATGAAGCTTTCGCAACACCCATAACGTTATAATTTTTCACAACGCGCTCGCCACCAAGGTATGTTAACGTTAAAATATTTCCGCCTTCTGTCATTACTTTCTTCGCTTCTCTTGCTACAGCTGTTAAAGAGAATGCACTAATATTTTGTGCAAGTAAAAATCCATCGCGAGAAGTATCTACAAATTCACCTTTTAAGTCATCGCGATTTGCAAAAGCAATACAATGTGCTACACCGTGAATAGTACCTACTTCTTGTTTAATTGTTTCAAAGCAAGCTGTAAGTTCCTCATCATTCGTTACATCACAAGGTAATACAAGTGATTCTTGTCCTTCTAATGTGTCCGCTAATTCACGAACGTTTCTTTCTAAACGTTCTCCTGCATATGTGAATATTAATTTTGCACCTGCATTATGCAAAGAGCGAGCTATTCCCCATGCAATACTTCTTTGGTTCGCAACGCCCATAACAACAAATGTTTTCCCTTGTAATAGTTCCATGATATATCCTCCCAGAAATACTTATACTTGTTATTAGTACCTGATACTATAATTATAGTACCATAAAACCGCTTAAAGGCAAACAAAAAAGTCATTAACAGAAATTTGTTAATGACTTTTGGTTTCTATAAAAAACCGCTCTAATCCTTCTTCCCAAGACGGCATTTGTGAAAAACCATTTAATCTTAGCATGTTATGTTGAAAAATAGAATATTTGGGCCTCGCAGCCGCAGCCCCGAATTCTTCCGTTGAAACAGGTAATACATTCACTTTCATATTGGCGTACGAAAATATCTTTTGTGCAAATTCAAACCAAGAGCATGAGCCTCTGTTTGATACGTGGTATGTACCGTATAAAGAAGTATGAATGAGCTTATTAATAACCATATTCAAATCCGCCACATACGTAGGAGAGCCAACTTGATCCGCTACAACAGATATTTCATCTCTTTCTTTTCCTAATCGCATCATCGTTTTCACGAAATTATTCCCATATTTACCATATAGCCACGATGTGCGAACGATAAAATATTTATTATGTAACTCTTTGACGAACTGCTCCCCCGCATACTTAGAGGCCCCATATATATTTATCGGCGCTGGACTATGAAATTCGTCGTATCCATCTGGTCTGGCGCCTTGAAATACATAATCAGTACTAATATAAACTAGCTTCGCCCCTACTAATTGTGAAGCAACCGCTACATTTCGAGCTCCGATTGCATTTATTCTATATGCAAGATCCTGTTCTTTCTCCGCATGATCTACTTTCGTATAGGCAGCACAATGAATAATTATATGTGGTTTTATTTCTTGTACCACTTGTTGTATTCGGGATATATTTGTCACATCTAATAACTTTTTATCAAATGGATATATATCATATTCTTCAGAGTCTAACTCTTCAAATAGTTGCTTTCCTAATTGACCGTTTGCTCCTGTTATGATAACCCTCTCTTTCATTTAACATGCCCCTTACTGGTCTTTTAGTGGTTTCCACCATTCCTTATTCTTTTCATACCATTTCACCGTCTCTTGTAATCCTTGTTCAAACGTATATTTCGGTTCCCAATCAAATTCATTCTTCATTTTCTCTGCATCAATCGCATAACGACGATCGTGCCCTAAACGATCTGTAACATATTCAATGTCTTTTTTTGTTTTTCCTAAAAGAGTAATAATTTGTTCCACAACTTCTACATTTGTTTTTTCATTATTTCCACCTATATTATATACTTCTCCGACACGTCCCTTATGCAAAACAACGTCAATCGCACTGCAATGATCCGTTACATGTAACCAATCTCTTACATTTAAACCATCACCATATAACGGTAGTTTTTTTCCTTCTAGTGCATTCGTAACCATTAATGGAATTAATTTTTCAGGATACTGGTACGGTCCATAATTGTTAGAACAACGCGTTACTATAACCGGTAATTGATATGTTTTGTAGTAAGATAGAGCTATCATGTCCGCGCTCGCCTTACTTGAAGAATATGGACTATTTGGAGCTAACGGCGTTTTCTCTGTGAACTTCCCTGTTTTTCCTAAAGAGCCATACACTTCATCCGTTGATACTTGCACAAGTTTTATATGCGAATATTTTTTAACTAGTTCTAATAAAGTGACCGTCCCAATTACATTTGTATCATAAAAAGGAATCGGATTTTCAATACTACGGTCCACATGTGATTCAGCTGCAAAATTTACAATCACTTGTACGTCCCGCTCTTTTATAACGTGTTCTAATAGCTCTCCATTTTGAATTTCTCCCTTTACAAAAGAGTAATTCGGGTGATCCAGAAGAGATTTTACGTTATTTAAATTCCCGCTATATGTTAATGCATCGTAATTAATAATTTTATATGTTTCATAACTTTGTAGCATGTAATGAACGAAATTACTTCCAATAAATCCAGCCCCACCTGTTACTAATATATTCATAAACAACGCTCCTACTTAAAAACTATCTTCATATTCCTCTAATAATGGTAATATCTGATCCTTATCGGACAATATAGGATCGGTTACTGGCCAAGGAATTGCTAAATCTTTATCTTCCCAAAGTAATCCTGAGTCATGCTCTGCGCTATAATATTCATCTACTTTATACATAACGATAGTATGCGGAACAAGCGTGCAAAATCCATGCGCAAACCCTTTTGGCACTAGTAATTGCCGATGGTTATCTGCACTTAAAATATATCCTTTCCATTGTTTAAATGTTGGTGATTTTTTTCGTAAATCAACGATAACATCATAAATTGCCCCTTGCATAACTTGAATGAGTTTCGTTTGTGCTTTCGGTTTTTTTTGAAAGTGTAGTCCCCGAATCGTTCCTGCCTTAGCCGAATAAGATACGTTATCCTGTACAAATGAATACGTTATCCCTAATGTTTCTAGCACCTGCTTATTATAACTCTCTGAAAAAAAGCCACGCTCGTCTCCAAACAACCTCGGTTCTAACAATTTTGCATCGGTAAAATTTGTTTCTACAACTTTCATATTCTCACCTATTCTCCGTTAAACTGTTTCCCAAAATTAATATCACGCGCTAACGTATTCGCCTTTTGAAGCGAAGCATGAGTTCCCGCATCAGTCCACCAGCCGTTCATTTCATTATAAGTAAGTACCCCTCGTTTTAAATACCAATTATTTATATCTGTAATTTCAAGTTCTCCCCGTGCAGAAGGTTTTAATTCTTTAATATAAGAAAAGACTTTCGAATCATACAAATAAATTCCCGTAACCGCATAAGAACTTTTCGGCTCTTTCGGCTTTTCTTCAATTTCAACTATTTTTCGGTTTTGAATATGTGCTACGCCAAATCTTTCGGGATCTTCTACAGATTGCAATAGCACTTTCGCACCTTCTTTTTGATTTGCAAACTCTTCAACATACGGAAGAATATCATCTGAAAAAATATTATCACCTAATATAACTACCATACGATCATTCCCGACGAAATCTTCACAAAGCCCTAACGCCTGTGCGATCCCGCCCGCTTTATCTTGCACACGATACGTAAAGGAAACCCCAAATTCATGACCACTCCCTAAAAAGCTAACAACATCCCCCATATGCTCTTTACCTGTAATAATCATAATATCTGTAATATCGCATTGTTTTAGCTTATATACCGCATGATAAATCATCGGATACCGACCAACAGGAAGTAAATGTTTATTCGTTACTTTCGTTATTGGATATAATCTCGATCCAGTACCACCTGCTAAAATAATTCCTTTCACTTTGCATCTCTCCTTTATGATGGAGATAATATATCTTTGTAATGTTCTACAAACACTTTCCGGTACTTCTCATATGTATCCGCATCAAACTCATCCCCGTTGTAATGAATACACCATAAATTTGCTTGATTTGGGATACCAATTAAATAACCAGCCCTTTGAAACTCTAAAGACTGTGACACATCATAAAAGTGAAACCCTTGAAACAAATCTTCTCGCCACGGAATATCATACTGCGTTGCCATGAATAAACCATCAATTGCCTGAACTGACAAAAATGGTTGATTACCATAAAAAACCTGATCTAAATTTAATAATTGATAATTCTGTCTTCTATATTCAATCACTTTCCCTACTAAATTTTTTCCTTCCCACCATATCCCGTTATTCGGTAAAAACTGAGCCCCAGCGACTCCTATTAAACCAAGCTTTTCATTTTCTTTAAAAAGAGATATAAGTGTAGAAAACATGTCTCGATTAATAAGATATGTATCTTGATGTATATACACTTTGTATTTCGCTGGATATGAAAGAGCTCGGTTGTATGCACTTGCCATACTTTGCGCATCTCGTATCGGAAAAATTTGCACGACATAACCAGGGGGAACAAAAATGTTTCTTATTTGGCTCTCACATTGTTTGAAAAGCTCCTCATTATTTACACAAACAACGACTAATATTGTATGATCTTTCATTTTTGTCCCCCCTTTTATTCTTCCTTATTTACATCTGACATATAGTGTTCCACAAATATTTTCCGATACTTTTCATAGTTCGTCATATTCACATCAAAATGATAATGGATACACCAAGCATCGCGCTGTACAGGTACACCGACTGTATATCCTGCTTTTCTAAATTCAAATGATTGAGATACATCATAAAAATCAAATCCGTCAAATAAGTCTTCTCGCCACGGAACATCATATTGTGTCGCCATTAATAAACCATCAATACATTCTACAGGAATAAATGTTTTTGATTCATGATACGGTTGTTCTAAACTTGCCATATAAAACAAATCATTCATATAACCAATGACTTTCCCTACAATTCCACGCCCTTCGTTCCATACGCCAGTCGGAGGAACATATTGCGCTCCAACCATCCCAATCATCCCAAGGTTTTCATGTTCCTCAAATAATTGAAGTAATCCGTATAAAAAAGCCCTATTTATAATAAAAACATCTTGATGTAAATACACTTTATACTTCGCTGGATGCGAAATGGCTTGATTGTATCCACTCGTCATACTTTTCGCATTTCGAATCGGCATAAATTGGACAATATACCCTGGCGGTACTAACAATTGCAATATATGTCGCACGCAGTTTGCATACAATTTCCGATCATTTATACATGTAACAAATAATATTGTTTTGTCTGCAGCACTCATAATTGTGATTTTTCAGCTTCAATAATATACTGAAATACAACTGTCTCAGCCATGAAGCCACTTCCAAGACGATATTTTTTACAAATTCCATATAACTCCTCAATAAGCGGCTCATACATTTTATGATCAACATATACACGATCTACTTTACTAATTGAATATCCTGCTTTTAAAAACATTCTTAGCATTTCATTGAATGTAAAGAAACGAATATGTGTTTTATCTAATAAACCATATTCTGTATACGTCCAATTTCCAGCAAGTAAGGGAGCTAATACTGAAATATGAGCAACGTTTGGTATACTTGCTAAAATCACACCATTTTGCTTTATATATGGCTTAACCTTTTCAATCACAGCCCACGGATCAAATAAATGCTCTAATACATCCCCAAATAGGACGCAATCAAATTGCCCCTCCTCATAAGGAAGATCTATTTTTTCTATATCCCCTAAAATAACATGATCTAGTCTTTCCTTCGCTTTTTCTGCCGCCTCTGGAAATGCCTCTATTCCTGATACACGTGTACCGTTTTCTTTAATAGCTGCTCCCAATGCACCGCTCGAACAACCAATATCAAGAACTTCTTTCCATTCCTTTTTTATATGCTTTAATAAATTCGGATTCGCTGCATTATAATAATGCTCGGATTTTTCTTCATATAAAGAACTTTTTTCGCGATTCATTTCACACACTCCTTATGCAAATTGAATTAGAAATATAAATCTCATATGAATTCTATAAAGTGCAGATTTTGTTCATCCCCCAATGATTATTAGCCCGCAAATAGCAGTATAAAATCTTTTATTTATATTGGTTACGTTACTGATACTCTAATATATAACCAATCTATTAGAGTTAGAATAGCGATAAATCATTTCTAAAAAACGAAACCTATTACACTTTATATGGTTTATCAAAAACTCCCCGAAAATATTTACGGTTATATTCAATTGCAGCATTATTCGGAACATAAGAAGCTGCTAATTCATTGTAATAATACGCTTTATCCTGCTCCCCTAACCTGCTATAACAAATACACATTTGTAAATAGGGTAGCCATGTGTAGCTAGCTGGACTATGGAAAGGACTTTCCGTTGCCATTGGTACTTCCGTAGCAAGTTTAAACCAAAATATCGCTTCATTATATTTTTCTTGTTCCATATATATATATCCTATTCTTGTACAATTCTCTCCTCTAGGGACGTCATACCGAAACGACTTCACACAAGATTCGATTGCCTTCTCCCACATTCCGAGCTTTGCATAGCAATCTCCTAACTTACCACATGCATAAATTTTCTCTTCATACCATCCTTCGTCTTGATTAAGAAATGTTTCATATAGAAGAACTGCATCATCATATTTTTGGTTATCCGTAGATTCATTTGCGTAATAAAATAAATCTCTCGGACTTAATTCTTCACCTGCCGCTACAGTATTTTGAAAAATTTTCAAATTACGATTTGTTACTTTTTTTTCTTTTTTATGTGTAATAGCAACATTACTACTAAAAACCTCACCAGAAATAGCTAAATACTCATGAACCTTTCCAAACCATTGAAATTGTTTTTCACGCTTTACAAGTCGATTTCTTTTTGTACAATATAAAGGTTTCCCGTTAGAATCCATTGCAAGGTGATAAGGCATCGAAACAGCATCAATTTTAGGATCTAATTCTCTTTTTAAAAGTTTCAATGCTTCTTGAGCATCTTCTAATAAGACATCATCTGCATCTAGCCACAATATATACTCTTGCGTCGCTTTTGAAAAAGAAAAATTTCTTGCTGCTGCAAAATCATCAATCCACTGGAAATCATATATGTTAGAAGTATATTTCTCTACGATTTCTTTCGTTCGATCGACGGAACCTGTATCAACTACTATAATTTCATCCACAATTTTTTCAACTGTTTCTAAACAACGGGCTATTGTCTCCTCCTCATCTCGAACAATCATACATAAACTAATTGTAATTCCTTGCTTGTTCAACATAATCACCCTCTTCCAAATCAATCATATGTTATACATATACTAAACTTTCCATTTTTTTAAATTGTTCAAGTAGTTTAAGATTTCTTTTCAATAATTCAAATGTCCGTGTCATTTTCTTTCGGTTTTGCATCTACTATATAATGAACGCTTTATGGAGGTGAATTTATGTCAAATAATAATTATTCAAATGGATTAAATCCCGATGAATCTTTATCAGCTAGTGCATTTGACCCTAATCTTGTAGGACCAACATTACCACCGATACCACCGTTTACCCTTCCGACTGGGCCGACCGGGCCGACTGGACCGACTGGACCTACAGGGCCGACTGTACCTACCGGGCCAACTGGACCTACTGGACCTACGGGGCCGACTGGACCTACGGGGCCGACTGGTACTTCCAGCAGGATTGTATGCATTTAACTCCGCTGGAATTTCTTTAGATCTTGGACTAAATGCTCCAGTACCATTTAATACTGTTGGATCTCAGTTTGGTACAGCAATTTCTCAATTAGATGCTGATACTTTCGTTATTGCTGAAACTGGATTCTATAAAATCACTGTTATCGTATATACTGCGGCAATAAGTGTATTAGGGGGGCTTACAATCCAAGTAAATGGGGTATCTGTACCAGGTACTGGGGCTACTTTAATCTCAGTTGGAGCACCTATCGTTGTTCAAGCAATTACGCAAATTACGACAACTCCATCATTAGTTGAAGTAATCGTTACAGGACTTGGGCTATCATTAGCTCTTGGTACAAATGCATCTATTATTATTGAAAAAATCGCTTAATTTTTTACTTAGCAGTAAAACTGATATCAGTTTTACTGCTTTTTCAATTTCAAATTCAATCATGAAACATTCGCTATCTACATAATCATATTGTTGTATGACATTTTGCAGGAGGCACAAATATGGAAAGTAAATCTGCTGTTCAGCTTTATCTCGAATTGCTAAAGAAGACCATTTTATTTGAAATATGGTTAGAATATGAGGCATACTTACCCGCATCTCTACATATTTCAAAAGAACTAGAATTCGAACCAGTTACAGTCCCCCTCCCTTTATTCATTAAGCAATATGCTGAAAACCATAACTTAAAAATTGTAAAACCAAATGTTTCTAAAAGTGAACGTCATGATGGAATGGATTGGCCAAGAGCAGCACATAGCATGATTGGTCGAGAACGTATGAACCAATTACAAGAGGCGATGGAAACCGTTGTTCGTGAAAATATAGAAGGTGATTTTATTGAAACAGGTGTATGGCGCGGAGGATCATGCATTTTTATGAATGGTTTTTTACAAGCAAACAACATTACGGATCGTAATGTGTGGGTTGCAGATTCATTTGAAGGTTTGCCAGCACCGAATCTAGAACAATATCCAAAAGATTACGGTGATTATTTACACACATTCGATTACTTACGCGTCTCTTTAGAACAAGTACAAGAGAATTTCAAAAAATATGATTTACTAAATGATCAAGTGAAATTTTTAAAAGGTTGGTTTAAAGATACTTTACCAACAGCACCAATTGAAAAAATAGCAATTGCACGGCTTGATGGTGATATGTACGAATCCACAATGGATGGTCTCGTGAACTTATATGATAAAGTTTCTAAAGGTGGCTATATAATTATCGATGACTACGGGCTACCGCCATGCGCTGAGGCTGTGACAGACTTTAGAAACCAACGAAATTTAAAAGCCCCTATTACTAAAATTGATGTATTTGGCGTTTATTGGAGAAAAGAATAAAAAAAGATTTAATCTATAGGAGATTCCATTTTCACTCATTCTTCTCTCACTTCTAATCCAATTAAGTATTCTTTTTCGGAATCTCCTTACATATAACAATTGTTTTCCTGTATTCTCTCACTACAAATTGAAAATTTTATTAATAGATTTACTGCATCTTCTCATACAAGAAAGGGGTATACTCATGAGTGAACTTAACAAAGAAATGACTTTACTCCCCCCTCCTGAACTCGTCCAATATGTAGGTGGCGACTTCAAAAAGGTTGGAAAAGAGTTCCTAAAGCATTTTATTCAAATTGGTGCTTTAAAATCAAATGAAAAAGTATTAGATGTAGGCTGCGGTGTCGGCCGAATGGCTGTACCATTAATGAATTACTTAAATGATGATGGAGCGTATTATGGATTTGATTTGTTTAAAGATGGAATTACTTGGTGTCAAAATAACATTTCAACTATGCGTAATAATTTTCACTTTGAACATGTTGACATATACAATCAATTCTATAATCCGGAAGGAAAAGAAGATGCCTCTCAATATCGTTTTCCCTATGAAGACGGAACATTCGATTTTATCTTTTTAACTTCTGTATTTACACATCTTCTCCCAAAAGAATTAGAACATTACGTATCTGAAATTGTACGTGTATTAAAAAAAGACGGGAGATGTTTCATTACATTCTTTCTTATAAACCCTGAATCATCCTATTATTTAAATGCAGGACAAAGTACATTAGGTTTTTATCATCGAATCGAAAATTGCTACGTTGTAAATAAAGATATTCCGAATTTCGCAGTTGCTTATCCTGAGACAGATATTTGCAATCTATTGAATAAGTACGGCCTAGAAATAATCAATAAGCCGCATTACGGTTTATGGTGCGGCAGACATGAATATACAAGTTACCAAGATATTGTTCTAACAAAAAAAAGCTTCTGAAAGGAAGTTATGTATGATGAATGAAAAAAATCCACCTCTCGTTTCCATCCTTATTCCTACTTATAATCGGCCTCATTATTTCAAAATTGCTCTAGAAAGTGCATTGGCACAAACTTATTCAAATATTGAAATCATCATCGGAGATGATAGTACAAATGATGAAACAGCAACTTTAATACGCGAACAATACTTACCAAATTATAAAAATATAACATACATTCGAAATACCCCTACTCTAGGACAATTTCACAATGACCTTATGCTCATAGAAAAATCAAATGGTGAGTATATAAATTTTTTAATGGACGATGACGTGTTTTATAAGCATAAAATACAAAAAATGATGACCTATTTTGAGCAAGATCCCAATAAAAATCTTGCTCTTGTTACTTCTTATCGAGTACGCATTGATGATCATGGAAATCTAATAGGTGATTCCCATCCAACACAAAGGTTATATAGTGAAGACACCCCATTAAACGGGATATTTTTAGGTAATTGGATGTTAAAGGGCGGACACAACATTATCGGTGAGCCTACAACTACTTTGTTCCGAAAGGAATTGCTCACTGAACCTTTTGGCACCCTTAAAGAGCGACAATATTCTTGTAGTGTTGATATGGCCTCATGGATTTCTTTACTTTCTAAAGGAAATGCAATATACATTTCTGAGCCTTTAAGTCAATTTCGCTACCATGCTGGACAACAAATACACAATAAGCTCCTTCAAGGTTGTGAAGATTTCACACACCTTGTTATAACAGCAAAAGAATATGGCTTTTTACAAAATACTACGGACTATAGAGCAGCTCTACTTAGTGCTTACCAATGGTGTAAAAGTTCCTTAAAATACTATCTTCATCAACTAGATATTTTTCCTGACGCACATGTACGTCTCTCTCATTGTTTGGATATAATTATTAAAGAGCTAAACAATTAAACTACTCTGCAAAATTAAAAGTGTATGGACTATATGTGAATCATTCGTATAGTTCATACATTCTTTCTCATACTATAAAGTGAAACTTTAATCAGCTCTCACCAATCGGGCTTTTACGGGCAGTTGATCCCCCACCTAACTTCTTCGCTTTCGCTGAATTTTGAGGTGGGGGTCTTACTGCCCATTAATGCGGGATAAAATCCATTACTATAAAGAGCAGTAGAAAGGAATACCTACATTGAAAGATCCAAATTCTCAATATCAAATAGACTACGTATTACTATTTATTTTATTTGCCATTGGGATTGTTAGTTGTTGTGCTATTGCAAGTGCGCAAGCCTCTTTACCGCCATTTTTACAAAACGTCAATTTTGTACTAAAGCAAATCCAATGGTATTTCATTGGATTTATAGCCATTGGTGTTATTATGATTATCGACTTCGATCGTTATCAAAAAATTGCTTGGTATTTGTACAGCTTTGCAATGGTACTACTTATTGGACTAGAACTTCAAGTACCAGGTGCCGTTACAATTAAAGGCGCTACCGCTTGGTACAGGCTCCCAGGCATCGGAAATTTTCAGCCTTCTGAAATTATGAAATTGTTTTTAATTATCGTCATTGGACGAATTATAGCAAATCATAATGAGAAATATTTTTCCCAAACGATACATGACGATTTTTTACTACTTGGAAAAATATTTGCGACAAGCTTGCCACCACTACTACTTATTGCAAAAGAACCAGATTTAGGAAACACAATGGTCATTTCAGCGATGCTTGCAGCAATGATACTAGTTTCTGGCATACGATGGCGTTTTATTTTTGGATTAGTTTCAGGTACTTTCGTTGCTGGATCTACATTAATATATATTTTTTTTACTCACACAGATTTCTTTAAAGCACACATTTTAAAAGAGTATCAATTAAATCGCTTCTACGGATGGTTAGCACCTTACAAATATGATGCACAAGGCTATCAATTAAGACAAGCATTCTTAGCGACTGGATCCGGAGAAATGCAAGGAAAAGGGTGGGAAAATGGACAAGTATATTTTCCAGAACCACATACAGATTTTATTTTCACTAATGTCGCTGAACAATTTGGCTTTCTAGGCGCAAGTGTCATTATTTCTCTTTTTTTCTTACTCATTTTTCGAATGATTCATATTGCTTTAGAAAGTAATGACCCTTTCGGTAGTTACATTTGCGCTGGTACAATCGGAATGTTTACTTTCCAAGTATTCCAAAATATCGGGATGACAATCGGATTACTTCCCATTACAGGGATAACATTACCTCTTATGAGTTACGGAGGAAGTTCACTGCTTACATACATGATTGCGATTGGATTCATTTTAAATGTTCGCTCAAGAACGAAAATCTTTATGTTTAAATGAACAACACAAAAACGCTATATTTTTATCTCTATCCTTTTTTAGATATACTAATGAAAAATACGATGGAGGTTTAAATATGAAATATGACATTATAGGAGATATTCATGGATGCTTCCAAGAGTTTCAAAATTTAACAGAGAAGCTAGGATATAACTGGAGTAGCGGTCTACCGGTTCACCCTGACCAACGTAAACTTGCATTCGTTGGCGATATTACAGACCGTGGTCCTCATTCATTACGTATGATTGAAATTGTATGGGAACTTGTCATACATAAAAAAGAAGCTTATTACGCTCCTGGAAATCACTGTAATAAACTATATCGATTTTTCCTTGGGCGTAATGTAACAGTCGCTCACGGACTTGAAACAACTGTTGCTGAATATGAGGCACTCCCTTCTCATAAGCAAAACATTATAAAAGAAAAGTTTATCACTCTTTATGAACAATCACCGCTCTACCACATACTAGATGAAAAAAGAGTAATCGTATGTCACGCTGGGATTCGGCAAGATTACATAGGAAGACGAGATAAAAAAGTACAAACCTTTGTATTATATGGCGATATTACAGGAGAAAAGCATGCCGATGGCTCACCTGTCCGTCGCGATTGGGCGCAAGAGTACAAGGGGCAAGCTTGGATTGTATATGGACATACACCAGTAGCAGAACCTCGATTCGTCAATCAGACAGTCAATATTGATACTGGTGCTGTATTTGGTGGCAAATTAACCGGATTACGTTATCCTGAAATGGAGACTATCTCTGTTCCTTCTTCTTTACCTTTTGTCGCTGAGAAATTCCGTCCAATTTCATAACTACCTTACTTAGCGAAAGATTACCGTATTATTTAGGCAGATCTCATATAAAACTAGGTAAAGTAATTAAAAAAAGATGCAATAAAGTGCATCTTTTTTTAATTACACTACATATAATGTCGCAGGAGGTGACATAATGAAGAAAAAATCTTCTAAACAAAAAAGAAAATTTCCCCCTTTATATCTGCCCATGTACGGAATTAACAACTGGTGTAGTATTCGGGCTGCAGCGATAGAAGAACTGGAAGAACAAGAGTCATCAAAAAAAAGCAAAGTAAAACCAACATATGTCTCTTTAGAAAATGCTGTGATGAGCCGCATAATCGATCGCAGAAAAATAAAAATGCAGCAAAAAAATAAACAGCTCTCAAATCAAGATGAACAGGTAATACATTCTAATCAAACAGAAGAAAAGACGGAAGAAAATATTTCTGTAGCAATAAATAAAAAAGTGGAACCAGAAATTCCAGCTGCTATTATAACCAAAGTAAAAAAAATAAAAGAGGCATTGGCTTCATCGAATGATATACAAACTGAAAAACCACTCATAATTGAGACACCTACACCTGAAAATACAAAAGTTAAAAGGGGCGGCCGATATGCATATGCGGAAGGGCTTCACTCTCATGCGGAGGGCATGGCAGCACATGCGGAAGGCTTATTAACACACGCAAAAGGTTCTTTATATCATGCAGAGGGATCAAACTCAAAAGCAACTGGACATAGTTCGCATAGTGAGGGAAGTGAAACGACAGCAGGCGGAGCTTATTCTCATGCAGAGGGTAAACAGACGATTGCTTTAGGCGAAGCAGCACACGCAGAAGGAACCGCAACTATCGCTAACGGATCCTCTTCTCATGCGGAAGGTCATCATACATCAACAGCTCATTTTGCAGGTAGCCATATTATGGGGCGCTTCGGCACTGCAGAAGAAGCTTATTCTTGGTTTATTGCAAATGGTGTAAGCGACACCGACCATAATATCGGGGCTAAATGGCTTGCCCATAATGGAGAAATGTACATTGAGGGTGCGTCTTACAATGCAAGTGGAACGGATTTTGCACAAATGTTTGAAACCGAAGATCATAAACCTATTGATGTCGGTTATTTCGTTACATTTAGTAGCGAAGAAAAAATTCGGATAGCTACTTCACACGACTCGTTCATTTTAGGAATATCTAGTGCAACCCCTGCCCTTATAGGAAATAGCGGGGCTTTAAGTTGGGAAAAACGTTATAAAACAGATAACTTTGGAAAACGCCAATATGTATGGACGGAAACCGAAGAAATACAACTCTTTTAAATACAGAATGGGATCCAACTCGCAAATATGTAGCCAGAAAAGATCGCGCCGAGTGGCTTCCTGTCGGATTAATTGGACAAATGTTAGTACGTGATGACGGCACTTGCGAAGCACATGGATTTTGTCTTCCAAATGACAATGGCATTGCTACAAAAGCCGAAAATGGATTTTTCGTTATAAAGCGTACGGGTGAAAACCAAATTTTAATATTATTCCGCTAAGAAAAAAGGGAACAAAATTCTTTATAATATAAGAATTTTGTTCCCTTTTTAAGTATGCCGCAACACTTCTTGCATATCGCTTGGAAGCTTTATAGTGAAAGACATCTCTTTCTCTAAAATAGGATGATAAAACGTCAAAGATTTACTATGAAGTGCTTGCCGTTTCATTTCATCCCTTCTCCCTCCATATAAGCTATCACCAAGTAATGGATGTCCTATATGAGCCATATGCACACGAATTTGATGCGTTCTTCCTGTCTCAAGCTCAAGCGCTACATGTGTCTTATGATATGTACTATCAATTACTTTAAAATGAGTAACTGCCCTTTGTCCATCCTCACAAACCATTCGCTCAATAATGCTATCAGATTTTCGACCAATTGGTGCATCAATCATTCCTTCTCGTTCTACAATCTTTCCGTGAACAATTGCTTCATACGTTCGTTTCACAGCTTTTTGTTGATGCTGCTTCGATAAAAGATGATGCACGAAACGATTTTTTGCAATAAGCATAAGCCCCGAAGTATCACGATCTAAACGTGTTACGATGTGCACTGTACTTGCAAGATGCTGCTTATCATAATGAGATAACAGCGCATTGGCAACACTTCCTGCCGGATGTTCTCTAGACGGAATCGTTGACATATTCGCCTCTTTATTAATGATAAGAACCGCGTCATCTTCATATATAATGCATAAAGGAATATCTTCTGCCATCATCCCTTCACTTCTTTCCTCCACTGGAAAAAAGACACGTAATTCTTCACCAGCACGCAACTGATGACGAACACTCGCATGTTGACCATTTACTTCAATTGCTCCGCCATGAAACTTTATATCCGTTAAAGCGGCTTTAGAAATACCTTTCGTTTTCAAAAATTCCCTAACTAAAGTTCCCTCTTGAGCCGGCCCTATATCCCATTTCAATGTAAATCTGTTCAAATATATAACCCTTTCTATTTATCTGCAACAAACGAGTCACGAACTCGTTTCCAGAACGGGAATGGGCGGAAACGAACAAATCGTACTTTCTCGTTTGCGACGCGATACTGGATTGATTTCACATCTTGATGAACCATCGTTAAATGATCCACTGTAATTTGTAAGTTCATTCCTGCAGCTGGCTTTAACACACATGTATGATGCTTCGGCAATACGAGTGGCGATCCTACAGTACGAAATACACGATTGTTAATGGACGCCATTTCTGCAATTTGAATCGCTTCAATAGATGGGTGAATAATTGCTCCGCCAAGCGCTTTATTATACGCGGTACTTCCTGAAGGAGTAGAGATACAAAGGCCATCTCCGCGGAATGTTTCAAAATATTCTCCGCGTATTTCTACTTCTGTTACTAATGTACCTTCTGCACTTTTTACAGTCGCCTCATTCATCGCTAAATACTGTGACTCTTTACTTCCATTCACATAGCGAATAATAACTTCTAAAAGCGGATATTCCACCACTTGGAATGGTGTTTTCGCAATCGCAATTACTAATTTCTCTACTTCTGTTGGTAACCAATCTGCATAGAAACCTAGATGTCCTGTATGTACACCAACAAATGCTGTTTCATCCAATCGATTATAATAACGATGAAACGCATATAAAAGCGTTCCATCTCCCCCAACAGAAATTACAATATCGGGTTCCTTTTCATCCATTATAAATCCAAAATCTAGCAAGTACTCTTTCATCGTGCTTGCCAGTGTATCTGATGATTGATCTCCCTTTGACATAATTGTAAATTTCATCGCCCAACACCCTTTAGTTTATGATTCGGAATCTTTCGTTTCTTGCTTTCTTGAAAAAGCCTTTTGCGCTTCTTGAATTTCAAGACGAATAGAAGACATTTCTTCATCTAATAAAAACGCCGCTTCAGCTGCACGTTGCAATCGTATTTTAATATCTTCAGGAAAACGTCCACTATATTTATAATTTAAAGAATGCTCAATTGTTGCCCAAAAGTTCATTGCTAGCGTGCGTATTTGGATTTCTACCAATACTTTTTGTTCACCTTGAATCGTTTGAACAGGATAACTAATGACAACATGATAAGAACGATAACCGCTATCTTTCTTTTGCGTGACATAATCACGTTCTTCCACGATTTCAAAGTCATTTCGTTTTCGAAGATATTCTACAACAGGCTTAATCTCATCAACAAATTGACACATCATTCTAAGCCCAGCAATATCCTGCATATCTTCTCTCAATCGGTCTAGCGGTACATTTCTCTTCTCCGCTTTATCAATAATACTTGCAACCGACTTTACCCTTCCTGTTACAAACTCAATTGGAGAATGCTCTGTTAACATTGCAAATTGAGTACGCATTCCTTTTAGTTTCACTTTTAGCTCTGCCACCGCTTGGTGGTAAGGTGCTAAAAATTCTTCCCAATTTCGATTCATTTCAACCACCACCAAAATCAATCCATTTGCTTATAGAAATACTTTTTCTACAGCAGTTACTAATTCTTCTCCGTAATTTGCATTACCTTCAATATTTTCAACTAAATATTCTACTTCTTCTTTTAATCCTTCTAATTCCATTTCAATGTCATTCACGCGAACGAACATAACCACATCGTTATTCATCGCTTCATGCATTGCTTCCCAGCATGTGTGCGGAATACTTACATAAATGAAAGATGATTCATTTTCTAAGATATATAAAAATGATAAATTGTCTGAGTCTACAAGTACGTGATTACGCGCACTTAACTCCTTTACCTCTATTTCACTATTTTCCGCACAAAAAATAAGAGCATTCTCTCTCTTTTCTACGCTCTTAACTTGGATTTTATTTTGCATGCTCTAACTCCTCCATCTCAACTTCCTGTCTTACTTAACAGTATTATTGTATCATAACATGGACGCAAACAAATAAAACATTGAACCAAATTTATGAAAAAGCGATAATGTGTAAAGAATTATTTTTCAAAAGGAGATTATACAATGACACAAGAAATTGAAATTGAATTCAAAAATATCGTTACAAAAGAAGAATTCGATACATTATGTAAATCGTTTTCTATTGAAGCATTTACAAAACAAGTGAATCACTACTTTGAAACACCTGACTTCTCGTTAAAAGAAGCTGGCTCTGCACTTCGTATTCGTCATAAAGGAGAAACTTATACGTTAACGTTGAAACAACCTGCAGAAATCGGTTTATTAGAAACGCATCAAGTCGTAACAGAAGACGAAGCAAAAATGATGATGGAAACAAACACAATCATTCAAGGAGCAGTAGTAGATCAATTACACAAATTACAAATTCCTGTTTCTGCTTTAACATATATGGGTAGTTTAACAACAGAAAGAGCAGAAACATTATTTAAAGGCGGAACGCTTGTCTTTGATCATAGTTTCTATTACAATCACGATGATTATGAAATTGAATTTGAAGTGCAAGATGAAGAAACAGGAAAAGCTGCATTTATTCATTTATTAACGCAACATAACATACCTGTTCGCCATACAAATAACAAAGTAAAACGCTTTTTCCTTGCCAAACAAAAAAAAGCACGCTAAAGTGAAAATTCCACTAGTGAATATGTTTCACTAGTGGATACATCTCACTAAAAAAGTTTACACCCGTAGAATAAGCAAAGAATCTTTGAGAAAGCTGTTTATTTGCCCTCTCGAACATTCCATTGCTACAATAGATATACATTTCATGGAAAAAGGAGTTTATAAAGGATGAGCAAGCAACCGATGACACCATTTGAAGCAATTGGCGGTGAACAATGCATTGCAATATTAGTAGATACATTTTATTCCTATGTCAGTAAACACCCTGACTTATCTCCCATCTTCCCGGAAGATTTAACAGAAACCGCTAGGAAGCAGAAGCAATTTTTAACACAATATTTAGGTGGTCCTAATTTGTACACTGAAGAACATGGTCATCCTATGTTAAGAGCACGCCATCTTCCGTTTGAGATTACTCCAAAACGAGCAGAGGCTTGGCTATCATGTATGGAGCAAGCAATGGATGATACTGGAGTTCATGGTCATATAAGAGAGTTTGTTTTTGAACGTTTAGCATTAACCGCTCAGCATATGGTTAATACTCCAAACGAAACAGGTGAAGTGTAATGGATAAGCAGGAAGCAAAGCATATAAATATGCCATCTCCTTCCGCATGCGAGCATAAGTCTGTAGAAGCATATTTATTTATTGATCCACTTTGTAAAGATTGCTGGGAAATTGAGCCTTTTATTATTAAACTATGGCTTGAATACGGGAAATACTTCTCTATTCGTCATATCGTAACAGGAAAAGTGGATGGAACGAACGCTTCCTCACACAAATGGAATAAACCTGCTAATATTCGATTTGTGTGGGAAAAGACAACCAGTTTACAAGGTTTTTCATGTGATGGAAAGGTACATATGCAAGAAGCATCGTCAACACCATATTTAGTTTCGATGGCAATTAAGGCAGCGGAGTTGCAAGGCCGAAAAGCAGGTTCGAAGTTTTTGCGAAAACTCCAAGAATACATTTTCCTTGAAAATGTATCAAACCCTGACTGCGAACTATTACTTGCATGTGCGAAAGATAGCAATATTGATGTAGAAGAATTTAAAAAAGATCTACATTCTGCTAGTGCAAAAAAAGCTTTCCAATGTGACTTGAAATTCACGAATGAAATGCATATTACAGAAATACCTTCCCTCGTCTTTTTTCATGCGAACTCAGATGAAGAAGGTATTAAAATCGCTGGAAATTATTCCTACGATGTATACGTACAATTATTGAAAGAACTTGTAAAATGTGAAATTGAGCCAGAACCATTACCACCTTTAGAAGTGTTACTAGAAGCAACACAATTTATATCTTCAAAAGAAGTAGCATTTATTTATGATTGTCCGCAACAAGAAATTGAACGCGAACTAAAAAAATTACAACTGAAACGAAAAGTACAAATGATAGAAGTAAAATGCGAACGTTATTGGAAATGGATAGCAAAAGAAAAAGACCTGGTGTAAACACCAGGTCTTTTTCTTTACGGCTTATAAAAATATTAAAGGGGATGGGAGAAATTTTCACGTTCAAACAAAGGGGTATATGTTTGTATGTGAATTCGTTCACGCTTATTATATTACAAGATTCGACGTCAGATGACAACCCCTTTTGTCGAATTTCACACTTTTGTCACATTCTAAACGTTTTCATTTTTGAATAAGCTATAAAAAAGGTCATTTAGGGGGTTTATTTATGAAAAAATCTTATATTGCTCTTCTCTTTCTAGCTGTCATCGTTTCTTTTTTCTTGTACATCCTCTCTCTACTACAAGCTTTTCCTAAAATTATTGCCTTACCTCTTTTATTTGGAATCATCGTTATCACTCTCTCTTATTTCAATTATAAAAAACGATTCAAAGGGTTTTAATTTTAAAAATCAGTCGTAAAACTATCCTTTCAGTTAGAAAAACAAAGAAATTCACCTTTCTCTCCGACAAATATCGACATTGAATCTATTCAACAAAAAGACGAGGATACAATCCCTCGTCTTTTTTCATTACTTTTCTTCAAATAATAATGCTTCTAATTCATTTAATTTCTCTTCAAATACTTGTAGTGCCTCTTTTACTGGTTCAGGAGATGCCATATCTACTCCTGCTTTTTTCAGCACTTCAATTGGATAATCAGAGCTTCCTGCTTTTAAGAACTCGTTAATATAACGTTCTACTGCTGGTTGTCCTTCTTCTAAAATCTGTTTAGATAGAGCTGTCGCTGCACTAAATCCTGTTGCGTATTGATATACGTAATAGTTGTAGTAGAAGTGTGGAATACGAGACCATTCTAAACCAATCTCTTCGTCGATTACTAAAGCGTCACCGAAATATTTCTTATTTAAATCATAGTAAATTTCCGTTAACATGTCTGGCGTAACAGCATGTCCTTCTTGTACTTTCTTATGAATAATATGTTCAAACTCTGCAAACATCGTTTGACGGAATACAGTACCACGGAACCCTTCTAAATAATGATTTAATAAATATAGACGCTCTTTCTTATCTTCTGTCGTTTTTAATAAATAATCATTTAGAAGTGCTTCATTACAAGTAGATGCCACTTCTGCTACGAAGATGGAATAATCACCATATACGTGCGGTTGTGTTTTTCTTGTATAGTAACTATGCACCGAATGACCAAACTCATGAGCAAGTGTAAATAAATTATTTACATTATCATGCCAGTTCATTAAAATATACGGATTTGTTCCATATGCACCAGATGAATATGCCCCGCTTCGTTTTCCTTTATTCTCATACACATCTACCCAGCGATTTTCATATGCCTCTTTCAAAATATCAACATATTCATCACCAAGTACGTTTAAAGATTTTAATAAAAGGTCTTGCGCTTCTTCGTATTTCACATTCATTTTCACTTCTGGTACAAGTGGTGTATATAAATCATACATATGAAGCTCATCAAGTCCTAGTGCACGCTTACGAATATCGATGTAACGGTGTAATAAATGTAAGTTGTCATTTACTGTTTCAACGAGTTGATCGTATACTGCTTCCGGAATATTATTATTGCTCAGTGCAGCTTGGCGAGCAGAATCATATTTACGAACACGCGCATTGAAATTATTACGTTTTACTGCTCCGCTTAACGTACTTGCGAATGTGTTTTTAAATTTTCCGTACGTTTCATATACAGCTTTAAATGCATCTTTGCGAACACGAGGATCATCACTTTCTAAAAACTGAATGTAACGGCCATGTGTAATTTCTATTTCTTCTCCGTCTTCCCCTTTAATAGATGGGAATTTTAAATCCGCGTTATTCAACATACCAAATGTATTGCTTGATGAACTCATTACTTCAGATGCTTCCGCTAATAAAGCTTCCTCAGCTTCTGATAATACGTGCGGGCGTTGACGTGTAATTTCTTCTAATGCATGTTCATATACACTTAAATCTCTATTTTCCTTCAAGAATGTTTGCAATGTATCTTCTGAAATCGATAAAATTTCAGGCACAATATACGCTGTGCTACTAGATACTTGTGAATATAAATTTGTTGCACGATCATTTAATGCTTGATATACAGAGTTTGTTGTATCTTGATCGTAACGCATATGAGCATATGTATATAACTTACCTAATCGCATTGATATTTCATCTTCATATTGCAATGCCTCAAGTAAATTGTCCGCAGAGTCACCAAGTTTCCCTTTAAATTCAGTTAACTTCGGTAATAGCTCTTTAATAGCTTGGAATTCTTTTTCCCATTCTGCATCCGTTTGGAAAATATCTTCTAATCGCCACGTACTTGCTTCTTCAATCTCGTTGCGATCTGGTAATGCTTTCGCTTTGTTTTGTTCAGACATTCTTTAAGCCCTCCTTTAAATATCTCTACTTAAGTACAATTCGTTTTTTTCTTATGTAATTCCTTCACAATCATTCTTTATTATATCCGCTTTTCCTCCTCTCATGTTAAAATTTGCCTCAAATAAAGATAGCGCATGTATTAAGCAAATCTCATCATGTTTCATAATTTCCTCCTCTGTTTTTAACATCACGGCATCCCTTATTTTTCGGTACGTATAAGTTCTCACTTTACGTAAAACACCTATATAGCATAAAAATGTCATATATTCAGTAACTGCCATTTTCCATATGTGCTGCGAAAAGTACGGAAGTATCCGCCTTTTCGTATACCTTTTTACATAACTACACACGTATTGAAGAGAAATACACTCTCCCACTGTAAGCTCCCCTATACACTTCATATATAGAAAAGCTTGCCATATAAATGGGTTTGTTTGAAAAGCAAATGCAGAAGGGAGTGGAACACCAATTTCAGAAGGAAAGCTCGCTGGGGTACATTTAAATTGATATAAGAGGCGTAATAATGACTTATAATTATAATTCCAAATCGGTAAGGCATTTTGGCGAAAGTTTTTCTTTCTCTTCTTCCACTCTTCACCCAATCTTTCTTTCCCGAAAGGAACAGGAGAAAAAAGCATTTCAAAAGTAGTCGCATCAGTTGGTAAATATATAGTATGTGAGAAAAAAACATTTGTAGAAAAGGGAGTGACAAATGCACATTTCATAAATGATTTTTGTTTCGGACAGAAGAAAATAAGAAGTGGCTGAGGATAAGATTGTAAGGAGAAAGCCATAAGTGAGGAAAATTTCATCCAATATGCAGATTGCTTTTTCAATTGATTTCCACCAACGATCCAAATGACCTGTATACCAGCTTGCCAATACGAATATGTTCTTTTGTACAGCTGCTCTATAGCGAGGTTTGCACATTGGTATTCAATTGCAATTTTTCTACCCGCCCTCTCCACAAAAACATCTGGTCGTTGCTTAATTTCTGGGAGGTAGTACTCTATATCCACCTGAAAGTTTTGACGTTTGAACCATCTATATAACAATTCTTTACCATGCATATGATACTTTGATTCCGCTTCATAAAAGGCAAGACATGAATCCACTTTTTTATGAGCAAAATGCCAACTTTTTTGTTTCCCTAATTTCATTTGCACTTCCTTTCCGCAAGCTACACAAAAGAATCGTTCTTGTTGACGCATACGGCGCAAAAGCTCTTCATTACAATTATAGAGTAAATGAATTTTTTCACCGTTTTCTCTTTTAGCGATAAATATCGTAATCACACCCTTTCAGCTCCTTATATTCTACAATTTGTTACAAATTCCTTTTAAAAAAGAGATGTCCCAATTTCGGACATCTCTTTTTATAATAAAGGTGATAATAATCGGTACGTTGATTCAACAATTCGTCTATGAAGACGTCTTTTATGAAAATGATCACCATGAATTTCACTTGATTCTTCTAAATCATCTTTAAAGTCTTGAACAAGTTTTCGAATGCTATCTGTATCATATAAAAAGGCATTTACTTCAAAATTCAAATGAAAACTTCTCATATCCATATTAGCTGTCCCAATTGAAGCTAAATCAGAATCAACGATGACAATTTTACTATGAAGAAAACCTTTTTCGTATTCATATATCTTTACTCCTGCATCTAAAAGCTCTGGGAAGTACGATCTCGATGCGTAAAAGACAGTACGCTTATCCGGTTTACTCGGCATTAATAAACGAACATCAATACCAGCAAGTGCAGCAACCTTTAATGCGGATAAAATATCATCATCCGGAATAAAATACGGCGTTGCAATCCAAATTGATTTCCGAGCAGAAGCGATCATTGCGAAATATAAATGCTTAATCGTTTCCCACTTATTATCGGGGCCACCTGCAACTAGCTGCACTCCTCCCCAATGATCACCCTCAACTGCTTTTGCTTGTAAATATTCAGGGGCTAGCACAGCCTCTCCAGTCATATAAAACCAGTCTTGAAGGAAAATAAGTTGTAAACTTTGAACCGCTTCACCACGTAAATACAAATGCGTATCTCGCCAAAAGCCAAAATATTTATTTTTCCCTAAATACTCATCACCGATATTTAATCCGCCTACAAATCCTTCGTTCCCATCAATCACAACAATTTTCCTATGATTTCGATAATTAATCTTATCGTTTAAAATCGGAAAGCGCACAGGAAAGAATGGAATCATTTCTACACCTGCATCGTTTAATTCTTCAATATACGATTTCGATAACTTAAAACTTCCAACCGCATCATATAAAAAGCGAACAACAACGCCTTCTTTCGATTTTTGTATTAAAATATCTTTAATTTCTGTTCCTAATTTATCATCACGCACAATGTAATATTCCATATGAATGTGATGTTTCGCTCGTTTTAACCCATTTAAAATAGCCCGAAACGTTTCATCTCCATTTGTTAATGTCCTCGTTTCAGTTTGAAATGAAATATTTAAAGCTCCTAATCGATCCGCTAAACGAAATAACAGTTCTTGATGCTTATGATTGCGTAAAATTCGTTCTTCGTAATCTTCATGCCCTTTATATTGTAAAAACGCCTGTTCATCAAGTAACGCCTTCTTTTGGAACATTCTTTTTCTTCGAAAATTTTGTCCGAATAATAAATAAGCAAAGAAACCAAATACCGGAAAAATTCCTAAAACAATTAACCATGTAAGTGTTTTAGATGGATGTCGATTTTCTAAGAAAATAACGCAACCAATTAAAAACGCAGATACTGTAAATAAAATACTAATAATACCTAAAATCGAAACATCTTTTATCCCAATCACATCTGAATAAAATGCTACATCAATAAACATACGTAACGAAACAAATAATGCGAACAATAGCAGTATAAAGAAAATCAGCTTTAACGTATTTTTCATCTCTTACCTCCTAACTAAGAAAGCTTTCCTATTCTTCATATAAAAAGCCGATTTCATACTACAGAAATCGGCCTACGTTTTAGCAGGAAAATTATTGCGAATCGTTTCAAGCGCATGCTCTTTCACAATTTGTTTTCCATACTCACTTACACGATGAATTGTTAAAGTTGATTCTTCTCCATATTCTAAAATAATACTTAAAATACGATCGATTTCTTCTTCATCATGTAGCACTTCATCGAATTCCACATATACATAATAGCGGTCCTCAAATGAATACAGCTCATCTTTTATATCTTCAAAGATAAGACGATGACTTAATGAAATGACATCTTCAAAATCATTAAATTTAATTAAAAAGCCAAACGTACCATCTTCATTAAAGTTTGTTCCTGTTTGTTCTTCTACCTCTTCGACTAATTCTTGTTGGAATAATGATTCGATGCCTTCATCTAGAGGAATATCTATAATTTTGTCTACCCCTATCGGTAGTTCCAGCTTTTGTCCGTCCTTTGAAAGCTCTGCTTTCGTGACAAGTACTTCAATCCCTTTATCGACTGCTTGCACTTGAATCCATAACGGTCCATCAATAAAGAAATCGTCATGATCACGAGCTTCGTCCATCATCTCCCAAAAGAGCTCTTCACTTCGTTCGCGATCATACCAAATTTCTTCACGATTAAATCCTCTATCCTCTATATCAATGTACGTAATAAAAAATTTCATCGTATGATCATTAATTCTTTCAATATCCAAAATACAACTCTCCCTTCCTGCTTAGAATTGTTATGAAGGGATTCCCCACTCATATGACAAATCAATAGATTCTTGTACTCTCATTTTATGATAAGATTCTCCAGAATGGAAATAAAATCGATTTATTTTACAAAAATAGTTATATGCCTATCTTTACTCGATAAACTACATAAATATATTATTATAGCGATTTCTTACTTACAAAAAATTTGGACATACATTTCCACATTCCCCCGTACACTGTAATAAAGTGAAACTTCTATTAGAAGAGATTATTTAACAACAACTTTCTTCATCACATACATATAGTTCGCTTATTAAAACATCATAAATGGAGGCAGACGAATGGACTTAGAGTTTTTAACATCCGTACTAATGATTGTCGGTATCGATGTTGTATTAGGTGGTGACAATGCAATCGTCATCGCACTAGCTAGCCGAAATTTACCTGAATCGAAACGAAATAAGGCTATTTTGATCGGTACTCTTTTAGCGATTGTACTAAGAATCATCCTTACTATACTAGCTGTCTATTTACTCGACATTCCATTTCTACAATTGATTGGCGGGGTTTTACTTACATTAATTGCAGTCAATTTATTAACCGATAATAGCAACGATCTTTCTTCTATTCAAGGAAAAACAACTTTATTTCAAGCTGTGCGGACAATTGTTTTCGCGGATCTCGTTATGGGGTTTGATAATGTTATTGCCATTGCAGGTGCAGCTCACGGGAGATTTTTACTCGTCATAATCGGCTTACTCATTTCTATCCCGATTATTATTTGGGGCAGCAAACTTATTTTAATACTTATGGAACGATTTCCATTCCTCATTTATTGCGGTGCAGCGATTCTTGCCTATACTGCAGGAAAAATGGTTACACATGAAGACAGACTTGCAACCTTTTTTCATAACAATCCAAGTTTCACTACAAGCATTCCTTATTTGTTCATTTTCACTATTTTATGCATCGGCTTTATCGTACAACAAGTTCGATTACGCAATGTGAAACATTAAAAAAAACCTTCTACTATATAATAGGTAGAAGGTTTTCATATTATTATAATTAATTTACAAGACGTTGTGCTTCACGTAATTGGAACGTTCTTACTGTACGTGGTAAGAAACGACGAATTTCGTCTTCGTTGTAACCAACTTGAAGGCGTTTCTCGTCAATCATAATTGGACGACGTAAAATCCCTGGATAGTCACGAATCATCTTATATAAATCTTGAAGTGGTAAAGACTCTAAGTTTACATTCAATTCTTGGAAAACTTTCGAACGAGTAGAAATAATCTCATCCGTTCCGCTTTCTGTCATACGTAAAATCTCTTTAATTTCCTCAATCGTTAATGGATCTGAGAAAATATTACGTTCTGTATAGGGAATATGATTTTCCTCTAGCCATAATTTCGCCTTTCTACAAGACGTACAGCTTGGAGAACTATATAATGTTACCATACAAAGCTCACTCTCCTTAAAGAGTACAAATTCTGTACTAAATACAGTTTTAATTTCTAACTTCAGCAATTTTTCGCGATAACTTGTCTTATTGAAAAGTACAAAAATCGCATTTCATGTAAGCAACAACTTATAATAAACAACAATTACTTTTAATAAGTAACTTCTATAATCATTATACAATAGATTTTGCAAGAAATATACAGTAAATTTCCTGCTAGTTGAGAAAACTCTTCCGTGCATTTCACTGCTATGTAACATGATTACGCTCACTTCAGCTGTACTTTAACAATAACTTTCAATCCTTTTACTACTCACTTCTCATAGATTTTTCATATAATATATAGTTATTTATCTATAATCTTCCCTATGAAAAAGAGAACGTTTTCTTACTTTTTCTTGATAAATCAATTAAGAAATGTAAGACTATACAAATGAGAATAAAAAGGAACATTTGTTCTCATTTTAACAAATATCCTCCCTCCTGTCTACACGATTTCTAAAGTAAATTAAATATTTTTCTGACATTTCTTTCTTTTTCATTTTTTATCTCATACAATAAACATACAGACAGGCAAAGGGGGAGTTTTCAAATGATTGCTTTTTTTATTGATTTTATTACGGTTGCTGCCCTCATCATCGGAATAACAGCATTGATTGGTGTCATTACAAATAGCATCGGCGAAAAGCTCTTTGGTGGAAAAGAAAAAATGAAGTTTGTTAACAAAAGTTTGGATGTACAATCTGGCTGGAACCAAGTTGGCGGAAAAGGCATTTATAAGAAACGAACGTATTAAAAAAAAAGCAGGCGATCACCTGCTTTTTTTTTATTTCTCTACTGACGCCCATTTAAAGCTTAAATCGCCGCCATATTTATGGTTATACATATTTTTAATTGAATCTCTTTGTAAATATGCTCTACCACGTTGATATACTGGAACGATCGCAGCATCATCAAGTAACATTTTTTCTGCTTCTAATAAGTTCTTCCAACGAGCATTTACATCGCTTCCATCTTTTTTCGCCTTCATAATGATTTCATCGTATTTTGGATTAGAGTACTTCATCTTATTTTGTGACCCATCTGTTACAAACATATCAAGATATGTAATTGGATCTGGGAAGTCCGCACTCCATCCAGAGAATGACATGACATAATCGCCCGCATCTTCTAATTTTAGTTTTTGTGCGAATGGTTGTTGTTTAATTTTTACTGTTAAACCTGGTAAATTCTTTTCTAATTCACCTTTTAAATATTCACCAGTTTTCTTTGATAACTCTACATCTTCATTTAATAATTCTAATTCGATTTCATTTTTACCAAGTTCTTTTTTACCAGCTTCCCAATATTTCTTCGCTTCTTTCACGTTTGGTTTTACAATATCCCCGTTTACAGCACGGAAATCTTTTTTATCTGGTCCTTTAATGAAGTTATCAGGAATTAATCCTGTTGCTGGCTTAGAACCGTTATTTAATAATGTATCCACGAATGGCTTACGGTCAAAAGCAAGTGAAATTGCTTTACGAATATTTTTATTTGCTAAAGCTGGATCTTTTTGATTTAAACGAAGGAAGAATACAGATGTATCTTCTACTGTTTGGAAATCTGGTTTTCCTTTATATTTATCAATAAACTCCGCTAATAACGACGCTCGATCAATTGCATTTGTTTCATATAAGTTAATTGGCGTAGATGTATCTTTTACAATATTAAAGTTTACTTCTTCAATCTTCACTTCTTTATTGTCCCAATATGACGCGCTCTTTGTCATTTTAAAGCTACGTTCATGTTGCCAATCACTTAATGTAAATGGTCCGTTATAAAGCGTTGTATTCGCTTCCAAACCAAACTTCGTACCTTGCTCTTTCACAAACTTTTCATTCACAGGATAGAAGATTGGATATACCATTAAATCTACAAGGTATGGAATTGAATTATCTAATTCCACTTCTAATGTATAATCATCAATCGCCTTTACCCCTAATTGATCCGGACTCATCTCTTTTTTATTAATTTTCTCTGCATTTTTTATATCATACATAATGTACGCTGATTTCGCAGCTGTATCTGGGTTAATCGCTCTTTGCCATGCGTATACGAAATCTTTTGCCGTCACAGGATCACCATTTGACCATTTTGCGTCTTCACGTAATTTAAATGTATATTTTTTACCATCTTCTGATTTTTGGAATTCCTTCGCTACACCAGGAACTAGCTTATCATCTTTTCCTAAACTGTATAAGCCTTCCATCGTATTACCCATTACTCTTGAAGAAACTGCATCAGCTGATAACGCTGGATCCATCGTTGGAATTTCTTGCGTTTCAATTAAGTTAATAACTTGCTTCGCACCGCTTTTCCCGCTATCCCCTTTTGCGTTCGCTTGCGGTTCATCTTTTTGGTAGCTACATGCCCCTAACATCATGCTCATTGCTACTGTTGATACTACAAAAACTGGCATCTTTTTTTTCATACTTCCACCCTCCATAAAAATGTTAGCCCTTTCATTTTCAAACAGAAAGAAATATATATATGTTCTAATAATTCATATTATACACACAAATATATTTTTTGTATATTTATATTTCTATTTCATTAAAATTTCCTGTTAAAAAATAAATCTTTGTAAACGTTTCATATTGCTGATTATTCTTACTAAAGTGTTAAAAACAATATTTTTTATACTTTTCTAAATTATCAGAGAAAAATGAATTTTATATCTCATAATACTTTATGTATAATTATCCTTTTGTTTTTATCATAAAATAGCACTCTCTTCATAATAAAAATATGTAGGCTAAAATGAGTGCAAAGGTTAAGAAAGTATGTTACGATACATTTTGCTAAAAATAGATATCGGTAAAGAGGGGACGGACATGGCAGCAATTCAGGCAAAAAACGGGCCTACTGAGAAATTAAGTTTATTCTTATTAACATGGCCTATTTTTCTAGAAGTTTTTCTTTTTATGTTAATGGGGATCGCTGATACTTTCATGTTAAGTGCATTATCAGACGATGCTGTATCTGGGGTTGGTGCAGCGAATCAATACCTCCATATCGCTATTTTGGTACTAGAAGTCATCGGGAACGGCGCAGCTATCGTCGTATCTCAATACCTCGGTTCCAAACGCTTTATGGAAGCATCTAAAATATCAGCATTAGCCGTCACATTAAATTTAATAGTTGGGCTCGTTATAAGCACTGGTTTTCTTTTATTTTCGAAACATATGATGCTCGCAATGAACTTACAAGGCGATGTACTAACGTATGCGCAAAACTACTTATCTATCGTCGGAGGAGCCATCTTCCTACAAGCTATTATTAACTCATTAGCCGCAATTATCCGTGTACACGGTTTTACAAAGCAAGCGATGTTTATTTCACTCGGAATGAATATGATTCATATCGCTGGAAACTACGTACTCATTTTCGGGAAATTTGGTTTTCCTGAGCTCGGTGTACAAGGGGCTGCCATTTCTTCTGCTGTCAGCCGACTTATAGCGCTTATTGTTTTCTTCTGGTTACTATACCGCGTTATGGAATATCGTGTGAAATTACAATATTATTTCACCTTATCAAAAGAATATATCGGAAAAATTTTAAAAATCGGGATTCCATCTGCTTTTGAGCAAGTTATGTATCAAGCTTGTCAAATTGTCTTCTTATACTATGCAACATATTTAGGAACGGAATCGTTAGCGGCTAGACAATACGCTACGAACATTTCTATGTTCACTTATTTATTCGCTATTGCAATTGGTATGGGAACAGCCATTATTATTGGCCGCCTCGTTGGTGGTGGCGAAAAAGATGAAGCATACGAACGCTTGTGGAAAAGTGTAAAATGGGCGATTGGTGTAACTTTATGTATGGTCGCTCTCGTTATTACATTCCGTACACAATTAATGGGACTGTTTACAGATAATCCGTACATTATCGGGTTAGGCGCAAGTGTTCTTTTACTAAGTGTACTACTTGAAACGGGACGTACGATGAATATCGTCATCATTAATTCGCTTCGTGCAGCTGGTGATGCAAAATATCCTGTTTTAATCGGTGCATTCTCTATGGTGTTAATGAGTTTACCACTAGGTTACTTTTTCGCCTTTCATTTAGATATGGGGCTCGTTGGTATTTGGCTAGCAATCGCCATCGACGAATGGACACGTGCCATTATTATGTTCTTCCGCTGGAAAAGTAGAGCATGGGAGCGTTATGCACTTGTTAAACCTGAAGAACAAGAGGAGAATGTTTCTGTTCAAGTTCAGTAATTTTGCATATGGATATCACTAATGATACATGAGATTTATATCGGCGATTCTTTAAATATATCGACTGACCGACAAATGTATACAATTCTTTTATATAGTAGAAAAAGAGCCATCCTTCCATAACAGAAGAATGGCTCTTTTTCTTATTGATAAATCTCTTTATATTTCTTGTACTCCGCTTCCGAACATAGTACGAAATGTCCCGGGCGAATTTCACGCATTGTTGGTGCTTCACTACCATAATTATGCTGTGATGGATCATATACGATACGTTTACGATTGCGCTCATAATCTGGATCTGGAAGTGGAATCGCTGATAATAGTGATTTCGTATATGGATGAATTGGATTCGCATATAATTCATCACTTGTTGTTAACTCAACGATTTGGCCACGGTACATTACACCAATACGATCACTAATGTATTTTACCATTGATAAATCATGGGCGATGAATAAGTATGTTAAACCTTTTTCTTTTTGTAACTTTTTCAGTAAGTTTACAACTTGCGCCTGAATCGATACATCAAGTGCTGAGATCGGCTCATCGGCAATGATAAATTCTGGGTCTACAGCAAGCGCTCGAGCGATACCGATACGCTGACGTTGTCCACCTGAGAATTCGTGTGGGAAACGGTTTGCGTGCTCTTTATTTAAACCAACTGTGTTTAATAGTTCATGAACACGGTCCATGCGCTCTTTTTTACTTTTCGCTAATCCGTGAATATCAATACCTTCTGCGATAATATCCCCTACTGTCATACGAGGATTTAATGATGCGTATGGATCTTGGAAAATCATTTGCATTTTACGGTTGAATTTCTTCAGTTCTGCGCGTGATTTCTTACCATGTACGTTTTCACCATCAAACAATACTTCACCAGCAGTTGCATCATATAAACGAATAATCGTTCTTCCAGTTGTCGATTTACCACAACCTGATTCTCCTACAAGACCAAATGTTTCTCCGCGGTAAATATCAAATGAAATATCATTAACCGCTTTGACAACACCACCACTCACGTCGAAGTGCTGCTTTACATTTTTTACTTCAATTAATTTCTCACGTTGTTTAGTCATGTTGTTCACCTGCTTTCATTTGAAGAATGCGTTTTTCAACGACTGCTGGCGGTTTTACTTCTGGAGCTTGCTCGTGAAGTAACCAAGTTGCCGCATAGTGCGTATCACTTACTTTAAATAAAGGTGGGTCCATTTCAAAATCAATTTTCAGTGCCTGTGGGTTACGTGGGGCAAAAGCATCTCCCTTTGGCGGCTTCAATAAATCTGGAGGCGTTCCAGGGATTGCATATAACTCTTCTTCTGAACCATCTAAACTTGGCATAGATGCGATTAAACCCCAAGTATATGGATGTTTCGGATTGTAGAAAATTTCATCTACAGTTCCAATTTCAACAACTTTACCAGCGTACATAACTGCCACTCGGTCCGCAACGTTTGCTACTACACCTAAGTCATGCGTAATGAAAATGATTGCTGCTTCTGTTTTTTGCTGAATGTCTTTCATAAGTTCTAAAATTTGCGCCTGAATCGTAACGTCTAGCGCTGTTGTCGGCTCATCGGCAATTAATAATTTCGGGTTACAAGCTAACGCCATCGCAATAACTACACGCTGTCTCATACCACCTGAGAATTGGTGAGGATATTGTTTTAAACGAGCTTCTGGATTTGGAATACCTACAAGGTCAATTAATTCTAAAGCAACTTTACGTGCATCTGCTTTACTCATTCCTTGGTGTTTAATTAGACCTTCCATAATTTGATTTCCAATTGTCATCGTTGGGTTTAATGATGTCATTGGATCTTGGAAAATCATCGCGATATCTTTACCGCGTACTTGCTGCATTTCTTTTTCTGTTAATTTCGTTAAGTCACGACCTTCAAATACGATTTCACCATTTTTAATGCGTCCAGGAGGATTCGGAATTAATCCCATTAACGCTTTAGAAGTAACTGATTTCCCTGAACCAGATTCTCCTACAATCGCCAATGTTTCTCCTTTTTCCAAATCAAAAGTAACGCCGCGTACAGCTTGTACTTCACCTGCATGTGTATCAAAGGAGACTTGTAAATCTTTTACCTCTAACAATGTTTTCATCTTTGCCTCTCCCCTCTTTTACTTACGCATTTTTGGATCTAACGCGTCGCGTAATCCGTCTGCCATTAAGTTAAACGCTAAAATTAATATACTGATGACAACCGCAGGGATGAACATCATATGCGGATACGTTTGAATAGATTTATAACCATCATTTACAAGAGAACCTAGTGACGCAAATGGCGGCTGAATTCCTAAACCGATGAAACTTAAGAACGCTTCACCAAACACCGCTGATGGAATTGTAAACATTGTCATTACGATAATAGGTCCCATTACGTTTGGAATTAAATGTTTCACAATTAATTGTGTATTTGTTGCACCTAATGTACGAGATGCTAATACATATTCTTGGTTTTTTAACTTTAAGATTTGTCCACGAACAATACGCGACATCCCTATCCAACCTGTAATCGCCATCGCGAGTGTAATTGACCAAATACCAGATCCCATAATGATTACCATTAAAATAACGATGATTAAGTATGGAATACCGTTAATAATCTCCATAATACGTTGCATAATGTTATCTACTCTACCGCCGTAGAATGCTGAAATACCTCCGTATGCAACCCCAATTACTAAGTCAATTGCTGCTGCTAAAAGAGCGATATATAATGATACGCGTGTACCTTCCCATGTTCTTGTCCATAAGTCACGGCCAAGATCATCTGTACCAAACCAGAAGTACTCTTTAATATCACGTTTTTCATATTGGTCAACACCATATTGATCTGTACCGTCAAATGGTAACCAATGAACATTTTCAATAACTGGAATTTTTGGTGGTAATTTCGCTCGACCTAAATCTTGCTCTTTATACGAGTGTTTACTTACCATCGGTCCAAAAATCGCTAATAGTGCAATGATAACTAATAATACAAGGCCAAGCATCGCACCTTTATGTTGGAATAAACGTCTTCTTACATCTTGCCAAAACGTTAGGCTTGGACGGGCAATGACTTCATTATCAACATTATTTTGATTGGCTTGTTGAAATAAATCTGGAGATAATTTTTGTACATCTTTCATCATTTTTTCCCTCCCGCTAAACGAATACGAGGATCAATAATTCCGTATAAAATATCGACAATGAAAATAACTAAAATGAAGATTGCACTATAGAAAATCGTAGTTCCCATAATAACTGTATAGTCATTTAAAGTAATCGATTTAACGAATTGTTCCCCAAGTCCTGGTACAGCATAAATTTGCTCGATAACAAGTGTTCCTGTAATTAATGCCGCAACCATTGGTCCTAAAATTGTTACAACTGGAATTAACGCATTACGAAGTGCATGTTTGACAATAATAACGCCTTGGCTAATTCCTTTCGCTTTCGCTGTTAAAATGTAATCGGCTTGCATAACTTCAATTAATTCTGCACGAGAGAAACGTGCGATTGTTGCGATAACTCCCATCGATAATGCAATTGTAGGCATTACAGTAAACTCTGGTCCTTTCCAGAATGCTACTGGGAACCAGCCAAGTTTTACCCCTACGAAATATTGCAGTAATGCGGCGAATACGAATGATGGTACCGACATTCCGAGTACCGAAATAACTGTTGCACTATAATCTACCCACGTATTATTACGAAGTGCGGCAACAATACCTAAAATTAAACCGATAAATGTTCCTAATATAATCGCTTGTAAACCTAATTGGGCTGATGGTCCAATACGATCCACAATCATGTCTGTTACTGGGCGGTTATCATATTGGAATGATACCCCTAAATCACCTTTTGCTAGGTTACCTAAGTAACGTGCGTATTGAACTGGTACCGGATCATTCAATCCGTATTTTTCAAGAATGATTTCTTTTTGTGCCGGTGATAGCTTCTCCTGGTTTTTAAGCGGAGAACCCGGAAGTAATTTCATCAAAAAGAAAGTCAGTGTAGTAATTAAAAATAATGTCAAAGCCATGTACACGAAACGTTTTAATACATAACGTCCCATATCAAGCACCTCCCCGTTTTTCTCAAAAGCAATAAGATAGTTTAAAATATTCTTACTTTTATTTTTTTAAAATAAGAGCATATGCCCATCATAGGCATATACCCTTGTAAACGATGGAAAAAAAGATTATTTTTGTTCAACAGATGCCCATTTGTAAGTTAATTTACCACCATAGTTAATTGGGATAATATCTTTTACGGCACCTTTTACTACATACGCTGAACCTTTTTGGAAGATTGGAGTGATAACTGCATCCTCTTTAATTAACATCTTCTCTACTTCTAGAAGGTTGTCCCAGCGAGCTTGTAAATCTTTTGTATCTGTTTTAGCTTTTAGGATTAACTCATCATATTTCTGATTAGAATACCCTGTTTTATTTTGAGAACCATTCGTAACAAACATATCTAAATATGAGATTGGATCTGGGAAATCTGGTCCCCAAATACCAAACGCAATATCATATTGCTGAGAATCTTCTAATTTATTTTTTTGTGCGAATGGTTGCTGTTTAATTTTAATTGATAAACCTGGTAAGTTCTTTTCCATCTCACCTTTTAAGAATTCCCCAACTTTTTTAGCATCTTCATTATCAAAGTTTAAGAATTCTAGTTCGATTTTATCAGTTCCAAGCTCTTTCTTCGCTGTTTCCCAAAGCTTTTTCGCTTCTTTTGGATTTGTTTCAACTAGCTTTCCATTTTCAGCTCGGAAATCTTTTTTATTCGGACCTTCAGCGAAATCTTTTCCAACAAATCCGTAAGCTCCAATTGCACCGTTATTTAAAATAACTTTTGCAATGTTATCACGGTCAAAGGACATTGAAATTGCTTTTCTTAAGTTTTTATTACTTAAGTACTGATTACTTTGGTTAAATCTTAAGTAAGCAACCCCTGCTTCTTTTCTTGTTTGGAACTCTGGGCTTTTTCTAAATTTATCAACAAATTCAGACGTTAAAGCCGCTCGATCAATCGCGTTTGTCTCATATAAATTTACATCAGTTGCTGTATTTTTTACAATATTAAAGTTGATTTCTTCGATTTTAACCGTTTTATTATCCCAATATGAAGGATTCTTCTTGAATTGGAAACTTTGTTCATGTTTCCAATCACTCATAACGAATGGACCGTTATATAATGTTGTATTTGCCTCTAAACCAAATTTATCCCCTTGTGCTTTTACAAAGTTTTCATTTAGTGGGTAAAATACTGGATAAACTGTTAAATCGATAAAGTAAGGAACGGGATTGTCTAATTCTACTTCTAATGTATAATCATCAATCGCTTTTACACCTAATTGGTCAGCAGGTAATTCTTTTTTATGAATTTTCTCTGCATTTTTAATATCGAACATAATGTACGAATACGTTGCTTTTGTATCTGGATTTACTGCTCTTTTCCATGAATACACAAAATCTTTAGCTGTTACAGGTTCCCCATTCGACCATTTCGCATCTTTTCTTAATTTAAATATGTATTTCTTCCCATCATCTAGCTTTTCGACATCTTCTGCAACTCCAGGCATTCTCTTTTGATCTTTGCCAATACGATATAAACCTTCCATCGTATTATTTAATGCTGTAGAAGATGAAGAATCAGATGCCAATGATGCATCCATTGACGGAATTTCAGATAACTCTGTTAAATTAAGAATCTGTTTTCCGTTACTACTACTCGTAGCGTTCTCTTTCCCTTTTGCTTTTGCGTCATCTTTTTGGTAGCTACACGCGCTAAGCAACATACTTGCAGTTAAAGTTGATGCAAGTAATAACGGTATCTTTTTCTTCATGTTGTGTTGCCTCCCCTAATTGCACTTCCTGTACCCTCACTTGTTAAAAAGTAGAATTGAAAGAATAATCTCCAAGTTTCTACAATTTTCATTATACATATAATATAACAATTGTGAATATAGTTTTTTGTTTTTTTGTTAAAATTTTTAATAAAATATTTATATTTTTAATTTTTCGTAAAGGGATACATTAACATTGCTACCATCATCTTAAAATCAGACCTTTAATTGCGTATAATTTTCAAAAAATTAATCCTAGTACTTATTATAGCTTTTATAGTATAATAATTCTAGTAATATTTTGACGGAGGGGAATATTTTGAATAAAGTTTTTTTTCATACTTGTATACTAATTTTTATAGCGATGATTGCTTCTAGTATTGGCGCATTCCTCATTTCATCTCAATTTTTGTTGAACTTTGTCAACATTTTGTTTTATATTGCACTGTTTTTTATTCTTATCGGCGGTTTTTTATACATATTTCAAAATGGTTTTTTCAATGTAACCATTTACGCATTCCAAAGAGTATTTGGTACGAACAAAAAGATTGACTCTTTAATTGAAGAAGTCGAGGAACCTACAGATAAGAAAGAACGTATTTATAAAACATATTCATTCAAATGGACATATCCAATTTGTATTACAGGTATCTTCCTTGGGTTGTTCTCGACCCTCATTAGCTTTACTATTTTGATGTAGTTTGCAAACACTATCCCATATGATATAATAATCAGCAAAACATTTTGTTATAAAACTTTAGTTCTTTCATATTAAAAGAGCTCAAGTAACAATAAATAAATTTATATGTATGCGATGATAAAGAAGAGTACATATTGAGGCAATTTCAGAGAGCTTGTGGTTGGTGTGAACAAGTAATTGTACAGTATGGAATGGGCTTTTGAGCACCAAACCGAACCGAAAGTAGTAGGCTTTGGCGTTATATCCAAACGTTATTATGGATTAGAGAGATTTCACAGTAGTGAAATAATTAGGGTGGTACCACGGTCCATTCGTCCCTATAGTTTTTGGGATGAATGGGCTTTTTTGTTTGCCTTCTCTTCCCCACATCACGCATTCTATTTTAGGAGGAATTACTTATGTCAGTTATCTTTTCTGGTATTCAACCAAGTGGAACGATTACACTTGGAAACTATTTAGGAGCAATGAAGCAGTTTACAGAGCTTCAAAATGAACACGACTGTTATTTCTGTATTGTAAACCAACATGCGATTACAGTACCTCAAGATCCCGTCGGGCTTCGTAAAAACATCCGCAGTCTTGCTGCACTTTATGTAGCATGCGGCATCGATCCTGAAAAAGCTACTTTATTTGTACAATCAGAAGTACCAGCACACGCTCAACTAGGATGGATCATGCAATCTGTTGCTTACGTTGGAGAATTAGAACGTATGACGCAATATAAAGATAAGCTTCTGGTAGAGATTCAGTTCCAGCTGGATTACTTACGTATCCACCATTAATGGCTGCTGATATTTTACTTTACAACACTGAAATCGTGCCGGTTGGTGATGACCAAAAGCAACATATCGAATTAACACGTGACTTAGCAGAGCGTTTCAACAAACGTTACCGCGAAATCTTCACAATGCCTGAAATTCGCATTCCAAAAGTAGGAGCTCGCGTTATGTCATTAACAGAGCCTACGAAAAAAATGAGTAAATCTGATCCGAATCCAAAATCAATGATTAGTATGCTTGATGAGCCAAAAACAATTGAAAAGAAAATTAAGAGTGCTGTAACTGACTCTGAAGGTATTGTGAAATTTGATAAGGAAAACAAACCTGGTATCTCTAATTTATTAACAATCTACTCTTCATTCTCTGGAAAAACAGTTGAAGAAATCGAAGCAATGTACGAAGGAAAAGGATACGGCGACTTCAAAGGCGACCTAGCGCAAGTAGTCGTAGAAGCTATTCGTCCAATCCAAGACAAATATAACGAACTAATCAACTCACCAGAACTAGACGAAATCCTAGACAAAGGTGCAGAAAAAGCAAACCGCGTTGCATTCAAACAACTACGCAAAGTAGAAAACGCAATGGGACTAAGCAGAAAACGTAGGTAACATATAAAGCGGAGGCGACTGCTTAGCCCTGACGTCTAAGAACCTTTCCCACAGAAGGTGCTTTTTACCTTCTTGTGGGGAAGGTTCTTAGACGCGAAGGGTTAGGAGCCGGAGCTAGATTACATATAAAGCGGAGGCAGCTCGTTCAGCTCTGACTGGATAAGGTTCTTTCGCATAGAAGACGCTTTTTGTCTTCTTATGCGGAAGGTTCTTAGACACGAAGAGCTCGCTGCCGGAGCTGGATTTCTACAAAAAGCGGAGGCGGCTCGTTTAGAATGTGAAGGCGCGAAGCCACCGAACATTCTTGCCGCTGGAACTAGATTTCTACAAAATTAAAAAACCGCCAATTGGCGGTTTTTTAATTTACCTTTTGCTCATTTTCCATTTCCCATAACTTTTCAAAAAATGGCTGTCCTTTTACGAGACGCTCGCATAATTGTTCGTGCTTATCAGACCAGCCTGTTTTCGCTTCATCATACAGCTTAGCCCAAATATCTTCAAATTCCATATGTTGAACCATTCCATATGCTGATGGATCCCACTCTGTGAACCAATAGCGAATTTCTGCTGTGTTTTTCGTTGTATGTAATTGATCTAACGCCATAAATAATAATTGTTTTAGCTGTCTTTCTTTACGAGTCAAGCCATTCATAATGAAAGGCGATGGTGATAAAATATGATGTTCTTTTTCTGTTTCTTCTACTTGGAACTCATACTTTTCTGCTTGTACGTTTTCTACCATCTCATATACCATCTGCTCTTGACGTGGTATAAGTCTACTTTTGCGAATTGGTACATTGTAACCAATTGTGTCAATCGCAATAATTCCTTTTCCATTCTGTAACAACAAAGCAATACTCTTGCTGCAAACGTTCATGATTTTTACGAATATAAGCCTTATGATGTACGTCTTCAGCATTTTTTGCGGAAGCTCTAACAATTCGTTCTCGATGTAATGATATAATGTGGCATCTACTTTTAATAATGGCACTTGATCTAATAGCTCAATCGTATCATCTTTCCGCCATTCGTAAAAATGACAAACGTTATACCCATTTTCTTCACCTTCAAACCAATTTACCCATACATCATGTAGATATAACATTCACTACCCCTCACTTCACTACTGTTTGTACCAATCATTATGTTCATTTTTGCTTAACTTTATTCCACTTGAGGAAATATATTCTAATTATTATTTTTTCTTCTATTAATACTAAAAAAACAGGAAATAGAATTCCTGTTTTTTTATATATGAAATGTATTTGCTTTATTCAATATTTCTTTTGCATCTATAGATAATAAAGAAAGTGTATCTTCTCCTTCCAAAGTTACACAATCTTTGACAATATGAAATCCAAGCGCATAGCCAAGCATCTTCGGATAAGAGTGAAAGCCATTTAATAAGATGTCATGTTCCCTTGTTCCTCGTTTTATACTTATTCTTTCATGTACAACATTTTTCCAATAATAAACAGCCTCTTCTTTTGAAAGATACGCCGTCCACGGTGCATTGTTTTTTTCTGTATACCTTTCTGTTACTGCTTGTTCCGCTAGCCCTTCCATAATCATCGTATCAAGTAATGTATATTCTGTTTCTTTCGTCTCAATTTGATGTAACCTGCATATGTGATGATATTCATGCGCCAATAACACTTTTAATTCTTCTACCGAATTCCGCCCACATACGAATAAGAAAATAACATGACGCATAGATAATCCAGCCCTACCGTTATACTCTTCTTGTACAGTTTGATTATAGGAATCTGATAATAAAATAAAGACAGGGACATCTGGACCTTTTAACCAATTTTTCAGTTTATCATACTCCAGGCTCAATTCTTTCCAAATTTCCTTTTCTTCTAATTCTTTAATTTCCTTTTCTCCGCGCATGATCGGGCGATACATCCCTTTTGAAATTAAAAAGCGATACAACCTTTCTTTTGGCAACGGAATATACTTCGTAAATTTCTCACAAAGTTTTTCTGGCCGTCCATAATATAAATGTAACCATTCAGCTGTTTCAACAATCCCCATCTTTATCCCTCCTTTTTCTTATGTATATGCTACAGGAGAAAAAGGCGTAAAAATAAATAAGGGAGTTTTTTCGCAATCTATTGCGAAAAAACTCCTTATTTCATCGATTATTTATACGATTTAAATACTAACACTGCGTTATGACCACCAAATCCTAATGAGTTACTTAATACTGCATTTACTTCTTGGTGTCTCGCTTGATTTGGGACGTAATCTAAGTCACATTCTGGATCTGGTGTCTCATAGTTAATTGTTGGAGGAATTACTCCGTCTGTAATTGATTTAATAGAGAAAATCGCTTCAACAGCACCAGCTGCTCCTAATAAGTGACCTGTCATTGATTTCGTTGAGCTAATTGCTACTTTATACGCGTGCTCACCGAAAGTTTCTTTAATTGCCATCGTTTCATATTTTTCATTCGCATCAGTACTTGTACCGTGCGCATTAATGTAATCAATATCTTCTGGCTGTAGGCCTGCATCAGCTAAAGCTTGACGCATTGCACGCACTCCGCCTTCCCCACCAGGAGCAGGCATTGTAATATGGAATGCATCTCCAGTTGCACCATAACCCGCAATTTCCGCGTAAATGTGAGCACCGCGTGCTAATGCGTGCTCTAATTCTTCAAGAATTAGAATACCTGAGCCTTCACCCATTACGAAACCGCTACGGTTTTTATCAAATGGACGGCAAGCCGTTGCTGGGTCTTCATTAAATGTTAATGCTTTCGCTGAGCTAAATCCTGCGAATGCCATACTTGTTAGCGGCGCTTCTGCTCCGCCTGTAATCATTGCATCAGCATCACCACGCTGAATTGCTTTAAATGCATCACCAATTGAGTTTGCACCAGATGCACAAGCCGTTACAGAACAAGTGTTAATTCCTTTTGCTCCTGTTGCGATTGATACTTGACCTGCTGCCATATCTGGAATCATCATCGGCACGAAGAATGGGCTCACGCGGCGTGGGCCTTTCTCAGTAAAAATCTTAAATTGTTCTTCGTATGTTTCCATACCGCCAATACCAGATCCAATCCATACACCAATTCGAGGTCCGTTTTCTTCTGTAATTTCAAGTTTTGCATCTGCAACTGCCATTTTCGCTGCTGCCACTGCATATTGTGTAAAGCGATCCATACGGCGCGCTTCTTTTTTATCAATATATTTCTCGACTTCAAAGTCGTTAATTTCCGCTGCTACTTTTGCTGGAAATAGTTCTGGATCAATTCTTGTAAGTCGCCCGATTCCAGATACACCCTTTTTAATGTTTTCCCACGCTGTTTCAACATCTGTTCCGACCGGTGTAACAGCTCCTAGTCCTGTAATTACGACCCTCTTTTTTTCCATACAAAATACACTCCTTTTTTTCTCTCAGTCCTTATTTACCCCAACGAAGAGCGACTGCTCCCCATGTTAATCCGCCGCCAAAACCAACAAGTATAATTAAATCACCGTCTTGAATACGTCCGTTTTGCAATTCCTCTACCATTGCAATCGGAATTGAAGAAGCTGATGTATTACCGAACTTCTCAATCGTCATACTCATTTTTTCTTGTGGTAAATTTAACCTCTCTCTTGCAGATTCCATAATACGAATGTTTGCTTGATGCGGTACTAAGAAATCCACATCTTCTTTCGTAAGACCAGCTTTATCTAAAACGCGAAGACAAGAATCACCAAGTTGACGAACGGCAAATTTAAACACTTCTCTGCCATTCATCATAACATACTCGTCTTGATAAAGGTGCTTGCCGCCACTTCCGTCTGCTCCTAATTCAAAAGATAGAACGCCTTTACCTTCTGAAACAGCTCCCATTACGACAGCACCGGCTCCGTCTCCAAATAGTACTGCTGTATTTCGATCGTTCCAGTCTACAATTTTAGATAGTTTATCACTACCAACTACTAATACATTTTTATACGTTCCTGTTTGAATAAATTGCTGCGCTGTAATCATTCCGTACATAAAACCAGCACATGCTGCACTTAAATCCATTGCGGCTGCATGTTTCGCTCCTATTGCTTCTTGAATTACACAAGCAACTGCTGGAAAAGCACGATCTGGTGTTACTGTTGCTACTAAAATAAGATCGATATCCTCTCCGCTAATTCCTGCATCTTCAAGTGCTTTTTTAGAAGCCTCTACGGCCATATATGAAGTATCTATTGTATCATCGGCAATGCGTCTTTCTGCAATTCCCGTTCTCGTACGAATCCATTCATCGGATGTTTCCATTATTTTCTCTAAATCGTGATTTGTGACTACTTTTTCTGGCACATATCTTCCGATCCCTAAAATGCCCACGTTCACATCGCAGCCCTCCGTTTTATATCAATTATTATGACTTGGTACTAATTTTAAAACATAAATGTATTTTTGTCTAGAATATATTTCGCATAAAACAGAAAGCTAACGCATTATTCACGTTATTTTTCATTAAAAGAAACGGAAACATACCTCTCAAATATAAAAAGACTCAAACCGCTTCTATTTACAGTTCGATCCTCTCTTTCATCTAAAAAGATGCTTTTTTATTCTTTATCTGCTTTCCTTCTAAACTAGAGAGTTCTCCTCACTACTTTTCCTTTATCCTCTTCATATCTCTGGTTTTCCACCAGGCAAGAATAAAAAAGGCCCTGACCGCTTCTATCCACGGTTCGGGCCTCTCTTCCATCTTAAAAAGATGCTTTTTATTCTTTATCTGCTTTCCTTCTAAACTAGAGAGTTCTCCTCACTACTTTTCCTTTATCCTCTTCATATCTCTGGTTTTCCCCCAGGCGAGAATAAAAAAGGCCCTGACCGCTTCTATCCACGGTTCGGGCCTCTCTTCCATCTAAAAAGATGCTTTTTATTCTTCATCTGCTTTCCTTCTAAACTAGAGAGTTCTCCTCACTACTTTTCCTTTATCCTCTTCATATCTCTGGTTTTCCCCCAGGCGAGAATAAAAAAGGCCCTGACCGCTTCTATCCACGGTTCGGGCCTCTCTTCCATCTTAAAAAGATGCTTTTTATTCTTTTTATTCTTTATCTGCTTTCCCGAGCTCATAGGCCTCGTTCATAACTTTCATTAACAACTCTAACACCGGCTGTGCCTTCTCCATATCAAGTGCAATTCCATTATCATCTAAAATTGCCTTTGCTTCCGGTAAATGCTTCATTGCGATTTGTAAAAACTGCATGCTTTTTTCGTTCATATTATGCTCTTCCTCTCCATTAAAACTTTCACATACAATAGTGTAACACGCGTACTACCCTTCGTATAACTCTTTATATTTTTTCATGTGTGCCAGTTGCTTATTTAAACCGTATTCTAACGGAGTATTTCTTTTTATTGAAATTACCTCGATAGCCTCATCTCTTACTTCGTTATTATTTTTATTTACTTTATCATCCGCGCGTAAAAGATTCATACCTTTTTCCCATAATGACTGTTTACCACTAAGTAAATTGTATATACCAAGATGCGCCCCGTTCGTTCCATTTTCCCATAAGTATTCACATACATCTTCAACGTAAAGTAAATCATTCCCCTTTTCCTCAATCGTACAACGGCACTCTTTTTCACCTAATTCTGATAAAATAAGCTGATGAAACATCATAAAGGACGGTTGCCACGGTCCATATAATGTTGGAACTCGAAATACACTATATTGTAAATTCCCTTTTTTCAATCCTTCTTCTACTTTCAAAAATAGTCGCTTATTTTCGGATTCATCTGTACTGCCTACTTCAATAGAAGAAATTAAATTTAACTTCACTTTTTGTTCTTCACACATTCTTATAATTCGCTTTAAATATTGTAATATGACTCTTTCATTCCGAAATCCACTTTGCTGATTTGGCTCATATAAGCAAAAGTAAACAGTATCGAATCTCTCTTCCTCAACCGATCTCCATCCATCTTCATCTCTTATCGAATAATACGTAAATAATGCATTTCGCCCAATTAATAATAACTTCTCTTCATTAATTTTCGTCATACTATCGAATTCATCAAAATCAAGACCATATACTTCCACTTCTTCTGCAATCATTTTATTTACAAGGTGATAACCTACAAACGTAAGTGCACCTACAATTAGCACGCGTTCCATACCACCAACCCTTTCCCTCTGAAACAAATAGCTCCTCATTTATGTATATGGGAGCTTCATAATTCTTCTTCATATTTTTTAAAGAAATCGGTCGTTTGCCTAACCATTTTATATTTCACATCTTGCAGATGGAACAAGACAGAAGTATCACATTGATTTAGTTGCCTCATTTTCTCATATCTACGCAACTGCTGTTTTCTTCCTCTTTTTTCTTGTGTTGATACGAAAATTTTAACAGGTACACAAGATGGAAGAAGCGTAAATGATTTCTTATTTATTTTTGATTCTAATTCTTCTTCTTTGGCATCATACGCCAAACTTAATTCCTTCACGAGTCTCTTGTAAAAAAACTTATGCTCTTTCTCAAACTCCACATATTCTGGTAAATCTAAACACGGATTTAACATAATGACAGAGCGTATACACTCAGGGTATTTGTTCATCATTTCGAGTGCTACAAGTGCTCCCATACCATCTGCCATAATGTGCATTTTCGCATTCAATGTCTCTTTTCTCAACACAACGTCATATAAACGTTTCGCTAGACGAACAGATTGGTCGTTTCCCCAATGTCTTCCGTATAAATTAGAAGAAAAGACTGTGTAGCCTTGCTCAATAAGGCCATGTAAAAAATAAGATCTACCCGCATGCTGTGTCCATAAACTTGTACCATTCTCAATAAAGTAGTTATAATCACCGAGGAGCATAACAGAAAATCCATTTGGCTTCTCCGGTAAATAAATGACACATGGTTCTTTTTCTAAGTAAAAAAAACGTTCCGTAATACTCATTTTTCCCCCGCCTTATTTTCTAAACATATAAAACCACTCTTTTATAATGTATGAACGGAATGCAAATTTGCGTTGAAAAATCTACAAATATTTTTCTATATTCTTTTTTCAATTGTGTTACAATAAGGACAGATTGAACGAATAGAGGTGTAAAATATGCGTTTCATTTGGGCATTAATTTGGTCGTTCTTACTTGTACATATGATGAGCTATGTAATCGGCTCTATGACTGGCGGTACATACGACTTTAACCAAGCGTCTATTTTCTCAGTTGTTCTTGCTGTGTTAGTACTAGCAATTTCAGCTGCAATTCCAAACGAGCCAGTAGAACAACACTAAAAAAAGAGTCCGGATTTTATCCGAACTCTTTTTTATTTTTATTTCACATGAACGACTAACTCGTTATTTTCTACATCAACAACTACGTGACTATTATCAGTAATTGTTCCTGCAATTAATTCTCGTGCTAATTTCGTTTCCACTTGACGCTGTACGTATCGTTTTAATGGACGAGCTCCGTACATTGGGTCGAAACCTGCTTCCACAACAAATTCTTTTGCTGCATCTGTTAATTCTACTGTAATGTGACGGTCAGCTAGACGACCTTGTAGTTCTTTTACAATTTTATCAACAATGCCTTTAATTTCATTCGTTGTAAGAGGTTTGAATAAAATAATTTCATCCACACGGTTTAAAAATTCAGGGCGGAAATGTCCTCTTAATTGCCCCATTACAAGGTCTCTTGATTCCTCTTTAATGGAACCATCTTCTTCTAATCCATCTAGTAAATGAGCAGATCCAATATTTGAAGTCATAATAATAACTGTATTTTTAAAGTCCACTGTACGACCTTGCGAATCTGTAATGCGTCCATCATCTAACATTTGTAATAAAATGTTGAATACTTCTGGATGTGCTTTTTCAATTTCATCTAATAAAACAACGGAATATGGTTTACGTCTTACCGCTTCTGTTAATTGACCGCCTTCTTCATATCCTACATATCCAGGAGGTGCACCAATTAAGCGAGACACGGCGTGTTTTTCCATATACTCAGACATGTCAATGCGAATCATTTGCTCTTCACTATCGAATAAAGACTGGGCTAACGTTTTTGCAAGTTCTGTTTTACCAACACCTGTTGGTCCTAAGAAGATGAAAGAACCAATCGGGCGGTTCGGATCTTTAATACCAGCGCGAGCACGAAGAACTGCGTCTGACACTAAGCTTACTGCTTCCTCTTGTCCGATGACACGCTCTGATAAGATTTGCTCTAAGCGTAATAATTTCTCGCGTTCACCTTCCACGAGTTTCGCAACAGGAATACCAGTCCAGCGTGAAACAATATCTGCAATTTCTTCTTCACTTACTTCCTCACGTAATAAACGATTTTCTTGTTTATTATGCGCGCCCATTTCTTCCGCTTCTTTTAACTCTTTTTCAATTGCGGGAATTTTCCCGTGACGAAGTTCCGCTGCTTTATTTAAATCGTAATTGCCTTCTGCTTCTTCTAATTCACGACGCAAACGTTCTAAATGTTCACGTAAGTCACGAACTTTGTGAATGTCTTCTTTTTCTTTCTCCCATTTCGCTCTCATGCCACTTGCAACTTCTTTTAAATCCGATAATTCACGTTGCAATGTTTTTAGACGCTCTTGGCTACCACGATCCGTTTCTTTCCCAAGAGCCGCTTCTTCAATTTCCAGCTGCATAATGCGGCGCGTTACTTCATCTAATTCTGTTGGCATAGAATCAATTTCTGTACGAATTGTTGCACACGCTTCATCAACAAGGTCAATTGCTTTATCGGGTAAGAAGCGATCTGAAATATATCGATCTGATAAAACTGACGCTGCTACAATCGCACGGTCATGAATATTTACACCGTGATAAATTTCAAAGCGTTCTTTTAATCCACGTAAAATGGAAATTGTATCTTCAACAGTTGGTTCTTCTGCTAATACTTGTTGGAAACGTCTTTCTAGCGCTGGATCTTTCTCAATATATTTGCGATATTCATCGAGCGTCGTCGCCCCGATACAATGCAGTTCACCGCGCGCAAGCATCGGTTTTAACATATTTCCTGCATCCATGGCTCCCTCTGTTTTACCCGCTCCAACTATTGTATGAAGTTCATCAATGAATAATAAAATGCGTCCTTCACTCTTTTTAATTTCATTTAATACAGCTTGCAGACGCTCTTCGAACTCACCACGGAATTTCGCACCTGCTACGAGCGCACTCATATCTAACGCAAAAATCGTTCTATCTTTCAATCCTTCAGGTACATCCTTTTTCACGATACGCTGTGCTAGCCCTTCAACGATTGCTGTTTTACCAACACCTGGCTCCCCAATTAAAACAGGATTGTTTTTCGTTTTACGTGAAAGAATACGAATTACACGTCGTATTTCACTATCACGGCCGATTACAGGATCGATTTTCCCTGCTCTCACTTCCGCCACTAAATCACGGCCATATTTTTCTAACGCTTCATAAGTTGCTTCTGGATTTTGACTCGTCACTCTTTGATTCCCCCGAACTGTCATTAAAGACTGTAATAAGTTATCTTTCGTAATATGCAATCTTGTAAATAATTGATTTATATCGCCTTTTTCTTCAGAAAAAGCAAGCAATACATGTTCTACTGAAATGTAATCATCCTGCAGTTTTTCTGCTTCTTTTCCTGCTCTTACAAGAAGTTGTTGCAGAGCGCTCGTTACATACAATTTCCCAACTTCTGCACCGCTCCCCGTTACAGAAGGTTTCTTTTTAATTAAACTTTCAGCACCTTGCTTTAATGCTTCTATATCAACATTCATTTTTTGAAATATACGTACTGCTAATCCATCTTGCTCTTCTAATAATGCAAGTAATAGATGAACAGTATCCACCTCTTGGTGATGATGAGATACCGCTAAAGATTGGGCACTCATAATCGCCTCTTGTGTTTTTGTTGTCATTTGATTTAAGTCCATCTTTACAGCCCTCCAAAAGTTTGACTTTCTTTGACCTTTGATTTGATTATACGCCAACTGACTTTTTTATACAATAATTTCGCCTATGTATTTTCAAACTTATTATTTGAAAAAGAAAAAGAGAGCATTCATTATACTGCTAAAAAATACGGTAAATGAAATTACAATGTGTAACGACAAAAAAGCCGCAATAATGATTGCGGCTTCTGTTACGGTTTTCTTTTATATGTCCACTGGCGGTTATGATTCGTGTTATCCGGAAACTTTTCACCGGCAGTTAATTTCACCATTTGCGGATCTTTCACCATACTTCCCGTTTCACCAATTTCTACGTAAATGCCATCATTCGGCGCTTTTTGTCCAGAACGAAACCTGCGATTTTGTCCCATCTTCATTCTCCTTCCATGACGTCTTGCCTCATTAGTATATCCATTTTAAAAGAAAGCTTTTCTGTCATGTTTAGGAAACAGTACTACATCTCATTCTTGTACATATATATGAATGACACAAGCGTAAGCAGGGATTTCTTTCCTACCTGTAGAAAAAAAAAGAAACCAACCTACTCTAGGCTAGTTTCAAAGGAGAGTCAAACATATACGAGAAGATTACATGTTCATTATATGCCTCATCACACGAGCAATGTAACCCTTTTCACAATTTGTACATAATGAAAGAAACATTGTTTGAACTTTCTAAAAAGATGTTGACTTTTCTTAATTTCCAACGATAAATAGTAGACACCACAGCACTTTGAGACGTAAGATGGATATATAGTGAAATTTCCATCTATGGTGATTTCACCGAGTCTAACCTCTTATTTCTGCATATTAAAAACGGAAATACAGATAGATACAAAAAAATTATTATAAGAGGTGAAATTATGAACAAACAACATTTAATCGCATTAGACTTAGACGGCACTTTATTAACAGACAACAAAATAATTTCCACTCGAACGAAACATACAATTGCAAAAGCAAAGGAACAGGGACATATTGTCGTTATTTCAACAGGACGTCCATTCCGTGCTAGTTATGATTACTATAAAGAACTTGATCTTAACACACCTATCGTAAACTTTAACGGCGCTTACGTACATCATCCTCTTGATTCAAACTGGGGAACACATCACTCTCCTCTTGAGCTAGCAACAGCGCAAGAAATTGTCCGAGCTTGCTTTGATTTTGGCGTAAAAAATATATACGCGGAAGTAATGGACGATGTGTATGTTCGTGAAATTGATGAAGATAAAAAACATATTTTCGAATTCGGCTCTCCTAAGATTTTTACGGGAGACTTATTAAATATTTTAAACGATCATCCAACTTGCTTATTAATTGACGCACATGACGAGCATTCTACTGCAATTCGTCAACATTTAACCGATATGCATGCGGAAGTAATCGACCATAGAAAATGGGGCGCACCTTGGCCGATTATTGAAATTGTGAAAAGCGGATTAAATAAAGCAGTTGGATTACAAAAAATTTCTAGTCATTACAACATTCCACAAGAGCGCATTATCGCTTTCGGTGATGAAGATAATGATTTTGAAATGATTGAATTTGCTGGTCACGGCATCGCAATGGGAAATGCCATCCCTGAATTAAAATCACTCGCAAACCATACGACGTTAACGAACGAAGAAGATGGTATTGCTTTATATTTAGAAGAGGTTCTTGGGTTGTAATCTAAAAATTCCCTACTTATAGTTTCCTGCCAAATGTCCATACTATAAGTAGACGCATGAGACATCGCGTCGATTGTTTTCAGCTAAATAAAGGGGGTTTTTCGAATGGGTAAAAAGAACAAATCAAAACGTTTTATCCAACAAGGAGCCGATGCTGTTATGAAGCATGATGCAAGATTCCCGTACAGAGGTACATTAGCTGAGGCAGAAAAAGCAAGAAGTAACTCTTCTTTTGGAGGGGTTTAAATGGGGAACTTACTATTCCAACAAGCTAGAGATGCTGTTGAAAATGCCGTATCTTGTTCAAGCGGTACTGAGCAACAAGATCTCGTGTATAGAGCAAAAAATGCTTTGCAATCCGCTTACGCAAACTCTTCAACTGCTGAAAAAGTTCAGCTCCGTGAAATGCAAGAGCAATTGCAAAACATTACGAATTTACATTAAAAAAGAGGACCAACTTTGGTCCTCTTTAATCTTTCCGAAACAATCCGAACACCCCAACTGTTTGCAGTATATTTGTAAATGCACCTGGGTCCACTTGTTTAATAATCCTCTCTAATTCGTATAACTCATAACGAGTAATAACCATCATTAACATTTCTTTATTTTCATTCGTATAAGCACCTGTTGCTGGTATCGTTGTAATCCCTCTTACTAATCGCGAGTGAATCGCCTTTCTTACATCTGCCCCATTCTTCGTAACAATTAATGCTGTAATCTTTACATGACGAGTATGAATTGCATCAATAATTCTCGTTGATACATATAAAGTCACTAGCGTATATAACGCTTTTTCCCATCCATATACATAGCCAGCAGCGATAATGATAATTGCATTAAAAAAGAAAAAGTATGTACCGACAGGCTTATCTTTTATTTTTGATAAAATCATGGCGATAATATCTAATCCACCTGTAGAAGCACCCCACTTTAAAGCAATCCCTACTCCAATTGCCGAAATAATCCCGCCAAAAATCGCATTTAATATGATATCATTCGAAACCGCTCTAACAGGGATGATTTCTAGAAACAAAGTCATAAATATAACACAAAGAAAACTAAAAAAGGTGAAGGCCTTTCCAACCTTTTTCCACGCTAAAATAACGACAGGAATATTAAATAAGCTAAACAATACTCCCGTAGATATGTGAATCGATAAAAAATCACCTAATATTTGTGATAATAATTGAGACAATCCAGCAAAGCCGCTCGCATACACTTTTGCTGGCGTTAAAAATAAATTCATCCCAATCGCGTTTAATAAACCTGCGATGATTACAACGATTAACTTCTTTATAAGTTCAGTATAATTCAACTTCAAATCCATTTCGAATCCACCTTTACCCTTCATAAATGCACCGCTATACATAGTCTTTACGAAAAAGGAAATGATAAACGTACAACGTTTAGAAATGGAGTTGATACATATGCCACATACGAGTGATAACGACAAAAAAGCACGTGATAATAACGCAAAACGCACACAAAAAAATGAGCAAGAGCAAAAAAATATTCAGCAAGGTAAACGTGCATACTCTAAAAAGACCGATCACCTTTGATTCCATCGTACATCAACAATTATGTTGATGTACTTTTTTACATTTTAAAGGAAAAAACATTAAAAATTCACTTCATGTTCACTTCTATATTCTACAATAGCGATAACATATTCGGATGAGGTGTTGGCATGAGAGGGAAACATATTTTCATTATTACTGCACTAATAAGTATATTGATGCTATCTGCTTGCGGACAAAAGAATGGCTCAGCTACAGTCGCTACAGCAACAGACTCCACCATTACAAAGGATAACTTCGAAAAACAATTGAAAGATCGTTACGGAAAAGACATGCTATACGAAATGATGGCACAAGACGTCATCACAAAAAAATATAAAGTACCTGATGAAGAGGTAAATAAAGAAGTAGAAAAAGTAAAAAAACAATATGGAGATCAATTCAAAAAAGTATTAGAAAATTATGGTTTAAAAGATGAAGAGGATTTCAAAAATCAAATTAAGTTCAAACTTGCTATGAATGAAGCGATTAAGAAAAGCATTACAGAAAAAGACGTAAAAGACCACTATAAGCCAGAAATTAAAGCGAGTCACATTTTAGTAAGTGACGAAAATGAAGCGAAAGAAATAAAGAGTAAACTAGATGCTGGTGCTTCATTTGAAGAATTAGCAAAACAAGAATCACAAGATCTGCTATCAAAAGATAAAGGTGGAGACCTTGGATACTTCAATTCAGGTACAATGGCCCCTGAATTCGAAACCGCTGCCTACAAACTAAATGTTGGACAAATTAGCAATCCCGTAAAATCATCAAACGGTTATCACGTTATTAAATTAACTGATAAAAAAGCTTTAAAGCCTTATGATGAAGTGAAAGACTCTATTCGCAAAAACTTAGAGGAAGAACGTACTGCTGATCCTGTATTCAGCAAAAAATTGTTACAAGAGGAATTAAAAAAGGCAAATATTAAAATAAATGATAGTGATTTGAAAGATACGTTTACTCTTGTTTCTCCGCAAGGAAATTAAAAAAAGCACACCCTTATCTTTTTAGATAAGGGTGTGCTTTTTAATCTTTCATCTTATTTCTTAAAGTAAGTCCAACCTTCTTCTTGGTAAACCTTTTCTTCTTTCATCAACTTACCAAGTGCGCGCTTAAATGCAGCTTTACTCATGTTAAAGCGTTCTTTAATATCTTCTGGATGGCTCTTATCCCAAAACGGCATTGCTCCGCCTCGTTCTTCCATATATGCATAAATTACTGCAGCATCGTCTTCCATTCCTTCTTCTTTACGAGGAAGAAGTGAAATGTTAATTGTACCGTCATCTTTTACGTCAATAATACGTCCTGTTACACGCTGACCGATGCGAACTTGTTCTTTTCTTTCTGTATGGTGTAAGAAAGCACGGAAATGCTCATCAGTTAGTATGAATGAACCAACTTGAAGCGAACGATATACACGTCCGTTTACGTTTTTATTACGCATAGATGGTGTCGCATCTACAACGATTTCTTGCATATCACTATCTCTTGCTGGAAGAGCAATTAAACGATCACGATTCGTTAATTTTAACGTACAATATAATTCGTCTCCAACTTCTGGCCATACCGGCATATAAATTGGGAATTCATCAGCTGGAATTAGTATATCTTTTGATACACCAATATCAACAAACACACCTAAACTCGGAATAACTTCTACAACCTTTACCCAGTTCCAATCATAAGTTGTAATAATTGGCTCCTTCATTGTTGCTGAAATACGATTTTGGTGATCAAGGTATAAGAATACGTCAATCGTATCGCCTTCTTCAATTTCTCCAGCTACTTCGTTTTTATGTAGGAAAATTTCTTCTTCTTCATTCCCAACCATATATCCAATTTCCGTTTCGCGTAAAACAGTTACCTGTTCAATCGATCCTATTTGCAAATACATATTTTTTAATTCCCTTCTATATATATAAAATTATCTTTTTTATCATTCCAAACAAAAGTTAATTATAACATGATTTTTCCTGTATTTGTCCAACTGCCCAAAATTCACTATAATAAAATAAGGTTACATGAATATAAGTACGAAAACACTTAAGTCTAGACTCGTTTTCAGCTATACTTTAGTATGTACAGTACATAACAAGATTAGAAATTTATTTGGAGGTGCTAACTATGGCAAAAGATAGTTCTTTTGACATCGTTTCGAAAGTAGAATTACCTGAAGTAACAAACGCAATTAACATCGCATTAAAAGAAATCCAAAACCGATATGACTTTAAAGGAAGTAAAAGTGATATTAAATTAGAAAAAGAAGTACTTGTTTTAACTTCTGATGACGAGTTTAAATTAGAGCAAGTAAAAGACGTTCTTATCTCTAAACTTGTAAAACGTAACGTTCCAATTAAGAACTTAGATTACGGAAAAGTTGAAGCTGCAACTGGCAACACTGTTCGCCAACGCGCAACACTTCAACAAGGTATCGATAAAGATAACGCGAAAAAAATTAACAACATCATTAAAGAAATGAAATTAAAAGTAAAAACACAAGTACAAGATGATCAAGTACGTGTTACAGCGAAAAGCCGTGATGACTTACAAGCAGTAATCGCAGCTGTTCGTAGCGCTGATTTACCAATCGACGTACAGTTCATTAACTACCGCTAAAAAGAAAACTCCTCTTAATTAGAGGAGTTTTTTGTTTTGTAGAGACAATATTCCGAGAACAAACCATAGAAAAATGGTATATGCGGTGAAAATCACTAAGTGAACAGAGTCTAACCATACGAATACTTTACAAGTGAGCACATGATTAAACTAGGCCTTATTGTAGAATTTGTTTTATACATGTATTTAGCAGACCTTATTGAAAATAAGAAAAATATACCTTAAGACGTTTCCCCTTCAATTTGAATTACTTTTCTTAATAACCACATCCTGGGCCAAAGTCATCTTAAAAATCGCTGTGACTCATAATTCCTCTCCCCGCCAAAACGTAACAATTTATGAGTATAAGAATATTTCCCAACCTTTAATGTAATGTAAAATTAGTAAGGATCTCAAAAATGTTAATTAAAAAAGAGTTAGAAGTGGTTTTTTGAAGAAATTAATATTATGGTTTTTATTAGCCACATTCTCCCTAAATACTGTAGGATGTTCTAATAATACGAATACACTAACGGATAAATCTAACTGTATCAACAAAGCTTGGTACAAAAAAAATATGTCATGTAATCATTTAAAAAACATTAAATAGTTAATGATAAAGATCTAAAGAAAAGACACCCCAAAGTACCTTCCTCCGACTTGAACCAATAATATTCGGATGGATTTAAACAGAAGCATACATCTTTAATAAAGATGCAGGCTTCAAAATAAAAAAGTACACTAAAGCGCTAAGTAAACTCTTATTCAAAAATTTATATTAAGCACTAATATTTTAGAAGCAAGTTTATAAGTATAAAACCTACAGAGATTTCCCCTGTAGGTTTTATTATATTTCAAGTGATTTCCAAATGAATTATGAGTGACTTTTTTCAGTTTGGTTTTCAAAATATTTTTCTTTAACCATTTTTATCAGATTTTCTTTTTCTGTTAGTTCAAATATAAATAATGCTTTTTTCATGTTATTTGCAACATCTTCTTCATTAGGTTGTTTAAGTTTCAATAAATTCCAAGCTTTTCCATAGTATAATTCACCTAGTAAATATAAAGTATTTAGATTAATAGCTAGTTTGATACCCATATCATTGTATTTTACTGCCTCTTCATGTTGATTTGCATGACCTAAAATTTTTGCTAAATTAAAAATAATTTTCAATTTAATTTCTTTATCTCTAGGAAAATCTAACTTATTAAAATTAGTTAAACACCTTCTTAATATATTAATACTTTTTTCATATTCTTTATTTTCCCCATGGAATATAGCAATTGTCTGCATAATATCTATTTCTCTTTCTGATAAAAAATCAGAATTAGTTACAGTTAATTTTAATGCATTATTTAAAAAATCTAAAGCAGTTTTTATTGATTTATCCACCATAAATATAGCAATCGCTTCATGCCATATTAAAAATTGTTTATCTTCTGTTGATTGGAAGTTATTTTCGTTTTTCTCTTTTTTCACTATTTCATAAAGTTCTTTGTATTGTTTTTGCTTTAAGCAATCTTTTATTACGCATTTTACATTTTCTACATATTTTAATTTTTTGTTTTGAGTTAATGCAAATATATTATTTGGGTCAATACCAAGTCTTTCTGATAATTGATATAACAATATACTAGATGGATAAATCACACCTTTTTCTATTTTGCTAATTTGACTTTGCGAACATATTCCATGACATAATTCGGATTGTGATATATTTTTTTTAATTCTAAGCTCTTTAATGGTAATACCCAAATCGTAAAACTCCATTTTCCCACCTACTATTTAGCACTGTATTAGTATAAGAGTATTCTCTAACTTTTAATGTAATGTAAAATTAATATAGTTGCAATTATTGATTGCTTCAAAGATTCTTCCCTATCGGTGTTAACACAAAAAACAGGTTAGGAAGAATATCCTCTTCCTAACCTAGCCCTCCTCTCACTAGGGACGTTTTCATTCTCACGTCGTTTCTCTTAAGAAATTTCATATCAACAGAATAACACTATTGCCCCGCCGAACAAACTTACAAATACAATAAGAAGACATGAACATAGAGCGAGTAATTTCTCATCTCATCTACGCTTCCTTTTAACTGCAATTAGAAACGCAATAAATAATACATTCACACCAACGATTAAGGAGATAAATAACCAATTCACACCTGTTTCTCCGTTAACTTTATACACGTTTGATTCTTCACGTTTTAAAACGAGATAAAACTTTCCGTTTTCCTCTCTTATAATTTCATCCTGTAACAATCCTCTTAACTCTTGTTTTTCACCAATTGCACTTGCAGGTAAGGAGACTTTTTGTGTTTCTTTCGTATTATTAATTGCTACTAAAGTTACTTCATCTTTATATTTTCGTTTTAGTATGCTCATCCCGCTCTTATCATACAGAAGCTCAAACGTACCGCGTCGTAAAGACGGTCTCGCCTGCCTAAGTTCACCTAGTTTTGTTATGTGCTGCATAAATTTTTCGTCTGACTTAAAATCCATTAATCGTCTATTATCGGGTACACTTCCTCCATCTAATGCAATTTCCGTTCCGTAATAAAAATTCGGAATCCCAGGTGATGTTAACAAATAAGTAAGCGCCAGTTTTAAACGTGATGGCGGATAATACATATTTTCTTTTGCAATACGCGCATATCTTTTTGTTTCTTGATCATCTAAAAACGTAACAAATTCCCCTTCTTTTTTACTCACATCGTATAACGATTTCACCGATACATCCGCTTCGGAAAACGATTCTACGATTTTTTCGTTGTATTCGCTATCCTCCTTTGTCATAATACGAAAATCTTTCTTTATCACTTGCATATCTTTTTGCGCGTTATCCCAAAAGGAACGCGGCTTTTTTTCACTATGTATAACATAACTTCCGTCTAAATCAACTTCTTTTATCCACCATTTCATTGCGTCAATTACCTGTCGTTCGTTTTCTCCAAGCGGAAATTGAAATACAACTTTCATTCCTTTTGCATGAGCTTCTTTTACAAGTTCTTTCACATCATTGTCTGTCCCGAAATGTTCATTTACCTTTTTAAAATTTCGCACGTCTAATCCATCGTACTTTCCACTTTCAAAAAGCGGCGAAAGCATAACGGTAGTAAAACCCATTTCTTTTATGTAATCCAACCTTTTTATAATTCCTCTTATATCCCCGCCTTGATACCCTTCTAAATTACCAACTTCTAATTGTTTGTCATTTTTCGGTTCTCCATTATTGAAGCGATCAATCATAATGGAGTATATAACTTCATCTTTCCACTCTCTTTTTTCGTCTGCAAAAGTATGTATTGGTACAAACAAAACAAAAGCTAAGCAAAAACAAATGAATAGTTTCCTAGTCCGTATTTTTCCCACACGCATCCCCCAAGTTTTTAATTGTAAGAATATTATACCAATTATCCGAGAGAAACGCATATGTCGATTTCAATCCTCACAAAATAATCTATGTTATATTTTCTAACATCATGTATATATTTTTCTGAATTTTTAGTTGATTTTTAGTTCTTTTTCGAATATGATATGAAACATAACAAAACGATGTTATTTTTTCTAACATCATAGGAGGAGAGCTCATGAATATGGGAGATACAGTTTTTATGTTTGTGACGACAGTAATGGTCATGTTGATGACACCAGGATTGGCACTTTTTTATGGAGGTATGGTTCGCAGCAAAAATGTACTCAGTACAACGATGCATAGTTATAGTGCAATGGCTATCGTTTCGATTCAATGGATTGTTATCGGCTATTCTTTATCATTCGGACCAGATTGGCACGGGCTTATTGGTACACTTGATTGGTTCGGTCTAAACGGAGTTACCTACGCACCAAATCCAGACTACTCATCTACTATTCCTCACAATTTATTCATGATGTTTCAACTCATGTTCGCCATTTTAACTCCAGCTTTAATTTCAGGTGCATTTGCTGAAAGAATGCGATTTTCTGCCTTTCTTATTTTTATCCTTTTATGGACAACGATTGTTTACAATCCTGTCGCTCATTGGGTATGGGGCGTCGGCGGGTGGCTAAGGGAATTTGGTGCACTAGACTTCGCTGGCGGAAACGTCGTTCACATCACTTCCGGAGTTGCTGGTCTTGTATTAGCTATTTTCCTCGGAAAACGAAAAAACATAAATGGTTCTTCTCCTCACCATTTGCCATTTACAATGTTAGGCGCAGGCTTATTATGGTTTGGCTGGTTCGGTTTTAACGTCGGCAGCGCATTATCCTTAAACGACGTAGCTTTAACTGCATTTATTAATACAAATATAGCCGCTGCTGCCTCAGCATTAACTTGGATGCTTTCAGAGTGGTTCTTCCAATCAAAACCGACTGCGATGGGAGCTGCTTGTGGCGCCGTTTCCGGTCTAGTCGCTATTACACCAGCTTGCGGGTTCGTTACACCTTTCTCAGCTCTTCTTATCGGAGCAATTGGCGGCGTATTATGCTTCGGAGCGGTCTTTTTCTTAAAAACAAAATTCGGATACGACGATACACTCGATGCATTCGGATGTCACGGCATCGGTGGAACTTGGGGCGGTATTGCGACAGGATTATTTGCAACTACTGCCGTAAACGGCGATGGCGCTAACGGATTATTTTACGGAAACGCCTCGCTGCTGTTGAAACAACTTGTAGCGATCGGCGCAACATATGCGTTCACAATTATAATGACGTATGCCATTATTAAAGCAATCAACTTCTTCCTCCCTGTCCGGGTAGATGAGCACGAGGAACATATGGGACTTGATATTTCGATGCACGGGGAGAAAGCTTATGAGTATACTGAGCGAGTGAACTAAAAAAGAGATGCAATCTATTAGTAATAGATTGCATCTCTTTTTTGCGCACCGGGCAATATACCCCACCTAGTATAACCGGAAATATATTAACGGTTTTTTGGATATATCAACGATTTTTCAAATATATCGATTGTTCCTTTCAATATATCAACGTTTCGACACAAGATATCGATTTACCAACAAATTCCGACATAACGAAACTGAAGAATACCCGCGTGTAACTTTACACATAAAAAAGACGACCGAAACCCAGTCGTCTTTTCCGATTTATTTCGGAGCATTTCCTACATATTGCGTAATATCAACATTTAATGCCTGCGCTAAACGCATACCGTATTCTTGATCTGCACGGAAGAAGTTACAAACAGCTAGTAATTTCGTGCGTTCATTTACGTCTTTCAAGTCATTTGTTAAGTTTGCAATTAAGTTATCTTGCTCTTCTTTAGAGAATGAACGGTAACGCTCACCTGCTTGTTTAAAGTCATTTGGTTTCTCAATTTTTTCACGAGATACATAGCCTTCTACTTTCATAGTTGAATCGCGGTAAGCTGGGTCTTCAACTGGATTTTCAGCATGACGGCTCGGTTCGTAGTTGATTGTAGATGGGTTTTGATTCACTTGCATCGCACCATCACGTTGTTGATTATGAACAGCTGCGTATGGGCAGTTTACAGGAATTTGTAAGTAATTTGCACCAAGACGATAACGCTGTGTATCTGGGTAAGAGAATAAACGACCTTGTAATAATTTATCTTCCGATGGCTCAATACCATTTACAGTGGCACTTGGAGAGAACGCTACTTGTTCTACTTCTGCAAAGAAGTTTTTCGGATTACGATTTAACGTCATTGTCCCTACTTCAATTAACGGGAAGCGATCTTCTGGCCATACTTTCGTTGGATCTAGTGGATCAAAGTCTAAAGAATCCATTTCATCTAATTGCATAACTTGTACGTGTAAATCCCATTTCGGGTGATTTCCTTTTTCGATCGCGTCGAACAGGTCACGAGTAGCATGATTGAAGTCTTTCCCTTGTACCTCTTGCACTTCTTTCGCATTTAAGTTACGTACACCTTGCTGTGGTTTCCAGTGGTATTTAATATAAACAATTTTACCTTCTTCATTAATCCATTTAAATGAATGTACACCGAAACCTTCCATTTCACGATAACTTGCTGGTGTACCGTAATCAGAAAATACCCATGTCATCATATGTGTAGATTCTGGACTTAACGTCATGAAATCCCAGTAACGATCTGGCGTTTGAATATTCGTATCAGGTGCTGGTTTTAAAGAATGTACCATATCAGGGAATTTAATTGCATCACGAATGAAGAAAACTGGTAAATGATTACCTACGATATCGTAGTTTCCTTCTTCTGTATAAAATTTAACAGCGAACCCACGTGGGTCACGTGCTGTTTCAGGAGAACCTTGACCATGAATAACCGTTGAAAAACGAACAAATACAGGTGTTTCAGTTCCTTCATTTTGTAAAAATGCAGCTTTCGTATATTGCTTCATACTATTTTTCGTTACGAATACACCGTGAGCACCTGCACCACGTGCATGCACAACACGCTCCGGAATACGTTCACGATCAAAGTGTGCAAGTTTTTCTACTAAATGATAGTCTTCTAATAATACTGGTCCACGACGACCAGCTGTACGAGAATTTTGGTTGTCTCCAACTGGAGCACCTTGGTTTGTTGTTAAGCGATTATTTGGATTCATCTAGGGGGATCCTCCTCTTTCTTTCATAGTAATTATTATTTGTTTAAAATTATTATAAACTAATTATTATTCAAAACTAGATCTTTGTCAACTATTTCCTTCACTTTTTTGGAAACAATTTCAGCCAAACAGTCGATAAATGCAGATTGCGCATTCGGCATATTTGGTCTAAAATATTTGGCATTTAATTCATCCGTTACAACTTTACATTCATAATCGTTGTCATATAAAACTTCTAAATGCTCCGCTACAAAACCAACTGGGCAATATATGAAAGATTCGTACCCATGCTCTTCATATAAATCTTTCGTTAAATCTTGCACATCTGGACCAATCCACGGATCTGGAGTATTCCCAGCACTTTGCCAACCGATTGTATAGTTTTGAATATTTGCAGCTTCTGCAATTAAATCTGCCGTATGCTTTAGTTGTTCTACATATGGGTCTCCTGCTGCAATAATTTTTTCTGGCAAACTATGCGCTGAAAAAATTACGACTGCTTTCTCTTTATCATCAATTTCTGTAAACGTTTCTTTTATTTGGTCTGCCCAATACGAAATAAACTTCGGTTCATCATACCATTGTTCAATTGATTCAATAACAGGACCACCGATTTCTTTTGAAAGACGAATAGCACGGTCATTATACGCTTTAATGCTAAATGTAGAATAATGCGGCGCTAATACGATACTAATCGTTTGCTCAATCCCATTACGCTTCATTTCTTCTACAGCATCTTCTATAAACGGAGCAGTATGTTTTAAACCTAAGTAACAAGTAAATTCATACTCTGTAAATATATTATTCATTGAATCTGTTAATTTATGCGCCTGTTCTTTCGTAATTTTTGCAAGCGGCGAAATTCCACCAATCGCTTTATAGCGCCCAATTAAATCTTCAAGCGCTTCTTCTGATGGCTTACGCCCGTGACGGATATGTGTATAATACGCCTCTACATCGTCTAATGATTCTGGTGTTCCATACGCCATTACGAGTAAACCTATTTTTTTCTTTTTCATCTATATAACACCTCAATTTTATAAATGAGAATCTTTTTCAAGAACATTTGTTTCCAATTATAACAACTAATAATAAATACGTAAAGATAATTATTCTAAATAAGGATTTTTTCTAATATGATTCTGAATTTTATATGACAATTTATTTAATAAAAAGCGACTTACTTATAAAGTAAGTCGCTTTTCTCCTATTCTTTAATATTTACCCCATATTCTTTAAACCAAACGTGAATTTGTGCTAAATGAGCTAAAAGCTGTGGCCCAGTCATCAATTGACCAAACCATGGTGTTTGAAATGCACTGCCGCCAGACTGAATTAATCCGCTCAACTGCTCTTTATCAAACAGTTCGTGTAAAATTGAACCTTTATCCGTTAATAGATTTTGAAGCCATACTGTTACTGCTTTTGTATAGTGCGGATTGTGCGTTTTCGGATAAGGACTCTTCTTTCTATATAAGATGTCATGTGGAAGTATACCTTCTAACGCTTTACGTAATAGACCTTTTTCGCGGTTTTTATACATTTTCATTTCCCAAGGAATATTCCACGCATATTCGACAAGACGATGATCTGCAAATGGAACACGTACTTCTAAGCTCGCCCCCATACTCATGCGGTCTTTTCTGTCTAATAATGTTGTCATAAACCATATCATATTTAAATAAAATAATTGGCGTCTTTTTGCTTCTAGCGGACTTTCCCCCTCTAAAATAGGAACTTCTTGAATCGACTCTTCATAGCGCCTTTGTACATATTGTTGTAAATTTAATTTATTTCTCCATTCTTTTTTTAGAAGTTGTTCACGTGCCTCTGTAGAACGCATCCACGGAAATGCACTCGATTGTAAATCATCTTCTCTATAAAACCACGGATATCCACCAAATATTTCATCTGCACATTCTCCAGATAAGCCAACGACAAAATCTTGTTTAATTTCTCGGCAAAACCATAATAATGACGAATCGATATCTGCCATACCAGGCAAATCACGAACGAGTACTGCTTCAGTTAAATACTCTGCTAATTTTTCATTCGAAATGACGCAGCGATGATGGGTTGGTTTGAAATGTCTCAGTCATTAAATTAATAAACGGAGCATCTGAATTTGGCTGGAATGCATTCGCTTTAAAGTATTTGTCATTATCTTCGTAATCAATAGAATACGTGTGTAATTGCCCTTTTCCCGATCTCTCATATTCTTTCGCTGCAATAGCTGTAATAGCGCTCGAATCTACACCACCCGATAAAAAAGTACATAGTGGTACATCAGAAACAAGCTGTCTTGTAATAGCATCTTGTAATAAAAAGCGCGTTTTCTCTACTGTTTCTTCAAAAGAGTCTTCATGTTTTTTACTTTCTACATTCCAATATCTCCATATACACAAACCGTTCTTTGAAAATGTCATCGCATGACCTGGACGCAATTCTTTTATACCAGCATAAATACCGTGGCCAGGCGTTCTTGACGGTCCGAGCCCGAATATTTCTGATAATCCTTCTAACGTTACTTCCGCCTTCACATCTGGATGCGACAATATCGCTTTTAACTCCGAACCAAATAGTAAGCGTCCGCTATCATATTTATAAAAAAGTGGCTTTACACCTAATCGATCTCTCGCAATAAATACTTGTTCTTTCTGTTCGTCCCATACTGCAAACGCATATATACCGTTTAAATGATCGACACATTCTTCTTTCCATTCAATATAAGAAGCTAATAATACTTCTGTATCAGAATGACCTTTGAACCTATATCCTCTTCTTAATAATTCCTTTCGAATGTCTTCTGTGTTATAAAGTTCACCGTTATAGCAAATGGCGTAATTCGTTTCATCTTTTAAACAAGTCATCGGCTGTTTACCGCCCTCAGGATCCACAACGATTAACCGCTTATGCCCAAATGCGACATTTCCTTTAATCCAAACTTTATTATCATCCGGCCCCCGTTTCGCTAACGTCTCAGCCATCTTCGTAACGACATCTCTTTCTCCTTCTAATGAGCGTTTATAATCCACCCATCCTGTAATCCCGCACATATAAATCATCCTTCCATCTTATTTCTTTTCTTGAACGTGCAGTAATCCCCACCCTGTGAGTGCGGATCAAAAAAATGAAAAACTTGACGATAACCTACTATCCACATATGGAATAGCATTTTCACTCAGTAAAACGTGTTTTATTGTATGCCCACCTATGTCTATATGTGTCTAGTTATAAAGAATGCACGAACTGTCTATAACAGGAATAACTACTTTTCATAAAGGAGAAATCGTGTATGATACAACGTAAACATATTTTATATAATCAGCCCCGTGCTCATACAGTCGGTAATGTAGAATATATAAACAATGAGTGGGTATTCTTTGATGATGAAAATGATGAAGCGTTTTTATTAGAAGATATTGCCGAAGATGGGTTTGAAATTTTGTATAATAACAATTGGCTACCAGCCCGTTTCTATGAACAAGATGTATTACAAATCGCCAACGAGCAACACCATTTGCAAAATGGTGAAATGATACGTATTCGAAAAAAGTTACTTCTTAGCTATAATGAATGGCTGGAGGAATTACCTGACTCTGTCTTCACATTATTAACCGAATCATTGCAATCACTTCACTACTCTTTATATGATTGCATGTATTGTCATAATTATTTATCTTTCTTACCGCAAGAGGAGTCACGCGAAGGAGTAAATATTCTTTTGTTTGATAACGAAGAAATGATCTGTACACTGCAGCACCATTTCGTCCGTCACACTACGTCAAATAAAAATATGTTCCGTTTTACGAAAGTAAATGGAGAAGAGTTGCATATCGATGCGACATAAAGTGAAACTTTAATCAGCGGGGGAGCCCACTGATTATTAGCCTTCACCAATCTGATGTTTACGGGATAAAGTAAAAAACCACCTTATAATCTCCCAAGTCTTTGAGATTATAAGGTGGCTTTATTTTTTATTAGAATACTTTCCAGCCAATCGGTAATTTCAGCCCAAGGTAAAATACTGCTACTAGCGCAACAATAAATAAGCCCCAAACCGCCCCTGTTGGTTTGTTTTTGCTCATTTTCACAAGAACCATTTCCATTCCACCGATAACTAAAATACCAGCTAACATTTTTAAGCCATACCACATGTGCATGCTACCTGTTGCTGTCTTCACAATACTCATGTACAACATGAAGCCTGTCACAATAATAATGATATACATTAGGCGAAGCCCCATATGTACACCTTTCCCTTTTCTTCCTGCTGAATAAAGTGAATACGCAACGAAGAATAAAATTAAACCTAACGCCCATGCTGTAATATGCATATGTACCATCGTATCCCTTACCTCCTCTTTTCACACTTTTTCACTTTATATGATAACATGTTCATTTATTTTCAGGAAATGTTTCGCTTTTTTACATTTAAATGCTATAATATTTAGAGTATTTACAAACTTCTTGTAATAACAAAAGGGGGAACAATCATGATTCAAACTAAGGATATTATCGAACTTACAGACACATACGGAGCAAATAACTATCACCCACTTCCAATCGTTATTTCTAAAGCAGAAGGTGTTTGGGTAGAAGATCCTGAAGGAAACCGCTATATGGACTTATTAAGTGCATATTCTGCAGTAAACCAAGGTCATCGTCACCCGAAAATTATTAACGCTTTAATTGACCAAGCTAATCGTGTTACGTTAACTTCTCGTGCTTTCCATAGCGATCAATTAGGTCCTTGGTACGAAAAAGTTGCGAAACTAACTAATAAAGAAATGGTACTTCCAATGAATACAGGTGCTGAAGCTGTTGAAACTGCAATTAAAACAGTTCGTCGCTGGGCTTATGATGTGAAGAAAGTGGAAGCAAACCGTGCTGAAATCATCGTTTGTGAAGATAACTTCCACGGACGTACAATGGGTTCTGTTTCTATGTCTTCAAATGAAGAGTACAAGCGTGGATTCGGTCCAATGCTTCCTGGCATCGTTGTAATTCCTTACGGTGATTTAGAAGCATTAAAAGCCGCAATTACACCAAACACAGCAGCATTCATTTTAGAGCCAATTCAAGGTGAAGCAGGAATTAATATCCCACCAGCTGGTTACTTAAAAGAAGCTTTTGAAGTATGTAAAAAAGAAAACGTTTTATTTGTAGCAGATGAAATCCAAACTGGCTTAAGCCGTACTGGTAAAGTATTTGCTTGTGACTGGGACAATGTAACTCCTGACATGTACATACTTGGTAAAGCACTTGGCGGCGGTGTGTTCCCAATCTCTTGCGTAGCAGCAAACCGCGACATTTTAGGTGTATTTGAGCCAGGTTCTCACGGTTCTACATTCGGTGGTAATCCACTTGCATGTGCTGTTTCTATCGCGGCTCTTGAAGTGTTAGAAGAAGAAAAATTAACAGAGCGTTCTCTTCAATTAGGTGAAAAATTAGTTGGGCAATTAAAAGAGATTGATAACCCAATGATCACTGAAGTTCGTGGTAAAGGTTTATTCATCGGTATCGAATTAAACGAGCCAGCTCGTCCTTACTGTGAACAACTAAAAGCAGCTGGTCTATTATGTAAAGAAACACACGAAAATGTAATTCGTATCGCACCACCTCTAGTAATCTCTGAAGAAGATTTAGAGTGGGCATTCCAAAAAATTAAAGCTGTATTATCGTAATGATAGAGAGGTTGTCCGACATGTTGGGACAACCTCTTTCTTTTTATATTCATTTATATTAAGATGAAATTGTAATTTTCTGTATTTTAAAATCGTAAAGGAGGTGCGACATGCTATTAAGATATGGTAAACATATTAACTATTTAGCTACAGCTTTTATTTTAGTTACATTCTTTGGTTTCCTACTTTCCACAACATGGCTTCATTACTCAACTCCTACTACACTCACACTACTGAAAGCATCATTTTGGACTGCTGTTATTCTTACTATCATTGGTTTTGGACGAGAAAAAAGCGCACTTACGGTTATACTATTTGGCATTTGTACACTTGCATTCATTGGTCTTTACACTTTTGCCGTTATCGATTACCTCTATAACCCAAGGCCATAAAAAAAGAGCTATCTTTTAACAAGATAGCTCTTTTCTTTATTTCACTACATTTCGTAAAGTACCAATTCCTTCTACTGTAATGACCACTTCATCACCAGCATGTAAAAACTTCGGTGGTGTAAAACCTTTTCCGACACCAGCCGGCGTTCCTGTTGCAATAATATCACCTGGTTCTAAAGTCATTCCTTTACTTATCGTTGAAATAATTTCTTCTATTGAAAAAATCATTTTATTTGTGTTAGAAGTTTGCCTTACTTCTCCATTTACTACCGTTTCAATGTGTAATGCATTCGGCGCATTAACCACCGATTTATGAATTAAATACGGTCCCATCGGACAAAATGTATCGAAGCTTTTCCCAAAGAAAAACTGTTTATGTTTTCTTTGAATGTCTCGAGCTGTTACATCATTGATAATCGTATAACCAAAAACATGCTCAAGCGCTTTTTCTTTTTTTATTTGCTTCCCTCGCTTACCAATAATGATAGCTAATTCTCCTTCATAATCTAGTTCGTCCGTTGCATGAGGGTGACCATTAATTTGCTCATTTATGCCAATAACTGTTGTTGGTGCTTTCGTAAAGATCATTATATTTTCTGGAATAGACTCTACTCCGCCCATTTCTACCGCATGCTCACGATAGTTTTTTCCAACGCACAAAATATTCTTTCTTGGCCTTGGAATCGGCGCTAATATTTTCACCTCTGTTAACGGATAATACGCCGCTTCCCCGTTCTCTTTTGCCCAATTTACAATTTCACATACTTTCTCAAAGCATTCAGTCCCTCTTTCAATACACTCTAACATTGTAATAGGGATTGTAACCTTTTCCCCTTTTTGTCTTTGCGCTTCTCTTAAGTGTAATACCTTTTCTTCTTCTTCATCTACAATACCTACAAATACCTTTTCTTCTTTCTTCGCCGTTACAAAACGCAATATTTCCACTCTCCATCCTAAAACTCATACCCTTTAATTGTATTCGCATCCGCAAGAAAAAAACCTTCTCATGCACGCTAATTTTTACAATATTCTTCTCATCCCTTATTCGTTACCCCTTTATCATTTGGCATAAAATGTAGAAATTTTACTTTTTTTAGCGAATGCATTTCTTTTTTATGAAGTTTTTGTATAATATGTACTACATATATACTAAAAATTTCATTTAGAGATGGAGCCGATTTCAATGTTTGAGCAAGCGATTGAAAAAAAACGTGAAAAAATGATTTATTTTGCTGAACGCTATGGAATGACTTCTCAAAAAACAGTGGATTGTAGCCAAGAACTGGACAGGCTCTTAAATGTAATTTGTCATGTACATACGGATTTACACCCTAATCAAACGTTCAAAACACACACGCAATAATGCGTGTGTTTCTTTTATTTCAAAAAAATACACATTTTATTGGAAACGCCCATACAATAGTAGAAAAGAAAATTTTAAAAACGAAGGGTGTTTTGTATGCCAGCTATGGTCGGACATATTCGTATCGTCAATATTGGATCAAGTGGTATTTTTCATATTGGAGATGTATTTGCGATTAGGCCTATTAGTTACTCACGTGCTTTCGCCGGGGCCGGCTCTTTCAACGTTGGAGATAATGTTTCTGTCTACAATTATCAAAGTGCAACGACTGTCAACGATTCAGATGTAATCGATCAAGCGATAATTGGCTCAACTTAAAGGAGGCAATTGCATTGAATTTTTATGTAAACCAAAGTATCATCATCAACAGTATTAAAATTGATAGCATTACAACCTCTTCTGTGTTCCAAATTGGTACTGCCGGAAGTATTAAAGCCCTATCTAAATTTTCAAATACGGGCGGATTTACGGAACCGCTTCGCCCATTACAGGCAAAAGGACAAATTATTTCTATCAAACCATCAACTAGTTCTTCTTAAGACATCCTTGTCATAAATATATAGCAGGAATATTTTTACCCTCCCTATTGAAAAGGAGGTTTCACAAATGAATCAAGATATATATACTTACTTACACCAACTTCAACAAGCTCTTCAAACACAACAAGCAGCCATCCTAAATTTAGAAGATCAAGTGCGCCAACTCCAAGAAGAGCTTAACGAATTAAAAAATCGCCCCTCCTCTTCTGTAGGAAAAGTGGAATACAAATTCGATCAATTAAAAGTCGAAAATTTAAATGGTACTTTAAATATTGGTTTAAACCCATTTTCAGCAAAAGGACAACAAATTGAAGATTTTCAAGTGGATACAGAAACATTGAAGGTAAACCCTGAAACCGAAACAAACCCAGACTTTTATCAAGGTATCCTCCAAGAAATGCATCGATACTTAGATGAAGAAGCATATAATCGTATTCTCCATTTTGAACAAGAAGAGAGAACACCGCTTGATGAAATGTATCGACAAATGATGGTGGATGACATAAAAAAACAGATGGAGCATCGACTCCCTTATTATTTATCACAAGCGCAATCATATGAAGGTATTTCAACAGATCCAGATTATTTACGAGATATCATTATTCAGGCAATGAAACAAGATATTGACAAAGCCTTTCTCTCCTTTATTCAGCACATACCGGGAAATTTCCGAAAGGAGTAAGTATGTATGAACCTTAACGTTGTAAACCGTGAGTTAAAAGTCGGACAGATTAAAATGAACGGTGTATCGTCGTCCGCACTCTTTTTAATTGGAGATGCAAATCTCCTCATTCTATCTTCTATTCTCGATACACCATTTGAAACAGTTACAGAGGGTCCATTTGTACCATTAGTAACAGATGTCCCTCCTACTCCAGGTTAAGGAGACTGAAAAATTATGTTGCATCATGTGTCTATTGTCCAAAATGTTTCTATTGTTTCGTTAGGGATTGCTGCCGTATTTCAAGTTGGAGATGCCAATCAAATGGAATTAAAAAGTAGAGCTATTGCCGTCCACCGTGAAATTCCTTGTTATATACGGGGAGAAGGTAGCTTTGATGCTTTTGAAATCTTTACAGATGAACACATTACAATTCCAAAACGAACGACAGATGTAAAATTAAATATTGTAAATGAATGCCCTTTTATTGAAGTGAATAACGTTGAATTGCGCACACTTTTAAACTCTGGTGGATTTCAAATTGGAAATGTTGATTATGTTTTTAATAACTCTCGTATTATGCAAATCCGCCAATATATTACAGATGAACCTTCCGCACAATAATTCATATAGTAATTACAAAGTTTAGTAAAGTAGGTGGATGGATATGCCTTCTGTTGTTGGAAATCTCGTCGTTCAAAACAGTAACGGTTCTTTCAATTTAGGAGATTTTTATAACGTTTCTCCGAAAGAAAACACGAAAGCTTATAATGGGTCCGGAGCTTCCAATGTTGGATTTGTCGTGAATACGTTTAACGGTGTTAGTGCAACGAATACATTTGATTCTGATGTGGCAGATCAAGATCAGATTGGAACAGCGTAAAAAAAGTAGGAGATATTCTCCTACTTTTTTCTTTTATGTAATTCAAAATTATTAAAATGAAATTTTAATAAGCAAGAGCTTTACAGTCCACAAATAGTGGTATAAACAAGTAAGTAGTGAAGAGGCACTATTTTATTTAAATGATAACCAACTCTCCTCCAAAACCTTCTTAAGCTTCGGCAAAGACGCAGGTCCCATACCATGCAGTTTTAAAATTTCTTTTTCACTATATTTTGAGAGTTCTTCTACAGTTTGAATTCCACGGTGCTCTAATGCCCTTCTTGCTGGCGCTGAAAGAAGAGAGAGAAAACTTTCTTTTGGTTTTCTCTCTTTCTCACAGACTGGGCAAGTTGGACAATCGCTACTTTTATAGTACTCGTGTCCCTGTTCACAAGTTCTTAACGTTTTTTCCGTTACCATTTACAAGCCCCTCTATTCTTCAATATTTACAACGTGATTCCCATCAAAGAAGTATAAACATTTCTCTTTTACAGGATGTTGTAAGCTTTTCTCCAGTGCTTTTGCATATAACGAAAGCTGCACTTTATATCGATCTTCTAAAATTGGTTTCGCTTGTTCGAATCCGCCTGGGAATTTCCCTTCAATCGTATCTGTTTTAAAGTCGATTAACGTAATGCCATCTTCCTCTTCAATCATGCAGTCGATAACCCCTTGGACAAGAATCGTTTCTTCACTCTTCCCTTGCCAATCTTGATATGCTTCTTCTGCTGCAAGCATCATCGTAAATGGTACTTCACGCTCAACACTTTTCGCCGCTAATACCCTTTTACCTAAGTCACTGTCAAAGAATGAAATTACTTTTTCAATCGCTATTTCTTCCGCCTGCTCGAATGTTAATAATTCCTTATTTACCATTCCAGCAATTTGCTCTTGAAGAACTTCAACCGTAATCGGCTTCTTCAAATCAACATGCTGCATAACGGCATGGACTGCTGTTCCGCGCTCTGCGTACGTTAACCCTTTTTTCTCCATAAAGCGCGGGCGTGTTTTAATTGGTGCACGTAGTTTTTTAATAAAGGCGTTATCGCTACCTTCTTCAGATTGATAATTTCTCTTTATTTCTGTAACAGATTGCTTCGCACGATGAGATGTCGCATCCTCATATCCGTACTTCCACATTAATCTGTCGTACACTTCTTCTTTCCGTTCACTTTGCAGGGGAACAGCCTTTTTCTCACGAAGCGCTTCTAACAATTCTTGTTTCTCTTCTTGAACTGGCTCTGGTGCAAGTAGTGTGTTACCGTCCACAACTTCTACTTTCCAGCTAGTGTCATATCCGTAAATTTCATCCGGAATGCTTCCTTGTCCTAATTCAAGAAGCATTTCACTATCACGGTGTCTATATAATGAAGGTGCAATCCAGTCTAAATAACAAGACGCTCCGGCACGTATGTGATCTGGTAATAACCATTCACTATGTTCCCTCGCATCAAGCCATTTTTCCATTTCCTTATTTGCATCCTTAACTGTTCCGATTAAAATTAACTTCTCTTTCGCACGCGTCAATGCTACGTATAGTACGCGCATTTCTTCCGCAATTAATTCCATTTTCATTTTACGCTTAATCGCAAGCTGTGATAATGTTGTATATTTAATTCGTTTACGCGGATCGATAAATTGCGAACCGAAACCGAAATCTTTATGCAATAAGAAACGTTTCATTAAGTCTTGTGTATTAAAACGACGACCAAGTCCAGCTACAAATACGACCGGGAACTCTAGCCCTTTACTTTTATGAATCGTCATAATGCGAACAACGTCTTCTTGTTCACCGAGGGCCCTCGCCGTACCCATATCATCACCGCGTTCTAAAATACGTTCAATAAAACGTAAGAAGCGGAATAATCCTCTAAATGATGTTGCTTCATATTGTCTTGCGCGGTCATATAGTACGCGTAAGTTTGCCTGCCTTTGCTTTCCAGCTGGTAAACCGCCAACGAAGTCGTAATAACCTGTCTCACCGTACACTTTCCAAATTAAATCAGAAAGTGATTGTTGACGGGCGAATTCACGCCATCCTTGCAGTAAGTTATAAAACCACTCTAATTTATCATGAAGTTCTTGCTCCTCTTCAAGCGGTGCCCCTTTTAAGAATGAGCTCATTACTTCATAAAACGAGCCTTTCTTTCCATGAGCACGAAGCGTTGCAAGTTCTTCATCGCTCAATCCAACGATTGGGGAACGAAGTACAGCGGCAAGCGGAATATCTTGCATCGGATTATCAATAACGCGGAATACGTTCATCATAATATTTACTTCCGTCGCTTCAAAATAACCAGTCGCGAGGTCAGCGTATACTGGAATTCCTTGTAATTTTAACTCTTCCATAATTTGCGGGGCCCACGGCATGGAGCGAAGTAAAATAACGAAATCGCGATATTGCACCGGACGCATACTATCATTTTTACGGTCATACACTTCATAACCGGAATCAACCATCGCTTTAATGCGCTGCGCCATAAGGCGAGCTTCAAGCTGTGCTTTTTCGACTTCTGCACCTTCTTCACCGTCTATTACTTCTTCTTCCGTTTGCTGAATACATAATAATTCTGCTGCTACATCTTCACCTTCTGGATAGGTAGCACCTAGCTTTAGTTCAGCGTCAGCATCGTAGTCAATTTCCCCAACTTCTTCGCCCATAATTTGTTTAAAAATAAAGTTCGTACCTGCTAGTACTTCATGACGACTACGGAAGTTTTTCGCTAAGTCAATCTTCATTCCGCCGCCCAATCCTTCTTGTGTGAAGCGTTTATATTTTCCTAGGAATAGTCCTGGCTCGGCTAGTCGGAAACGATAAATCGACTGCTTTACGTCACCAACCATGAACAAGTTTCCTTCACTCTCAGAATCTTTCGTTACGAATTTAATAATGGATTCCTGTACAAAGTTCGTGTCTTGATATTCATCGACTAATACTTCAGCAAATTTATTACGATATTGGAGTGCCACTGCTGACGGATTCATTTCACCATTTTCACTTTGTTCACTTAAAATTTGTAAACAGAAATGCTCTAAATCTGTGAAATCGACCATTCCTTTATCTCGCTTCATCGCTTGGAAACGCTCTGTAAATACTTTTACAAGTTGAACAAGCTTTTCTAATACTGGGTGCATATCTTGAAAATCTCGTAAGAAACTTTCAGGTTTGCGGCTAAATAACTCTTCTTGTAATTTCTTCACTTCATCTTTCGCTTTATTACGAAGAGAGTCTACTTGTTTTACAACATCTTCATTGTAATCACTTTTCTTAATACGCTTTAACGTTTGCCACGATACGTTTTGCATCGCTTCATACACACTTGTCCACGACTCACGAGCAGCTGATGATAGCGTTCCAAGTAATGCTACATCTGCTTGCAGGGTTTCAATGCGAGGCGCTGGACCGTCAGGAAGCATTGCGAGTTCAGTTGCCTTACGAATATGCTGTTCCGCTGTTTCAAGCTGGAATTTCACATCTTCTAATAAATAAGAAGCATATACTAAATCTTCAATTGTCTTTCCTTCTACGTCATATGCTTCTACTAATTTATCAAGCCATTTTTCCGGATTTGGATGCGCTCTTGATTCTGTATGAAGCGCTAAAATCATACGTTGTAAGTCATCATCACTACGGTCACTCGTATAACGATCAACAAGTTCAAAGAAGATTGTATTATCTTCGATTCCGTACTCTTCTTCTAATATGTCATCTAGCACTTCTTCTTTTAACAATTCATTTTCTGTTTGATTCGCAATACGGAAACGAGGATCAACATCAAGCATGTAGTAATATCCTCTAATTACTTGTAAACAGAATGAGTGAATTGTTGAAATGGAAGCTTTATTTAATAGGCTCAGCTGCTTTCTTACGTGTTGAGAGCCTGGTTCATCAATTAATACCTTTTCTAACGCTTCCCCGATTCGGTTTTTCATCTCTTGCGCTGCTGCATTCGTAAATGTTACAACGAGCAGGCGGTCGACATCGACTGGGTTCTCTTCATTAATAATCTTTTTAATAATACGTTCAACTAATACTGCTGTTTTACCTGATCCAGCTGCAGCAGCAACTAAAATATCACGTCCGTTCGCTACAACAGCTTTCCACTGGTCATCTGTCCATTGACTACCTTCTGGTTTTTTAGGCCAATTTTCTATCATTCTCCGCCAACCTCCTCTCTTATTTTCTCCATCGCTTCGCTATCTTTCATATCTTTTAACGATCGAAACTGATTATCTTCCAGTGACTCATCAAATTGACAAACAGATTTGAAGTTACAGAACGTACATGCTGCTTTATTCCCCATTTTATAAGGAGCAATATCGATAACACCTTCTGTAATATCTTTTCCGATATTTTCAAACGTATGGTGTACATATTTTTGCAGTACGTTAAACTCTTGCTCACTTGCAATACTTGAACGCGCACTAAAGCTACCGTCTTTTTTCAGGCCAGCAGAAATAATATCTGAGCTTCCTGTTGAAAGTTTGTTATCCATTAAACGAACAACGTCAGCATCTCCTAATACGAGTCCTTTCATTTTAAATTTCTTTAAAATTTCTTTTTCAATTTCAGCTTCCGTTGCGTCACCTTTCATCTCAACGATTGGGTTATGAATATGGAAATACAATACACCAGCTGGTGATGCTGCGTGGCCTTTTTTCATCCACGTCTGTGCATTCGAAGTAACAACATCTAAATACGTTAACATTTGAAGTGCTAATCCGTAATACACTTCCGTTAAATCTAACGCTTTTGAACTTGATTTATAATCAATAATACGTAAGAACGTCCCGTTTTCATCTTCTGCCTTATCAACACGGTCAATACGGCCGACTACTTCCATCTTTACACCATTTGGTAATGAGAATTCCATCGGCGGAAGTGACCCTGTACCTCCCATACCGAACGGCACCTCTAAATCAACTGGTACGAATCCGCTTGACTTCGCATGTTCACGAAGAATGATTGACGTACGGAAAATGATTTGTTGTAGTTTTTGTTTTAAATAGAAATGACGGTTTGAACTTAATAAAATTTGTCGTTGTAATAACGGCGCAATTTCTTCTATTACTAAAACAGAAAGATGCTCACACTCTTTTATGGATAAATCCGCCCAAGTGCGGTTTTCACGCAATAACTTGTCCGCAATTTTCTTTAATGCCGCATGGAATAATTCGCCGATGTCTGGCGCATCAAGCTTGAAAATATCACGCTCTCTAAGCGATAAACCGTGCTGCGCAAAATGAGCGTATGCACAACGATTAAATAGTTCCATACGAGAGACGCTTCCTTTAATTATATCTCCGTATAAATCTCTACTTACTGCTGTACTTAGTTTCTTCGCACGATTTCGATAGAATAAACTTGATAAGACGCGGCTACTTTTTTGTTTCCATTCATCTGAAGTTACGTAGAAATTATATACGTCCCACCAAAAGTCTAAATTCCCTTCAAATCCGTATCGCTTCCACGTTAGTAGATGCTGCATAACGTAAGATAACGTTACTTCTGGCGTTGCTACATATGAAATTTGTTCTGAACGTGATAAATCATTTACGTCATTCGAAATAAATGAATCTTTCACATTAGGGAACATTCTTTTTATTTTCTTAATAAAGCTAGACGCAAGTAACGTCTTTCCTTCTTCATCTGCAAGCGGGCATGAAATGTATAACTTCTCAGATGCTCTCGTTACCATTTGATACATAACGAACTGTTCTTCTAACAAAGTTTGTCTCGTCGTTGGCGCTAATTCAATCCCTGCCGCACCAAGAACTTCTCTTTCCTCATCAGAAAGCATACCTTCATCCATAGGTGCTACTGGAATGACACCCTCATTTACACCTATAATAAACGTTGCTCTCACATCAGATAATCTGGAGTGATCAATATTAGCAATTAACACTTGGTCTAATGACGGCGGAATGTTAGCAAATTGAAGTGCCTCAAGACCAGTCGACATAACGTCAGTAAACATAGAAAGAGACATTTTCTCTTCCCCAAGCATCTCTACAAATGTATCAAGAAGGCTCATTACTTCTTCCCATACTTGTTCATGATCTGTCGCAAATAAGAAATCTCCACTTTCTTCTGCACGTATACGTAATTCTTCTAGTTTTTTCGGAACATCCAGTTCTTCTAAAAACAAGTAAACTGCTTCACACATTTGCATAACTGTTCCTGCACGCTTTAACCTTTTTTGCATGCGAATAACAGGTGTTCTTACAACGTCACGTAGCCTATTTATTTTCTCTTCCATTTCACGTTCACTGTCTGTAATCATCCCGTTCGTATCATCAAGAGAACGATAACGGCGATACATCCATGGATCTTCAGCAGTCCATCTCTTTCCTTGTACACCGTACGCTAAACAGTAATTTTCAAATTCATCCATTTCTTCACGCATCGCTTCTTTTCTTACGTCTAATGGATATAAAAGCTCTGTTTTCACGCAGCGGAACACCGCATCATAACGCCAATTCCCACTAATAATCTCGAGTGCAGAACGAATACATTCTACTAATGGGTGATGTGACATCGGGCGCTTTTCATCGATGAAGTGCGGGATATTATAATCTGTAAATAACGTTCGCATCACATCGTAATAACTTTCCCCATTACGAAGAAGCACTGCAATATCCCGGTAACGATATTTTTCGTCCGCAACAAGTTTACGAATTTCACGAGCAACACCTTCTACCTCCGCTCGTAAATTCGCAGCTGTACTAATCGTTACACTCGCTTCACCGTTAAATTTTTCATTCGGACGCGCTTCATAATGAGCTTCTAAATGCGCTAATGCCGGAGAATGAAAACGCGGCTGTTCCATAAGTGGAATTGTTTTTTCAATTTCTATTTTCTCTTCACGCGCTACTTGTTTTATTTTTTCATACGTTAACGTCGTTTCATAAAATAAATCGAGTTCATTTACTGGCTGCGCTAACGTTTTTTCATCTATCGTTAACGTGATCGTAACTCTCGCTCCGCAAATCATAAGCTGTCTTACAATCTCTAACTCTTGCGGGGAGAATGAATGAAATCCGTCTATATAAATTTCCGCACCATTTACATATTCAGACTGCGGAAGCTTTTCCACTAGCAATTGCAGGTAGTCTTCTGAATCTAAATATTTTCCAATTAAAGCACGTTCAAAATCATCGTATAACAGCTGTAAATCATACACTTTATTCGCTAGTAACTTTTGTTCGGCACTGCTACTATGCGCATCTAATTGTTGCCACATTTCATATACGTTAGATGGCGTTACATTGTAACGTTTAAACTCTGCAATCATACTACCAAGATGTTCAAAGAAACCGTTTTGCTCCGCTGCTTTTTGGAACACCGATAATCCATCTTTACGAGACTCTACAATTTTACGGAGTAACATATGTACACCAGCTTCATCAATATGAAGACGACTCGCTCCGCCAACTTCTTGCAGTACCTTCCACGCTAATCGTGAAAAACTAAAAACTTGTGCCCGAATAGAACCTCTTACATCCTCACTTCCAATTAACGCCTGCTGCGTCTGGAATGTCATCTGTTCTGGCACAAGATATAATATTGTTTTCCCTCTCGGGCGTTGTTTTAACTCTTCTTGCACTTCGCGTAAACAAAGTGTACTTTTTCCACTTCCCGCTCTACCAATCACAAATCGAAGTGACATGTAACCCCACCTTTCACTTACATAACGAACGTTAGTTTGCTACTATAATTGTATTATAGGACACGAAAAAAGACAAACTGAGTTGTTTGCCTTTTTCTATACTTCTATCTATTATATCAACCTTTTGAAAAATTCGTTTGCACCTCTTGAATTGGCCAATATCGCAAATCAACTTTACCGACGACTGTATCAGCTTTTACAAAGCCAAAGTGTCTACTATCCCAACTCCCGAGCCGGTTATCACCTACTACAAAAATAAACCCAGGTGGCACCAGTTTTTCTTTCGTTAACTCTTCTAATGTAAAGTCGCCTGTTAGTTGCCTTCCGTTTATCTCTTTCTTATACTTCTCTAAATACGGCTCATCAATAAATTGACCGTTTATATATAACTTATCCTGCTTATATTCAATATGATCTCCAGGTAAACCGATAATCCGCTTTACATAGTCCTCTTTTTTATTCGCATGAAATACCACAACGTCAAATCTGTTCAAGTCCCCAACTTGATAACTCACCTTATTTACAACTAGCATATTGCCATCTTGCAATGTCGGCATCATTGACTTTCCCTCTACAACATACGTTGAAAAGAAAAACGTTCGAAAAAATACAGCTAATAATACACCAATGAAAATTGTTCGTATCCACTCCATGCCTTCTTTTTTCAAAGTTTTCTTCATCTGCTTCTCCCCTTATCCTTTAATACTGAAGCTTTCCTTTACAAAGAAGACTATTCTTAATGTAGTTCTAACTTTACTTCGATTTTCTTACCGACATACCATAAAATAAAAATACCAATCGCTACAATAACTGATTTCACCGGATTATGAATAAATGACATTAAATCATGACCGATATACGTTAAAATAAAAATCATCACAAGTTTTCCGAATGCTAACGCTAGACCAAACTGTTTTACACTAATTCGGGATAAACCAGCGACAACATTTATGAGCGCTGACGGTGTAAACGGAAAACAAAATATAACAAAAATCGGTGCGAATCCTTTCCTTTCAATCCACCCCATTGCTTTTCGTACTCTCTCATGCTTATTTACAAACGAAAAGAAACGACTGCGACCAAAATGGCGGATGATGAAAAAGACAAGTAATGCACCCATTACTGATCCAAGCCATGAATAAAGAAAACCGAGCCAAAAGCCAAATGCAACAGCATTCGCCAGTACAAATACGATAAGCGGTAATGCTGGAATCAACGCCTCTATCATCGGTAAACCAATACCAAGAAGTGGTCCGAACGCTTTATAACTCTCAACAATATGATCCATATTTTCTGGTGAAAAATACTCTTTGATTGTCTGAAAATCCATTCTACACTTTACCCCTTTACTCTAAATACTATCCCTACTGTATCATCGCTTATATGAAAGAGGAAATGGTAGATACGACATATGGAGATGTATTTATTAAAGTTTCCATATCTTTCATAAGAATTCCTTCATTATTTAGCTATGATAATCTATCAATATTCGACAGGACGTGTCATTCGTTTTGTTATTTAGATTGTTTTTTTGATTTTTTCGGTAAATGAAATTACAATGGTGATTTTCTAAATATAACAATTACAACTCGGTTTTTCTAATATATCGCCTTACCTACAAAGACTGATAAAGTGAAACTTTAATCAGTGGGGATTTTGTTGATCCCCCGCTTAACTTCTTTGCTTTCGCTGAATTTTGAGGCGGGGGTCTTACTGCCCACAAATAACAGGATAAACAAAAAAGAATGGGGATTCCCCCATCCTTTCACACTTCGCCTTCCTTCACAAAATACACACTCTCATAAGCGGGTCTTAATGTTGATTCCTCTTTTTTATCAACCTCTTTAAAACAAGGATTCCCTTGTTTTTTCCTACGATCTTCATATTCAGTACGTAATTTCGCTGTACGATTTTGTTGATTTTCAAAACTAGTTTTTGATATCTCTAATTTCACAGCAAAGCCATTTATAAATCTAATAATAAGATTTCCATCTTTTAATTCTTTATTACTTTCAATATAAAAATGAGACAACCAAGCACACTCTTTTCTAGAGTAAGAATAGGTAGGGAAAAAATAAAGTTGATCTGCTGGACTAATCGCAATCGGTGCTTTATGTGTAATATGAGTTAACTCTTTCGTTCCTTCTTTTCTGCCTAAGAAACTAGAGCCATGCTTGCGGCAACTTCTTTCTATAATATCTAGAGGTTTTTGAAATACGAAAAAAGAATCATTCATTTCAACGACTCGCGTAACAATTTTCTTTTCACTTAGAATAACAGGAAGTAAGGCCATCGTATTTTTCGTTACAACATAATTTTCGACATAGCGTTCCACTTTACTTTCCATACTCCATTATCTCCTTTTTTCCATTTATATTAGCAGCTGCATATATAATTTTAGCATCTATGAAAAGGAAATAGCTTACAAGTTCCGCTTTTTTACATTTTTTTATCATTTATCAAACATTTGTTAAATAATAAAATCACTATATAGTGATTATTTAATTCTAAAGTTATAAAAACAGCATTTATACTACCTATAAATATTTATTATCCCTTCCTATTTTCACATCATGAAAACAATTAACTTTGCTATAATTAAAATGTAAATCCAATATATGGAGGGCCACTATGGAGGAAAAAGAGATCCAACCATCGATTCAAATGAAAAATAGTAGCGTCATTATCGTGAAAAACTCAGCTAGTATTATATTCGGTTTATTTTTCATTCTGCTATTCTTTGCTAAACCGTTTCGTAAATCAAAATGTCCAGAATGTAAAAAACGTGAGAAGAAAAAATCAGGACAAGAACAATAAAAGGCCTTCCTTTATGGAATGCCTTTTTACATTTGTAGTATCATTTTATTTATTCTTCTCCCTAAAAAAACAACTATATTTTCTCCCAAGGTTCTCTACATCTTTTTTGATTTGTAATATGATCCTTATATAAAACATGAGAAAGAGTATTTGTATTTGTTACCCGCTTTTAATTTTTATTAAACACTTCAAATTTGTACATCTTTATCCATCACTAACAATTCGTTAATTAGTTAACTTTGTAATATAAGTTTTGTATATAATATCATTCAAAAACACAATATATATAAGTAGCTATTTATAATTACATTGCTTTTTATCGAATTCCAAAAAGGAGCTGTATACTATGGACAAAGAAAATCTATTAAGCCAGCAGGTTAATAGCATCCCCTCAGATGCTCTGAATACCCCTAGTAAGGAACAAGAACAACTGTTAGAAACATCTTCTCAAAACGTACAAAATTCCAACAACAACACTAACAAAAAAGATGTTACTCAAGGTCTATCTGGAAAAGATTTCCCTATTTCAACAGAGAATACAAATTTATAGTTATTTACTATCATACGCAACAAATGCTCTTGCTGAACTAATTCTTCTACAGAAACTAATACGCATTCCCGGTGATTTTTCACCAGTTTTAACATAAAAAAAGAGATTTATATATAAAAACAGGCTCTGGAAAAACTTTCTCCACAACAAAAAAAGGATGGCATTAGCCATCCTTTTTTCCATCATCAACTATAAAATTATAGTTTGATTACGTTTTTAGCTTGAGGTCCACGGTTACCTTCTTCGATTTCGAAGCTAACTTTTTGACCTTCTTCTAAAGATTTGAAACCGTCAGTTTCGATTGCTGAGAAGTGTACGAATACATCGTTTTCGCCTGGAACTTCGATGAAACCGAAACCTTTTTCGTTGTTAAACCATTTTACTTGTCCTGTTACTGCCATAATTATTTCCTCCTAAGAAAATACAAATTTTAAATTTTTTAGTCTTCCTGTCTAAAAAAAGAATCCACACATTATCAAATACGAAACATAAACTAGTTCTCACATACTTTTTCTCGTTCGTTTTCAGCAATTGATAACATATGGATTGCTTAATTTAACTATTCAACTGACATCATCATAGCACATTAAAATAAAATGTACAATCTTTTTCGAAAATAGAATTTCTAATTTTTAGTATTTCTTATAAAATATACTTATCTCTATTCTAAATAAGGAGGAGTTTATGACCAATAAAATTCCTAGAAAAACATTAAAAAGAATTGAAGAGGATATTGAAAATAATAATCTTGGAAAAGCAAGAGATAGATTGCACGGCCTCATCTTTACATACCCAAATGAATTACATCTTCGAAAACAACTCGGAGATATTTATTATACATTACAATATCCAGAAATGGCTGGACGTTACTGGTATCTAGAAGAGCATAAAACAGATATTATGCATGAATCATGTTTATTATTTGAAAAATCAATGGGAAATAGTCCTCATCATATTGCACGTGCTTTAAAGTTTAAAGGCGATTCTAACCATATAAAAGGTTTGTATAAAGATCAACCTTTATCTTCAGTGCAGAAGAAAGTAGCAGAGGAGTTAATTTATGAGTATAAAGAAACATGGCAAGATAAGCTAGTTCCTTTTGGCTGTCTAGCATTGCTTGCTTCCCTTCTCTTTTCTGCCGTTGTTGGTCTATTCACTATTTGGAATTGGATTTTTTAATTACAGGGGGAATTTTCACATGTCAAACTACGCTAAAGAAGAAAGGCTAACAGGGGGAAACGTCTCAAGCGTATATCGTTCTGAAAATACTGTTCGGCGAGAGTTAAAGCCAGGCAGTGAAAAGACTCATAAGCTATTGCAACATTTAGAAAACAAAGGATTTCATTATGCTCCAAAGTTTTTAGGTGTAGATGAAAAGGATAGAGAGATTTTATCCTTTATTGAAGGAGAAGCTGGCAATTATCCTTTAAAAGAATATATGCGATCTAATGATGTATTAAAAGAAATAGCAAAGATGCTCCGCCTTTACCATGATGCTGTAAGTGATTTTCCGTTATTAAATGATTGGAAACCGATGGATCACACGCCAAATAACATTGAGGTTTTATGTCACAATGATTTTGCCATATATAACATTATTTTTAATAATGAGAAGCCAGTAGGGATTATTGATTTTGATGTTGCTGCTCCTGGTCCAAGACTATGGGATATCGCTTATACACTTTATACTTGTGTGCCTTTAAGTAGAGTGTATTATACAGAATCCGGTGAAGCCGTTCATTATGATTCACCGCAACATGCAGATCGTATTAAAGAGAGAGTCAAATTGTTCGTTCAGTCCTATGGTAAAAATATGGATGAAGATTACTTAGGAATGGTGTTGCTTCGATTAGAAGGATTATGTACATATATGAAACGAAAAGCGCAAGAAGGCGACTTGAATTTCCAAAGAATGATTGATGAAGGACATCTAGAGCATTATGAGAAAGATATAAAGTTTATTCGTGATCATAGGGCTGAGTGGAGTTGATTTAGTAATAAAGAAAAGGAAGTATCGTTTTTTGCCGACAACTCCCTCTCTCTTTTCGAATCGTTTAGAAAATAACAAGGGGCACCCTTCAAAAAGGTGCCCCTTCCTTTTATTTCGTAAACTGTGCTTCTTCCGTAGATCCTTTTAACGCTGTCGTTGATGAAGTTCCGCCCGTAATCACTTGTGCAACTTCATCAAAGTAACCTGTTCCTACTTCGCGTTGATGACGTGTTGCAGAGTAGCCATGTTTTTCAGCTGCGAATTCTGCTTGTTGTAGTTCAGAGTATGCTGCCATGCCGCGCTCTTTATAGCCACGTGCTAGTTCAAACATACCGTAATTTAATGAATGGAATCCAGCAAGTGTTACGAATTGGAACTTGTAACCGTAAGATGCGATTTCCTTTTGGAAGCTTGCAATTGCTTTTTCATCTAGTTTTTGTTTCCAGTTGAATGAAGGTGAGCAGTTATATGCAAGTAGCTTCCCTGGATGCTCCTTATGAATTGCGTCCGCAAATCGTTTTGCATCTTCTAAATTTGGTTCTGACGTTTCACACCAAACGAGGTCTGCGTACGGTGCATACGCTAAACCGCGCGCAATTGCTTGATCAAGACCTGCATTCGTACGGTAAAACCCTTCTGGTGTTCTTTCTCCTGTAATAAATGCTTTATCAACAGGATCGATATCGCTCGTAATTAAATCAGCTGCATCCGCATCTGTTCTTGCAACGATAATTGTCGGCACTCCCATTACATCTGCTGCAAGGCGTGCAGAAATTAAATTGCGTACTGCTGTTTGCGTTGGTAGTAGTACTTTTCCACCTAAATGGCCACATTTTTTCTCTGAAGATAATTGATCTTCAAAATGCACACCTGATGCACCTGCTTCAATCATACCTTTCATCAGTTCGAATACATTTAATTGCCCACCAAATCCAGCTTCTGCATCTGCTACAATCGGTACGAAATAGTCTGTATCATCGCTTCCTTCCATATGCTGAATTTGATCCGCACGTTGAAGCGTTTGATTAATTCGTTTTACTACAGCAGGTACGCTGTTCGCTGGATATAAACTTTGGTCTGGATACATATGTCCAGAAAGGTTTGCATCAGCTGCTACTTGCCAACCACTTAAGTAAATCGCTTTTAACCCAGCTTTTACTTGTTGCATCGCTTGGTTTCCTGTTAATGCGCCAAGTGCGTTAATATAGTCTTCTGTATGAAGCGATGTCCAAAGCTTCTCAGCACCGCGACGCGCTAACGTATGTTCAATATCAATTGACCCGCGCAGGCGAATTACATCTTCTGCCGAATATGGACGTGTGATCCCTTCCCAACGCTCATCTAATTCCCAGCTTTCTTGTAACTTCTCGATTCTTTCGTTTTTCATTTGTTCCATCCCCTTTTCATTTTTTATAAAATTTCATAACCCGGTAATGTTAAAAATGGTACGAATTCATCATTTCGAACGAGATCTGTAAACAACGTTGTCGCCTCTTGGAATCTCCCTTTCTTAAAGGCTTCCTTACCAATCTCTCTTTCTATTTTTGCTAATTCTTCTTCTTTTAGCTCTTCCATTAATTCAAGCGTAATATTACGACCATCATTTAGTTTTCCACCTTCATGACGAATCCATTGCCATACTTGTGCTCTTGAAATTTCAGCTGTTGCCGCATCTTCCATTAAATTATAAATGGGTGCTGCTCCCCGTCCGCTTAACCAAGATGCAATATATTGAATACCTACGCTAATATTCATGCGAAGGCCCTCTTCTGTAATCGTTCCCACCGGTACCTCTAGTAAATCGTTTTCTGTTACACATATTTCTTCACGTTTTCTAAAAATTTGATTTGGTGTTTTCATAATGTGATTAAACACTTCCATTGCAACCGGTACAAGTCCAGGGTGGGCGACCCAAGTCCCGTCATGACCGTCTAAAGCTTCGCGTTCCTTATCAGCACGCACTTTTTCAAAAGCTGCTTCATTTGCTTCTGGATTATTTTTAATCGGAATTTGTGCCGCCATTCCTCCAATTGCTGGTGCATTACGGCGGTGACATGTTTGAATTACTTTCAAAGAATACGAACGCATAAATGGCGCCGTCATCGTGACTTGTGCTCTATCTGGTAGTAAGAATTTATTATGATTACGGAAACTCTTTAAAAAGCTAAAAATATAATCCCATCTTCCGCAATTTAAGCCAGCAGAATGATCTTTTAGCTCATATAAAATTTCATCCATTTCAAACGAAGCGTGAATCGTTTCTAGTAACACAGTTGCTTTAATCGTTCCATTTGGAATGCCGATATATTTTTGAGCAAATACGAATACATCATTCCATAATCTCGCTTCTAAATAACTTTCCATTTTCGGTAAGTAAAAGTATGGGCCGCTCCCTTTTGCTAAAAGAGCTTTCGCATTATGGAAAAAATACAAGCCGAAATCTACTAAACTACCCGACATATTTTTCCCATCAACTTGCATATGCTTTTCCTCTAAATGCCATCCTCTTGGACGTACAATGAGTACAGCTGTTTTCTCATTTAATCTATATTCTTTCCCTTTATCATTTTTATGTGAAATCGTTCCCTTTACTGCATCTCGTAAATTGATTTGCCCTTCAACTGCGTTTTCCCAAGTTGGTGAATTCGAATCTTCAAAATCCGCCATAAAAAGATGCGCTCCTGAATTTAAAGCGTTAATGACCATCTTTCTATCTACCGGTCCAGTAATCTCTACGCGGCGATCCTCTAAGTCTTTTGGCAGCTTGGCAATTGTCCAATCCGCTTCACGTATGTGTTTTGTTTCTTCTAGAAACTTCGGAAACTCCCCTGCATTAATTCTCTTTTGTTTTTCTACACGTTTTTGTAAAAGTTCTATGCGGCGCTCATTAAAATTCTCATGTAGTTCCTTCAAAAAACTAAGCACCTCAGGTGTCAATATTTCGTTGTACGCTGGTAACATTTCTCCGGGCAATGTAACCCGTGAAGTTTGCGTCGACATATTAGCATCCCCTTCTTAAACTGTTTTATAACAGATTTGATTTCATGTTTTATATTATATAACAAATCTTCAGAAAAGGAAGTTTTTTTTGAAAATTCATTTCATTTTTTTTCAAAACGCCATTCTTTCGCGCTTTATTTCATACAAAAAAGGCCGCTGTTATACAACAACGACCTTTTTGTATTATTTTTAAATTTCACTTTGACTAGTTAAACTTTATTACTGCCCTTGTTCCATATCATGCAATATTGCTCTATGTAAAAACTGTGCGTATTGTTCTCTCGTTACCTTCATAGACGGACCGAATTTACCTTCTCCGATTCCCATTGTAATACCATTTGTTTGTACTGCACTAATTGCATTCGTTGCCCATGAATTTGCTGAAACATCATTAAAGTTATGAGATCCCTTTGCCTGTAAGTCAAAAGCATTCGTAAGAACTTGTGCCATTTCCGCACGCGTTAACGTCGCCTTCGGTCTAAAGTTTCCATTCTCGTCTCCCTGGAAAATTCCCATTTCCGTTAAAGCCAATATCTCCTCGATAAAGCTTGTTGAATTTTCATCAATATCTCCATATGGGTTTTCATATTCATCTTGTTCTTCCATATCAAACACACGGTAAATTAAAGCTGCAACTTGCTCACGTGTTACATTATCCCCAAAACCGAATATTCCATCGCCATATCCCAAAATAATTTCTTGTTCCGCTAATTCATGAATTGCCTCATATGCCCAATGCCCTTTTGGTACATCTTTAAATACAATTGTATTTGTTTTTTGCAACGGTGCACTTTCCGCTTTTACACTGTTACTCTCTGCTGAGAATAACACCCCACCCATAATTGTTAATGCTGTAGCTGTTTTTAATAATTTTTTGCTCATCAAATTATCTCCCCAATATGTATATGTTTTTTTAAAAATATACAGAATAAATGGTATAGTGACAATATATTTTTCGACACATTTCGTGACGGTTTTGTGAATCATATTACACATCATGTCTTTTTCATCGGGTTGATTATAAAGCTTGTGTATAACCATAAAAATACATAAATGAGAATAATAATTCTTTTTTAAACAAACAAAAAAGCACAAATATTTCTATTTGTGCTTTCATATTTCACTCTACTTCCAATCCTCTTTCAAATGATAATTAATAATCGCATTATTAATAAACTGAGCATATTGTTCTCTAGGTACAGGGCGATTTAATTCATACATGTCATTCCCAGTTCCTCTCACAACATTATTAGATTGTAACGCACTAATTGCATCTTCTGCCCAGTGGCCTTTTGGAATATCTTTAAATGTATGTTTTTGTTTCGTTTCAAAATGAAATGCTCGTTTTAAAATGACAGCCATTTCCGCTCTAGAGATTGGTGCTTTCGGCCTAAAATTCCCTTGGCCATCCCCTGAAAAAACACCACGTTTTGTTAACGCCAAAATTTCCTTTTTAAAAGTTGTTGTACTATCAGAAACATCTTTATATGGATTCGCTACTGGCCCTTCTTCTTTTATCTCAAGTGTTCTGTAAATAGTCCCAGCTACTTGTTCACGTGTTATAAGATCGCCAACACCATACTTCCCGTTTCCATACCCTAATATAATTTTATGATATGCTAAGTCCATAATAGCATCATATGCCCAAAATCCGTATGGAACATCTTCAAACACAATCATTTGTGGATACTCTTCTGCTTTTACAGGCGTCACATTCGTCTCTGCAAATATACCTCCTGCCATTGTCGCAATCATCATTACACCCAATATTTTTTTCTTCATTGTCCTCTCTCCCTATTTCATTCAAATAAAATGAACTTCATTGTTTCAGGAGTATTATTTTTTGGTGAATGTAAGATAAAATGTAAATCTTCTAGAAGAAATATTTCCACTACCTTTCTGCTTTATACTCCCTTCTTTCTTTTTCAAAAAGGAAGTTGTCACATCTAAGGTGTTATATACTAAAACATTCTACAATCTCTTTATAAACTCCTTTTCACTTTATAACTTCCCTTTATTAGCACCTAAAGGAGATACATAGTGGAGGCTACTATATTCATGGTTTATATTTCAGAGGTAGCATTCCCCTTCACTGATAACTCGCTTTCGCTGAATTTTGAGGTGGAGGTCTTACTGCCCAGCAAATAGCGGGATAAAAAAATCATCCTTTTTTCTTAAAAGAGGATGATTTTTTTATATTTATTAACACTCAAATATGCTACTACTTTTGAAGAGTAAATTGGGCAACTATTTGTTTTAGTTTTCCTGCTGCGTCATGCATATGTTCAATTGAAACCGAAATCTCTTGAACAGATTTTTCTTGCTGTTGAATAGACTCTTTTACCCTATCAGTTCGGTCAGATGATCTTTGGGAAATTTGAGCCATGTCTTCTGCAGAAGCCGAGATTTCCTCACTACTCGCTGCAATTTCATCTGTAGACATAGATACCGTTTGAATTTGCTCAGATACTTGCTGTACTTTTTCTGTAATTGTTCCAAATACTTTTTCTGTATGCATTACTACTTGTGTACCTGCCTGTACCTCATTATCTACTTTCCCCATCATATGTACTGTATGGTTCGTTGTTCCCATAACTTGAGTAATAAGATTCTCAATTTGTTTTGCAGAATCACTAGATTGTTCTGCTAATTTCCGCACTTCATCTGCCACAATTGCAAATCCTCTACCACTTTCACCAGCACGTGCAGCCTCAATTGCGGCGTTTAATGCTAATAAGTTAATCTGGGAGGTAATACCTTGCATTACATCAATGATTTTAACAATTTCTTCTGATTGTTCTTTCATAGTCTCTACTTGTTTCACACCGCTATGTACCGAATTTTGGATTGTATCCATCTGTTGAATCATTTGTTTCATTAATTTGTTACCACTCTCTGCATCTAATGCTGATTGAGCAGATAATTCATTTACAGAGGATGATGTATTGACTATACTCTGCATTCCTTGTGTCAACTCTTCCATCGCACCCGCAGTTTGTTCCATTGCTTGCATTTGACTCTCTGCGCCATTTGCGACTTCTTCAATATCCATAGTGATTTTTTTGGCTGCACTACTAGATACTTCTGACGCAGATGCTACTCCGTCTGCATATTGGAATAGAAGCTGAATATTATTCTCTACTTCTTGCATATTTGTTCTTAGCCCTGCAATCATCTCATTAAAATTACTTACTAATACACCTAATTCATCCTTAGCAGTATAATCACCATGTACAGTTAAATCTCCTTCTTTCGCTCTTTCCATCATACGACTAACCGTTTGTAAAGGAGCAACTATAAGCTTGCTAATAATATAACTTACTATACATATAACGATTGTAGTAACTACTACAAGAATGATAAAGGTAATAACGGAACGATCAATCATTTTTTGCGAATCTTTAAATACTTGGTCAGCTAAATTTGAAACATACGATTCTAGATCCACTGCATAACCAGCTAACTCTATTCCCTTCGGTTTTAATTCCTTCTGAAATTCATTTACCATTTGCGGCTCGTTTGTTGCCTTTGCCTTTTCAAATAATTTCTTATATGTATCTTTATAACTTGGTAAAGATTTCTTCATCTTCTGAAACAGTTCATCCTCTTGCTTACTTAAATTAAAACCATCATCATATTCTTTTAATAAAGAATCATATTTTTTAAGATCCTTTTCAATATTATTAATTATTCCCTCTTTATTTGCCACTTCATTTTGTGATGCCGTAATTAACTCTAATAAGTTATATTCTAGTGAATTTTGTGTGCGAAGCATTCCTTCTAATAAAATTGCAGAATATTGATAATCATCTACTACAACCTCTGTATCATGCTTAATCTTATTAATAGAATGAATTGCTACACTGCTTATAATTACCATACCTAAAACTGCTAATGAAATAAGCGCTAATAATTTATATTTCACTTTTAAATTTTGTAAAAAATACATTTTTTCACCTTTATTCCTTTATATATAGATTTTTAGAATTTTATAGCTTATTATTTACAAAATCGCAATAAAAAGCAATGATAAATATTCCCAATATGAAACTTATATCTCTATAAAAAAAAGTAGCATAATAGCTACTCCTTTTTTCTTTGTTTCTCATATTGTTCAAACGTATGAATTCTTTCAAAAATTGGTGGGTGCGTGTATAAGAAAAATTTCACTAACGCAGGCGGATTCACTTGGCTTAAACTCGTTTTTGATAAATATTGAAAAGTTTTCACACCAGATTTTCCGTCCTTCGTCATATTTAAAGCATATTGATCTGCCGCTCTTTCTTCTATACGTGAAACATAGTTTGTTGCTGGTTGTACTGCAAATGAGAGTATAGAAGAAATTAAGAAAAATAAAGGTAAAATGGAGAAACATGCCACTTTTGAAATTTGCAATGTATCTCCCCATTTGCGAATACACATATTTATAATACGACTAATTAAAAACATACCTATAAACGATAGCAATACATAACTTGCAACGCCAAAATATATATGTTTCATAACGTAATGCCCCATTTCATGGGCCATTATAAATAAAATCTCTTTATCTTTTAACTGCTTAAGCGTTGTATCCCACATTACAATACGGGCGTTAGGACCAATTCCTGTTACGTAAGCATTTAATGCATTCGTTTTTTCTGACATGTTTACTTCATATACGTGTTTAGCAGGAATGTCCGCTTTGTCTGCTATCGCTAAAATTTTCGTTTCTAATTCTTTATTTTTCAGCGTCGAGAAGTCGTTATAAAGCGGATCAATAACGACAGGCTGTATGAATGTTAAAAAGATTGTAAATGGAACAGAGAGCGCCCATCCTGCGAGCCACCATCTCTTCGGAAATTTACGGATAAGCCATAATAGAACGGTAACTACGATTAACATAGTCGCATAACTTTCCCAAAAACCGATAACATGATCTTTTATCCAGCTTTGTGTACTTTGTGTTGAAATGCCGTAATCAACGGACACTTTCCGGCCAATCCATTGCATCGGTAAGGCAAGCACTGTTGTCAGTAATGATAAATAAAAGAAATAAATCGCAACTTGCAAAACACTTATTTTAGTCGTTTCCTTCGACCATTTCTCAAACTTTCTTGAAATACCTAGCACAAGTACAAATAATAAAATAATCCATTCAAGAGGCGTCGCTAAAAAGTATAGTAAATTTTTCACGCGCGAATAATCTTGGCTTAGCGTAAGCTCTCTCGTACTCATAAACGTTTCTGGATCTGCACTCGTTCCCTTATACATGTCCGGAATAAGTTCATGATTCCATCCAAATAAATACCAATATATAAGTAACGCAAATCCAACGTACAAAAAAAGCGACCAACCGATAACCTTCCTCACGCTATTCCCTCCTCTATGCTGCCTGTCTATTATTATTGTAAGTTCGTACACGCTAAATTAGAACAAGCTTATTATGTGAATTGCTCTGGATCTTTTTATTTACATAAAAAAACTCTTCTACATAAGAAGAGTTTTACCTACCTTTAAACACTTTCTTCGGTTCATAATCCGGAATAAGAATCGCACTTACAAACCAGCACGTACCCTACTTGCTTTTTAGATAACATAAAAAGCCTCTTTAAGGAAGTACATCTATTAATAAACTAAAATCTTGTAAAGAGAAAGAACTATATTTCATAATACCCTGTACAGCTAAAAGTAAAACAAGACCGATCACACACATATAGTTAACGCTTTCTTCATTCTTTTTTTCAGTAACGACTCCACCACTTATACATAAAATCCCCAACAAATGGAGCGCTAAATACATGAAAAAATAAGCTTCCTCCCAGCGCAAAATAACATTTACTGTCGTTATTAACACTAGACTAAGTAAAATCAAATAAAAAAACTTATTTGACGATATCGTTTCATTCATATAATTTTATACATCCCTTTCAAATTTCGAATTAATGATGTTTCAAAGCTATAAAGTAAATGATTGTTTTTATACCATAAAACAAAAGGAAAGCCACCATTACTTTCTCGAATACTTTATGAATCTACATATACTTCTCTTCATTCTTTCTGAAGATGCGCTTCATCATTTCTTCTACAATTAGACCAAATATTAGTAAAACCCCGAACACAATAAGAAGAGAAATAATATTTTCTTTTAAATGAGTACTAGAAAATAAGTAATACTCTGGAAACACAATCGTATCTACTACAGGTTGAATCCAATGACAAACGCTTTTATCACACATATCTGTAATAGACGTAGTATCTATAATGTCTTTTAATATTTTTTCAACCGTCTTCTTCATCTCATTTACTCCCGACTACATCTGAAAAGCTCTTTTCCTGCTCTGCATATATAACTGGCACTTCTTTACTCCAATATTTACGATTAACAAATAAAAAGATAAGTACTAAGTTTAATCCTGTTATAAAAATAATAAGTCCAGGAAAGAATGTCGTATAATTTGAGAAATCGGCAAAACTCATAATTTTTTCTCTACTTATTAGAAAAGACGCACCTATTACAAATGCATTGTTTAACATATGTATTGCAATTGGCATGAGTAAACTTTTCGTACGAATATATACGATTGACAATACGATGCTGAATATGGCTGCACCGAGGAAATCAACATGTAACAACGCAAACAATATTGCTACAACGATGGTCGCTATGCTCGTTCCCCATTTTGTTGCAAAACGTTGAAGTAAAAATCCGCGAAAAACAAATTCCCCGATAATTGGTGCGATGAATACGACCCTAATGACTTGAGATACATATCCCCCAGTACTATCTACAATTGGTTCATGCAGGGCGTTCATAATAAAGTCCGGTGTAATCCATGCAAAACTATACATATACAAAATAAGATACCCGTAACTAAACATGCATAACATAACCGTAATGTATAAAACTTGTACCAAGTTAAATGTTTCATTTTTATTAACAAATAATGAAAATGAAATGTGGTGCTTTCTATACTCATAAGAAATCCATACCATCGGAAGGATATAGAATATAAGGATATTTATAAAAGAAGAATTTTGTATATGAAATATACTTGTTAGCAAATCGCCACTACTTCTCGCTATTAAAATTAATAGTGCAAATACAATTAAAAAATATCTAGCTCGCATCACTTGAAACGGGTTCACACTCATCTCCTCCCCTATGTTACTTTTATCATATCATTTGATTCTTAATTTTTTGCGAAAGAAAACCTTAAAATTTCCTTAAAAATTCCATAAGTTACAAAATGATGATATGATATTCGAGAAAATTAGGAGGGATGTTTATGTACCAAGCAAATATTTTACTCGTTGATGATGAAACAGCAATTTTACAATTACTAACTACCATTCTTGAAAAAGAAGGCTTTTCTCATATTACAACTGCAACATCAGCTGAAATGGCTTTATCTCTAACTAAGCAAAACAATTACGATTTAATTATTTTAGATGTAATGCTTCCTGGACAATCTGGTTTTGATATTTGTCCAATCATTCGCCAACAAACAGATTGTCCAATTTTCTTCCTATCAGCAAAAGCATCTGATTTAGATAAAATATCCGGATTTTCATACGGTGCAGATGATTATATTACGAAACCATTTAATCCATTAGAAGTAGTAGCACGCATGAAAGCACAGCTTCGGAGACATATGAAACAAACCGTACCACACGAACAAAAATCACACTCGATTTCATTTGGAAGATTTGAAATTGATCAGCACTCTGCAGAACTAACAGTAGATGGGCACATTGTCGAATGCTCCGCTCAACTCTTTCAACTACTACTCTTCTTTTGCGAGAATCCGAACTACGTATTTTCGAAAGAGGAAATATACGAAAAAGTTTGGGGAGCACCTGCCTATAATGGCGATGACAACACTGTTATGGTCCACATTCGAAAACTACGTGAAAAAATTGAACATGATCCAAGTAAACCAGAATATATAAAAACCGTTCGCGGGCTTGGTTATAAGTTCGTTACAAAGTAGGGTGACGATATGAATTTTAATAAACGACTTATTATTCAATTTATCATGCAACACGTTTTTGTTTTAGTTACATTACTTATCGCTGTAGTTGCTGCTTTTACTTATTTAATTTTTCTTCTTACTAGTACTTTATACGAACCTAACATTCCAGATTCTGATAGTTTTACAATTTCAAGATACATCTCTTCAGAAGATGGGCATATTTCGTTACAATCTGAAGTGCAAGATTTAATAAAGGAGAAAAATGATTGGCTCCAAGTTGTAGATGAAAACGGAAAAATCCTCTACCACTTTAATACACCAAATGATGTTCCGAATGCTTATACGAAGACATCTTTAGTCGCATATATACAACATCATATCGAAAGTAATTATAAATTTACATATTGGGAAATTGAATTAGAAGAAAAGAAAGTACTTGTTATTTATGGTGGTATGTTAAAAAGCAATGCGTTACTGACAGCAATTCAAAAGGATCACTCCTCTTTAACGATGGATTCGTTCACATTAACAGATCAAGAAAAACAGTTACTGTCTAAAGAAAAAGCAGCACTTCAAATATTTAATCAAAATGGCGAAGAGGTTTTTGCCTATCCAGCTGGAAAGAAAAAAACATTTTCAGCGATACAAATTGCCCTTAATGAAAAAGAGCCGTGGAATCATAAAGAAAACACGTCTAGCTTTTACGATGCAAATAGTGGCAACCTTCTCGTTGTAACTGCAAAAAATGAGCACTACTATCCAGATGACGAAATTGAAGATGTATTTACTAAGAAGTTTCTCATTGGATGCGGATTAATCCTTCTTATCGTATTTGTTTATTTAGTCATTCTTTCTATTTGGTACGGTAATAAATTCGGGAAACCGTTATTACATGCGATGCGCTGGCTTAAAAATATCGCTGGTGGAAAGTATGAAGAACCTATTAGTAAAAAAGGAAAACCTGTCAGGTTCCGGCGATCTGGTAAAGAAAAATGGTCATTTCGTTTGTTTAGAGATGTAACAAGTTCACTAGAACACCTTTCTATTACACTCAAAAAAAATGATGCGATGAGGCAAGTACTCCAGCAAACACGAGAAGAATGGATTACCGGTCTAACGCATGATTTAAAAACACCACTTAGCTCTATATATGGCTACGCATTATTACTCGAATCGAATCAATATAACTGGACTGATCGTGATATTCAGCAATTTGGTAGTGTTATGAAAGAGAAATCTCAATATATGACGACATTAATTGATGATTTAAGCTTAACGTATCAATTAAAAAATAACAGCCTTCCTGCCCAACACGTAAACGTTGAAATCAATCAGTTCGTTCAAAAAGTGTTATTGCAATTTATTAACAATCCAACACTCCAAAATCAAAATATTGAATTCGTACCGAGCTCAAATAAAATTCAATATTTCATTGAAGAAAAATGGTTCCAGCGTATTATCGAAAACTTACTCGTAAATGCTGTAAAACATAATAACGAAACAACTACTGTCATCGTAAAATTATCACAAAACGCTAATTCCTTTACACTCTCCATTTCAGATGACGGAAAAGGAATGGATGAAAAAACGAAAGAACTTCTATTTGAACGATATTACCGCGGAACAAACACAGAAGAAAGCAACATCGGAACTGGACTTGGCCTAGCCATTACAAAACAGCTCGTTCATGCTCATAACGGAACAATTTCCGTTGATAGTGCACTCGGAAAAGGAACGACGATTATTCTTGTATTTCCGTTTCGTTCGTAGGAAAGACGCTATGTGGCGTCTTTCTTCTTCCCTGGAATAATTTTACTGCAATTGAAATTATGTGGATCGTTTTTTTTGAGGTGTTTTAGAGGTATATGAAATTATACCGGCGATTTTTTGAATATATCAGCGCAACTCGAATTATATCAGCGATTTTCTAGATATATCGACTTACCGACAAAAACCGACAATACTAACCTGCTTCCCTACTATACAAGGTAAAAGTAGAAATAAAACTATTAACAAATACATTTCTAAACTGTTATACTATAAATAGAAGTATAAACTAACTAAGTTTTGCATAAAATGAAGTAGACGAGGTGCTTCCAACACCCCGTCACTGCAACTAATTACCGCAAGGTGGAAGGTTGCAACTAAAGCTTATTTGCGCTTAGAAGACTTCCCACGCTTCGCAGGCAGACGGGTGGTCTTCTTTTTGCGCTTTTTTGCCGTTAATTTCTTAAATCCAAAAACTATACCTTCTCTAGCTATAGTTTTTGGAATTTCCAACAAAATTTGCAAAAGAAATTCCATACGATTACACCTTCTTTCTTCACAAAATGAAGAAAGGGCATAACCTTCCACCCGCAATATTTAATTGCTACTTTATTTTACCATTTTCATATGTATTACAGATAAAACAATACAAATTTAACAATCCACTTATAAAGTGAAACTTTAATCAGTGGAGGTTTTGTTCATCCCCCATTGATTATTAGCCCTCACCAATCGCGCTGCCCGGCAAATAGCGGGATAAAAATAACCTTTCATAACTCACTATGAAAGGTCACTCCATATTTCAGCTATTTCCCTACTAACACAAACACATTCTCATCAGGTGCTTCCATTACTGCAACATGTCCTGATTCTGTTGGAAATGGTTCGCGAATCCACTTTACATCTTTATTATCTTTTAAACTTTCATACGTTTGTTGTACATCTTCTACTAATACTTCGACTTCCGTAAAATTAATATCCGGATGATTGCTTATTACTAACTCTGAACTTTTCTCATCTGGAAACTTCAATCCTATTAACGTCCAAATACCCCCTTCTTCTAGTTCTCTTTCTATCATCCAGTTTTGCTTCATTCCCATTTCTTTATAGAAAGAAATTGATTTTTCTATATCTTTCGTATGTATAGATACACATTCTAGTTTTTTGAACATTTTCCTATTTCCCCTTTTATGAAAAAGCGAACCATCTCCCAATGATTCGCTCTTACCCTATTATTTTTTCTTCACCGGTATCCAAAGCTCTACTTGTGCAAACTCACTCTTATCTTCGTGGCAACGCTCATCGTATAGTTCAAACTCTGTAACTCCGCAATGTTCATACCCTGAATGCGGAAACCATTCTGAGAATACTGCATTCCAAGTTTGGTGGATAGACGATACCATTTCTTCATGAGGAACTTTCGGCGTTGTAAAAACTGCATATGTTGCTGCCGGGAAAGTACGCTTTGTAATTTCATTTGGTACATTTTCAAAGTCTGTAACTTCCATTCCGATAATATAAGTGAAGTCTCCTGTTTCTAAATTAAAATCAGTACATAATCCAAGCTCTACCCATTGGCTCGTATCTTTACGATTCGGAATCGTCGTTCCAAGATCTTTTTGTAAATATTCTTGCCAAAATGCTGGAATGTCTTGATGGTTTTTCCCTTCTTTACTTGTCGTCTTCAGTTCATAACCCGCCACTAAAAATTCTGGTTTATTTACAATACGATATTCCATTTGTATGCCTCCTAAATACGGATTTAATTTTCTTTGCTTTACATTTACTCTGTAATACATCGGTGTTTCGATTTCTTGTTTTCGATATTCACTCGGTGTCATTTGAAATAATTTTTTAAAGGCTCTTGTGAACGTTTCGTGAGATTGAAAGCCATGTTCAAACGCGATATCAATAACTTTTTCATCCGTATGAGAAAGTTGATAAGCTGCCCGGGCTAACCTCCTCTTTCGAACATACTCCATTACCGTATCACCTACTAACGCCTGAAATACACGATGAAAATGAGACTCAGAAAAACCTGCAACCCGCGCTAAATTACGCAGCGTTTGTTTTTCCATTACATCTTCCTCAATATAATCAATTGACCTTTGAATTTGTGTTTCATAGCTTTCCATCTCTGTTCACCCGCCTTATATGTATTATGATAAAAGAGAACGCAATCCAATTCTTGACGTTTTTTACTATAATTCCATAAAAAATTGTAACTTTTTTATATGTATTTCGTTGTTATGTATGAAGGGAGGGAAATGTAGTGAAACGTAAACAATCATTAGAAGAAATTTACTCAGAGCATATGCAAGATTTATTTCGCTATCTTCTCTCCCTAACCGGAGATTCCCACTATGCGGAAGATCTCATGCAAGAAACATTTTACCGAATGCTCGTCCATATTGACTATTATAAAGGAGAAGAAATTAGGCCGTGGTTATTTACAATTGCCTACAATGCCTTTATCGATTGGTATCGAAAAGAAAAAAAGTATAAAACAACTACAGTGGAAGAATTCCATTTACCAAACGTGCCAAGTACAGAACATGAATATTTCGTAAAACATGAGATTGCTAGTTGGTTAGACAGTTTATACGCTCTTCCGCTCGAAAGACGAAATGTCCTACTACTACGAGATTACTATGGATTCTCCTATAAGGAAATAGCAGAAATGACTGGTCTCTCATTAGCGAAAGTGAAAATTGAATTACACAGGGGACGGAAAGACACGAAAAGCATAAAGGAGTGATACGGATGGGTTGTACAGAATTTAAAAAACTATGGAAGAAGTATGAAAATGGAACGCTCACGCATGATGAACAAGAACTGTTAGAAAGTCATATTGAGTCATGTGAAGAGTGTGAAGCTTACTTAGATGAGCTGTTAACAAAAACAGAACCAATTAAGAAAAAGTTACCTCCAAAAAATCTTAAAATTCCTTTTTGGAGAATTAAGTGGAAACATCGTTTACAAACGTTTGGTTTTATATTATCAATTTGCATCGTTATCTATATAATCGGCGGGGTATTATCAGCCTTTTATTTTCAAGCTAATAATGATAAAAGGCTAGAAGAAATTAGAGAGGTTCCTTCGCTTGCACTTGAAGCAACGATCCCAAATAGCCGTGTTATGGGAGGCGGAACAAGTGTAGAAGCTTTTTTCCGTACGAATAGCCAATTTGATTTAGTACGAACCGTCGGTAAAAAAGAAATGCCCCTCGGTACAATAGAAACAAAAAGCTTCTTATCATCTGTAGATGTTACGAAGCGAACTTGGATGAATCCGTTCTATCAACCAAAACTCTTCTTTGTTCATCCAAAAACAGAGCAGGGTGATTATTTAAAGGATTCATCAAAAAAAGTATGGGATACACTTGCAAAAGTACATGATGGAACCGTTGCAGAAGTAGCAATTTCTTTTGATAAAGCTTACACTTTAAAAGAATTAGAACCGCTTTTATATAGCATATTCGAGGCACAAGAACTCCCTCCAACTCCTTTATGGTACGCTTTAGATACAGGACAAGAAAGAAAAAATGTAGATGACTATATCCTACATGGCGGAGAAGCTATAGGGTTTCCAGAACATGTAAGATTCCTCGATAATGAAACTGACGGGCAGAAAACGCAAGAAGACAAAGTAACCGAAATGATGCGCATCCTTTCTATCCATAAAAAAACGGTAAGCAAAATAGCAGCGCTTTCTGAGAAAGAACTAAACTTAGATAAACGTTATCAATATGTAAAGGACAACGGTGTAAAAGTATACGGAATTGTTATTACTGGTCCATCGAAAGAGTTATTAAAATTACAAAACTCCCCGCACGTACGTTATGCGACTCTTGGAGATATTGAGATTTGGAATTGGTTTGATCATTAATAAAAAAGAAGTAGCGCTCTAAAAACGATGCGCTACTTCTTTTTTAATTCGAAATCACTTTCACATACATCCCTCTCACCGCTTTTTCATAAGCAATATCACTTATCTGTCTTATGTTTTCTGACACAACAGATGACTGAACGATTTTCCCTTCACGAAGTAACGGCGGATCAATAAGACGCACTTTATTTTTCTGATGTAAATCATAATCGTTTCTATCTTCTTTTACCTTTACATTTGGATGAACTTTGCTTAATAAAGCTTCTACTTCGGGGTCATTACATTGCTGCAATTTCGAAATAAGCTCCTCATCTTCAAGAAGAAAATCATCTGCATGAATAACCTTTTTATGAAGAGATAACTTTAACGTTTTCGCTAACATATCGTTTCCGTAAATATTCATTGGTTTCATAAAGAAATCAATTACTTCTTTGTAATACGTTTCTGTAAACCATTCTGCCATTTCGACACTTTGAACAACCATTTTCCCCTCTACTGCAATAATATCCTCTAAAAATCTATGAACCTCTTCTAAAGAAATATATCCGTATGTATACATATCTCGTAACGTATAATCTACTCGATCTGCGCATAATTCGGGCGCTGACCTTTCCAGTAATGTCCACTTCGAATCATCTAATAAAATATCTTCATAGTTATAACCATGCTTCGCAAGGATCGCTGGAATTTCTGAGTTTTTCACAACAGAACTAAATATCTCTTCATGATAACTTTCATCTTCATTATCAAAAACGTAATCAATCACATGGGAAAAAGCAGTATGTGATACGTCATGCAGTAAACTAGCAATCTGTTCTTTTACTGAACCACCTAGTTTTTTAACTAATAACATAACACCAACTGAATGATCAAAGCGCGTTACATTCCATTTCTCGTTCATTAAGTAACTTGCGCCATTTTGATGAATGCCTTTTAGCCTTTGCATAGACTTACTTGAAATTAATTCTTCTACTACTTGATCCACTTCAAATTCTCCGTATAGTACATCTGATATGATCACTTACAATCCCCCTTTATTTTAATCAAGTCTTATAATCTTATCTCTTTTATGAAATTAGCACCAACATAAATATTTATTGTTATTTGTTTTTATTGAAAAAATAGAGAGCCATCAGCTCTCTATTTCATAACCCCTATTCAAATGTAACTTCTACCTGCACAATCTCCGACCTACTTCCAAGTCTAAGCGGTGGTCCCCAAAATCCAAATCCAGAAGAAACAATTGCGTGGAACGCGCCTTTTTGTGCGTATCCCCAGTCTAGCTCGTACATTCTTCTCGTTACAATATGATTGGGCGCCATTTGTCCGCGGTGCGTATGACCGGATAATAATAAATCTACACCTGCCGCTGCTGCTTGTTTCAACTCAAATGGCTGGTGATCCATTGCGATAACAGGCATCGATTTATCTACCGTACTCATTAATTGTTCAAAGCTTTGGCGATCTCGCTCTGTTTTATCTCTTCTTCCAATGAGATAAAAGTCATCTTCAATTGTAATTACTTCATCTAAAAGAATACGAATATCAATCTTATCCATCTCTTGTAAAAACTCTGGAACTGCTCTGCCGTAATATTCATGGTTTCCTAAAACGCCATATACGCCTAATGGAGCTTTCATTTGTTTCATGATCGATCCCATATTCTTTTGAATGAACACACCTGGATGATCATCGATAATATCACCTGGCAGTAAAATAATATCAGGTTCCATCTCATTTACATGACGAACAAGTCTTTTTAAATGCGAAACGCCAGACAGTTTACCGAAATGCATATCAGAAGCCATCGCAATGCGTAAACTTTTACGCCCCTCTACCTTTTTCGGTATGTGCACCTCGTACTTTCTTACTACCGGACTATACGCATTAAATACTCCATACGCAAAGATAAAGATAAATGCAACTATCACAGCCACCCCTGTCCAAATAATTGCCGCTTCTTTCTCTACTGAAAACTGTAAAAGAAAGACCATAATATCAGCTAATGGCAACAACATAAGCGCATATTGTATGACCGCAAACCAAATCGAACCTATCGTTCGCAGAAATGGCAAAAACTTAAACACTTGCACGAGAATGTACGCATATGAAATAAATGCGACTATGAAAGCATAATATCCCCAAGATTCCCAGCCAAATACCGCATGAAGCCAAACCCATCCGTTCCAGCCGATGTAAAACATAAGTAGTGTGTATATAATTAATATGGTAAATATATTGAGATAACGAAGATTCTTCACAGCCAGCCTCCTTATTGATTTCTTCTATTATAACTTGTTATGCACTTATAACGTAAATATTAAGCACTTCAATCTTCAGAATAAGAACATTGATAAACATATTGTCTTAAAATTTTTAAGAACGGCTGTAATGGACATTTTCGAGTCTTAAGTGTTGGATGAAATTCTATTATCTTTATCCTTCAAAACTCATCTATGCAATTATGCATAACCATCCATTCCGTTTTATTTTCATGTTACGATATAAATGTAATACGACATATATCGACAAAGATAAAAGGAAGTGATTGTATGAAACGTTCTAAAACCTACTTAAAATGTTTAGCATTATCCGCTGTTTTTGCTAGTAGTGCTGTAACTCTTTCAACACCTGCTACTTACGCTCAAACGACGTCACAAGTTGTAACAGATATCGGGCAAAATGCAAAAACACATACGAGCTATAATACATTTAATAATGATCAAGCTGATAATATGACAATGTCTTTAAAGGTAACTTTTATCGATGATCCAAGCGCTGATAAACAGATTGCCGTTATTAATACAACTGGTAGTTTTCTAAAAGCAAATCCTACTATAAGTGATGCACCTATTGATAACTACCCAATCCCTGGCGCTAGTGCAACATTACGTTATCCTTCACAATATGATGTTGCATTTAACCTTCAAGATAACAGCGCTCGTTTCTTTAACGTAGCGCCTACAAATGCTGTAGAAGAAACGACTGTAACATCTAGCGTATCTTATCAACTTGGTGGCTCTGTTAAAGCTTCTGTAACGCCTAATGGCCCTAGCGGTGAAGCTGGTGCAACTGGTCAAGTCACTTGGTCTGACTCTGTAAGCTATAAACAAACTAGTTATAAAACAAATTTAATTGACCAAACGAACAAAAACGTAAAATGGAACGTATTCTTTAACGGATATAACAATCAAAACTGGGGTATTTACACACGTGACTCCTATCATTCTTTATATGGAAACCAACTTTTCATGTACTCTCGCACATACCTATATGAATCTGATGCAAAAGGTAATTTAATACCAATGGATCAACTTCCAGCATTAACAAATAGCGGTTTCTCTCCTGGTATGATTGCTGTTGTTATCTCTGAAAAAAATACAGATCAATCTAACTTACAAGTCGCTTATACAAAACACGCCGATGACTACCAACTTCGTCCAGGCTTCACATTCGGAACTGCAAACTGGGTTGGAAACAACGTAAAAGACGTTGATCAAAAAACATTTAATAAATTGTTCACACTAGATTGGAAGAATAAGAAATTGGTAGAGAAAAAATAAAGTAAAAAAAACGAAGGGACTATTTAGACTCTTCGTTTTTTACTTATTCATAATAAGATCCCGCGAGTAATATCGTCGCTATGAAATTCTATGATATATTTTTAGGCATCTCTTCACCTTTATTTTGAAAAGCATCCATTAAAATATCAATGCTTTCATCACTTATAATCAATTTATCCCCTTTTATTTCCTCTTTATAAAAAGACATATTTTCTCTCCTTTACTCTCTTATACATATCCCTTGAAGACTCTCTTTTTCTTTCTATCACACTAAACCACGCACCACTTCTTCTAATAATAAATTCAACCATTCATCCAATTTGTTTCAAAACACTCTAATACATTCAGCCTTCTTTCCATAGTACTATCTCGACATTATACTCATTCTTTAGAAAAGAAAAAGCACTTCTCATTGCTTCATCTACTACAATAAGGCTAGAATAAATTAATCCTCTTTGAGCATCGTCATATCCAATGAAATGTAATACTTCTTTTGTATATAACATGAAATCTTCTAATTCTAATTGCACACCAAAGTCCCAATTTTCATGTGCATACCATACAATAATCTTCTTAGACAATAAACTAGTTAATTCACGTTCAAATTCTTTTATTTCATTGATAACTTGTTCAGCATTTAATTCACTCATAACTTTGATAGGATTCGGTGTTTCATCAATTAAAAAGTTTACTAATGAAGCAATTTTCTTCCCGCTAATAATCTCAAATTCTTTTATAGACGGACATAACATTAAAAACTTTTCTCTAGTAGCCTTTTCCTCTACCTTTTCTCTTAACATTGCAATTTTCTTTAGACGTTCATTCACATTTATCACCTCATACATTCAGTAAATTAACATAATAAAGCGTATCATCCGTTTGAAAATACATAACCGATCCGCGGCTATAATAATTAACAAATTGAACCTGCTCCCCTAGTTCATTACAAAGATTACTATCGTACACTTGATTATTGTTTAAATCATAAACAACCAATTTTTTATCTTGAGTAATGAATACTACTTTACCTTGAGCAACCGCAAAACTTTTCGACCATATTTTCCTAGTTACATGTATTTCATTCCACGACATATGAATTTTTTTATCTTTCATTTGAACTAAAGGAAATTCTGAATAATAATAGAGCCAAACATCTCCATCTATAACATTCATTGCATAACAATCATCTATATACGGTATATTATATTGTTCTACATATTGATCATAGCTATCAAAAATCAATTGACCTGTAGAATCAAAAGCAACTATACCATTTGCTCCAATTGGAGACTCTCCAAAAATTCCTTCATCACAATAACTAACCCATATATCTTCGTTCACATCAACCTGACAATCTTGAACCCCTTCTCCAATATAAAACTTAACATATTCACTCCCATCCGCATTATAAATAACCGCATTATCATCTTCATAGTGAAATATCAGTAACCATTTCTCGCCGATTCGTTGCATACATAACACTGATTCGACATCAATATCTACATTTAAATTAAAAATATTTATATTCACATTATTTTTATCTAAATCAATAATAAAAGGTCGATTCTGATTGTCTTTTACTAGCAAAATTACATTTTGTTTATAATCCAAACTCATTTTTTTAAATTGATAGGCTTCAACAATAGACTTAAGACTTATTAATTCTTTACATACAATATCTTTCATATATATCAAAAACCTCTCGTTTATTCTAAACATAAAAAATAAGCATCAAACTTCCTTAATATTAATAAGTTTGATGCTTACTCACAATTATTATTTAAAATATTTTTATCAAACCGTAGATAAACGATGTGGATCACAGAAAGTTTCTGTATCAATCTCTTTTTCCAGCCAAAGGTCAAAGAGCGCACTAATATCTCCATCTCCTTGTTCCATCATATACTCTTTTTCTGCTTGATGAATAGGTAATAACCAAAATAAATCAAGCTCCTTTTCTTCAAAAAACTCCATTAGCTCTGGAGACTCTCCTGCCTCAATAACTGCCGGGCTTACTAAAAGCACATTCATTGAAAAATCAGATTCAGCATCCGCATTAGAAATTGTATCCCCATAATCAAACGAGGTTTCATCTATAAATGGATAATGTGCTAATCCAGCAAGCAAATCAATTATTTTCTCATTTTGATTTGCATTTAACCAAATTAATTCTCCTTTAGCACCATTGGTCATATATTCAGCTGACATCCCTAATGTCACATATGTCCATACTGGCCTATCTTCATTTTTCGGGAATTCTAAAACGTATAGCATTCCTTTTTTTAGAGCGGTATTATCTAATTCTACTCTTTTAGCTCCTCTTTCACCCCAGGTATATTCAAGAATCTGACTAGGCTCTCCAAAATGTTCATAGTATTTTTTCTGAATGTCACTTAATTTATTTTTTCGAAAAAAATTCATTTATGCTCTACAACCCTCTTTCTACTATACAACCTTGTTATTAAAGATAGATTTCTTCTTTCCAACTACTGGATTTAGATTGAACTACTATTAGATTTTCACTTTCCCATTTTAATGTCCCTAAGAATCTAGAATATACCATTTCATTCCCTACCTCTTCCACCAATAATTGATCTCGAATCTTTAATCCCTTTTCATCATACACTTCACATCGTAGCTGGAAACCTTTAACACGATGAATTCCTTTTAATATCGCTATCTTCTTACGGCTTGGGCTTTTCTTAGGTGTCTTCCCAACTAAAAATATTCCTTCATAGTTTTGCTTCACAATTTCATCTAAAGATTCCTCTATATACCCTTTAACAACAGATGATGAAAGAGTAGAGTTTTCTTCAAGTCCAGGGACAACATATTGGCGTACTAATTTGCAAAACTCTTTGTATTTCTCTTCAACTGAATTTAATGCTAAAAAGTCCATAAAATCATATGGAACATATATACGAATTTCACCCAAAGCTCTATTCACTTCATATGAAATATCAGTGTTTTCGTTAGCTAAACAAAAGACAGTTACTTTTTCAATCTCTCTTAATCCCATCTCAAACTCGCTAACTTTCTTTGAGAAAATTAGCTCAAAAATTCTAATTTCATGTACAAGCAAATAATGTTTTTTAGGACGTTTTTTTTCCAATCGTAAAACTTTACTTCAAGCAATATAATTCACTCCTTTAAATTTATCACCATGCATCGGGGACCTATGATACCTTTTAATAATTTATTAAACTGTACTCCTTATTCATTTTACCTTATCTATATTTTTCATATGCTCTACTCACAACGCATGCGGTGACATAACAGCCATAAACACATCACTTCTCTCACCCGGTGCCATATACATTCCTTCTGCATCTAAATATTCAATGGAAAAGGCTGCTAGCTCATACGCCATTTCTTGATCGCATTCAAAAAGTGGATTTATAAAAACCTCACTTCCTGTAATCTTTTGTAAATCTTTCAAACAGTTAGACTTACTTCTTGCATAATCAGCCACATTCTCATTAGCCCAAGACCACATCCAACTGTTACTCTTTCCAGACCAAGACCCTATAAAAACAACACTAAATTCAAGTAACACTTGACCATTTTTTTTAAACTGTAATATACATGGATCTTGATCATAACAATACTCATCAAAGTTATAGATATTATAATCCGAAATGAATTTTTGCTGTTTACTTTCTAATTTGTCATAACACATAACAAGATAATTCTCGAATTGTTCATCCGCCATTGCCAATTATCACACGCTCCCTTCATTCAAGATTTCCGCTACAAACAATATATCTTATATCTTACTCTCTCAAAACCTATATAAAGTGAAACTTTAATTAGTCCTTACCAATCGGGCTTTTACCGGTAGCCCCCCGCCCACATATCATATACCTTTCTACCACTAAGATATATTAATATATACAAAGAAAGAAGAACTTATATAAGCCCTTCTTTCCATAAATAGTTTCTTTACTCCATCTAATTTATTTTATCACGATAATTAAATTCACTATTACACAAATGCACCCCAACCATCTGTATATCCACCAAACGCATCACTTAGGGTACTCAATTCCTTTTGCATCTTTACAATATCCTCATAAATTAAGAACATTTCTTTAGAACAAGTACATGTCCAATCTTCAAATTCTTCATTATAATCTAATTCATAATTTAAGCCCAGCTCTTGTAGTCTGCCAATTATTTTTTCTCCATTACCTTGATTAGGAATTGCAATAAAGAAATCTACTATATGTTTTTTATTAAAATCTATACCTTGCTTGTATAACATATTTAATACTTGTCCATCTTCATCTTTTGGGAATTTCATTATAATACCCTCCTGTATACCATTAAAACTCTTATTTTTATGCGAATAATGCCTCTTATCCATAAAGCTACCAAATTCTATCCCTTTACAGACACTAAAATCATCATCTACAACATTACTTTCTGCAAAAGAGAACTACTTTAATCTACACAATGTTTCTATAAAACTTATTGTAATTACATCCCCACAACTAAAAATATTTAGGACCTCTAAATATTAAATAGCAGAAAAATCTTCAATTAGACCTTGCAGTAGCTTTAATTTTAATTCTTTTTTGTTCATATAATTCCTTCCCGTTCTCTATTTTGATTTATCCCACGAGGATTAGATACATGTCCTATCCTATATATAAAGAAAAAAGAGCCTATATTCGCTCTTCCTTCATACAAACATTTAACAAATGCATCTTTCTAACCACTAACTTTTCTGGTGATATATTAATAGCCTCTAAAAGCAAACTGAATATACATGTATGTACCAACACCATAAACAACAAAAGCAACTATAGTAATTAGCCAATTTTCACGAGTTTTTTGTACATACTTCGAGCATGCCCAAAAAAGAAGTAAAATAATTAATTGAATTGCAGTCACTTTTGAGACAGCAATTATAGTAGTTTCTGTAACAAATACTACCCATGTCCCGAACAACATCCGAATACAAAAAATAATCGCCCCAATACGTGTTTCAGTATATTGTTTATTTATATTTATAAAAAATATATCTTGCAACATAACAGTTAATGTTAATACAACTACTAAAGCCAAGATAGAAATGAATTCTAAAAATTCTATAAGCACTTTTAGTCTCCCTTTTGACATCATTTTATTATAATTTTCATTAAAGATTCTTACTATCATGTAACTAGGTCTACAAATACCCTCTCATTATCTATACAGTTTTCGCATACATAATATGAAAATAACAGCTAAGACCATAAATAATAAGTGCAATCATTGTAATATACCACTTTCCTCTGTACTTCTTTACACACTGCATAAGCCCCCAAAGGAAAAGTAATATAATTGATTGAATCACTAAAATATTTAGCGTCCCTAACAGAGTAGCTGTCATAGGGTAAATGATCCATATACTCACCAATGAACGTATAGCCATGACCGTAGCAAAGATTCTCCTATAATGAGACAGTCTTATACTACCTATGCAGTACTCTTGTAAAAATACGATAGATGCTACTAGCATATTTAAAACCAAAATTAATAAATATTCAAAAAACTCTACCAACTCTAAATTCTCCTTCATAAATTTATTTACGATTTCCTATTGCATCAAAAGTTAACAATTCACTCCGAAATTTTACAAGTTACTTTTTCAAAAATACTAGCTAATATTCCAATAATCATCAAAGAGATTATTATTCATACATTCATTTTATTACTCAAGGACGACCTATTTAACAATCCAATTTTTTAGCGGACTTGAAATAGTCTTGAAATTTATCATCGATGTCCTCATCTTTACTAAAAAAAAGCGTTATATGCGAATCCCAACAAACAATCTCAAGTGTTGCTTGGGGATGCTTAATATTTGGACTTGGTACCCAGAGTTCTTCGTTTCCATTTGCATAGGGTTCTACAAGCAAGTTATTAATATCAATGTTTATAGACTTATCAAAAGCAGATAATACGCCCCAAATAAATTGAGGATTATATTTCTTTACGAGATCTGAGAGATCTTCACCTGCTATTTAGACTCTTCGCTTTTATTTTAAATTAGACCTCAATAAATTAATCTATTTAAATTTATTCATAGTGAGCTGCCGCCAATAACACCTGTGCAATAAAGCCCCATGATATATTTTTAGGCATCTCTTCACCTCTGTTTTGGTAGGATCCCTCACAATCATTTACCCATGCTTCCATTGATTCTAAGTAATCCTCTAATGTTATATTCTCCCACTCATCCTGATTTTCTTTGAAATCTTTTTGAAGATGAAACAAAAACTCTAATAATTTTTCTTTTGAATCTACATCACTAATTAACTCATAAACATCCATATCATTACTCCTTCCACATGCCCCTTATTTAGGGACTACATTCATTTCATTTCATTCCATCTCTAAATTCTTCCTGCACCGTCTTAAATTCTTGCTCATATTTCCTTATTTTTTCAGCATCTATCTTCGAATTAAGGAAAGGTCTTTTTCTACCAATCATCATAATATCTTTTCCTTCTGTGGACTCCATACGTACATATGGTTTAAAAAATTCACATTCTGTATTTTGTAATACTACCGATAATTTAGCGTATTCTTCCATAGGGAATTGATTAGATACATTTAATTTCTTAAGTCTTTTCAAATTCATTAATGGCTCTAAAGAACGATCTTGAACTTTAATATTCATTAAAGTTAACTCATTTAATTCTACTAAATCACCGATTGGATCTAATGTTTTTACATTAAGAGTTTTCATTATTGCTCCTCCCAAAAAAAGACCTTCTAACTTCTTTCCATCTTTTATTGGCGATAAATCTTCTAATTTAGAGAAAGCTTGTATTAATAGATAAGAAAGGTTGTTATTATAACTCAAATCCCATAAATCTGTATTCTTAGGATTCCAACCTAAATATAATCTTCTTAAATTAGACATTTTTTGTAGTTTCGATAAATTCTCCACCCTCATTTCATCGATATAGAGTATCTCTGGATTAACATACTCCATAATTTTATCAAACTGCGTTTGATTTACTGTGAAAATCCATAAATCCCTAATTTTCAATTCTCCTAATAGTTCTATATTCTTTGTTTTACCGCTAATAGCTAACTCTTGTACATCTTCATTTATTCCAGCCAAATCTTTAAGAATGCGTGGCTGTTCACCTATTGGAAACATTAAATTCTCTCCTTCACAGACTATTTACATCCAACATCACTTCATTCTTTCCTGAAGGGAAAAACTAACAATTGTTAAAAGTGCACTATCATATTGGACCTTTTCGAATGTAAACTCCATAATACACCTTCTTTTCTCTCAAGGTCATAATTATTTTATTCCCATTTCATCTTACTATTTTCATTTAATACTTCGATATGAGTATCTACTATATCCCCTCTTTCATATCAAAAACTTGTAAAATGTCTTGCTCTAACTTTATTGCATTAAAATCCGACGTAGCCTTTTCCCCTAACAGTCTAATAGATTGAATAATATTTTCAATTATCAATATTTCCCTCGTAGCATAATCTGCAGATAAAAATGCTTCATAGTCAATCCTTAATCTAAAATCTGCTTCTTTACTCTTCCTTTTAAAGAGCTTTCTTTCTTTATGAAAACCCGCATCTTCATATTCCGGAGTTATGTTAACTACTATAGGGATTATAGCTATTTCTTCTACTTCGCTACCATAATTATTACTATTTAATTTTTCAAGGTCACTACCGATTTCTGAAATTATATTTATAAATTCCTCAGCAATGTCACCTTCTAATTCACCACTCAAAAAAAACCTCATAATCACTCATCCTTTTCAATTATTACTTTTATTTAGCGGGGGACGCTTTCTATCTGTTTCATATAATGGATTGATGGTGCCACTCTTTCTCCTACCTTATATATCTTTTTATAGGAATATACTTTTAAATTTTACGTAGAATATATCTTTCAGGCGGGCCGCTCCCCTGCTCAGCTTGAAAATATAATAATTTACTCGGTATGCATGAAATTAAACAAGGTAAACCACACCAAATAACTTTTTCTATTGCACATTCTAATCCCATAAAACTCCCATCAATTTCACTAATAAGGGACATTACGTAACAAGAATCCTTTGCTCCATATTTTTTTAATTACGTTGATATTCCTTCAGCATACACCATATTTTTTGGGATAGATTCAAAATACATAGAATTTAAGATAGTGTCATGGTTATGCGCCAAACGCCCTAATGCCTTCACTCTTTTTTTAGGTGAAGTTAGTTCAAAAATAATTCTATCCTGGATTTTTTTTTAAAACTCCTAACTATGAGTTCTTCATATTCTTTATCCATGTATCTTTTATCCTCCTATATTCTTAAAGTTACCTTTTCTGAAAAATATAAGTGGTGCGACATATATATATTAATTAACTTTGGATATCTCCAGTATCTCCTTGCGCTAAAAAAATCATTTAATTACCTCTTATTATTTTCATGTTGCACAAATATCGAAATTATTACTAGCAATTGTTAAAAGCGCACCATCATATTGAATAAATGCACACGCCGATGATGGAACTAATTCGATTTGTGGTACAACACATTCTCCCATTAAACACTTCATCAATTTACTTTGATTTATTTCCTCTAGTTTAATACCAACGCTATTTCCTAAACTGATAATAGCAAAAGTATTTTCTATACTTACACCATAAAAATACTTGATTATATATGATACTTCTGTCCTTGGTATAGAATCAAAAACAAAGAAAATGTTCCTTCTTCCCGAATCAAAAACTGTGTAGGAAATGTTTTTAGACTCTATTTCTTCTTTCACATTTTTTTCCTCAGATTTATCTACATGTACAATAAACTGATTAATCCTCTCTTGAACAAGTAAACTTAAATTATCAACATTACGATTATAATCATCAAATAAATCTGTTTCATAAATATCAGTTATATTACTAACACGGTATATATTTGCATCTTCAATACGTTGAATCTTTTCGAATGTAAACTCCATAATACACCTTCTTTTCTCTCAAAGTTATATTTATCCCTATTCCATCCTACTATTCTCATTTAATAATATTAAGTTTATCTATTCCTATTTGTTTTTATAAATCAATAATAATCTAATTCTCCTCACAGAGAATCCGCTTTTCACCTTATAATACGCTACTTGTAGAGTACGCATACCGTTCCCTTTTCCATATCTGTTTCGTATAACGGATTAATGTTGTCTCCATTTAAATCAAAATTCCGAATTATAGGCATTTAAATCCCTAGCTTCTTTAAAGTAATTTCTAAATTTATCATCAATATTTATATCGTTACTTAATAACAACATTAAACTGGAATCCCAACAAACAATTTCAATTTTTGCTTGAGGGTGCTGAATATTTGGACTTGGTACCCAGAGCCCTTCGTTTCCATTTGCATAGGGCTCTACAAGCAAATTATTAATATCAATGTTTATAGATTTATCAAACGCAGATAGTACACCCCAAATAAATTGAGGATTATATTTCTTTACGAGATTTGAAAGATCTTCACCTGCTATCCAAACTATTGGATGCGACATTTTAGGATAATCTCGGATAAGTTTCTCTTCCTGCTGTGCGACAATCTCCATGTCTGTTATAAGCCAATTAAACTCTTTTTCCCTACCTTGAAATGAGTCAAAAACGGAAGCCAAAACTGTATGTTTAGATCCATGTAAAATGAAGTTCATTCAATCCCTCCAATTAGTAACAATCGATAAGTTAGCCTTCTTGAACTTATTATGTGTAGATAATTAAACAAATACCAATGAATACTGTTACTATACACAATATAATAGTTGTTGCAGTATCTAGCAAAATGCTTACGGCTAGGAAAATTATTGATTTAAGGGCAAAAGAAGGTCCTTTTTCTTTCCATTGCCGATAGATTTGTATCATTGCATAAATTAATGGAATCATACCACCTATAATCAGAATAATCCCTATTATTTTCTCCATGTTTCCTCTCCTTTTAAAGATTCGAATCAATAAATATACTATATAATCATACGCCCTCAGAATATATCCTTATATTTTTGGAGTTATTCTACACATGCAAAACTCTCTAATCATAGCTACGCTCGTATTAAGCGCATTGTTAAAAATTATATAATCTTTCATTCTGTAATTAACGGAACTTTCCATCTGCTAAAAACGTTGCCATACAGCTTAACATTTTCTAAGGTATTAAATTTCCTAAGATATCAATTAGCTCTTCTAATGCTCTTCCCAAATCGTTTATATTGTCTCGTTCATCAAAACCTTTCTCCATTAATTCATGTACTATAATATCTCTCAATTTATTTATTTTTTCAGTTTCTATCATACTTAAGTCTTCATAAACATTTAACCATAGTAAATGTTTATTTTGTGATTCTAATGTCTGTTTCAATAAAATCTGCATCTCTTTATTTAATTTAAACAACCTTATCTTCTCCTTTCCCAGTTTATTTTGAACCCTTAGCAAAAGTTGTAATTACTTTACCTTTTTTATTTAAAACTACTACAGCCTGTTTACTAGTAGATTTAGCTCTACCACCACTTTGTATAACTTTTTCGCCAGTTTTAACGGCATTTAAAATGGCCTTAGATGATACTCCTACACCATTACGACTAATTGCCTATACCATTTCTTTTCTTTCATAAACTCACCTCGCTGAAATATTTTTTAACACAATAATGTTACATATCCAAATCTAAATAAAATAAAGAGTAAAGTAAATGCAGTTTAAAAATAAATACATCTATCATAAAAAAGAAAAGACGATTTCTTTTCTCATTTATGCTTGTAGTATCCCAATCCGATTTAACGATTGATAAAATAAGACAAGGGCCTTTTTGGAATCATCGGTTAAACTTGCAATTTAGTTGAAGAAGGAACAAACTGATGATGCGGAAAAACGTAGTATATAGAAGACTATGTAAGGAGTTTGTCATATGATTGATAACAGAATTTCGAAAGATTATGATCATGAAATAGATGATTCTTTAAAAGAAATTACAGATACAACCATCTTACTTAATTTTCAAAAAGCGATTGTAAGTTTATATCCTCATCTAATACCAATTCATGCTTTTGCCTATGACGCATGGGATGATATTGTAATGCCATTGTTTTATGAGATGGTATATAAAACTTTTGCTTTTAAATACGGGATAGATATTAACTTTAAAGAAACTCATACCTATATGTTTTCACTTAATAGTTATAAAGGGATACATCACATCGAGTGTGTTCCAAAGTGCACAACATTTAAGATTTATATTAACGAAGAATGGATTGAAATGGATAATAAAAGTTTGAAAGAAAATGTATTTGTATTTAAGTCATTTGGGGATGGATTGCATTTTCTAACTGGTGGAATTGAAATTGAAGATGCTTATCGTGTAGGATTTGACCTTGTTGAGGTTGATATTGTTTCTACCATAACAGGTCTTCCATCTAAAACAAGTATTTTTATTGATAAAGAGCATGTAGACTTTGTGTTTGTCGCAGAAACATATGATACAAATATCCAAAATTAAAAATTTTATGTAAGAACGTAGGAAGAATATCTTCATTACTACTCGTACCAAATAGTTGTGTGAACACGCTCCGCTATTATATATGCAAACTTCCGACTACATTTCATATGAGAAAAAGTTATTACGATAAACAAAGAAAAGGTCTCCTAAAATATCTTTTAGGAGACCTTTTCTTATTAATAGATTTTGTAATTTAAGAGTGAACACTCTTAAATTACAAAATCCTCCGGAATAAACACTTTCACTTCTTTCGGCTGTACGTATACGAAATCACCCGCTTGAATGTTCAGCTGCTTGAACTGTTCTTTCGTAATTTCTGCTTCTAAATATTCATCTGTTCCGTCTCGTTTTAATTCTACATATACGATATTTCCGACTGCGTGAGAATAAGATACTTTTGCCGGGATTGCATCTATGCTTTGTTTCGTATGAGAGATTGATAAGTCATGCGGCCTTACGTAGGCTATTCCGTCTACGTTGGAAACGTGCTTATGCTCTGGTGCTTCTAGTTCGACCGACCCTACATTTAGCTTTCCTTTATGAACGCGCCCGTGAAATAAATTTACATTTCCTAAAAAGTCATATACAAACGGACTTGCTGGGTTTTCATATACTTCTTCCGGTGTTCCCATTTGTTCAATGCAGCCTTCATTCATTACAACGATGCGGTCTGCAACGTCTAACGCTTCTTCTTGATCATGCGTTACGAATACGCTCGTAATTTGAAATTCGTCATGTAATTTTCGGAGCCATCTTCGTAATTCTTTTCTCACCTTTGCATCGAGTGCACCGAACGGTTCATCAAGTAATAAAATTTTCGGTTCGACTGCAAGTGCCCGGGCTAGTGCAATACGTTGACGTTGTCCACCAGATAATTGCGCTGGATAACGTTTAGCAAAGCCATCCATTTTTACGAGCTTTAATAATTCTGTTACCTTTTCTTCTATCGCTTCTGCTGACGGTCTTAAGCTTTTCTTTCTTACTTTTAAACCGAAAGCGACATTCTCAAATACATTCATATGTTTAAAGAGCGCATAGTGCTGAAAGACGAAACCGACTTGCCTGTTTTTCACGTGAATGTCTGTTAAATCTTCTCCATCAAATGAAATAGAGCCTCCATCCGCTTCTTCTAATCCTGCAATAATGCGTAATAACGTCGTTTTCCCAGAACCTGATGGGCCTAATAAGGCAACAAGTTCGCCTTTTGGAATATCCAAATGAATGTCTGTTAGTGCTTGAAATGTACCATATTGCTTTGATACACCTTGAATTTGAATACTCACCGTAATCCCCCTCTTATTGTCGTTTTTCCATTCGCCATTCAATCCAGTTTTTTATAGCGAGTGTAAACACTGCAATTAATGACATTAACGTCGCTACTGCAAATGCTGCTGAAAATTGATATTCATTGTACAAAATTTCAATATGGAGCGGCATCGTATTCGTAATACCGCGCACGTGACCTGATACGACAGAAACGGCTCCAAACTCACCGATAGCACGGGCATTACATAGAATCATGCCGTACAAAAGACCCCATTTTATATTTGGAAGCGTAACGCGCCAAAACATTTTCCAGCCACTTGCGCCAAGTGATAAAGCTGCCTCTTCTTCACTTTTCCCTTGCGCCTGCATAATGGGAATTAATTCACGTGCAACGAACGGGAAGGTTACAAAGATTGTTGCGATAATAATGCCTGGTACAGAGAAAATGAGTTTCACTCCATGTTCAAGTAACCATTCGCCAAGAGCACCCCTCGGTGTGAAAAGTAAAACGAATACTAATCCTGCGATAACTGGTGACACAGCAAACGGCAGTTCAATAAGAGAGAGTAATACTTGTTTTCCTTTAAACTGAAACTTTGTAATAAGCCATGCGGCCGCTACCCCAAATATCGTATTAAGCGGCACAACGATTAACGCAACGAGAAGCGTTAATCTAATTGCTGAAAATGCTTCTTGATCTGTAATAGCGGCAATGTATACATCCATCCCTCTTTCAAAGGCTTTTAGAAAAATAGTTATGAGTGGCAGTAATAGAAAGAGAGATAAAAATAAAACTGTAATCGTAATTAATATGCCTGGTACAAGCTTAGATTCTTTTTTAGCTGATACGCTTTTTACTATTTTCTTTTCTAATAATGTTGGTTCCATTTTCTCTCCTCCTATTCACTTTTTAGTTCATGCCTTCTACTCCAGCTTTGAATCATATTAATAAGAAGAAGGAAAAGGAGAGAAATAATAAGCATCACGGTCGCTACAGCTGTTGCCCCTGCATAATCATATTGTTCTAGTTTCGTCATAATCATCAGTGGCGCAATTTCTGTTTTCATCGGCATATTACCTGCGATGAAAACGACAGATCCGTATTCTCCTAATGCTCTTGCAAATGCGAGTGAAAAACCTGCAAGAAGAGCGGGAAAGATCTCTGGTAAAATGATTTTCACAAATATTTGCAAGCGGGATGCACCTAAACTCGAAGCTGCCTCTTCTACTTCTTTATCAATATTTTGCAGCACTGGTTGCACCATTCGAACGACAAATGGTAAACCGATAAAAGTAAGCGCAACGATAATTCCGAGTGGTGTAAAAGCTACTTTTATGTGAAACAGACTAAATATTTTCCCAATCCATCCATTTTCCGCATAAAGCGTTGTAAGTGTAATACCAGCTACAGCTGTCGGAAGTGCAAACGGTAAATCAATGAGTCCGTCTAATAGTCGTTTCCCTGGAAATTTGTAGCGTACGAGCACCCAAGCTATTAATAAACCGAAAATGGCATTTACAATAGCAGCTGCAAATGAAGTTGTAAAACTAACTTGATAGGAATGCAACACACGCTCGTTCGTTATAACCCCAGCGAACTTCTTCCAACCTAACTGTGAAGTTTGAATAAATACGATAGAAAGTGGTATAAGTATGAATAAACTCATGTACAACATTGTAAATCCAAGCGATAATCCAAACCTTGGTAAAACACGTTTCTTCCTCATCCTCTTTCACCTCATCCCCCTTTAGCAGTACGCATTATTTTTGATAAATTTTATCGAATACGCCGCCGTCATTAAAGTGTTTTTCCTGTGCTTTTTTCCAACCACCAAATAGTTCATCTACAGTAAATAATTGAACTTTCGGAAATTGGGATGCATATTTTTCTGCTACTTTTTCATTGCGCGGACGATAAAAGTTTTTCGCCGCAATTTCCTGTCCTTTTTCTGAGTACAAATATTCAAGATACCCTTCTGCTACTTTTTTCGTTCCTTTTTTATCAACGACTTTATCTACAACCGCTACTGGTGGTTCTGCAAGTACACTAATAGAAGGGGTTACAATTTCAAATTTATCTTTTCCAAGCTCTTTTTGAGATAATAACGCTTCATTTTCCCATGCGATTAATACGTCACCAATTCCTTTTTCAACAAATGTTGTCGTTGCTCCGCGCGCTCCTGAATCTAATACTTCTACGTTTTTATAAATTTGGCTAACAAACTCTTTCGCCTTATCTTCACTATTATTATATTTTTTCAGTGCGTATCCCCACGCCGCTAAATAGTCCAACGTGCCCGCCTGATGTTTTTGGGTTTGGTGTAATGACAGACACACCTTTTTTCGTTAAATCATCCCAGTCTTTAATTCCTTTCGGGTTTCCTTTTCGAACAAGAAATACAATTGTTGACGTGTATGGAGTGGAATTATTCGCAAGTCGCTTCTGCCAATCTTCTGCTAATTGTTTTTTCTTACTAATCGCATCAATATCATAAGCAAGTGCTAGTGTAACAACGTCTGCTTCTAAGCCATCAATAACAGAGCGCGCTTGACTTCCAGATCCCCCGTGTGATTGTTTTACATTTACTGTTTGCCCATGCTTCTCTTTCCAATACTTCGCAAAATCTTTATTAAAATCTTGATATAACTCCCTCGTTGGATCATAAGAAACATTTAAAAGCTCAACTGTTTTTTTATCTCCACTTCCTTCAGAATTACTAGTGGATGTTGCCGAACCACACCCTGATAAAAGTACAACTGCTGATAATAAAACACCTGTACTTTTCATAAACGCTGTCTTACCCCACTTTTTCATCGTTAAGCCCCCTTAGTTTATACAATAGAAAAAGGCACACAATATATTCACAAACGTGAACATTGTGCGCCTTCAGTTTATCTGATTAGCTTCTAATGTATTGTATTCGATTTCTTTTCATTTTAATTCTGTAATTCATATGTGTCAACTTGGAATTTGGATTTTCTTACTAAACTAAAATATTGGCATACTTCGAGCCCAATGATTTTTCAAATCAGCAAATTCTTTTGGTAACTTACTATTTCCATTCCATTCTAATTTATATGCATTTACTAACACCGTAGCCATTGATTCACGGTTCATTACTCCATTTTGATTAAAATTACCGTTCTTATCATTTTCAGAGTTCATCCATAATTTCACAAATAAGATATTGCACTCGCCGTAAGCGTTAATCCCTTCTGTTCTATGTATATCTCCTCCTTGTTGGTCATATGAAGCTTTAAATATATGGCACCACAGCTTAATCAATGCACAAAAAAATGAGGCAACCACCTTCAAAGATGGTTGCCTCATTTTTACACTTGCATCGCTTTCTCTCTCAATGCTCTTCTTAACAACTTACCAGTCGTATTCTTCGGTAATTCTATTAAAAACTCAATGCTTTTCGGCACTTTATATTTCGCTAAATGTAACGTACAGTAATGCATTAGTTCTTCTTCTGTTACGTTCGTTTGTTTCAGAACGACGTAAGCTCGCACTGCTTCTCCTAAGTTTTCATCAGGAACACCGATTACAACAACTTCCGCTACTGATTCGTGCGTATATAATACTTCTTCTACTTCACGAGGGTATACGTTATAACCGCCAACTAAGACGATATCTTTTTTACGATCAACGATATAGAAGTAACCTTCTTCATCCATTTTCGCCAAGTCACCTGTATATAGCCAGCCGTCTTTCAATGTCGCAGCTGTATCTTCTGGTGCATTATAGTATCCTTTCATAACGTTAGGTCCGCGAACGATTAATTCGCCGACTGCGCCGACAGGTACTTCTTCCCCAAGTTCATTTACAATTTTATTTTCTACATGCCAAATATTTGTGCCAATCGACCCTGGTTTACGAGGACGATCTAGCGGATTGAAACAAGTAACTGGTGATGCTTCTGATAAACCGTATCCTTCTGAAACAATAACGTTAAAACGTTTTTCAAAGTTTTGTAGAAGAGCAACAGGCATCGATGCGCCACCGGAAATACAAAGACGAAGCGTCTTCACATCTTCTGCGCTTGCTTCTTCAAATAAATATAAATAATTGTACATCGTCGGTACGCCAGCAAAGATCGTTGGTTCGTACGTGCGACAAATACGGAATACTTCTTTCGGACTAAATTTCGGTAACATTAAAATCGTTGCCCCGTTCACAATCGGTGCATTTACCGCAACTGTTAAACAGAATACATGGAACATAGGCAGTGCCGCAACAACGCGGTCATCAGCCGTATATTGTAAATACGAAGCCACATCGCTCGCATTACTATATAAATTTTTATGTGTTAACATAGCGCCTTTCGGTTTTCCAGTTGTGCCCGAAGTGTATAGGATAACCGCTACATCTTCTTCATCTAGTTCAGGACCTTCGTAAGTTGTATCTCCAATCCCCACAAAACTAGTAAACGTTTTCATTTTTTCGGTTTCTGTATGGTTAAAATCTGATGAGGTTTCGCATATGATGATGTTTTCTAATGAAGGAAGTCTTGTTGTAAGAGATTGTATAACAGGTAGAAGGACGTCGAGTACGATGATTGTTTTTACATCTCCATTTTGTAAAATATAATGCATTTCGTCTGCTGTATAAATTGGATTAACTGGAATAACAGTTGCTCCGGCTTTCATTGTTCCGTATAAACCGACCAAAAAATGTGGTGAGTTCCCAACAACTAATGCGACATTGTCCCCTTTTCCAATGCCCATTTCTGCTAAATTGCTAGAAAACCTTGTGACCATTTTGTTTAATTGGTCATATGAGACCGACTGATCCATAAATATATAAGCCGGTTTATCCCCCTTCTTTTTTGCCGTTTCAGCCAAAGATTGAACGAGATTCACAAAAACCCCACCTTTATAAAATTTAGAATATTTAAAAATTCTAAATTAATTATATTAAAAGAAAATTAAAGTGGCAAGTGATATTCTATTAACTGCATATAGACAGCTCACCTTCTCTTAGTTTACTTTGGAAAAATAAGGGGATTTTATTTACAAGTAATTTATGAAACTAGACCAGAAATCATTTTAGGATAATATGCATTCATCTTTTCTCTAAGTTTATTAAGTTCCTCTTTATTTAACGTCGTATGCTCGCCGTGCAAGTTAAGAGCGTCCGCTCCATCTTCATGAAAATACACCGTAACATATAACGTCGGTAACCCTTTGTTGTTTTCATCTATTGATAAGACGACATCTGGCTTTTTATTAACAGTGCTGAATGTTTCATTTCTTTTCCACTTCTTATTTTGAAACATGTCTTGTATATCATGTATCTTTCGTTTGTTATCTGTATGCGTAAAATATATAACATTATCCTCAGCCGGTTTTCCGATAGACAAAATTGTATGACTTGAGGGCAATCCACTGTTACACGCTGTCATTCCGATGACGAAGCTGAGCAATAATATAACGTACATTACTCTTTTCATTTCGATTCGCCTCCTTTTCATATATATATTCCTTTATAAGAGGCAGATGTCCTGTAAGTATACATTTTGTGGTAAATGGAATTATATCGACAAAACTACAAAAAGAAAGAGGCTGCCTTTATGGCAGCCTCCCTCATTTTTAGAAGAATAAATGTAAGAAATCTTCTGTTGTAATGTTACCGAAGTAGCGTGCGATATCTACGCCTTCTAAAGCTGCAGTGAATGCATCTTTATCGAACTGAACGCCTGTTAGACGCTCTTCGATATCATGAACATCTAGTGAACCGAAGAAGTCGCCGTAAATTTTACATTCTGTTACTGTTCCTTTTTTCACTTCAAGACGAACATCAACTTGTCCAACTGGGAAGCGGTGTGAATGTTGTAAGTTGAACTTCGGTGATTTTCCGTAGTTCCAATCCCAATTTTGGTAACGTTCTTCAGAAAGTTTGTGGATCTCTTTCCAATCATTTTCTGTTAATTCATACGTTGGGATTTCTGTTTCTCCTTCGAAAATTGTTTCTAGAAGAAGTTGTCTAAACTCCTCTGTCGTCATTTCTTCGTTTAGGAACTCTGTAATGTTCGCAACGCGGCTACGGATTGATTTAATACCTTTTGATTGGATTTTATCCATTTTTACTTTTAACGCTGATACGACGTGATCGATTTCAGAGTCAAATAGTAACGTACCGTGACTGAACATACGACCTTTCGTTGAGAACTGCGCATTACCTGAAATTTTTCTACCTTCAGCTAAAATGTCGTTACGACCACTTAGTTCTGCATTTACGCCTAATTTACTAAGCGCTTTCGTTACAGGCTCTGTGAATTTTTTGAAGTTGCTGAAACTGTCTCCATCATCTTTCGTAATAAAGCTGAAGTTTAAGTTTCCTAAATCATGATATACTGCGCCTCCGCCTGATAGACGACGAACGACATGAATACCTTTTTCTTTTACGTAATCTGCATTAATTTCTTCTACTGTGTTTTGGTTTTTACCAATGATAATCGAAGGCTCATTAATGTAAAACAGTAAATATGTTTCGTTAATATCTAAATTCTTCACACAATATTCTTCAATCGCTAAGTTTATTCTAGGGTCTGTAATTCCTTTATTATCAATAAATAACATCGTATCACCTCATGAGTTCCATACGTAGCCACTATGCGCTAGCGTAATATGGCCACTGAAAATTTGTTTTGCTTCTGTTACTAAATCAGATGGGTTGCCTGTATGCGGTAAGTGCGTTAATAAAAGTTCTTTTACATTCGCATCTTTTGCAATACTTGCTACTTCTGTACTATTCATATGCCCTGCTTTTGCAGCCTCTTGATGTGCATACATATTACACTCACAAATGAAAAGATCAGCATCTTTCGTGAATGGAATAAACTCAGGAATATAACTGGAATCAGCGCTGTATACTACGATATCACTACCTGCTGTAATGCGCATCGCAAAGCATGTAACAGGATGAACAGTTTTTAAGAATGAAATCGAGAACGGTCCAATTTGAAGTGTTTCTTCTGGATTGTACGCGATTCCTTTCGTATGCGGTTCATGTGTTAAAGAATGGAAACCATTCTCATCAAACGTATGACCGTATATTGGTAGTTCTGGTAGTTGCCTTGTTGTCGCGCTCGTAATTAATCTCGCATATTGCAATACCCCAATATCTGCAACATGATCGTGATGATAGTGCGATAGTACAACTGCATCTATATCAGATGGTGTTATATATTTTTGAAGCTGTGCTAGTACACCACTACCACAGTCTACAAGTAAACGAAAACCATCGTGTTCAAACAAATACCCCGACGTTGCTTCTCCCGCTTCTGGAAAGCCGCCCCAAAAGCCGACAACAGTCATTTTCATATGTATCCATCCTTTCTAAAACCGAGTAGGAATGCAGTTTTTCTCCGTACTTGAGAAAGTTTTTTACTTACATCCTACATTGTTAACTATAATCCATTTCCTAAACTTTTTCATTAATTTTCAATTTTGTTATAAAACAGTTGTTGACTTTTATTTTTTGTACTAATACAATGATAGTAAGAAATGGAAATGGAAATGGAGGGATTGACATGATCGATCAACCAATGGAGTTTTTCAGAAATTTACCGACGAAAACTTGTGCGCACTGCGGGAAAGAAATTGATGAGCAGCACGAAGCATACCATAACAAATGTGATGATTGCGTTCACGAAGAATAGTAGTTTGTGAACAGAAAAAAACCTAGCAGACATAGTCTACTAGGCTAATAACATCTTATCCTTCATCGTTGAACCTTTCACCAAGAGCTCCAGTTCAAACTCATACAATTCTTTTTTTCGATAATTTTTCGTATGGATTTTATCCATCATCAGGTCGACAACTTTTCGGGCCATTTCATCAATTGGCTGTTCAATAGTCGTAATACCTGGTTCTGTAATCTGCGATAATATTTGATTATCAAAACCGATAACAGCGAGATCATCTGGAATGCTCCAGTTATGGCGTTTCGCCTCTGAGATAATTCCAGCTGCTACCTCATCGCCTCCTGCCAAAATCGCGGTAGGATTTTTTTTGTCCTTTAATACTTCATGGAATATTCGTTTTCCATCCTCCCAAGAGAAAGCGTTTTCAAGAAAGTCAATCGCTTCTACTTGGCGGCTCTTCTCAGTTATTGCACGTAAAAAGCCCATTTTTCGCTGCTGGCTAACGACTTTGGTTTCGTTACCACGGCAAAAAATAAGATTACGATATCCTTGATCTAACACATGCTTCGCAGCTATGTATGCTCCTTGCGCATGATCAAACTTCACTGTTGGAATATTTGCTTCCTCAATATATTCATTACACAACACGATTGGACCGTGCTGTAAGTATGGCTCTACATCTTCCCACGGATTTTCTAGTGAACATAGAATAATCCCATCTACTTGCTTCGTAGATAATAATTGTAAATACTCCATCTCTTTTTCCGGTAAATATCTTGTTTGACAAATAATCAGTTTATATTTATGTTCAGAAGCAGCAATCTCGATTGCTTCAATAAATCTACTGAAGAAAGGATTTGTAATCCTTGGAACTAGCACCGCAATTGTTTCCGTTTTTTGTTTACGAAGCCTTCTCGCCGCAGAATTAGGAACGAAGCCTAAATGCTTCATTGCTAATTGAACCCTTTTTTTCTTCTCATCTGAAACATATGGATGATTATTAATCACCCTAGAAACCGTTGTCCTTGATAACCCCGCTAATTTCGCCACGTCCTCTATAGTCGACACGAAATTCTCCCCCTTTGCATGAAAACGTTTTCTTAAATTGATTATATAGTATATTATTGGAAACTGCAATATCGGTTGTTATGATTTTACTATATTAATATTATACATAGGTAAAAGTCTGTTAATGCAGGGGCAATATACTGCTTTTAGAAATTTACGTTATGTACATTCCTTTTCTTAATACCATATATCCTTTATTCAATATAAAACCCCATCAATACGTCATCTCCATATGATCCATCTTCATATTTAATTTGCTTTCGTTGTCTGCCTTCTTCTACAAAGCCCATACGTTTGTACACTTTAATTGCCCGATCATTAACAGAAACTACACCTAAACAAATTTTCTCTAAACCTTTCTGCCCTTTCGCCCAACTAATAAGAAATTCAATTAATTTCGTGCCGATGCCTTGATTACAATACGCCTCTTTAATCCCCATTCCCATTGTGCCTGCGTGTTGTAACCGTTCTAGTTCATATCGGTTGAAAAGTAAAAAGCCAACTACCTTCCCATCTACTTCATACACGATATAAAGATTACCTTTCTCATTACTTTTCCGTATCTTTTCTCTTTCTGCATTCATATCATTCGGTAACTTCTTTGGGGATACTATGAAAAATTTTGTAGTAGTTTCCGATAATATAATTTCTTTTCTAATATTCATAATTGCTTCTGCATCAGTCTCTTTTACTAACCGTATCATTGAATCACCTCGTACTTTTTCTTTTTAAAAATAATATTAAAACTATAAAACGGCCAATATGCAATATTACATATTGAGAATCTTTTTACTCTTGATACAATATTCATACATCAAAATAAAAGGAATGTATGCAATGAATCCAATCTTAACAGCTGCAAAACAACTATTACATAAAGAAGAAAAGATTTTATCTACTTTAAAATGTTCACTTACTGGCTATATGATTACGCATAAAGTCCCGTATCCTGGCATGTTACTTGCTACTAATCAAAGACTTCTCTTTTTTAGCCAATATAAAAACACATTCATTGCCGAATTTGATTATGAAAAAATTCTATCCATAGAAACGAAGAGAAGAATCTTTGACAAAAAAATAATATTTTACTATGAAGATGAATATATAACGCTTGGATACATTACAAGTTCGAATGTTGAAGCGTTCATAGACTTACTACAAAGAAACAGCAAGACTAGCACAGGCTTATAATCAGCGGGGATCCCCTCGCTGATTCATTATTTTAACTCCTCCCACTTCGTCCAAACTTCTCTCCCGTTTATACAGTACATATTATCCTCTCTATTCATAAACCCCTGTACAATAAATTCACGTCTAATTGTACAAAAATCATCATGATATTGTTTTATAAATGTATTAATTTCTTTTTCTGTATATTGATTTTCAGCATTTAACTTGCTAATTAAATGCTCTAACAATACTAGTTTTTTCTTCTTTTGACCTGGAATCGATTTTAAACGATCCTCTTTATCGAAAAAGTTACGAATGGTCGTATCCCGGAATTTCATTTCACTTTCAGTCATTTTGTTATCCTCCATCACTTTTTTTCTTTATCTTTTCACTTAAAATATCAATAAAGTAATATCCACCCATTAACACATAATAGAACGTAAGTATTCCAAATGCATCTTTCATACTTGTATATACTTCTTTATCAAACAATATAGGTGAAAGGGCATAAACAAGAAAGATTATTAGCGGATTTACGATAAAATAATAAGTAAGATTGCCTTTCATCATATCAACTCCTCTACCCTATGTTTCTCTGTAAATTGTTGTAATTCCTTTTCTTTCGTTTTTATAGCTTTTAGAAAGATTTATAGATGAACTAAGGAAAAGATGTGCCCTCTATTAAAATAAAAAAGCACCAAAAAGGTGCTTTTATCTACGCTTCAACCGATTGATTTTCAGCAACATTTTTAAATTGTCGTTTGTGCATCAAAGTTAAGGAAGCGATCGTTCCAAGTGATAATACAACGATAAAGATCATGAGCATTCCTATGTTTTGCCACATGAAGTCAAAGTCTCCACTCGATACGACTGCTTTCAATCCTGATACAGAGTATGTCATCGGTAACCAAGCATTGAATGGTTGTAAAAACTTCGGAATCAATTCTAGCGGGAATGTTCCGGCACTCGTTGTAAGCTGCATAATTAATGTGATAATGGCAATAAAACGGCCTGCATCACCGAATGCTGTTACTAAACATTGAATTAATGCGATAAATGCTAAACTTGTAATGATACTAAAGAGTATGAAGTATGGAATGCTTTGTACTTCTACACCCAATCCGAACAGTAATATAACATCTGCTACTATCGCTTGAATAATACCAACTGATAGTAAAACACCGAACTTACTAATAAACCAACTAAATCCTGATTTTGGAACTCCTACTGTATCACGTAATGGATATACGATTGATAATAGTAATGCCCCAACGAATAAACCGAGTGATAGGAAATACGGCGTAAATCCAGTTCCGTAGTTAGGAACTTCCGCCATTTTCTCCGTCTTCACTTTTACAGGACTTGCAAACATATCATACGTTTTATCCGTCCCTTTTACTTCACCAGTTTTTTCTGCTCCTTCGCCAAGTTTCTCTGCAAGTTCACTTGAACCATCGTTTACTTTCACTAGTCCATCAGTTACTTTTCCTGATCCGTCTGCTAGTTTATTTACTCCGTCGATTAGCTGGGTTGAGCCATTTGATAATGTGCCTAAGCCTGTTGTTACTTGACCGGAACCGTTTGCTAACTTGTTTACTCCATCAACTAATTGACCTGTTCCTCCTGATAATGTGCCTAAGCCTGTTGTTACTTGACCGGAACCGTTTGCTAACTTGTTTACTCCATCAACTAGTTGACCTGTTCCCCCTGATAATGTGCCTAAGCCTGTTGTTACTTGGCCGGAGCCTTCTGTGACTTGACTAGCTCCCCCTGCTAACTGATTTATCCCCACTGCCATTTGATTGGCGCCGATAGATAATTCACCTAAACCACCATTTAGTTTTTCTAAACCATTTGTCACTTTTCCAGAGCCATCCGCTAATTGATTTACACCTGTAATTAATTGATTGGATCCTGTAGATAATTCACCTAAGCCACCACTTAGCTTACCTGCACCATTTTTCAATTCATTAACTCCACTTACAAGCTTCGGCCCATTTTCAGCCAATTTGCTAACACCAACATTTAATTCTTTACTTCCCTCTGTTACATTATTTGCTCCAAGTTTTGCTACCCCTAATCCTTGACCAAATCCTTGGAAATTAGCAAGAAATTTATTTTGCTCTTTTGCTAATTTTTCGATACCAGCTACTAAACCATTTAGATTTTCTGGACTTGATACCTTTATTTGTGCTCCCTCTCTCTCCTCACTCATTACACTTTTTAACTCTAATACATTTTTATTTGCTGTATTTGTTGTCCCTACAAGTTCTGTTGATTTCTTTTGAACTGCCTCTGTGCTTTTCTTAACATTTGCTATAAATGGTTCTAACTTATCTTGATATTCTTGTGGGAGACTTGCGATTTGTTCTTTCAAAGCTGCAACATCTTTTGTCATTTGATTTGCATTCTCTACATTAGATAGCGAATCTTCTTTTAGTTGCCCAACGCTTTCCACTGTTTTATTTATCTCTGCATTTACTTGCTGTACTGTATTGGATGATTTCTGTTCATTTGATTGATTCGTTACAACACTGTGTACTTGATTATTTAAATCTTGCAAACCTTGCTGAATTTTTTGTGCGCCTTCTTCTAATTGATTTTTTGTACCATCTAGTTTCTCTAAACCACTTGAAAGTTCGCCTGTACCTTTTTCTAATTTGTTAGAGCCTGCAGACACACTTTTCAAGCCATTATTTAATTCAATAGATTTATCCTCTAATTCTTTTAAACCACCATACAATTGCCCTGATCCATCAGAAAGATTTCCTATCCATTTTTGTAACTCACCCGATTTATTAACAAGTAAATTTAAACCACTATTAACTTGACTAGAACCACCGTAAAGCTGCCCTGCTCCATTTACTAGTTCAGTAATTCCACTCTTCATTTCTCCTGTTTTACCGTTTAATACATTTAAACCATTGGTTACTTTACTTGAGCCATCTGTTACCTGACCTGAGCCATCTAACAATTTATTAATACCTGTTTCCATCTCCCCTGATTTCCCTTGCAACGTATACAAACCAGATGTTACCTGACCTGAGCCATCTAACAGTTTATTAATACCAACTGTCATTTCCCCTGATTTTCCTTGCAACGTATAAAGGCCATCTGTCACTTTTCCAGAGCCATCTATTAACCTACCAACTCCATCCTTCATCTCCCCTGATTTCCCTTGAAGTGTATGAAGGCCATCCGTCACTTTACTTGAACCATCATGCAATTCACTTGATCCGTCGTGTAGTTTACTTGCCCCTTCCGCTCCATCTGCTAATCCTTTTGAGACGTCTTTAATAGAATCGAACATTTTCTCTGCATATGTTTTCGTTAACGTGCTTGATACTTCAGTTTTAATCTTTTCAATGGCTGTTCCTCCAATTTGTGAAGATAAGAAGTTTAAACTTTCATTTGGAATGTACTCTAAGTTTAATGGCTTTGGATTGTCTTTTAGTAACGTTGTAGCGTTACTTGAGAAGTCATCTGGAATGCGCACTAACATGTAATACTTTCTACCTTCCATTCCTTTCTTCGCTTCTTTTTCACTTACGAACTCCCATTTAAAACTTTTATTATCTTTTAAATTATCAACGAGCCCTTTTCCGACCTCAATTGGTTTCCCATCAAATACTGCGCCTTTATCTAAATTGACTACTGCAACTGGTAAGTCATCTAACTGTTTATACGGATCCCAAAAGGCCCACAAAAACATCCCTGCATATAAAATCGGTACGAATAAGACCGCAATAATTGGAATTAATATTTTTTTACTTTTTATAATTTCCGTGAACTCTTTCCGAAGTAACTGATTCCCTTTCATAATTTCTCCCCCTTTTTATAAAATGACCAAAATGTTCATATAGTCATTTTTACCCAAACAAAAAGGCTATACTTGTTCATACATATGCCTTATCCCTGAATTTATTACTATGCAACTTTTTCTTATTATGATTATAATTTTTCTATATCCCCCCTTAACTTAAATATATGACCGCATTGTTCATTTGGTCATTTTTTATAAAATTAAAAGGATTATCTTAGTTTGACAATCCTTTTAATAAATAAAGTTCAAATAACTCTGCAATTTTTTCTTTTTCTAGCGGTTCGTGATTTTTTTCCCAATCAAAAATAAGCGATACATATAGACGCAGCATAATAAATGCTGTAATTTCTGGATCACATTTGCTAATTTCACCTTTTTCAATCGCAATCTTTAAATACGATTGAATAACAGAAACGATTTCCACATCAACTTGTTGCATAACTTCTTGTACTTCTTTCGTTCCCATATCGCGCTCTTCTTGAATTAATTTAATCATGAGCTGATGTTCTTTTCTAAATTCCAAGATGCTATATAATGCTCTATGTACATTTTCAAAAAATGAAACATCTGAACGAATTGCACTTTCTGCAACTTGCTTCATTTCTGTAATTAAATTAGAAATAATTTCACCAAATAGCTCTTCTTTATTTTTGAAAAAAGTATAAATCGTTCCTTTTCCTACATTCGCTAACTTCGCTACTTGATCCATCGTTGTTGCTTTATAACCGAACGCTGAAAAAGACTTTGTTGCAGCTTCAATAATAGAACGTTTTCGATCTATCGCCACATTGTCACCTCCAAAAATGACCAATTGGATAATATAGTCAATCAGTACATCTTTGATATTACCACACGCTTACATTCTATACAAGTTCTCTTTTTATTATTTCCAGTATAAAAAAATTCCAGTCAGTGTATATCATACTGTCCATAGTTTATCAAAAAGTATACTTGTATGGAAAGCTAGAATATATTCGTAAATAATTGCTGACTAGATCCCACTAGAAATTTAATAAAATAGACAGTGTTCTTAAAACCAAAGGTTTAAGAACACTGTCTATTATTTTGACATAGAAAGTAATATTTTCTCCATTTCTTTCTTAGTTAGCTCATCATCGATTATCTCTTCGTATATCTTTGTATCTCTTGTAAAAATATCATTCACTATGACAATTTGATAATCACTATTCTTACCTTGTGCTGGTACAAACATTTTAAGGCCTCTTAACTTCCCCTCTCCATGAGAAGATTTATTATAGACCATTCCTTTCCCGTCTAAACTATAACTTTCTAAATTCTCTTCTCCAGGCATCATATAGTGTAGTGGATCCTTACCACCATTACCATTACCATCCATATACATCCTTGACTGATAAATCGTAAAACCATATTTCCCTTTTGTATATTCTGATTTAATAACTAATTCTACATCTCTTCCAAAATATGAGTCAGCCCATTCTCTCTTTAGCTCATAACCTTCTGGTATATAAGTCGGCTGCTTAATTTGATACGGTACATGTTCTTTTGCTTCTTCTATAGTATATGTTAAAGACTTCTCCAGCTTATCTTCAAGCGGCTTTAATGTCTTCTCAATAGTAGCTAGTCTTTCTTGATCAGCTTTCTTCAAGCGTTCAGGTTTATATTCCTTTGTATCTCCATCATAATTCTCAGGCACATTTTTCTTAACCATTGCTTTCTTATGAATTTCTTGCGCTTCCTTAAATAATTGAACATACTGCTCAAATTCTTCTTTCGTAAAATTCTTTTCTGCCAAATACAAAAAATCTGTATTCATTTTATATGACTTTATCGACATACCCCATTCTCTACTTGCATTCTCTGGTGTACCTAATACTGTTTCTATCGCTTCTTCAAAAGCCGCTTTATGTTGCTTTTTTTCTACAATCTTTTCTTCCTGTCTTTCATCTCCCTCAGTTATCCTTGCATTTAATAAAAATCCGCCTGCTATAGCTGCTATCGCAATCACTCCAAGTAAAGAAAGGCGATACGATTTCTTTTGGAATTTTTTAATCATAACGATTCTCCTTTTTAGTGTTCGTTTATTTCTACTTAAATTTGCTAGGCTTGGTACTTGATAGGAATAGTGTTCTAGAAGGGTAATAATTGTATGTCCGTATGCAATTTGTTCCTCTTTATCTATAAAAGTAAGTGCATATGCATCACAGGCTAATTCTTGATCTTCTCGCATACAAAAATAGGCGTACCAAAGAATCGGATTGAACCAATTTAATAGGATTAAACTGTACATAATCCAATTTACAGCTACATCGTTTCTCTTAATATGAGCTAACTCATGGTAAAAGACATATTGTAATTGTTGCTCATTTAATACTTTCATATGTTTTTTTGATAGTAATACTTTCGGACGAAAGAAACTAAACACAGTTGGGCTCGCAATCTTTCCCGCTAGACGTAACGAAACCGCCTTCTTCATTTTCATAGATTGCTTACAGCGATTAAACACTGTAATGGCCTGTTCATCCGTAATATCCGGTTGTTTCTTTATGTAAGAATATAAACGGCTATTTGTAAGAAACGTGATGACCGCTAATATGATTAACCCAGCTATCCAAACATACAAAGCAAGTTTGTATAAAGAAAATGTAGTCTGTTTTTCCGAACTGACTTTTACTTCCGGTTCGCTAGTTTTTGTTACCATTTTAGAATTTGATTTCAATTCCACTTTTCGTTCGCTTTCTATGTTTACTATATTCTCAGTAGCCGGCATATTTTTTGGAATAACTTCCGATACGCTAGAACTATAAGAAAGTAATGAGTAAATGCTATAAGAGCTATCTGGCGACCACGGTAAAAGGAGTCTTATCATTAATACGATCCACAGCATATATTGCCACCGGGGGGTTAATTTATTTCTAAATAGCACTTTTATACATAAAATAAATCCGACTAATATGCTAGCCATAAGTGACGTTTCTATAAGCCAATCAAAAAAATGAGGAAGGTATACATTTATAAGCGTGTTTATCATTTTTATCGATCCTTCCTCTTATTCTCCTCTGTCTTCTCATCTAAAATGCGTTTTAATTCATTAATATCTTCTGAAGATAATTTCTCCTCTTTTAAGAAATTAACAAGTAATGGCTTAAACGCTGCACCGCAAAAACGTTTTAGTAAAGATTTCGTTTCCACTTGCAAATAATTATGTTGTGATACTAACGGATAATAAGCGTACATACGCCCTTTATCTTGATGGTAAGAAACGGCTTCCTTTTGTACTAATCGATTAATTAATGTGCGGATTGTTTTCGGTTTCCAGTCCATTGCATCTTCCAGTTCTTCTATAATTTCATTCGCTGTTTGCGGAGAACTCGACCAAAGTACTTTCATAATTTCTAATTCCGCTTCAGATATTTTAGGTAATTGATTTGTCATCGTATGTTTCACTCCTAAGTATTACATTTGTAATCTACAATTAAGATTACAAATGTAATACTTAATTGTCAACCATATTTTAGAAAAATTAATTTCAGCTAAACCTTCCTTCACAACAACAAAATTCCTCTTTTTCAAATAATCAAATAAAAAAAACAAGAAAATCTTTACAATTAATAGTAATATAGAAAATAGACAAGTTTATCAAAATAGTGGAGGCTTTTTCAGTCATGATGCGTGCGCTTCGTTTAAATATAAAGCAAGCTTTTTGTAATCGTGTTTCTTTAATTATTATGTTTAGTGGATTTGTTCTTATTTGTATTTATCATTATTATTATGTAATTCGTTATTTAGGAGACGCTGCGAATGGACCTATATCGACGGATATTAAATGGATTGGATTTCGTGGAAATGAAATGGATGTTTATTTATTATTAATGCCAGTTATTGCAAGTCTTCCCTTTAGTACAAGTTATAACTCGGATAAGTCCGATGGTTTTAAACCGTTTGTCAGTAAAGAAATTTCTTTATTTTCTTATTCAGTAACGAAATATATCGTTACATTTTTTTGCGGCGGACTTCTTTATACATTTCCATTCATCTTATCGTTATTATTTTGCAAATTAACCATTCCAGACGGAGTACCAACGGCTGGTTCAGGCATTATAAATGATAACGGGATGTTCGCAAACTTATATGAAACTTCTCCCATCACTTACATTGCTGTATATATCGGAATTAATTTTTTATTTGCAGGTTTGATGGCTCTTTTAGGACTTGCTGCATCTGCATGGTCCCAAAAGGACTATATGGCGCTTCTATTTCCATTTGCAACTACCTCTATTCCTTACGTCCTGCTAAATACGGTACTCCCTACAATAGGCGGAGCACCTATTCATTTATATGATCCAAGGCAGCCGCTGCATGGCATGTCACCATATATTTTGACAATACAATGTGCCTTCTTCCTCCTCGTTAGCTTAATCATGTATATACAAGGAGTAAAACGTGATAGAAAAAAATATAGAAGAAGGTTGCAAAAAAGAGAGCGGTGTAGAAAGGCGTTTCAAGTATAATAAAACCCTAATTTCCTTACTATATTGGAAATTAGGGTTTTATTTACTATTCACTTACGGTGTACCAGCCAATCCCCATAAAATAACGACCGCTACAAAATAAATCGCTTTAATACCTACCACTAAACATAATGAAACAATTGCATATTTACTTAATTCTCTTCTTGCACCTATTAAAGTGAAAATAACCGCCAAACTAAATGTTATATAAGAAGTTGCTGTATGTATTAAGTTATACGTAATATCTAGATTGCTTGTAAGTCCTGTTATATCAGCTACAAACTGAAGCATGACGATCGTACTAAAAAAGATTGCAAACTGATTCATTACCTTTCCATTTATTTGTAACTGCATTGTTGTCCTCCTTATTAAAAAACTAAATATTCAATCAATTTTATCATTAGATTACAAAAAAAGGAATCATCTCTTTATACTATTCTATAACGATGCAAAAAAAGAACGCTTAGTCACCTAAGCGTTCCTTTCTTTAAGAAGCTTTCTTCAAATCAATTTGAGCAAGTACTGGGTCATGGTCGCTTACACGTCCGTGCTCTTTCATTATATTTGAGTTTAAGTGCACTGGATCTACAATTGTGTGTGGTGCGATATTATTTGTTACTAAAATATGATCTAACACTTGTGCATTTCCTTCGTGAATGTACGTGTAACGATTCTCTTTTGGCACTGTGTTTAACATATCTTTTAAGATTGTTCCCTCTAGTGTTTTTAGTGGTTTAGAGAATTCGAAATCGTTCATATCACCTAACACGACAACTGGTGCATTCGTATTCTTTTTCTGAATTCCTTGCACGAAATGATTTACTTCTTGTGCTAACTGAATTCGTTTGTCTTCACTTTTTAATACGAGCGGCTGCACTTTTCCAAATGGCGTTGCATCTCCTAGTTTTGAGTTTAAGTGATTTGCAACGACAACAATGTTTTGTCCTTGGAACGTAAATTCTGCCGCTAACGGTTTACGTGTACTTTCAAATAATGGATTTTCGTCTCCAATACGAACAACATTTTTATCAAGTAACTTTGGTACCGGCGCTAATTTCACGCGTGATGGATTATAGAAGAAGCCGACGCGAATATTCGCTCCTGGTGCTCCTCCGTCTTGATTATTGTTTGGAGCGATTTCTACATACTCATACTTCGGTCCACGAATTTCTAGCACTGCATCAATGATACGTTTTGCGCTTAATGACGCATCTGTTGTACCGTCATTAATTGATCCGTTATTATCTTGCATTTCCTCTACACCGATAATATCTGGCATTTTTAAGTTGTATTTAATAGAATACGCTAACGCTTTTACCTTTTCATCTGTTGTTTCTTTTTTATTCGCTGAGAAGTTTTCAATGTTATATGTAGCAACCGTTAACTTATCAAGACGTGGCTGAATATTTGCGCCTACTTGCTTAAATCCACCATCCACTACAGCTGGCAGTTCTGTTATTGGCGAAATACGGAAAGAACCGTAATCATATCCTACTACCCCTGTTATATCTCCAGTGAAAGTATCTCCTACTTTTGCTACATAATCGCGAGGTACTTTTACAGAAAGGCGCTCTGGGTTTAATTGGTTTTCATCTAATAGAGGTGTGCCATATTGTGTTACTATTTTATCTCCACCATTTTTTACTGTTACATATAAATTTCCGTTTTTCTGAGGTGCAATAACTTTTGGTGTTGGCATCGTAACACGCATGCCTTCTATACTTTCATAAAAGTCGATTGCATCTTCATTTGGATCAAATAAACCGAATGCATCATTATCAATAATCTGGTCTGGGATTTTCACACCGTTTTCCCCAAGTACAATCGGTGCTGGCAAAGATTGATCTTTTGCGATTACAACAACGCGACTCGCCTTAATTTCTGTCGTCGTTAAGTCTGTTTCAAATCGCTCTGCATATCCTGGTCCAACATATTCTTCTACTACTCCATCAACTTGAATAAGATCTCCTACTGCTACATTCGCATCTTTTTTATATACGTACATACCTTCTGAAGTAGCTGGATCATTATCCGGCTGATTATCTTCTATATAAAAGCCGTTTTTATCAAGCGCTGTGACAACGCCTTCCACATTGTTTACTTTCTTCCCGTTGTAAGGAGACATATGTGATTTTCCTTGAATGTCATGAATACGAACCTGTTCATTATTTACGATAATAAATGAAAATGTCGAAATTGCTGAAGAAGTAAGTCCTTCTTTTTCTGCGATTGCTTTCACTACACTATTTTCATTCACTATAATTTGTCCATTATAAAGAACACTTTTATTAGTAGGATTAGAGCCATCTAACGTATAGTAAATCGTTGCACCTTCTGTATTCGTCGTTAATGTTACCGCTGTTCCTTTCGCAACTTCTCCGCCGTTCGGTGAAGCTACTACATCGCTAACACGGTTTTGTCCTTCACCTTGAAACTTATAAGCTGTTACTGATTTTAAACCTGGGTTACTAAAATATAATTCAAGAGTCCCAGTCAAACTAACTTTCTTCCCGATATTTTCAGGGTGATCTTTTACATTCACTGCCGTTCTCACATCACCTTTTGGCAACTGAACGGGCATGATTTTGTCTGGATTCGTTTCGTTTGGCGAATCTGCAATTGCTACGTTTGTATCATCAAACTTAGCTGGATCCTTCGTATATTTAGAAGAACTTTGCGTATATCCGACAATATATCCTTCCACAATCCCCTTCGTTTTCCCTTGCTGCTTAAATACTTGAATTGCTTTTTCTACTGACATAGAAGCAGTTTCTTCTGCTTGCGCTAAAGTTCCAGTAAATGAAAGCAATAGCAAGAATGATAAAAAGACGCTTAACAATTTCTTCACAGCCATTTTCCTCTCCCTATTTCATATTTTCTCAGCATTTCTATCATAACAAATGATTCGTTATATAGAACTATTTTTCGACAAATTTTACAAAAGATTTATTTAATTTACAAGCTTTCAAACTATAATACAAAATAATAATTTTACACCTTCTACAAATGCACTCTATAATGTTAGAGAGAGAAAACAGAAAATATCGACATTTGATTGGCATGTAAAATGGATTCATTTGAATAGGAGTGATTGGATGGAAGTGCAAACAGAAACATACCGCGCAGCTATGAATGGAACATTAGAACGTCATTTTTCAGATATGATTGCTGTTATACCAACTAGAATTACAATTGAGCAGTTAAAACAACGGCTAGAAAATATCGCTACTAAAGTTGATGAGTTAAAAATTGTTTATAGTGATGAGACAAGCCTTATTGTTGAGTTACATATGGATGAAACAATCATACCGTATGAACTGCATATTGATGAGGCGAATGACCCAGAAGAATATAAAATGTACAATAGACAAGATTCTACAATTGTAGATCGTAATTTTGAAGATGCGGCTTTCGGTACTGAAATTTTCACTCGTACGCTATTTGTAGGCGATGTACTCGACTGCTTTTTCCAGCAAATACAATTTTTATGGAACCTCGCCCCAGATTTGTTATTTGTAATCGATTCAAGTGCAGCAATGAAAGTGATATCTAGAAACTATATTGAATATCACGTTGAAAATGAATTATTACCTGACATTCCTGACTTATACGTTATTCATTCCGTTTATGAAGACGATAAAGAAGGCGAGCCTACGCAATATTGGTTTCATACACACGGCCTTTTAAGAGCGGGCGTAACTGAAATAGAGTTAATTATTCCAAATCGCATTTCTTCCTACTACGGCATTGGCGATCTCTTTCAAACATTTGCTAATAATGCCGTTGAGAATGGACAAGTCCCTATGAATGAGCCTATCGTTATCGCGCATAGTCAGCAAGGTTCTATACATACAGTCGCTGTTCCGTGGGAGAAAGGATTATCTTATATAGGGCATAAAACGAGTATGGACCAATTATCTTCAATCGAGGATGAAGAAGTGAAATTACAGCCAATAGATGCACAAAATACATTCTTAGGCGGAATGGATGCCCGAGATGAATACCATCAATCTCCATCCGTTCTCTTATTCAAATTTAATACTTCAGAAGAATATATTGAAAGTTTTTTCAAAGAACACGAGGAAGCTACAGGGCTCATGTTCTATAAAACAAATAGTGAAACCGATCGTATGGCTTATAATGCGAAAAATACTTTCGGGTATTTCAGCAACATTTTTCAAATTGAAAAATCCAATGAAGAGTTTCGTTTTCTCGCTAAGTTTGGTGTTTCCTATGAAGAGGGTAAAAGCGAACATATGTGGTTTGAAATGCAACATATTACAGAAGACCTGATTCAAGGAATACTCATCAATGAACCATATTTTATAGAAGATATGAGTGAAGGAAATAGTTATCATTTAGATTTTGATAACTTAACAGATTGGGTTATTTATGCAGGAGATGCTGTTATAAAGCCAAATAACTTATATATGTTTATTGGCGAATAAGTATTTTATATAATAAACGAAACGCCTTCAATATGATTGAAGGCGTTTCTTATAATTTATTGTGCGATTAATTCAGCATCTATTACTTTCTCCAAATGAAATAATACACGCTTTGCAGCTTCCTCACCTTGATTCATACAGTCTGGAAGTCCAGCACCAGCATAGGAGCTACCTGCCAAGTATATACCTGGCAACTCTTTCTCCATAAATGTTGTGAGCTTTTTCATTCGCTCGTTATGGCCCACTGTATATTGAGGCATCGCTTCTTTCCAGCGACTTACGATTGTAAACTCTGGATCCTCTGTAATATCCATCGTCTTCCTTAAATCTTCTAGTACGAGCTGAACGAGTTCTTCTTCAGTTTGTTCTACAACCGCTTCATCACCAGCACGTCCAACGTAACAGCGAAGGAGTGTTTTTCCTTCTGGCGTTGTATGTGGCCATTTTTTATGCGTCCACGTACATGCTGTAATGGTGTAATCGCTATTTCGTGATACGACAAATCCTGTACCATTAATATCGCGCTGGATTGCAGACTTTTGGAAAGCAAGTGCCACATTCGCAACGGATGTGGATGGAATATTACGGAAGAAACGAAACTGCTTGTACTGAGCAAACATGGACGGCAATACTTTATGCGAAGTTGCCACTACGATGGCGTCCGCTTCTATTTCTTTTCCGTTACTAAGAGTAATCGTATAACCATCACCCTGTTTCGCAACTTTTTCAATGCGAGTTCCCTTTATTATCGTACCTTCATGCATCTTTGCTTCGAGAGATTTTACGATAGATTCTAAACCTGTTTTCACTGTTTGGAACATTCCCTTTTTCGGTTCAGCTTTCTCTTCTTTCGGAGCGAGCGTACGCATACCGAGTGAAATACTGCGATGTTTCTGCTCAATTTGATACATTTGCGGGAATGTTGACATTAAGCTCATTTCATCAATATCCCCTGCATAAATACCCGATAGTAACGGCTCTATTAAGTTTTCAACCACTTCGTTTCCAAGACGATGTCTGAAAAATTGTCCGAGTGATTGGTCAGATACTGGCTTTGACCTCGGCATTAATAAATCAAAGCCAGCTCTTAGTTTACCAATTGGGGAGAACAGCCCGGAAAATAGAAACGGCGTAATTTGCGTTGGAATTCCCATCATTGATCCATTCGGCATTTTATGTAACCGATTGTTTACAAGGATAAATGATTGACCGGCTTGATTATTTACAAGTTCATCGCCAAGACCTAATTCTTTCACTAATCTAGCTGCACTTTCTTTTCGTGCTAAGAAAGAATCTGGTCCGCGCTCAATTGTAAATCCATCTTTTCGAACGGTTTGAATTTTTCCGCCAAGTTTACCCGATGCTTCTATAAGTAATGTATCAATCGGCAAGTTTTTTTCATGAATATTTTTTTGTAAGTTATACATTGCTGTTAATCCAGTGATGCCTCCGCCGATGATCACAACCTTTTTCCTCAAGCAGGCTCCCCCTTCTTCTTACAGTACAGATTCTTTTTTCTTTAATACAACATCTGTTAAACAATCAATAAATGCGTCCGATGCATTTGGCATTTCTGGACGATAATATTTCGCGCCAATTTCATCCGTTACAACTTTACACTCAAAGTCGTTGTCATATAAAACTTCTAAATGTTCCGCAACAAATCCAACTGGTGCATATACGAATGAAGTATAACCGTGCTTTTCATTTAGTTCTCTCGTTAAATCTTGTACATCTGGACCAATCCAAGGATCTGGTGTGTTTCCTGCACTTTGCCAGCCTACTGCATAGTTTGCTACTTCAGCTCCGCGCGCGATATAGTCCGCTGTTTCATTTAATTGATCTGGATATGGATCGCCCATTGCAATAATTTTCTCTGGTAAGCTATGTGCAGATACGATTAATACTGCTTTTTCACGCTCTGCATCTGACATACCGTTATATATACCTTTCACTGCATCGACCCAGTACTGGATGAATTTCGGCTCTTTATACCAGCTATCAATGCCATGAATTGTTAAGTTTCCAAGTTTCTCAGCTTCTTCTTGTGCTCGTCCAACGTATGATTTCACGCTAAACGTAGAATAGTGAGGTGCAAGAACAAGTGCGATTGCATCTTGTATTCCGTCGTTATGCATATCTTTCACCGCATCTTCAATAAACGGTTCAATATGTTTTAAGCCAAGATACATATGGTACTCTACTTCATCTTGTACTTCATTTAAACGCTTCTCTAACTTCTTAGCTTGCTCTAATGTAATAGTAGCTAAAGGAGAAATACCACCAATTGCACGGTAACGCTCTGTTAAATCTTCCAGCATTTCAGGACTTGGCTTTCTTCCTCTACGAATATGTGTATAGTAACGTTCAATATCTTCTTCTTTATATGGCGTTCCGTATGCCATTACAAGCAAACCAATTTTCTTTTTCATACAGCAATGCTCCTTTACTTCGCTAACTGCCCTTTAGAGTATTCATGAATAAATGTAGTTAAACGTTTTAATGTATCTGGATTTACTTCTGGGAATACACCGTGACCTAGGTTAAAGATATAACCCGGCTGTTTCATCCCTTGATCTAAAATACCTTTTACATGTTCTTCAATAACAGACCATGGTGCAAGTAAGAATGAAGGGTCCATATTACCTTGTACCGCCTTATGAACGCCCCGTGCACGTGCTTCTTCAATCGGTAAGCGCCAATCTAAGCCGACTACATCAAGCGGTAAGTCGTGCCACTCATTCACTAAGTGTGCAGCTCCTACGCCGTGCATAATCATTGGAACACCCATCTTACGAACTTCTGCAAAAATACGCTCCATTGCTGGTTTAATAAATACGCGATAATCCGCTACATTTACTGTTCCAACCCAAGAATCGAAAATTTGAACTGCTTTTGCTCCTGCGTTAATTTGCGCTTTTAAATATGTAATAACCATATCTGCTAGTTTATCCATTAAAGCGAACCAAGCTTTTGGCTCTGCATACATGAACGCTTTCGTATTATGGTAGTTACGAGATGGACCGCCTTCAATCATATAGCTCGCTAATGTAAATGGAGCTCCTGAAAAACCGATTAACGGTACGTCTAACATTTCTGTCGTTAATAAACGAATTGTATCTAGTATGTACGGTACGTCATCTTCTGGATTGATTTCCCCTAGTTTTTCTACGTCTTGTAAAGAACGGATTGGGTTATCGATAACTGGGCCAATACCTGATTTAATTTCTACATCCACACCAATTGCAGGTAGTGGTGACATAATATCTTTATAAAGAATTGCTGCGTCTACGTTATACTGATCAACCGGCAATTTTGTAACGTAAGCACATAACTCTGGATTGTGTGTAATTTCAAATAAAGAATACTTTTCTTTAATCTTTCTATATTCCGGCTGTGAACGACCTGCTTGACGCATATACCATGCTGGTACATAATCGGTACGTTCCCCCCTACATGCTTTTAAAAATGTCTCATTTATAGTTCTTACCAAGACCCTTGCTCCCTTCCTTACCAATGCTTCGAATACGTTCGATATTTATCTTTTTTTACTATACAGCTTGTAAAAACAAAATGCATAATATTATGTACGTTGTTCATTAAATTGACACAAACATTCTTAAAAACGCTTACTATTTTCACAACATTCTTATTATAACACAGAGAAAAACTATGGTTTAGCTACTTTTGACTTTTCTCCTTCACGATTCGTTTGTGTATTATATGGTACAACGTAAAAGCTCGGTTTTGAAAATATGTTAACGAACTTTTCCTCATATTCTCCAGCACCATTTACAGTGCTAGCATGCGTATGAATTCCGTTCTCCACTCTATAGATTCGGTACATAATTCTGTTATCTGGAAGTGGCGTCCAGCTTAATTTTGCTTTAAATAAACCGAAAGGGCTAAATGATAATTTCATTTTTACATCTTCAATTTTGCGCAGCCGAATCGGAGCGCCGATTGTTTCCACACCTTCAGGCTTCATAAACTTCTCTTTATGTTCTACATTAGCCTTCGTTAAAATTTTCTTAAACAATTTTGTCGCAGATGCACTTTCTCCTTGCAACTGATGCTCCTTATCCGTGCGGTCATAACCAATCCAAACAGCGCCTACTAAGTTTGGTGTATAGCCGACGAACCACATATCTCTTGCTCCCTTATCGTCATTTGGCAATGAAGTTGTACCTGTTTTCCCAGCTAACGCACCGTTATATACACCAACTCTCGCTGTTCCTTCCTTCACAACTCCTTCTAACATTTTCGTCATATACCATGCTGTCTGCTTCGAGAAGATTTTCGTCTCTACTTTTGGAGATTCCCCAATGACTGCACCGTGTCTGTTTAATACTTTATCAATAACGTGCGGCTCGATAATATTTCCATTTGCTAAAAATGAACGGTACATTTTTACAAGATCAAATATTGAAACGCCATTTTTCAATCCGCCAAGCGCTGTACTTAAACCAGCATCTGCAATATGAACATTTCCTTTTTCTAAATATTGCTTTCCTTCTTCTACCCCTAACTCATTTAATAAAGAAACTGCCGGTACATTTGCCGACTCTAAAATCGCATCATACATCGTCATTTCTTTTGAATACTCATGATTATAATTTCGAGGTTCATACCCTTCAAAAGAATTTCTTTCATTCGTTAATAAAGAATACGGATTATACTTTTTCGTTTCTAGTGCTGGTGCATAAACGATAAGTGGTTTTAAAACAGATCCAGGCTGCCTTTTGGCAAAAACACGATTAAATCCTCTCGGGACGTACTTTCTTCCCCCAATCGCCGCTTTAATCCCTCCCGTACGATTATCCATTAATAAGAAAGCACCTTGCGCCCCCTCTTCTTTCCCAGGGAAATTCCTTGCATCTTGAAACTGGTTATATGCTACCTTTTGAATCTTTTCATCCATAGGTACGACAAACGTATATCCTCCGCGAAGTACTTCTTGATGAGACAATCCGTATAAACGAGCGGCTTCATCTATGACCATATCAATATACGGCATATATGCAAGCTCATTCTCATCTAAATTTTTATATAGAGCAATTGTCTTCCCTTGATAACGAACGCTTTCTTCTGCAGTCAAATAGCCTTGTTTATGCATAAGTGACAACACTAGATCACGGCGTTCCTTACTCTTCTCTGCAGAATAGTACGGTGAATATCCGTTTGGTGACTTCGGAAGGCCTGCAAGCATTGCCCCTTCCTCTACTGTTAAATCCTCAACATTTTTATTAAAATACAACTTTGCTGCCGCTTGAATGCCGTAAGCCCCATGCCCAAAATAAATATGATTCATATACATTTCAAGAATTTGTTGCTTCGTATATTTTTGCTCTAATTGAAGAGAAATTGCGACTTCCTTCAATTTGCGCGTAAATGTTTTTTCACGAGTTAAAAAGACGTTTTTAGCGAGTTGCTGCGTAATGGTACTACCGCCCTCTACCTTTTCTCCAGCTAACGTATCTTTATAAAGAGCACGGAATATAGACGGATAATCAATCCCTTGATGCTCATAAAAACGAGAATCTTCCACCGCAACAAACGCCTGCTGCACATACTTCGGAATTTGCTCGATTGGTACGAGCTCTCTATTTTCTACGTATAATTTCGTAATTTCTTTCCCTTTCTGGTCAACGATACGTGATGAAGAGTGGAAAACGAGCTGCTTTTCATCCATCATATAGCCACCAGCTAACACGATAAGTTTATAGATTACAATCGCTACTACGAACGTTGCGACGCCGCCTAATAAAGTCCACTTTACTTTCTTCATACATCGTCCTTCTTTCCAAATGATGGTACATTTATTATTTGAAAAAGAAGTATCTTTATGTATATAATCTTCGAAGTTTTTTAAGAGAGTTGATATAATAGAAACAAACTATTAAGGGGGCATTAAAATGAAGGCTATTATTTCATACGAAACACCTCTAGAACAAGCACATTTCACTGCAAAAAATGATGAAAAAAATATGTTTTATAAAGAAAATACAGAAGAATCTGTAGAAGGTTCACTTCAGTATGACGTACTAGATGCTGTCGGTGAATTTAAAGGACAACCTGGCTATATCGTTTGTAACAACATTTCTGTCACAGACGAAGGTCGCCCTGTATTTGAAAACCGTTTTAAAAACCGCGCAGGCCTTATTGAAAACGAACCAGGATTCCAAGCAATCCGTGTTCTACGTCCATTAAGTAACGATACATACGTCATCTTAACGATGTGGGAAACAGAGCAAAACTTTAAAGACTGGACAGAATCACGTTCATTCGAAAACGCTCATAAGAAACGCCCTGTACAAGCAGAAGGACAAGCTCCAGCGCATCCACATGCGGAACAGCAAAAGAGTATTTTCTCTCGTCCATCTTTTGTGACTACTTTTGATGTGTTAGTTTAATTAAAACATAATACAACACTAACAGTACGTGAAATTATATCAACGATTTTCCGAATATATCTATCACATCTTTGAATATATCAACGATTTTCCGAATATATCTATCACATCTTGAAATATATCAACGATTTTCCGAATATATCTATCATATCTTGAAATATATCAACGATTCGACTAAAGATATCAATTTAATGACAAAAAGGAAACACCATTACACACCGGTGTTTCCTTTTTCTTTGTACCAATTATATATACGAAGTGAATCTTTTTTTCTCATATGCTTTACTTCATAACCGCGCCCAGCTACCGCTACAAGAGTTGTACATAATTCATCTTTTCTTTGAAAATACGATTGATTATAACCTACTGCTTGAACATGTCTTCTTCGCATTATTCCTGTATATTTCGAAAAATTACGATATACAACCGTTAGTTGATTTTCTCTTAATTCATAACCGCCACTTTTATATCTAGCATACGCAAGTAACGAAAACACGATAAATAACGGTAAAATAACAAACAACGCAATATATTGTTTAAAATATATACTCACGCTGGCAATTAGAACTGTGAGTATGATACTTATTAACCAGCCCATAATGAAATAACGACGCAACGCTGTTTTTGGTAAGTGAACGATCTCCGCTTCGATTTCATATGGTAACTCTAAATATGTGATCAGGTGCTGTACATCTTTTTTCTTCATAAATGGATGCAACATTACTTCGTTACTTGCTGCTCCAATACTTTGAATTGCTTCCACTTCAACAGCACAATAGCCAAACGGCTGGCGAAGCATACCTTCTTTTACAGTAATCGCTTGAATGCGGTGCAATTTTAAGACAAACTCTTTCTTTTCAAATAATCCTTGAACGATACGAATCTCTTCCCCTTTTCGCTCAATTTTAAAGTTTGCATATTTCAACACATATCCAGCCGTGGAAATAATCCACGAAATTGCCATTAAAATTAATGCAATTACAATTAGTTTATAAACACCGTTTCCCATCACATACACTTCTACTTTACTTGTGAATCCTTCAGGAAGAACAAAATCAAACTTTGTGTAAAGAAGTACTAGCCCAGAGAACACTAGTCCGAACCGACCAGATGTAATCGCTGCGGCTAAAACCTCTTTCGCTGTTAACTGATAAACCGTCTTGCTTTCTTCCTCTTCTATTTCTTCTTTTACAGTAGTTTCTTTCTTATGTAATAAAGAAATTAAATGTTTTGCCTCGTCTTCTTTAATACCAGCCAACATCACTTCTGGTTCATTACCACCACCGGCTACTTCTATATTTAACTTCATAAGTCCGAGCATTTGATAAATGATGTTAGAAGACGTACTAATATTTTGTACACGCTCTTTATTTAAATAGCTTTCCTTCTTTACAAAAACACCGTGCTTTATATGTAAAATATTATTCTCAATCCAGTAAACTTTAAAATACCATTTAATTGCTGAAAAAATAGCCATGATGAATAAAACAACCAGAAGAAAAAGATAAAATAAATACCAAGGTTCCACTTGTTCATCAGGTTTAAATAAAACAAGAATAATAAGTGGCAACAAACTCGCAATCCTAATACCTAACAATATCGTAATCGGATGTTGCCTCTTATACATCCTTATCACTCACTTTCGCAAGTTCTCCAATTTGTCTTTTCAGCTGTTCTGCTTCTTCTTTCGTTAAACCTGGAATACTATGAGAAGTTGCGGCTGTTGAAATATGTAATTCTGCTAAATTATACTTTCTCATGATCGGCCCTTGCTCAATCGTTACGTGCTGCACACGGATCATCGGAATAAGTACGCGTTTTACAACAAACATTCCCTTTTGAATCTCAATCTCTTCTTCATTTAATCTGTAACTATAATAGCGTTGACGTAAATTTGGAAACACAAAATAATCAAGGGGAATAAATGTAATAGCTCCTGTTACTAATAGTCCGAACAACCAGCCCCACCAGTTAAAGTTAATCATAAAAAAGAAATACGCAATTACGACTGTTAGTATAACTACCGCCCCAATTAAAGCGTGCATCCTCCACACTTTCAGCATATTAGAATGAATCTCCCTTTCTAACGGCTGCATCTCATCACTCCAATTCTATGAATTTATTACTTATATATTATCAAAAAATAAGGTTTTATATACATTTTTGTAAATTTATAGTCAAATAAAAATAGTTGAATCAAAAGCATATTAAAGAAACACATACCTCAGTTTTGAAAATTATGTATTATAAATATGAATTATATTGAACTAAAATAAACCTTACATGATTCATGCAAGGTTTATCGTTTTATACACAATATATTTCATTATTGTTGAGATATACTAGCATCGCTTTCAATTCGCTTTTCTTTTTGGCTTAGTTTTTTATCTTTAGATTTTTTTAATGTTAAAGTCATGCCAATAAAAATAAAAAGAATTCCTGTTATTTGCATTAAAGTTGGACGGAATCCAGTAAGTACAGTATCTAATAATATTGCCACTGCCGGATCTAAAAAAACTAATATTGAGATGGTTTTTGTAGATAAATAGCGTAAACTATCAAAAAACAGATAATATACTATCCCTGTGTGAATAAAACCAGTAGCTATAATATATGTCCAATTACTTTGAGTGAGGCCACTAAAAGCATCTAAATCTATAAATGGTATTAAAAGAAATATCCCCAAGAATGTTTGTAAAAATGTCATTGCATACGCACTCATTTTGTTAATCCCTTTACCAAATAAAGTTGTAAATGCATAAAAGAGAGCCGCAAGAAATCCCCATATCATACCTGAAGACATTAATGAGCCGACAGAGAAGCTTCCATCAATACCAGCAATTAATAAAGCTCCTGCAAAACACACAATTATTGAAATGATAGATATGAATGTTAATTTTTCTTTAAAGACGATACTTCCAATTAACAGTACAATTACTGGTGCAAGATGATAAACTGAGATAGCAATGGTAACTGACATATTTTCAAAGGCTTTAAATAAGAAAACCCAATTAAATACTAAGAAAAAACCACATATTAAAACTTGAATAACTTCTTTTCGTTCCCATTTATCTTGTTTATATTGCCCTGTAAGCAACCAGCATACACTTAAAAATATTGTCGCAAAAATACACCTTACAAACACTAATTCAAACGAAGGTAAGTTTGTTTGAACAGAAAAAAATCCAACTGATCCAAAGATAACCATTGATGCTATCATCTTTAAGGCCGGTACCGTTTTCTCTTGCTTAAAACTCTTTTGAAGCAAATTAATCCCCCTCCAATAAAAACTCGGTTTATAGTGAGAAAAACACCAGCCTAAAAAAAGGACAGGTGCTTTTCCTCAAAAACACTCAATTATAAATTTTTCCCAGCAGTCCAACCACCATCAATTACAAAATTAGAACCAGTAATAAAGCGGGCCTGATCAGAAATCAAGTACTCAATACATGAAACAATATCCTGCGGCAACCCCCAAGTATCTAAAGATTGATTACTTTTTATCATAGACATCAAGGCTTTATTACTAAAGTATTCTTCTGTAAGTTCGGTTCTAATAACACCGGGAGAAATGCTATTTACCCTTATATTTTGCTTCCCAAATTCCATAGCCATCTGTTTAGTCAATCCGATTAAAGCATGCTTTGATGCAACATAAGCAGCTCGCTCTGGTTCAGCCATTAATCCAGAAACCGATGCTATATTCACAATACAACCTTTTATTTTCGATTCACACCATCGCTTAGCTACTTCCCTAGAAAGGATAAATGGGGCTACTAAATTTACATCAATTACTTTTTTAAACATATCATCGGATAAATGTAAAACAGGTGTTATCTCTCGAATACCAGCTGCATTTATTAATATATCAGGAGAAAGCTTTTCTAAATCTAATTGAGTAAAAAGATTATGAATCGCTTCGCTATTACTTAAATCAATTTGCACTACTTTCAAAGGCATATCTGTTTTCATATAATCTATTAAATTATTATTATGAATATCAAGCGCTATTACATAAAATGATTTTTCTAAAAAGTATTTTATACAAGCATGACCTATACCGCTATTGGCTCCAGAAATCATAATTATTTTATTCTCTCTCATTTTGTCTCCTTATAAGAAAATGTTACTAATAAAATATCACGAAAAGCCTCCGTACTACATTCTGTTCCAAGTGGCGTTACGGCATGGAAGACCTTTTGTCCAAATACTAAAGTTTCTAAAGGCTCCTTCAAACTTATAAACTGATTAATTTCTCGAGGAGAATTAGCTATTAAATTATCTCCACCAATAGCTGTATTACTTAAATTCATAAGGTGTAAAAATACTACTGGTTCATCATCTTTATGTAACCAAATAGGTGAACTAAAAGATGGTCTTTCTTTAGTAGCTTTATATCTTACTTGATGTAAACCTATAATTAAGTCTTTACTTGTATCTATTATATTTGTTTTAAATGCAAATTCAGTATCGAAACGCACGATATTTTGAATTAAAGGATTGCATAAAAAGCTATCATTTATGCTATTGAACTGTCTAACTTTCCCGCCATCGTCATAGTTATATTCTTTAGATTGGAAGTAATCATTACTATTATCTAAAATATAATCTGGTGAATCAACATACTTTATATACCTTGAATAAGATCTAGCACGGCATTCACCGTACGCATCATCTTCCAAATTATAATAATCTAACTGTGCTTGTGTTAATAAACGATGATTCTCTTCCTCTTGTAAAAAGATTTCATTTGAGATTTCAAGGAATCCTTTAGATTCAAATTCATGTACCTTTTCTTCTATGCTAAACCCATTCATTTTACTAAGAACAAACGTCATTATAAAAACCTCCACACTATTGTATTTTTCTATCTCACCCTATGTTAGAAATGCAATAAGTAACCGAGATTCTTGCTTAATAAAATTTAAAATTATGATATTCAATTAATACACCAAATGAAATATATGTAATTCATTAAAATTATTTATTAAGCAATATTATATATCCTTTTGGGTATTTTTTCTAATTATCTGAAGATTTATCAACATTAGTCTTAATATTCGAAATTAAAGAAATGGATTTTTCAGAAAGATAAAACTGCGCGTATTGCAATTATTTATGTATATAACTTTTTTAAAAATTATATTTTAAATATAGCTAGTTTTTTATAAATTTTTTGATATAATTACATACGGGAAAAGGGAAGAATTTTGTCTTCCCTTGTGTTTTTATTTGCATCTAGTACTTTTGCTAGATGCTTTTTTTTATGCTAAAAAAGGTATCCTCAAATACTTTGAGGATACCTTTTCACCTTTATTATCTCTGCTGTTTTCTACCTAATACGAGTAATCCAAAACTCATCATTACAAGAAGTGCTCCCATATATGGTTCCACAGGCATTTTCTGCCCTGTCTTCGGTAATTCTTTTTCAGGTTTCTCTGGATTCGGTGTCCCTGGCTTTTCTGGATCTGGTGTTCCAGGTTTTTCTAGATCTGGTGTTCCAGGTTTTTCTGGATTCGGTGTTCCAGGTTTCTCCGGATCCGGTGTTCCAGGCTTTTCTGGATCTGGTGTTCCAGGCTTTTCTGGATCTGGTGTTTCTGGACCTGGTGGTGCTAAATGATTCAATTTGTTTAATACTTCTAATTGAACTGCATTTATCATTCCATTTGTAATTTCAAATGGAATTGGATTAGTTAATTTTTCATATCCTTTTGGTGCTTCTACTTCTACTAGTGTGTAGTTACCTACAGATAGATCTGTGATTTTTGCCTTTCCATCTTTATCTGTTGTTACTTTCACTACTACTTTTCCCTTTTCATCATGAACTTCAAACACAGCTCCTGATAAGACTTCCTTGCTTTCAGCGGCCATTTTTGTAATCTCCACTGAACCTTTGTCTAACTGTTCGTTCTCTACTTTCAATGATAAGACTTTTGTCATACCTTTTGTAATTTCGAATGATACTGGTTCCGTTAACTTTTTGTAACCTGGTAAGCTCTTCGTCTCTACTAATTTGTATTTTCCTACTGATAGATCTGAAACGTTTGCTTTTCCTTCTTTATCCGTCGTTACTTTCGCAACTACTTTGCCTTTTGAGTCACGTACTTCAAATACAACATTTTCTAATGGTGTTTTACTGTTTTTATCTATTTTTGTGATTTCTACATTCCCCGTATCTACCATTTCATTTTCTACAGTGAACGCTAAAGATTTTGTCATACCTTTTGTAATTTCAAATGGTACAGGCTTTTCTAATTTTTTGTAGCCTGGTAAACTCTCTACTTCTACTAGCTTGTACTTTCCTACTGATAAATCTGAAACTGTTGCTTTTCCAGCTTTATCTGTCGTTACTTTCGTTACTACCTTGCCTTTGTCGTCTTGTACTTCAAAGACTACACCTGCTAACGGTGCCTTATTATCTTTATCTATTTTTGTAATTTCTACATTTCCCGTATCTACCATTTCATTTTCTATGTTTAATGATAGAACTTCTGTCATACCTTTTGTAATTTCAAACGATACTGGTTCTGTTAATTGTTTGTAGCCTGGTAAGCTTTCTTTCTCTACTAATTTGTACTTTCCTACAGATAAGTCTGAAATTTTTGCTTTACCATTTTTATCTGTTTTTACTTCTGTTACTACTTTTCCTTTGTCGTCTTGAACTTCGAAGACTACGCCTTCTAATACTTTTTGACTATCTTTATCTACTTTTGTGATTTCTACTGAACCTTTGTCTAACTGTTCATTCTCTACTTTTAATGATAAGACTTCTATCATACCTTTTTTAATTTCGAATGATACTGGCTCTGTTAGCTTTTTGTAGCCTGGTAAGCTTTCTTTCTCTACTAATTTGTACTTTCCTACAGATAAGTCTGAGATTTTTGCTTTACCATTTTTATCTGTTTTTACTTCTGTTACTACTTTGCCTTTGTCGTCTTGTACTTCGAAGACTACGCCTTCTAATACTTTTTGACTATCTTTATCTACTTTTGTAATTTCTACTGAGCCTTTATCTACTTTTGTAATTTCTACTGAGCCTTTATCTACTAATTCATTCTCTACTTTTAGTGATAAAACTTCTGTCATACCTTTTTTGATTTCGAATGATACTGGTTTCGCTAGTTTTTTATATCCTGGTAAGCTTTCTACCTCTACTAGCTTATATTTTCCTACTGGTAAATCTGAAATTGTTGCTTGTCCTTCTTTATCTGTCGTTACTTTTGTTACTACTTTGCCTTTTTCATCTTGCACTTCGAATGTTACGCCCGCTAATACTGCGCCACTTTCTTTGTCTACTTTTTTAATTTCTACTGAACCTTTATCTAACAGTTCGTTCTCTACTTTCAATGATAAAACTTTCGTCATACCTTTTGTAATTTCGAATGATACTGGTTCCGTTAACTTTTTGTAACCTGGTAAGCTCTTCGTCTCTACTAATTTGTATTTTCCTACTGATAGATCTGAAACGTTTGCTTTTCCTTCTTTATCCGTCGTTACTTTCGCAACTACTTTGCCTTTTGAGTCACGTACTTCAAATACAACATTTTCTAATGGTGTTTTACTGTCTTTATCTATTTTTGTGATTTCTACATTCCCCGTATCTACCATTTCATTTTCTACAGTGAACGCTAAAGATTTTGTCATACCTTTTGTAATTTCAAATGGTACAGGCTTTTCTAATTTTTTGTAGCCTGGTAAACTCTCTACTTCTACTAGCTTGTACTTTCCTACTGATAAATCTGAAACTGTTGCTTTTCCAGCTTTATCTGTCGTTACTTTCGTTACTACCTTGCCTTTGTCGTCTTGTACTTCAAAGACTACACCTGCTAACGGTGCCTTATTATCTTTATCTATTTTTGTAATTTCTACATTTCCCGTATCTACCATTTCATTTTCTATGTTTAATGATAGAACTTCTGTCATACCTTTTGTAATTTCAAACGATACTGGTTCTGTTAATTGTTTGTAGCCTGGTAAGCTTTCTTTCTCTACTAATTTGTACTTTCCTACAGATAAGTCTGAAATTTTTGCTTTACCATTTTTATCTGTTTGTACTTCTGTTACTACTTTTCCTTTGTCGTCTTGTACTTCGAAGACTACGCCTTCTAATGCTTTTTGACTATCTTTATCTACTTTTGTGATTTCTACTGAACCTTTGTCTAACTGTTCATTCTCTACTTTTAATGATAAGACTTCTATCATACCTTTTTTAATTTCGAATGATACTGGCTCTGTTAGCTTTTTGTAGCCTGGTAAGCTTTCTACTTCTACTAGTTTGTAATTCCCTACAGATAGATCTGAAATTTTCGCTTTTCCTTCTTTATCTGTTTTTACTTTCGTTACTACTTTGCCTTTTTCATCTTGCACTTCGAATGTTACGCCTTTTAATAACGCGCCACTTTCTTTGTCCACTTTTGTAATTTCTACTGAGCCTTTATCTACTAATTCGTTCTCTACTTTTAGTGATAAAACTTCTGTCATACCTTTTTTGATTTCGAATGATACTGGTTTCGCTAGTTTTTTATATCCTGGTAAGCTTTCTACCTCTACTAGCTTATATTTTCCTACTGGTAAATCTGAAATTGTTGCTTGTCCTTCTTTATCTGTCGTTACTTTTGTTACTACTTTGCCTTTTTCATCTTGCACTTCGAATGTTACGCCCGCTAATACTGCGCCACTTTCTTTGTCCACTTTTGTAATTTCTACTGAACCTTTATCTAACTGTTCGTTCTCTACTTTCAATGATAAGACTTTTGTCATACCTTTTTTAATTTCGAATGATACTGGTTCCGTTAACTTTTTGTAACCTGGTAAGCTTTCTTTCTCTACTAATTTGTACTTTCCTACAGATAAGTCTGAGATTTTTGCTTTACCATTTTTATCTGTTTTTACTTCTGTTACTACTTTTCCTTGCTCATCTTGTACTTCGAAGACTACGCCTTCTAATACTTTTTGACTATCTTTATCTACTTTTGTTACTTCCACATTTCCCTTGTCTAACATTTCGTTTTCTACTGTTAAAGCAAGAGATTTTGTCATGCCTTTTTCAATTTGGAAAGTAATCGGATCTACTAATTGTTTATACCCTTTTGGTGCCTTTACTTCTACTAACTTGTATGTGCCGACTGATAAATTAGTAACTTGTGCTTGTCCTTTTTTATCTGTCGTTATTTTAGCGACTACTTGTCCTGCTTCATCTTGAATTTCAAAGACTGCATCAGCTAAAGCATCTTTATTTTCTTTATCTACTTTTGTAATTTCTACATTTCCTGTATCCACTAATTCATTTTCTACAGTCAATTGTAATGCTGTTACTCTACCCTTTTCAATTTCGAATGAAATTGGCTTTTCTAGTGGTTTGTATCCTGCCGGTGTTTCTACTTCTACCAACTCATACTTTCCAATAGATAAATCTGAAACGTTTGCTTTTCCTTCTTTATCCGTTTTTACTTTCGCAACTACTTTTCCTTTTGAATCACGTACTTCAAATACAACATTTTCTAATGGAGCTTTACTATCTTTATCTATTTTTGTTATCTCTACATTCCCTGTATCCACCATTTCATTTTCTACTTTTAATGATAGAACCTCAGTCATGCCTTTTTTAATTTCAAATGATACTGGTTTTTCTAACTTTTTATAACCAGGTAAACTTTCTACCTCTACTAATTCATACTTTCCTACAGGTAAATCTGAAACATTTGCTTTTCCTTCTTTATCTGTCGTTACTTTCGTAACTTCCTTACCCTTTTCATCTTGTACGATGAATGTTACTCCCGCTAACGGTGCTTTATTATCTTTATCTATCTTTGTTATCTCTATATTTCCCGTATCTACCATTTCATTTTCTATTTTTAATGATAAGATCTCGGTCATACCTTTTGTAATTTCAAACGATACTGGCTCTGTTAATTTCTTATAGCCTGGTAAACTTTCTTTCTCTACTAATTTGTACTTTCCTACTGATAGATCTGAGATTTTTGCTTTACCATCTTTATCTGTTTTTACTTCCTTTACTACTGTTCCAGCCTCATCTTGCACTTCAAAGACTACGCCTTTTAATGCTTTTTTGCTGTCTTTATCTATTTTTGTAATTTCTACTGAACCTTTATCTAACTGTTCATTTTCTACTTTCAACGATAGGACTGTTGTCATACCTTTTGTAATTTCGAATGATACTGAATCTGTTAGCTTTTTGTAGCCTGGTAAACTTTTCGTCTCTACTAATTTGTAATTCCCTACTGATAAATCAGAGATTTTTGCTTTACCATCTTTATCTGTTTTTACTTCTGTTACTACTTTGCCTTGCTCATCTTGCACTTCGAAGACTACGCCTTCTAATACTTTTTGACTATCTTTATCTATTTTTGTAATTTCTACTGAGCCTTTGTCTAACTGCTCATTTTCTACTTTTATTGCTAAAGCTTTTGTCATACCTTTTTTTATTTCAAATGGTACTGGTTCTGTTAGCTTTTTATAACCCGGTAAGCTTTTCGCCTCTACTAATTTGTACTTTCCTACTGATAGATCTGAAACATTTGCTTTTCCATCTTTATCTGTTACTACTTTTCTTACTACTTCATCTTTCTCATCTTGGACTTCAAATTCGACACCCGCTAATACTGCCCCGTTTTCTTTGTCCACTTTTGTAATTTCTATATTACCTTTGTCTACCATTGCATTTTCCACTTGTATTGGGAATATGCCGTCCCCTGTTACATTTACTTCGAACTCTGTTTCTTTTAATTGGTAGCCTTCAGGCGCTTTCGTTTCTTTTAAAATATATTTTCCTGGTGCTAACGGTTTAGAGATTGCCTTACCATCTTTATCTGTAACAATATGTTCGACTACTACAACGTCTTTTACTATATCAAACTCTGCATTTGCTAATGGTTTCTCACCATTTTCCGAATCAATTTTCTTTACTTCAATTTGACCCTTTTGCATAGTATTTTTAATTTCAATTGTTTTTGTTTCTCCAGCTTGAAGTGTAACCTCTACTGGACTTGTTAATTTTTGATATCCTTCTGGTGCTACTGTTTCATATACTTTATACGTCCCAGGAGCTAAAGGTTGAGGTACTGAAAAACCTTTTTCGTCCGTTTTCAGTTTTGCAACAACTTCATTTGCACTATTTCGGACTTCAAATTCGGCACCTTTTAACCCTTTGTTCGGATTCTCAGAATCTATTTTATGAAGCGATACTGTACCATCTTTTGGAGCTTCAGGCGGCGTAATAGTTACTTCTTTTGATGTTAATGTTTTATCATCAAAATGTAATTCCGCTTTATTAGGAATCTTCTTATCTACGTAAGAAGATAAGTCTGCATCATTTTTAATTTTCGCCTTGATACTAAGATTAATTATCTGGTCTTCATACGACTTATAGTCAAAACTCTCACCAAACGTAAATGTTACTTCACTTCTTTGTTTATCTATATTTAACGTTCCTTTAGAAGTAATATCTTGGCCATTTTGATCATACACTTTTGCCTCTAATACTTCTAAAACATCTTCTAAATCATCACGAATTACCATGGATGTGTATTTAGGAGGATCGTTCGGTATATGTGTACCAACTTGGTATTGAATCACTTGATCCATTTTTGTTAACTGCTCATTCTCTACAAGCTTGCCATTCTCATCAACTATATTTTTTTCAATGCTAGGTGGATTATTGTCACCTGAACCGGATCCTCCCCCACCACTTACAAATACTTGTCCTACTTTTTCTTCAGTTTTAATATTTTTACCTTCTAATTTCACAGTATTTTTATGAGGCTTCGCAGCAGGATTTGTAACCTTTGTTTTATATCTTAAAATATAGCCTTTTGAACTGTCTGGAAACTCAATTGTAAATCCAGCCTTTGTTGCATTAATTTTAATGTTAGATAAATCTGCTGGCTTAATATTTGTTGGTGCATAACCATCTTCAAATACAGCCTCTTCTAATACTACGCTGTCTGTAATTAACTCATGCCCAGGTCCTAATGTATCTGTTAATTTAAGATCTTGCATTTCTGTTCCAGTTGCATTTACATATACAAGCCAATCAGCAATCGAAGGATCTTCTTGATTATAAGAACCCCATTTCAATAGATTATCTGTATTGGGCTGTGGCTTCGGTCTCTCTGTCGTATTACTTACATTTACTTCTTTATTGACGATTTGACCATCAACGTTAAATTCTAATGGAATTTCTTTAACACCATCATATGCTTCTAGACCAAAGTAGAATTCTACGAATAAAGAACCTTTAATGTTATTCTTTCCTTCTACGTAATCACCCATAGTACACGTTAATAGACCCTTTTTCATCTCACATGTACCAACTGTTTTTCCTTCAGCATCTTTTAAAGGAAAACTCATATTCATAAGGTCTTTTCGAAACTCTTTTGGCATATCAATTGTGAATTGATCTCCACTTTTTATTTTTTCTTTAGCTGACCACTTCACTTCTACTTTCATACCATCTGAGGCTTGATACGGTTCAGATGTCGTGCCATCAGTACGGGAAATATTAATTTCGTCCACTGGACTTTTCATCACAGCAGCTTGAATAACTGGAGCCCACACATTCAGCACTGAAAATAATACTAGAAAAACTAATGAAACCATTGAAATATGTCTTTTAGTACTTTTCATTTGCATAGTTCCCTCCTATTTTTTATATTTATATAACAAAAAAAGACCGTCCGGTTGCATCAAAAATGTGCAACCAGACGATCTTAGTAACCAATATGTATTACCGTAGACTCTAAGCTTTGCGGCCTATCCTTTCGAATAGTGTGCTAAAAATATCTTTTATTCTTTTTTTGTTTCATTTTCCTCTTAAACCAAATATTACTATACCGTCTGGACGGTTATAATTCAATACTCTATAAAATTGTTCTATTTTTCTAATAAAAAAAATAATTCACCACTACATTAAAGAAGCAACGGTGAATTATTTTCACATTATATAGTTCGTATATTCTATTTATATGAATTCCTAATAAGAGCTTGAATCACTTTTTCTCTTAACTCGGGGCTTAGTCTTCCAACCCCTAAATATTCCGAATACCATAATCCATCTGCTGCTAATCTAATAATTGTTGCACAAACTGCATCTATCTCATCGTTTTCTATATTCTTTTGCAGTTGCTGAAATGATTGTTGTAATGGCTCAAGTAATTCAGGTTTTAACATGAATGCTGCCATCATACTACTAGACAACTCTTCTGTTCTTCTCTCATTATTTAATCTTTCCTCTACAAAAGAGCGAACCCATCTCCCTTTCCTCTCTGAGTCTTCCGCTACTTTATTGTAAATGGCCCCTTCATAATCCTCTACCCCTCTGACTATCATACCTTCTATTAAAGCTTCTTTATTTGAAAAGTGATACAATAATCCCCCTTTACTTACACCCGCCTCTTTTGCCACTGCTTCTAAGGTTAATTTAGCAACCCCTTTACATTGCACAATTTGAGAAGCGGCCGCCAAAATCTTTTGCCGCGTTATGCTTATACTCATTCCTTTTTAAAACCCCATTTCTACTAAATTTATATAAATACGAATCTTATTTTTAATATTGTTGATTACTACTAAGTATTTTCTTTATACAACAAAAGCTTCATTACCTTTGAATTTTTAGTTACTTATTCTATTAAAAACTTCCATATCATTCAATATGATAACATTAAACACACAAAGCTGACTATACATCTATACTTTTGTATTTATTGAAAATATATCCATTAATAAAATTTACCAATTTAGTCCTTCTTATTACTTTATAAGACGGCAGTAATTCTTTCAGCACTAAATAAAAAATGTTATTACTCCCATTGAATTGAGTAATAACATTTTACTTAACAAATTCGCTGCCAACTAGCATCCTTCACATCTTCACTAGTCGGTTTTCTAACTAATCCAACAAAACATTCCTCGCAAGCACCAAATGCAATAAAATTTTTCTGTGCTTGTCTTAACGAGACTTCATTTGCACCGCCTTCAAAGTCAGGATCGTTAAACTGTACCTCATCATCTTCCCAGTAACATATATTACAAATTTCATATGTACCTGGTGGTTCTTCTTCTATTGTTCTATACCCGCAGCACGGACATGTATATTTCATTCTGTTACTTCATTATTCATTTCTTTTTTCTCCCATATATTCCGGCCCATAAAGAATGTAACAGCGCAAATCATAGTTATTACCATGAAAGTAGTATTAGAATCCTCATATGTAGTTGGAATTCCAACCGTTACAGAAACAATACTAAAAGCTAAAAATAGATATAATAATAAAGATATAATATAGCTGAGTTTAAATCGTAAAATGATACCTCTAAACAATAGCTCACCAAGTAGACAGCCACCTAAAATAATAGGTACTCCGAAATACAATGTAAGGACTCCCATTTGCGCAGTAGATTGAATTATCTTTCCAATTATGTTCGGCGAAACCAGCTCACTATTGTTTCCCATCCTATCATATAAATCAAGTGCTGTTGCTGAAATAAAGAAACTTAATATAGAAAATGAATACGGTATTAAAAATTTGCTCACTCTCATTCACCTCGCTTGTTTCTTTACATATATTATTCATTATTTTCGCATAAAAAAATAGCCCGTCTTCCGCGAAAGGCGAGCCGTTCCACTTAATTCTCACTTAACTTCTTCTTATACCAATCCTGCATTCTCTCCGCATCTTCTACTCTCGTATGCTCTATTTTGTAACTAGATGATGCACTCGAAAACTTATACGTACATAAATCCGCACGGCGCTGGAAATATGATTGTGTCTTCTCCATTGATTGGACGTGTCTTCTTCTAATAAGTCCTGTATATTTTCCGATGCTACGATAGACAAGTGTAATTTGTTCTCCGTTAACACTGTAACCATTTGTTTTAAATGTTGCGTATCCAAGTGTAAAGATAAGGATTGCGAGCGGTAGTAATGCCCACATGATGTAATACTTTTCAAAGTATATGCCTATTCCAGTAAGCGGGATTGCGAGCATAGCGAAAAAGATGAAACTATCAATGAGATAGCGGCGCAATGCTGCTTTTGGTAACGAAGTAATATTTGCATTCAGTTCGTATGGTAATTGTAAATGGGCGAGTAACTGTTGTACTCGATCTTTTCGAATGATTGGGTGCAGTGTAACCTTTTCTTTTTCGTCACCCATTCCTTTACTTTGAATGACTTCTACTTGCACAGCACAATAACCGAATGGTTGGCGTAAAATACTTTCTTTTATCGTAATACCTTGAATACGATGCAATTTTAGTACGAGCTCTTTTTTCTCAAGTAATCCTTGCGAAATGCGAACTTCGTCATTTCTTCGATTCACTGTGAAATCGCCATGTTTTAACGCGTAACCGATTGTAGATATAATCCAAGAAAGAACGAGTAACATGGCTACCATGAAAATCCAGCCATATATATCATGTTCCATTACATACGACTTTACGCCATTCTCTATCCATTTCGGAATGTACTCATCTACTTGGTGATAGACGAAAAAGATTAAAGAGAATAATAGTCCAAATTGACCAGATGTAACAGATGCTAATAAAATCTCTTTCCAAGTTAATTTATATTCTGTCGTTTGTTTTTCCTCTGTAACAATTGCTTTTTCTACTACATTTTCTGCTGCTTCGTCTAACGTTTTTTCTGCTTTCACTTCTGGAGTTGGCTCATTTAGCAAAGTAATAAGCTCCGCCGCTTCTTCTGCCGTAATTCCAGCTAAGCTAACTTCTGCTTCATCGCCCCCGCCAGCTGTTTCAATCTGAATTTTTTTCAAACCGAGCATTTGATATAGTACGTTAGAACTTGTATTAATCGTTTGAACACGTTCTTTATTTAAGTAGCTCTCCTTTTTCACGAAGAGACCTTGTTTCACATGTAATACGTTATTTTCAACCCAGTATGTTGTGTAATACCATTTTTCAAACGCTAAAAAAACGGTGAGTAAACCAAATGCAGCGGGAATTAAATACCAAAACGGGAACTTTCCGTTTAAGCTAAACATGAAAATAATGAGTGGTATAAAGTCTGTTATTTTTAACTCTAATAACATCGTGATTGGATGCTGCCTTTTATACATCCTCATCACTCACTTTCGCTAATTCTGCTATTTTGCGTTTTCAACATTTCAGCTTCATACATCGTTAAACCTGGGATGCTATGAGAAGTTGCTGCTGTTGAAATGTGTAATTCTGCTAAGCCATATTTTCTCATAATTGGTCCTTGTTCAATCGTTACGTGCTGTACACGAATCATCGGCACTAATACACGCTTAACAACGAAAAGGCCATGCTGAATTTCAAGTTCTTCTTCATTTAGTTGGTAGTTGTAATAACGTTGACGTAGTTTCGGAAACGTAAAGTAATCAAACGGTGTATATACGATTGTTAATCCGATGAGCACATAGAAAATCCAAGCCCACCAATTAAACTTAATCATAAAGAAAAGATATGCAAAAATGACTATAATACTGATTCCTAGCTCAATTAAAGAACGCGCTTTCCACACCTTGACCATGTCAGGGTGAATTTCATTTTTCAATGAATCCATGTAACCACTCCAAATCTAGTAATCTAATATATGAATACTCTTAATCTACATTTTACATAACTTTACAGAAAATTGAAATTTAATCTTCTTTCTTCTCAGGAATAAAATATCCGAACCAAAGTAACCAAATGAAACCGATTAACTTCATCCAACTTCCATCCGCTTGAAAAGCTTCAATCATACCTGGTATTTTATAAATCCCAATAAATCCAAGAAAACCGAGCCACCAGTTTTTTTGCATTTTCATCTTTACTCCTCCTTCATGACGTTTTTCACATTTCGAATCCAAATTTCTTTATACTTTAAATGGAATCCCATGAGCATATAGTTGCTCATATTATCGATCACAAGCGCTAGCGTATGAGCATTTTCTTCCGTTTCATGTTGTGACACAACGCCCAGTCTCGCGCCTTTCTTCAATAAATCGTGGAAACCATGCAAAAAATCCTCTTGTATTTCAAATAAACGTTTCTGATACTTTTCATTTCGTGATGCAGTTACGATAAATTCATTGATAACGCGTAGTATTCCTTCTTGCCCTTCATACTCAGAGAGCATATGTAAACCATCTGCGATTAGCTTTTCTGCAAAGTTTTCTTTCGTATACCGCTCTTCATTAAAGTACTTTGTAAAATGATAATCAGAAAAAATCTCTTCAAATAAAAAATCAACTAACGCTTCTTTAGAAGAAAAATGATAGTAAATAGCCGGTTTTGAAATACCTACCTCTTTCGCAATCATGGAAAGACTCATCTTCTCAATGCCGTGTTCTGCCATAAGTTTAAATGATGCCTCTACAATGTTCTGCGATGTTTGTAAATTCTTCGTCATACTGTACCTCACTTATTTTTACTTACCGGTCGGTAAGTAAATTATAAAACAAAACGAAATGATTTTCAATTTAGTTAGCACTACAGAAGGTATTTATTGGAAAATACAGAAAGTTATAAAGTAAAAGCAACATATAACAATAAGGAGGATATCATATGGGACTTGGTGGTAATGGCGGCGGTGAAGCGGGACAAGCTGGTAAGAGCGGATTTTCATTAATCATTGTACTTTTTATCGTATTGATTATAGTTGGAATTAGCTATATCGGACTTAGCTTCTAAGAAAAGGCGTCCTACATTACATATGTAGGACGCCTTGTTTTTAATCCCTATTCAGCAATCGCATACGATAGCAATTCATCGTCACTTCTCCAAGCCTTTGCAGTAATTGATAGTTCGCATATGCGCCGACTGGGGCACCGATTACTGGGACGAGCTGAAGCATTTTCGCTAAATCAATATAGTCTCGGTACTCTGTTTGGAACTTTTCCCAGTCCATATGATTTTCTTTTTCTGTATCCCACGTTTCGATTGCTTTCCATATTTCTTTTCTGTGATCGTCACTTGAAAAGGCAAGTTGGAAAACGTGAAGGATAAAAAGACGCTCTTCTTGCTTACTCGTATCAAATCCGTACAATGTCGCTGCATCGAATAAAAATTTAATTTTAATTGTAAGTAAAAGCGGAAAGTCAGCAAGACCGAGGAGAATACCACCAGCTCCAGTCCCTGCTCCTTCTGCCGCTGCTATTTTTTTGTACTCATCCATTTTTTTACGAACTTCATCGTCACGTCTTTGCAGTGACCATGTCGTCTCTTTTAGCTTCGGCTTTATAAAGTTTGACCCGGCGCTAATCGTTTGCACCATCATACGAATCGTCTCTGTTAGTACCTTTTGTACTTTCGCCGGAATGAGCTGTTGCACCTTCGTCTGCACTTTTTTGGAGAACCGTGTCATCATAGAAGAATCTTTCATGAATGTAGCTTTCCACTGCTCCAATTCTTTTATAACCTTCTCTTCGTATGTAATCATAGGTTCATTCCTTTCAATTTAAACGCTCAATGCGCTTCGCCCCGTATTGGTAAACGAAACCGATACTAAATAATATGCTTACGATAAGTAAAATTCCTGTCATCATGAAATCTTTCGTTGCCAGTGCAAATATAATTGTAAATATAACGCTACCTGTAATAAGAATTGCATTTAATAAAGTAAGAAAATCTTTCTTCTTCTCTTCTCCGCCTACTGGGTACAAATCAAGCCAAATTTTCATGCGGTGATGTTTCCATAAAGTTAATAGCTGATAACCGATTAAGTATAGGAAGATAAGGCTTACGATAAATCGTCCATATAAAAATGGAATGAAGTAAAGAATAACTCCGCCTAGAGCGAGCAGGCGCACATATAATCCAAAATAGTTACCTGATCTTAAAAATGTTCTCGTATATAAGTATAAATATGTACGCTTTTCGCCGATTATCGAAAGAATGAAATCCAGCCATTTTCGGCGAGATACTCTTTCTTTTAATGCTGGTACATCAACGAACATATTCGCGATGCGGTACAGCAGCATCATCTTCTTACCTTCTTCGGAAATTAAATACTCCCAGTTTAGTGGCTTTCCTTTGACCATTTGATGCATGATAGCAAGGTATAACACCATGAGAAGGACGATTCCACCAATGAAAAGAACTGAAGTACGTTCTACAAGGAAATATACAAATAAACCGTTTAGGATAAAACGAATAAACCAATCAGCCCTTTGTATATTTTGATCTGTTAAAAATGACTTTTCCCACGCTACAAATAAATTCCACGCTTTTACAATGACAAATGCGAGTACGATCCATATGTAGCCAGCTCCTGTTTGCTTTATTTGTTGGAAGTATAACGGAGCAAGCGCAGCTGCTACGATTGCGATTATGTATAACTGAATCATAAATGTAAAAAGAAATGCCTTTGTGAAGTAAGGTTTTAACTTTTCTTCAACTGGCAGTAAGTAAACGAGATCCGCTTCTTTTAATAACGTTTGAATGGATCCAGCCGTTAACACGAGTCCAATTAATACTGCCATTACGAGCGCAGTTGGAAACGAAGTTGTTAACGTTTGTAACCATTGCTGGTAATAATACGCTCCCGCACCGATGATGAACACGAAAATAAATTTCAAATGATCATTAAATACGTATTTACTATATGTACGAACTTCTTTTAGAAATTGACGAAATCGTTCTTTCCATAACGCTGTGCTATTCATAATCTTCTTCCTTCGTTAATGCAATGTAAATATCATCTAACGTTGCACCTGGCATATTAAACTGTGATTGCAGTTCAGATAGAGTTCCCTTCGCTCTTACTTCACCTTGATGCAGAATAATGAACGAATCACAATAACGCTCTGCCGTCGCTAAAATATGTGTGCTCATTAAAATACCGGCACCACTCTTTTTCATTTGGTCCATCATTTGAAGAAGGGATTGAATCGCTAACGGGTCTAATCCAACGAAAGGTTCATCTACTATGTAAAGAGATGGCTCCACTAAAAATGCGCTCATAATCATTACTTTTTGTTTCATCCCTTTTGAGAAATGAGATGGAAACCATTTTAAACGATTTTTCATACGAAACTCTTGTAGTAGTTGTCCTACACGTTCTTCATATTGTTTTTCATCCACGCCATACGCCATAGCTGTTAATTTCAAATGCTCTTCTAACGTTAATTCATCATATAATACCGGCGTTTCCGGAATAAATGAAAAGCTAGAACGGTACGCTGTCATATCATCACGAATTGTTTTCCCATTAATTGTGACAGTTCCTTTTTTCGGTTCCATTAAACCGATAATATGTTTAATCGTCGTACTTTTACCAGCTCCATTTAAACCGATTAAGCCGACAAGTTCGCCTTTATTAACAGAGAACGAAACGTCTTTTAATACAGGTCGTTTCGTATATCCTCCTGTAACATTTTCTACACGCAATAACTCGCTCATACGACACCACTTTCTTCATTAGTATTCATTCTATATTCATCTTACCAAAAATTATGCTGTACTACATAGTATCCATGTACTCAAAAAAAATTTTAAAATTTATTAGCATATATTTTCCCGAAAGCGGACATCATAATTATTGAAGAAGGAACACATTGAAAAAGCAACCACCAATTGATGAGTACAACAACATAGTGAAGTCATCATGAAATGGGGTGTCCAAGTTGGACAATGAAATTTACACATAACCAGATCATTTGTTTCATTTTCGAAACGGGGTGTCTCTGAAAGAGCATATACTGTTTTAAAAAATAAACAATTTCATTTAAAAAAGATTGCAATTCATTTCACTTGAAAATGGGGTGTCTACGGCAGAAACTTTAGCCGATTTACCGTGCATTTCTTAAATAAATGAGGTGTCTGCGAAACGTAAATTACGATAATGCTTTTTCAATCCCTCTTCAGAAAACAGGAAGCTGAGTCAGCTTCCTGTTTTTCGTGTTTGTTCTCTTATGTAATTATGGTAAAATACGGCTAAGGATATTTGAAAGGATGAGATCAATGAATCATACAGCAGACAATTGTATTTTTTGTAAAATCATTGACGGGCAAATCCCTTGCTCAAAAGTATACGAAGATGAACATGTGCTTGCATTTTTAGATATTAGTCAAGTAACAAAAGGACATACTCTTGTTATTCCGAAAGTTCACAAACAAGACATTTTTGCGTTAACGCCAGAAATCGCATCACATATTTTTTCTGTCGTTCCAAAAATCGCAAATGCGATTAAAACAGAGTTTAATCCAGTTGGCTTTAACCTACTTAACAATAACGGTGAAAAAGCTGGACAAACTGTGTTCCACTTCCACCTTCATTTAATTCCACGCTACGGTGAAAAAGATGGTTTCGGTGCTGTTTGGAAATCACACCAAAATGAATACACTATGGAAAATTTACAAAACATCGCAAGTACAATTGCAAATAGTGTGAAATAATGACACTATAAGAAGGCGTAATACATAACAAGCCACTTCCCTGAAGTCATCAAATTCCGCATGGCTTGTTTCTTCACCTAAAATGCTCAGGGATGATTGTTTGTGCATAGCACATATAAGAAAGATATGCATATTTTTTCACATCATGAATACGAACAAAAAATAAGGAGGTCTCCTTTTATGTCAAAAGCTAAATCCTTTATTACAGGTGTTATTTGCGGCGGAGCAGTTGCTGGACTAGCCGTTCTTTTCTCAACTCCTTCTTCTGGTAAAGACATGCGCGGCAAGTTAAAAGAAAAAGGAAATGATATTAAAAAGACTTTAGCTGATATTACAGCTGATACGAAATTATTAAAGCGTCAAATTGTTGAAACTGCTTCAGAAGGTAAAGAAGTGTTTCAAGAACTAAAAGATGACATGCAAGACACGCTTTCTAATTGGAAACAAGATATTTCTCAAAACAAGCGCCATATTGAGAAAGAAATTTTGGACATCCAAAAGTCAATTGAGAAACTGCAAGAAGCTGTTCCAGAAAAAGCGTAAACAAATTCCTGCTTAGTTTTTTGCATATAACAAATATTTTTTATATAAATTGACCTTGACACGGCATATCGTATAGATATGCCGTGTTTTTATGCATTTACAATATATGTTATCAATTAACATGTAAGGACAACGCATGTATTCACGACTCATAAAACGCTTCCATAGTTATGCATGATTTGTATAGAATGTCATTTTGTTAAAAAATTTTCACAATTCTTACAAAAAGACTTTATTAATTTTTATTTTACTGGCATAATAGATAGTAATGAAAAAGAATGTTAAAGTGGGTGAGTAAATGAAAAGTGGAGAAAAAGATTACTCGGTAAAAGAAGCGATGATTTTCAGCCAACGCATTGCTCAATTATCGAAAGCGTTATGGAAATGTGTAGAGAAAGATTGGCAGCAGTGGATTAAACCTTACGATTTAAATATTAATGAACATCATATTTTAACAATCGCTTATCATTTAAAAGGGGCTTCTATTTCTGAGATTGCTAAGTTTGGAGTTATGCACGTATCAACGGCATTTAACTTCTCTAAAAAGCTAGAAGAACGCGGCTATCTTGTATTCTCAAAAAAGGAAGATGATAAACGAAATACGTACATTGAAATTACAGACAAAGGGGAAGAATTACTACTTCGCTTAATGGAGGAGTATGATCCTGAAAATAATTCAGTGTTTAATGGGGCTCTTGCACTTCGTAATTTTTATGGGAAGTTCCCAGAAAATATCGAACTGATTGCAATCCTGCGTAATATTTACGGACAAGACTTTATCGATATTTTTGAGAAATCATTAGAAGATATTGAAGAGAACTTTACAGAGTCCGATCAAAAGTTAGTTAAGAAATAATCTATTTATTTTTTCGCAATCATGCTTAAGAATTCATTCATAAGCGGCTTAAATAAACCTTGTTTTGCTAGCGCTTCCGCAGTTTCGTGTACTTCGAGCTGATGTGGAAGCGCTTTTTCAAATTGATCTAACAGCGCATCGAACAAAAGAAGCCCTTCTGCTTTCTCCACTACATATTGATCGTTCAGTTTTTCACAAAGATTTAGTATACGTTCAATATCTTTTTTACGAGCTTTTTTCTTTATGATTAAAGAATAAAATGGACACTTCTCTTCATCAATCATTTTAAATAGTAGGTCTACATAGTATTCAGCTTGTTCTAATCTTCTAACAACGTCCATTTTCTCCCTCACTTTCTAACACAAAGTCTTCTATTTCTGAATTTTGTAACACGAACAAAATATCGTGTGATACAATATATGTATATGTATTTTAGCCAAAAGGAGGTCTCGCCTCATGACACTTATAACAGTTGTTTTTGTCGCATTCGCACTTCTTGTTATATTTTACACGAATTTCATGACACATACACTGTGTGAACGAAAACAAATAGCTGCGAGCCGCCAGCCCGGTGTCTTTCGGGTTATTAATGTATGTATAACAATTTTATTAATTTCTAGTTATATAGAAATTATATTTCATGGAAAGTGAGGAAGGAAAGCCCCTTCCTCACTTTTTTCCTCTATAAGCAAATTATACCTACAATAACCAATAAAATAAACAGTACAAGTAATAAAATAAGTTGAGAATTCATCCCCATCCCCTCCTCTATTCTGTATATGCGGCATACGCCCAATATGGCACACTTTCAAAATCTGACACGTGCTGGTTAATTTTTCTTTATCAATATGAAAACGGTTCGAAATATGATATATTAAATTTTGTACATATTGCTTATACTATAGAACAAAACATTCATCAAAACTTTATCCTCAGCCTCGGTAAGCCCTGTTAAGCGCGCTTTACCAATATAAAAAAGCAAAAGTATCAGTGAGACTTAATCGGGCTCTTATGAATCAAAATTCATTGGTGTAGGATAAATTAAAAATACATAATAGTAGGAGTGTTTATCGAATGAAGAAAGCTATGCTTGCCTTAGCCGCAACAAGTGTAATCGCATTATCAGCATGTGGAACATCATCATCAGACAAAATTGTTACATCTAAAGCTGGTGACATTACAAAAGAAGAATTCTACGATCAAATGAAGACACAAGCTGGTAAACAAGTACTAAACAACATGGTTATGGAAAAAGTACTTATTAAAAACTACAAAGTTGAAGACAAAGATGTAGACAAAAAGTTCGATGAAATGAAAAAACAATACGGTGATCAATTCGATACACTATTAAAACAACAAGGTATTAAAGAAGAAACTATAAAAACTGGTGTGCGTGCTCAATTAGCTCAAGAAAAAGCTATCGAGAAAACAATCACTGATAAAGAACTAAAAGAAAACTACAAGCCTGAAATTAAAGCAAGCCACATTCTTGTAAAAGATGAAGCTACTGCGAAAAAGGTAAAAGAAGAACTTGGACAAGGTAAATCTTTCGAAGAGTTAGCGAAACAATACTCTGAAGATACTGGTTCAAAAGAAAAAGGCGGAGACCTTGGCTACTTTACTGCTGGTAAAATGGTTAAAGAATTCGAAGATGCTGCTTACAAGCTGAAAAAAGATGAAGTAAGCGAACCTGTGAAATCACAATTCGGTTACCACATCATTAAAGTAACAGACATTAAAGAACAAAAACCATTTGATGAAGTAAAAGGCGACATCAAAAAAGATCTAGTTCAGAAAAAAGCACAAGATGCTGCATTCATGAATGATCTTATGATGAAAGAAATCAAAAAAGCTGACGTAAAAGTTGACGATAAAGATTTAAAAGATCTTTTCGAAGAGAAAAAAGCTGACGATAAAAAAGAAGAAAAGAAATAATGAAGTAAAAAGCTTGGGCTTAGGCCCGAGCTTTTTTATGTATCCTCTTCGTTAACGAAAGTTTATTTTTTCATTCGTTTAACTAAAACCATCTTTTATGCATTTCACTTAAAAACATTTCTGTGATTCTAAATCCTGAACTTTCCCCTATAATAGAGTCAATCCCACAATACGGACAAACTGCTGTGTTATCATCATCCCACCACTCTGTAATTTTTTTTGGATGAAAAATTTCTAAACAATAGAAACAACCACATATAACATCCTTTTCTAAGTGCTTTCTATTACGAGAACAAAAACGATGCGCTTCCTCAAAATATTTTTGCATCAGTATCCCCCTATTCCTGATTTTCTTCTTTGCTTTACTTACATTCTCCTCAATAAAATTGCAATTCTTCCTTAAAGAAAAACACAAAAAAACCTTGATCCACGCCACGCAGAACCAAGGTTTATCTTATTATCATTGATTAAATTCAAAAACTATGTTAAATTAGTACGGAAACACGTTTTCTAAAATGAAAGGAACGTATTTATCCCTATTTTAATTGTACACCAAAACACATCTTCAGTCAACCTCTATTTTTCACTTTTAAAGGAGTGCTTACCGTATGAACAAAAAACTTGATTTAGAGCAAAAAAGATTGGATACCGTAATCGAGACAATTACGGAGCAAATTGATAAACTGGAAAACGAAACTGGCAGACGCCGGGCAGAAGTAATCAATATTCGTAAACACTTTTGGGATGATGTGAAAGTGAACACGGATACTTTTGATGATTATCTTGAAACAGTTATCAACTTAAGACAACAAGCTCAGTCACTAGCTGTCACACAAATTACCCATAAGCACACCTTTAATCGACTTGCCGCATTAAGACGCATGCATAAAGCACCTTATTTCGGACGAATTGATTTCAAAGAAGAAGGCGAACCTAGCGCAGAGCAAATTTATATTGGCGTTGCTACACTTACTGATGCTAGCGGAGAAAACTTTCTTATATATGACTGGCGCGCACCCATTTCGAGTGTATACTACGATTATCCACCAGGACCGGCTGAATACAGTACACCAGAAGGCGTAATTCACGGCAATGTGGAGAAAAAATTACAATACATTATTCAAAATGGCGAGATTGATTCTATGTTCGATACGAGCCTTACAATTGGCGATGAAATCTTGCAACAAGCGCTCGGAAAAGGTACGAACAAACATATGCAAAGTATCGTCGCTACAATTCAGCGTGAACAAAATGAAATTATTCGTCACGATGAAGGCCGACTCCTTATCGTGCAAGGAGCTGCTGGTAGTGGTAAAACGTCAGCTGCCCTGCAGCGAATCGCCTACTTACTATATAAATATCGCGAATGGCTAAAAGCGGATCAAATTATTCTCTTCTCCCCTAACTCTATGTTCAATAGCTACGTTTCTAACGTACTACCTGAACTCGGTGAAGAAAATATGCAGCAAGTGACATTCCAAGAATATTTAAATCATAGACTGAGTAAGTCATTTGACGTTGAAGACCCTTATGAGCAATTAGAATATATGCTAACTGAAACAAATAGCCCTACCTATAAAACGAGAAATGCGAGCATCCGATTTAAAGCATCCACTCAATTTTTCGAGATGATTAGAGCGTACAGACAATCTCTTGAATCTTCAGGTATGCTATTTAGAGGAATGAAATTTAGAGGAAAACTGATTGCCTCAGCTAAAGAAATTACAGAGCAATTTTATAATACTGACTCCTCCCTCCGCTTCCATAGTCGAATTGAGAAGTTAACGGATTGGCTAAATAAGCAAATAGATGCACTTGAAAAAGCAGAACTGAAAAAACCTTGGGTAGAAGAGGAAATTGAATTACTTAGTAAAGATGAATACCAAAAGGCTTATAAATATTTACAGAAAAAAGGCGAGTTTGACGACAACTCCTTTCAAGACTTTGAGAAAGAAACAAGAGTACTTGGGCGTATGATTGTCCGTAAAAAAATGAAGCCGCTTCGTAAAGGCGTTCAAACATTGCGTTTCATCAATTTCACAGGCATATATAAACAGCTCTTCACAGATGCATCATGGGTTCCTGGGGAAAAACCGAAAGAGTGGGATGACATTTGCTCATTAACAGTAAACATGCTTGATGAAGGAAAGCTATATTACGAGGATGCGACTCCATTTTTACTTTTAAAAGAATTAATTGAAGGCTTCCAAACGAACAGATCGATTAAACACGTACTCGTAGATGAAGCGCAAGATTACTCTCCGTTCCAGTTCGAGTTTTTAAAACGTCTCTTCCCTGCTGCAAGAATGACGGTACTCGGAGACTTTAACCAAGCGATATTTGCCCATGCGAGTGAAACGGTGAATTTCGATACACTTACGAATTTATACGGGCCAGACGAAACAAACGGCATTAACTTAACTCGTAGCTATCGCTCAACAAAACCGATTATTGAATTTACACGTGCTCTCGTACCGGAAGGGAAGAACATTCACGCCTTTGAACGTGACGGCGCGAAACCTACAGTGACGAAAGTAGCTAATCACAACGAACTACACGAACATATTACTGCTAAAGTTGCTGCACTACAAACAGAGCAGCACAATACGATCGCAATCATCTGTAAATCCGCAGCTGAAAGCGCCGCTGCCTATGAGGAACTTAGTAGCATTGAAGATATTAAACTTGTGAAGAGCACCTCTGCTGAATACGAACAAGGCATTGTCGTGATCCCTGCTTACTTAGCGAAAGGTATCGAATTTGATGCCGTTATTATTTACGATGCTTCTAAAGATGTGTACAGCAATGAGAGCGTTCGTAGATTGTTCTACACTGCTTGTACGCGAGCGATGCATGAATTGCACCTTTATTGTGTTGGCGAGGTTAGTCCTTTTGTACTTGGGGCTGATTCGGATAGTTTTGAGCTTATTACAACACCTTGATAACAATCAAGGTGTTTTCTTTTTTATGCAGGACTTACACCTTTAAAGTAGAATATATCAGTTTAGAAAAAAATTAAGGAGCGAAAAGATGAACCACTATTTTATTGCTATTTATGACGGTGAGTTTCCTACCGAAAAATTACATACCATTTTACAATCTAAGCACACTTTTACTGACCTAAACGTGCGCACCATTTCAATCTCCCTCACCAAGACCTTTCACATTATTAGTTGGCGAAGAACATCGTGCACTCACAACTGGACTTACAGACAAATACCACTCATAACGAAAGAGTTGCAAACACTTGAGCAGCAAGAAAAGTACTACTATGTATACGATTATAAAATTAGAAAGAACATCGAGAATCCTATCCAAAAATGCTTTCCATTCGCACAAATCCATATAAGTGTTACGAAATTCCATCAAATGATTCAAAAAGTAAAAGACTTAAAACGACCTGTATTTGCAGGTTATAACATCGTCTCTCATGATACAGACATACTTACGATTGATGTACTTCTTTCTTCACCTTTATTAGATCCTAACACTTCCGAAAAAGATGCGGAAGAATACTCTTATTTACAGCAACTAGCTGAATCAATTTCTCGTTCTGAATTATGTATTTCTATTAAAGAGAGTGCACTTATTTAAACACGAAAAGAGGGTTATTTATCATAACCCTCTACATACTATCTATTTATGTTTTTGAAACAAAACGTACTAAGTGTGCTAGTGTAAAAAATACAGATTGCGATGTCCATACCGTTTTTTTATGAATATTTATTTACTTCTTGTCCCCTGACACTAATGTTCTGCTTAAAAACAGGAATTTTCATCCATATATCTTGTTCCCTATTTTAAAACATAATACAATGAATACGTAACTTAATAAGCTATAACTAGTAGGTGTGGCAATCATCTCTTCCATTTTGAAAAAAGGGGGGAGGTGATAATATGATCGCGATGTTTGTAATTAAATTAGTGTATGGTATCCTAACCGGAGCTGGCGTTGTCATCGGTAGAAGATACGTCGGTCCATGGCTAATTTCTGTATACAAAAAAGCGAGAACCACCCTGCTTCGTGGAAAAGGTAAGGGCGGTTCTCGGCTAAAACGTTAATGTAATTGTCTTATAACCGCACCTACTACCACCACAATAGCAAGTTAGGTTACAAAGGCAGAAGTTTCTCAGGCTTCTGTCTTTTTTATTTTATGCAAAATTCACACTAAATACTCTATCATCATTGTAACACATTTTATTTATTTTTAGTCAAGAGAAAAAATCACCTAAAAGGCTCCCCTTCAGGTGGTTCTCTATTTTACGCTAACGCAGCTTGCTCTTGTTGATCTAGACTTTTTCTAGTTCAGCTGTGCCGCTCTCATCATTTATAGCACCAATAAAGACGGATTATGGACCCGCTTCATAACAGTAGGATTAAACAAGGAACAACACCTATTACGAATATAAAAAATCCTCTCACTACATAGTACCTATGTTTTCAGCGATACTCTATTACCATCAAATTAAATTTGTATAATTTAAACTACAGAATAGCGAGCTAATTTTCAAATATCTTCTTTCGCATAACCCTAAATTTATTATCCAGTTGCATTATGCTTATAAATAAAAGATATCCTACCGACGCACCGAGCATATTTATAGCAATCTGCCACACATCAAAAACATCAGACAAAGTTAGTAAATGTAATATCTCCCAAACAAGAAAGGTCATAACATACCACTTACGAGCTTTCTTATAGTTAGTCACTTTATTAATGAGCACTGGAACGAAAAATCCGAATGGAACTACTAATATTATATGTTGTAAAACGCTTAACCAATAAGTTGAGTTTCCCCAAGGACCTGGATGTGCAATAAAATCTTTAACTTGCCAAAGTGTTATTCCAAAAAGTTGTAATAACGTTTCTAAATCAGATATATGTAAAAATTGCTGCCAAAATTCAATGGGATGATAGACAGTCCCACCACCTGTCAAACTGCGAACAGAGTCAAATGTAGAAGTTGAAATAAACGTTCCTAAAAAGACAATAAAACAAATGATTATATAAGGAATACATAAAATTTTTGATAATACCTTTAATGGCCTAGGAACTTCGTATACCGATTTATTAATCTCTACGCCAATAACTTTTGATTCTCCAAAACTTTGAATCGCTTTATAAATCGCTTCTTTTTCATTCATACCTTGTTCCATATATTCTTCTTTCAAGCTGTTCAAGTGATCATACATTTCTAGAAATAGCTCATCCTGTTCAATATCACTAAGTTCTGAATAGGCTAAAATAGACTTAATATACTCATCAAATTCACTCATAAATAACTCCTTTCTGACAAGCTTGAATTAATGCTGTTACACTCTCCCAAGAGTTCACTTTCTTCTGCAATTCTTTTTTCCCTTTATCTGTAATAGTATAGAATTTCCTTTTCATCCCATTCTCAGATTCATTCCAATAAGATTCAAGAAACTCCTTTTTCTCTAATCTCTTTAAAGCAGGATACAAAGTTCCCTGTCCCATACTATACAAATCTTCACTTGCATCCTTTAAACTTTGAGCTATTTCGTATCCGTATGTATCACGTTTTGCAATGATAGAAAGTAATAAAATATCTATACTTCCCTTCAAGATTTCTTTGTCCAACAATACCACCACCTTATATACATAGTATAACAACATATGTCGTTATGCAACATAGTTAGAAAAATACCCCATAAAAAAACCACCTAAAGGCTCCCCTTCAGGTGGTTCTCTATTTTACGCTAACGCAGCTGCCTGTTCTTGTTGATCTACAGGAATTACAGCGTCTGTTAGTGCTTTTTCTAGTTCAGCTGTATATTTCATTTGTTCTTCTTTGCTCCAGCCTAGTTTCGCAGCCATGTAGTTGATTACTGCTTCTTTCCACTCGTATACCCAGTGGATGTTGAAGAATACAGCGCCTCTGCGGCGTACGAAGAAGTCAACTGGTTTTGCTGTCATTTCGTAATCCATTGCGTATACAAGTGGGATTAGAACGTCAAGCGGCATGTTGTATTCTTTCGCTTCTTCTTTATGTTTTTTCGCTAAGTCGAACAGTACATCAACGTTAGAGCCGTAGAATTTCGCGAATTCTTCTGCTTGTGCTGTTGTTAAACCATATTTCGTACCTTCGCCAGCTTTTTTCGCAACGAATGCTGGGAATCCGTGTGAACCATCTACATGTCCACCAGAGATTGGCATATGTTTCGTGTCGCTCTTCGGATATGCGCTATGACCTTCTTTTTGTAGTAAGTTCGTTACATAGTCTACTACCATTTCAGCCATTTTGCGGTATCCAGTTAATTTACCACCTGCGATTGTAATTAAACCAGATTCAGAAGTCCAAATTTCATCTTTACGAGAAATTTCAGATGCGCTCTTACCTTCTTCATAAATTAACGGACGAACACCAGCCCAGCTTGATTCAATGTCTTTCTCTGTAATTTTCACGCTTGGGAACATGTAGTTAATCGCATTAATGATGTATGTGCGATCTTCTGTTGTCATTTGTGGTACAGCTGCGTCTTTATCATAGAACGTATCTGTTGTACCTACGTATGTTTTTCCTCCGCGAGGAATCGCGAACACCATACGTTTATCTGGTGTATCGAAGTAAATCGCTTGACCTAATGGGAAACGTTTTTGATCAATTACTAAGTGAACACCTTTTGATAACTGAAGTACTTTTCCTTTTTTCGAGTTATCTTTTTCACGAAGTGTATCTACCCAAGGGCCAGCTGCGTTTACAATTTTCTTACCGTAAACTTCGTATACTTCTCCGTCTAGTAAATCGATTACACGTACACCACATACTTTTCCATCTTTATATAAGAAACTGTCTACTTTTGCGTAGTTAACAGCTTTCGCACCATGCTCAATTGCTTCTTTCATTACTTCAATTGTAAGACGCGCATCATCTGTACGATATTCTACGTAGTAACCGCCGCCTTTTAATCCTTCTTTTTTTACAAGAGGCTCTTTGTTTAGCGTTTCTTCACGGTTAAACATCTTTCTGCGCTCGCTTCGTTTTACACCTGCTAAGAAGTCGTATACACGAAGACCAATTGATGTACTAAATGATCCGAACGTACCGCCTGTATGGAACGGAAGTAACATCCACTCTGGTGTTGTTACATGGGGACCGTTCTCATATACGATCGCACGCTCTTTCCCCACCTCTGCTACCATTTTCACTTCAAGTTGTTTTAAATAACGTAGACCACCGTGTACAAGCTTCGTTGAACGACTTGATGTACCTGCTGCAAAGTCCTGCATTTCAAACACAATTGTTGATAACCCGCGTGTTGCTCCATCTAATGCAATACCAGAACCAGTAATACCTCCACCAATTACGATCACATCTAACTCTTGTTTATTTACTCCGTTTAATACGTCTTTACGTTGTTTACTTGAAAATTTCATGGTAATTCCTCCCTTTGATAACGAAAAAAGAGACCACAAACTCCGCTATAGATTTCGCCTCTATAGCGCGTTGTGGTCTCTCCAAATCTCCTACCGAATTATTAACTTGTCACCATTATAACACTGTTTATGATTATTTGAAAGCTTTTGTTGCTTCAATTGCTTTTTTCCATCCAGCATATAGCTCTTCGCTTGTTTTCGCTTCCATCGTTGGTTCAAAGCGTTTGTCCATATGCCACTGTTCTTTAATTTCATCTTGGTTTTTCCAATATCCAACCGCAAGACCAGCTAAGTATGCTGCACCTAGAGCCGTTGTTTCGTTGATTACTGGACGCTCTACAGGAACATCTAAAATATCACTTTGGAACTTCATTAAGAAGTTATTTTTAACTGCTCCGCCATCAACGCGTAATGTTTTCAGCTCAATACCTGAATCTGCTTCCATTGCGCATAATACGTCTTTCGTTTGGTAAGCTAAAGATTCTAGCGTTGCACGAATGAAATGCTCTTTCGTCGTACCGCGCGTTACACCAAACATAGCGCCGCGTACTTCACTATCCCAATAAGGTGTTCCTAGTCCAACGAATGCTGGTACAACGTATACACCGTCAGTTGATTCAACGCGACTCGCATACACTTCACTCTCACTTGCATCTTTAAACATGCGCATTCCGTCACGTAACCATTGAATTGCAGAACCCGCTACGAAAATACTTCCTTCTAATGCGTAGTTTACTTTACCATCTATTCCCCATGCAATTGTTGTTAATAGACCGTGCTCAGAAGCTACTGCTTTTTCACCAGTGTTCATTAACATGAAACAACCAGTTCCGTAAGTATTTTTCGCCATACCTTCACCGAAACAAGCTTGTCCAAATAATGCTGCTTGTTGGTCACCAGCTACACCTGCAATCGGTACATTTTGGCCGAAGAAGTGATAATCAATTGTTTCTCCGTAAATTTCAGATGATGGACGCACTTCTGGAAGCATGCTCTTTGGTACTGTTAACATTTCTAGAAGCTCATCATCCCACTGTAAGTCGTGAATGTTAAACATTAACGTACGTGATGCGTTTGAGTAATCTGTTACGTGTGCTTTACCACCAGATAGTTTCCATACAAGCCACGAATCAATTGTTCCGAATAATAGATCGCCGTTTTCTGCTTTTTCTCTTGCACCTTCAACGTTATCTAAAATCCATTTTACTTTCGTACCAGAGAAGTATGCATCAATTAAAAGACCTGTTTTTTCGCGAACCATTTCGCTATAACCTTTTTCTTTTAACTCATCACAAATTTCAGCTGTTTGGCGAGATTGCCATACGATTGCGTTGTAAATTGGTTTACTAGTTGTTTTATCCCATACAACCGTTGTTTCACGTTGGTTCGTAATACCGATACCAGCGATTTGTTCTGGTTTTACATCCGCTTCGCTTAAGCAAGTTGCGATAACTGCTAAAATAGATCCCCAAATTTCTTGTGCATTATGCTCTACCCAGCCTGGCTTTGGAAAATGTTGTGTAAACTCTTTTTGAGCTGAATGAACAATTTCACCTTTTTTATTGAAAAGAATTGCGCGTGAGCTTGTTGTTCCTTGGTCTAATGAAAGAATATATTTTTTCATATCGGTTTCCCCCTTATGCTACTTTTCTACTATTTGTATTGCTTCCGCTTTTTTTACTTGTCATATAAGAGATTGCTAGTACAATCACAGTTGCGATAATCACATAAATAAGTGCTGAATTTTGTTTTCCTTCAAATACAACTTGATGGAATAAACCTGCAAGTGATCCACCTAAAATTGGACCAACTACTGGAATCCATGCATACTTCCAGTTTGAACCGCCTTTTCCTGCAATCGGAAGGAAGAAGTGTGCGATACGCGGACCTAAATCACGCGCTGGGTTAATTGCGTATCCTGTTGTCCCACCTAATGATAAACCAATACTTACAATTAAGAAACCTACGATAAATGGATTTAATCCATCTGCAAATTTATTTGCACCAATTGCTAATATACCAAATACTAAAACGAATGTTCCAATCATTTCACTTAAAAGGTTTGCAAATGTGTTCGGAATTGCTGGACCTGTTGCAAATACACCTAACTTTGTTCCTGGATCTTCTGTTTCTTTCCAGTGTGGTAAGTAATGTAAATATACGATAACTGCCCCGATAATTGCCCCAATCATTTGTGCTACGATATAACCTGGTACGTCGCTCCATGGGAACGCTCCCTTAAATGCTAATCCTATCGTTAAAGCTGGATTCAAATGTGCCCCACTAATTGATCCAACCGCATACGCTGCAACCGCTACTGCTAAGCCCCAGCCCATTGTAATAACAATCCAACCTGAATCTTTCGCAAACGATTTCTTTAAACTTACACCAGCACAAACGCCGCCACCAAGTACGATTAACAACGCAGTCCCTATTAACTCTCCTAAAAATGCTGACATAGTATCCCTCCACAATCAATTTAAACGCTTTCAAATGTGATAGAGGTAAAATGAATGGCCATTCGTTTTTGTCAAAAGAAAAAGACCCACAGCTTGCACGCTTCTATATAAATTTATATAGAAACAATGAAATGTGGATCTCTACTTTTCTCCGTCACGTTTATTAACTTGTCTATAATGTTAACCGTAAATGAAAGCGGTGTCAACGAAAAAATTCACATTTTCGTCACTTTTTTTGGTAATGTTTCCATAGTTCACGTTTTGATGTCGTAATTGCTGTCGCACCAGCGTTTAATGCTCTTTCCACATCTTCTACAGTACGAATAAAACCACCTGCTAAAATCGGTACACCAGTACGCTCTTTCACTTCAGCGATAACGTCCGTTAATGCTCCAGGAAGTACCTCAATATAATCCGGTTTCGTCTTATCTAAAAGATTGCAGCTCTTCTCCATCGCACTCGAATCGATTAAAAAGATGCGTTGTATTGCCACAACACCTTTTTGCTTCGCCTTCATAATAACGCTCGCCTTTGTTGAAAGTAACCCGTACGGTCTAAACTCCTGACATAAATATTCCGTCGCATGCCCGTCACTCTGCAAACCATGAATTAAATCCACATGTAAAAACACCTTTTTACAATATTGCTTCGCAAGCGATATAACACTCTTCAATTGGCCGACATGAATATCTAAAATAACAATATATTCATACGAACTATGTAATAGCTTTTCCAAATCTTTAATTTGCCTCACTGCCGGCAAAATCTTCTGTTCATGAAATTCCATTCTAAATGTCCCCTTCTTTATGTCATCCTATCCTTTATAGTACACAATTTAAGTGAAAAGAACAGCCAGTGTTGGGGATTTCTTTCAAATCTTTCCTCTATTTATATATTTTCTTCAACTTATCGGAACCTATACCACCTATAATCATGAATACAAGGGGCAAAAGATTCATTACATATGGCGCATCTGCTACAATTGTAATACTTGCTCCAGCAAACTTATTTAGCATCCATACAACGATTTTTGCAATAAACAAAAATACTCCTATCATAAATAGACTATCAAAAAACACCTTCCATTTTGGATACGCCAATTGCTTACTATCTTCAATTATTTTCTGCGTCAATTCTTCATCACTCCTTAGCAGTTCATCAATTGTAATACCGAACAGATCACTTAAATGAATAATAATTTCAATGCTCGGATAGTTCTTTCCCGTCTCCCATTTCGAAACAGATTGCCTGCTCACATGAAGTTTTTCAGCCAAATCATTTTGCGACCAATTTCTTTTTTCCCTTTCTTCTTTTAAACGCTCACTAAAAATCATACTGTGTTTATCACCTCTCTATGCCCATTATGTTCAAATAAATGATGAAGAGTAAAGCGAGTTATTGTTGCATTTCCTGCACAACTTATACGTTACAGCTTATAATGGCGCTCTTTTATATGTATCTTCCCTATACTATGCTCCAATAATAATTTCCCGAACAATAATACAAGGGACGGATACTAATAAAGTGAAACTTTAATCAGCCCTCACTAATCGGGCTTTTACGGACAGCCCGCGCCCCACCTAACTTCTTTGATTCCGCTGAATTTTGAGGTGGGTCTTACTGCCCGGCAAATAGCGGGATAAAGACTAGATTAGGCATAAAAAATACGCCATCCCTTCTTATCAGTCTCCAGAAAGAATAACGCAAATTTTCATTTTTACTCATCACTTTTCGGACTATATGAAAACCCCGGATATTTCACAACAGGCCACTTCTCCTTACGCAGAGAATCCATTACTTGCGGGCCAACATGTATATTACTCTCCACTATTTCTTTAGGAGTCAGTGCCATCCATTGATTTAACGATACATCTTCAAAACGATTGCTTCTGAACATCTCTAAAAACCATAATGTTTCGGTACCTGTATTTTGAATATAATGCCCCGTCGCAAACGGTACATATCCGACATCGCCAGCTCTATAATCAAATGTACGAGCGGTACCATTTCCAAGAAACACAGTCATTCTCGCTTCCCCTGTCAAATAATATTGCCATTCATCATTATTCGGGTGCCAATGAAGTTCTCTCATTCCACCAGGCTCAACCTCAACAAGCGCTGCTGCGATTGTTTTTGAAATAGGGAAATTTGTAGAATCTACAATTCGAACGCTACCACCAGGCGTCTTAACCGGCTTTTGTTTTAACAATTCATGTTTAAATGTTAAAGGAACTTCTCCTTTCGGTGATTGAACTTCCTGACTTTCAAGCGAACCTGGCACCTCTCCTTGATAAATATAAACTTGATCTGAAGGGAGAGAACGAAAAACACTCTCAGGTACTCCAAAATTAGCCGACAACACTTCTTTTGGCGTATGCGCAAACCAATCAGAAATAGCTAAAGTAGATAAATCAGAAAAATGCCCATCATCAAAAACGAGTAGAAATTCACAATGTTCCAATCCTTGAATGGAATGCGGAATACCAGGAGGAAAATACCAAAGATCACCTGGTCCAACATCAGCAATAAAATTCCGTCCATTTTGATCTACAGCCGTTATGCGTGCCCGTCCTAAAAGCATATACGCCCATTCTGCTTCTTTATGCCAATGTAGTTCTCGTACTCCACCTGCCGTTAAACTCATATTTACTCCGGCAATCGTCGTCGAAACCGGTAGTTCCCGAGCAGTAATCTCCCGAGACCACCCGCCTTGTTTCAAAATCATAGAAGTGTCCGAGAATGAAAACTTCAAGTTAGGAACTAACCCTGCATCCGTTATAGGCGGAACAAGCATATTCGGATTTTGAATATCCCGCATAACATTACGAGGTCCAGAATCAATCGCACCTGCTCCGTCGCTGCGGATTGGTTGTGGCACATTCCTTCCTGCTTCATTAACAGTACGTTTCTTCATGATTACACTCCTTTTTCATCCGGTTATGAAGTAAAAATCCTCCATCATAGTGTATGAATTGGGCTTTAGATGGTTACAGTTACTATGGAGTTACATCATCTGCCTATCATTATCGTTTTGTTCATTTCTCAACTTATACTAGTATGCTTAGCGCTTAGGAAGACAAAAAAATAAACTAGAACTAACAAAAAACCCTGTAAAATTTATTACAGAGTTTTTCACCAATTATTTATTGTTTTACATATCGAATACGAACATTATCGTCCATTTGATAAATTTGTAATGTGTTTCCATAACTAATTCCTAACTCTTCACTTGCGCCAACTGCACTTACAAATACCCCTTTAAATACTTTAGTTAGTTTTACTACCGATACTCTTCGCTGCCTCTTCAAACAGATTCGAACCTTCTTGTGCTTTACTTACTGATTGATGCATTTTACTTTCGTCTTCTTGGTCCAATGCATCAAAGAGAAGTTGAAAACAATCCGCATACAGTTCCATCGATTGCTTTATCTTCGCCTGTTCTCCCTGTAACTCAGGGGGCGCTTGTAAATTCTTCAGTTTCTTCGTTGTTGCCTTTGCTCCACCTAAACTTAGTTGTACTTCACTTTTCTTTTGTTTGTATGATTTTACGTCTGAATCTGCTATTCCTTCAATTAATTTCATTGTATCTTCAATTTGAGTAGCACTATTTATGATATCTGCCTTGTACCTTTCAACATCTGAACCAGTTACCTTACCAGGTGAAGAAGTTGAATTATTTGAAGAAGAACTTGGTTGACTACTTGATGAACTACTGTTTGTACCTTCACCTTTCGCTACAGATAAGCTATCCTCTTTCTTGCTATCAGTTGACTTACTCTCTTTTTCAGAAGCCTTATTTTCTTTCTCTACCTGTTGTGTTTCTTCTTTCTTTGGTTCATTAGCTTTCTTACCATCCGTTTCAATTGTAATACAACCGCTCAATAACATAACTGGTAATGCTAAACTTACTAATTTCTTTGCCTTCATGATTACTACTACCCCTTTAGTTGTAAAATTTAATGTGAAAAAGTTAATATACTTAATTAATAAATTTCCCCCGAGTAATTTATTAAAATCTACTACCCATAGATTTCCTGTATATTCATAATATTTCCATATATAATATTTTACAAAGAATTACATATTTGGTCAAAAGGATTTATGTAGTCCTTAAAAGAAAATTTTAATCACAAAGAAAAGAAGCTAACAATAAATTGTTAACTTCTCAGCTTAAGGAAAAATAGTATCTTTCCTTATCTTCTAATATCTAGGTTGTGATTGAATATTTGTAAGATGAACATCATACATATCAATGATTTCAAGAAATCTATCAGCTTCACGGAAAACATGGTCTGCTAATAATGGATGAATGATACTCTTTATTTTACATTGCTCAATTAAATCACGTGCTGTTTTCTTAAAATCCCGAAGAGATGCAACTGACACGCGATTTTGATCTAAAAATTGATCTAAAAGAGGAGCTGTTTGGGATTGTGGTTTCATAGATTCTAAGTCAATTGCTTGATACATCAATTCATCAAAATCATTGCTAAAATTTCGTGCTGTATCTACAAGCTTTCTTTCCGACGGATCAAGAAGATGGCCAATAAATTTAGCATGGTCTGCCATAATCCGTAAAAAGAAAACATTTTCTTTAATAATAGCATCAGGAAGGGCATCTAATTTACCTTCATTTAATTGTATTAAACGTTTTCTAAAATAATCAGCTTCCCTACTTGTATGGTCAACTAAAAGTGGAAAGTTATTTTGTCCTGGCAATTTACATGTGAGAATTAATCCTAAAATTTTTCGTTTAAATCCCCAAATATTAGTTGCGGCTTGTTGTACTTCTGCATTAAACCTTTTGATTTGCTCAGGATCTGTTTCATTTGTATAGGAATGCGCTATTTGTTCAATATGTTCAAACAACCGATAAAATTGATTCGCCTCTTCAATTAATTGAGTATCCTCACATCTAAATCCCAATCGAAGAAAAAAAGAATGCTCCTTCATGATTCTAGACCAAAAACGAATTTCATTTAATGAACGCTCAACAAACATTACAGACGTAACGCCTGTATCAGGATGTAATGAAGTTTCATCCCTATGCATTGTTAATCCCCCCCAGTAAAATCCCCGCTAGTTCCATTCTTATGAGGAAAAATATATATAAATGCCATCAATAAAAGTTTATGATGACTCTCTTATACATGTAAAATTAAACTAATATAACCTTAGCTTGATGAACATATACTGCTCCCCCAGAAGAAAAAAGCTACCACCTAGATGTAAAATCCTACTAGGTGGTAGCCTTTCAAAATTTCTATTAAAGCAATACCGAATCTTTATCACTATCCTGATTACGTTTCTCGCGCTCTTCTTCTAAGCGCTTCATATACACTTCGCCTTCTTTTTCGATAAACTCATTATCCATATCTTGCTCTTTTTTCGAAGTATATAAAACCATGTAGCCACTTAGTACAATCCCGACAATTACAAGATAAACCCACCATGGTAAAGTTTCCAAATCACTTCATTCCTTTCCTTAGACAAGCCTTATTAGTTTCACTTTATGAGGAAAGAAGTGGATTTATGCTTAAAATTTTTATTGTGGATGCTTCGCGAAAAATGCTTGTACATATTCCATAAACTCAATTGGTTCCTGACGAAACGGTGCGTGGTATCCTTTTTCAATAATATGAAACGTACTATTTGCAAATAGCCCATGATACAGTTCACCATTTTTCCAAGAAACACTTTTATCATGTCGTCCCCATATAATTAAAGTCGGTACCTTAATTTTATCAGCTTCCATCGCAATGCGGCGCTCTCTCATTTTCGTAAGCTGATCATAATGCTCTTTATCATCACGACTATTTTTTACTTCATTTTTATTATACTTCGTAATCTCAGTTACAGTTTGTAAGTCCGTCGATAGCGGTGGTACTTCATAACTTTCTTTTTGTTGGAAAGACTCTATCCCTGTAGCATCCGCCAAGATGAGATGCGTCACTGCATCCGGATATAAATACGCTAAATTAAGGGACATCTCTCCGCCCATTGAATGGCCGAGCACTGCAAACTGATTGTATCCGAGCTTCTTCATTAACTTATAATATAAATTCACTTGCGCAGGAAACGAATACTGAAAATCAACTGGCTTAGAAGAACGCCCAAACCCTAAAATATCAACCGCAATAATCGTATGGTCTCGCGCTAGTTCCGGATAAATATCACTAAACCCATCAGAAGAACCACCAAACCCATGCAACATAAGTAAAGGAGGTTTTCCCTCACCAATTTGTTTAAAATAAATCGTCTGTCCATCAATTTGCGCCATACTCTCTTTCGTATTCAGCTTCATCATAACAGTATCTTTCACTTCTCCAACCTTCGCAATCGGCTTATCAACGAAGTTACATACGATAAGCAAAATAAGCACAATACCGCTAATCAAATAAAACTTAAACCGTTTCAACATTCCCGTCTCCTTTCTCTTGTTGTTATTTAAAGTTTTTACATTTTTTGGTTATTTTATGTCCTCTTTTTAATTGTAACTAAAACAGTTACAATTATACTAAAAAAATATAACTCATTTCTGTTGCTAATGGTTATTCTGTAACCATTATAGTTACATATTTAAAGTAAGTCAATTGTTTTACAACTAAAAAGAAAAAAGAGACCTCATTGTGAGATCCCTTTTTCTCTTTTAGCCACCATAATCACCATGTTCAGCTTTCATTAGTGTTGGACTTTTTTGATGATCTGTTGAACTATACACCCCTAAAGTCAGTGTAAATACTGTTACAATCCCTAATAATTTAATTACCACTTTTTTCATTTTAAAGCCCCCTTATCAAAAAGTTTTTCTCTTGCTTTTTTACTAAAATAAAAATACTTACTTGCCTCTTCCCAAAGGTTTTCTTCATAAAATTTTACTGCTAACTTTTCCTGATACTCCTGAGTATAATCATATAACTCTTCTCTTTCAAAATACGTAATTCCTCTAAGAATAATGTCCTCTAATTCTTCCGCTTTTACACCTTGATTTAATGCATTTAAAATTTCATAATGGTGTTGATATCCTTCAATTTTCGAATCTCTACAAATCTTCAATCCTTTTTCTATAAGCTTATTTGCAATCTCATGCTCTTTTAACTTGTAATGCTCTTTTGCTTTTACATAAAGAGCTTTATAATGTTGGGGAGATTTTTCTACTACTTCAGTAAGATAACGAATTGCCAATGCAGATAAATTTTGCGTAGAATACATCCATCCTAAATTATGACGAACCATAATAATAAATTTTTCTTCACCAATTTTTTGGAATTGATCCATAGCAGCTGTGAAATGCTCTTCAGCTAATTCCCATTCCTTTAAGTTCATACAGGCTAAGCCTAAAATATTATCACAAAAAGCTACATTTAATTCATATCCATCATGATTTAAATACATATCCTTTACCTTCGTTGCATGTTTAATAGATACCAAAGCTTGTTGTGTATCATAATGAAATGTAGCTAACTTATAATAAAATTCAGCCTTTTCTAATTGATCAGGAACATACTTCAAAAAACTTTCAGCCTTTTCGTAATGTTCTTTAGCGAGATGAAAATTTCCTAACTCACTAGCATGTATTGCTTTAAAAAAGTGATAATAATAAGTTAAAAAATTATCTGTTGGTTGATCAAACGAATCTATCTTGTTAAAACTCTCTTGAGATAAGCCTAGATTATCTATTAAATAGTTATATCGAAATTCTAGCAAATAATAATAAAGTAATAGATTTTGGTCCTGCAAACCTTCTCCAGTCTCTTTTTTTAGTTTAGTAAATTTAAAATCAATTTCTTGTTTTAGACGTTCTGCATTACTTATACGTCTAGATCTAATCTCTAGATACCATTCATTCAATAGCTGCGTCAGTTTTTCGTTTGTAGTAGATGTAATCATGAAACCCCTCCTAATCATTTGTTATGTACTCTTCTACAAATAATAACAGAAAATTCAAATATCTATTCCGATCATCCTACAAATAAATATTTCTCAATAATTAACTGACAATTCATTAATTATTTTATGAAGATTATCCACTTTGATAATTACCCAAATAAAAAAGCAAGCAGTTCCAGCACTCCGCTAAAACTACTTGCTCTCCTACTTACTATCTCTATTTTTACTCTTTAATAAATTCCTTCGTACTTCTCACTGTATCAATTGGACGAACTAATTTTTCAATTTCTTCACGTTTTGGCTCTAGGAATGGAGGTAAAGATAATTTTTCGCCAAGTGTTTCGTATGACTCATCTCCCATAAATCCTGGGCCGTCTGTTGCAAATTCAAATAAGATTTGTGGTGCAACTCTTGCGTATAATGATTCAAAGAAGTGACGGTTTACATAGCCAGATGAAGGAAGTCCTACGCTACTGATTCTCTCAATCCATTCTTCTAATACAGCGCGATCTTCTACGCGGAATGCAGCATGGTGCACTGTACCAAAACCTTGTTGTGCTTCAGGAAGAACTGTATTATGTTCTACGATGACAGAGGCACCGTTTCCGCCTTTGTTCACTTCAAATAAATAGAATTCTCCTTCTTGCGCAATCTCTTTAAATAATAAAACTTTTTCTAACACTTCTTTAAAGAAGCTAAAGTTTGCGATACGAATGAATACAGGTCCTAAACCAGTAATTGCGTATTCTAATGGTACTGGCCCGTTTTGCCATGGTGTACCTGATTCGATTCCTTTATCAAGTTCATCTGAGATTAATTGATAGTGTTGATCATCAAAGTCAACGAAAGAAAGAGTTTTCTTACCAAATTGCTCTTTAATTCCTGTATGTTCTACTTCAAGACGGTCAAAACGTTTTACCCAATATGCTAACGCTGCATCAGTTGGAACACGGAATGAAGTTTTTGAAATTTCATTTGTACCGTGTACTCCTTTCGGAACACCCGGGAAATCAAAAAATGTCATATCTGTTCCGGCACTACCTTTATCATCTGCAAAGAATAAATGATATGTTTGAATGTCATCTTGGTTTACTGTTTTTTTAACTAAACGCATTCCTAAAACGTGAGTGAAAAACTCATAGTTTTTTTCTGCACTACTTGTAATCGCTGTAACGTGGTGAATTCCTTTTAATTGGTTCATTTTATATTCCTCCAATGGGTTTCATTTATATGTTAAAGTTGTATATTTTCTTCTATTACTTCTCTTCAATCGGTGCTAAATTCGCTTCAATTTCTGCACGCTGATCTTCTAAGAACGGTGGTAAATCAAGTTTTTCTCCTAAATGTTCCACATCTCCATCAACTGTAAATCCTGGGCCATCTGTTGCAATTTCAAATAGGATTCCGTTTGATTCGCGGAAATATAAGCTTTTAAAATAGAAACGGTCGATGATTCCTGAAGAATGGAAGCCTCTTTGTTTCACCTGTTCTTCCCAATAAGCAAGCTCTGCATCGTTTTTCACGCGAATTGCTAAATGGTGAATGCTGCCTCGGCCCGGCTTTTCAGTAGGACCATCTAAATATTTCACAACGATTTCTCCAAAAGCCTCTCCTTTAATGGACTGGAAAATTGCTTCTTGATCATTTCGGCTAACCTCTGTATAACCGAATATCTCTGTAAGTGTACTCGCCATTTTATCAAGTCTACGCACTGTCAGTTCTACAGAACCCATTCCTTGAATTTGATGCTTTGCAGGAACTTCTGATTTCTCCCAAGTTTCCCAGTGCTCCACTTTTTCCCCGTTTGAAACGAGTAGTACTAAGCGAAGACCTTCAGCATCCTCAAATTGCAAAGCAGGACGATTTGCATATGTTGTCATTTCACTATGTTTCACATCAAATTTTTCAAAGCGTTCTTTCCAGTAATGCAAGCTATCCTCTGAAGGAACAAGTAATCCAATTCGAGTAATCGCATTCGTACCGCGATATGTTCTTCCTACTAATGGAATTTCAAAAAATGATAATTCCGTACCTGGACTTCCTGTTTTATCTCCATAAAATAAGTGGTACATTGACGGATCATCTTGGTTTACTGTCATTTTCACACGACGTAAGCCAAGCACGTTTTTATAAAAGTGATTATTTTCATTTGCATTTTTCGTAACCATTGAAATGTGATGATGCCCTTTAATTTCATACATTGGTTATTCCTCCGTTTCGTTTTACTAGTCAAGTGACAACTAAAAAAATAACATTTCCCACAACTAATATGGTTTTTAGCTTTTCAATTTATTCTTAATTATGTTTTTGTAAATTCATCTTAGTTTTTACTGTATAAGTTACTTTGTTTTTAATCGAAAACAACTGAGTGTATGTTTTTCATATGACTCAATCGCTTTCGTTACTATCACTTTACACCTCAAGTGATTAAAAAGCAAGTGATTTATCTCAAATTCGAGATATTTTTTTGTTAAATAACATTTAGGGTGTAAAATCATTAATTTCTGGATAGCGTCACATCACTATCAAGCTAAAGACTCAAAGCTCTCCATGCCCATCAAGCTACCAAGAATACACTACCCCAAAACGATAAAAATGAACTTCGTTGCTATAAAAGACAACTTTTTTGTTCCGAGGGAATTATAGAATTTTATATCTTTACAATTATTTATGGGGAGTTAATTCGTTTTTTTCAAGAATAAGTAATTTCTTAAATAGAAGTTCACGTACCTCTTCCTTATGATAATTAATTTTTGTTGATTGATAAGAAATTTAATGAATGATTATTCGAATATGCTTTCGTAAATGTTAAATGTAGTTTTTGGATAATGTTTGGTCAAGTTGATACTAATACCCTCGATAAACGAAAGAAAATTAAGAGTGTTCCGAGAAAAAGTAATTAAAAAACGCTCATTTACAGAAGAACATTATTCAAGTGAAGCCCTCTATAATTCAATTACAACTCCTTGAAAGTTTATGATACTATCCTGATCACACTTTTTATATTTAATGTTTTAAGGAAAAAAGCTATACTATAAGCGAAACTAAAAATCAGAAAGGAAATACCATAACATGGAAAACTATATGCTATTTATCCTTACAGCACTCCTTATTATAATGATGCCTGGTCCCGGTTTTGCTTTAGTTACAAAAAACACTATCTCTCATGGTAGAAATGGTGGGATAAAGACCGTCTTAGGAACGGTATCTGGAATGATGATTCATACAATAATGGCTACACTAGGACTCTCTGCTATCTTAATGAAATTTGCTATGCTATTTACATTAATAAAATATGCTGGGGCATTTTATTTAATTTATTTAGCTGTAAAGTCAATTAAAAGTGCCTTTTCTAAAAAAGAAGATATGTCAAGTTCAGTGGAAATAAACTTTAAGGATATTGGAACGGTTAAAAGTTTTAGACAAGGATTTACCACGGCAATCTTAAACCCAAAAACGGCTGTATTTTTCCTTAGTTTTCTACCCCAATTTATTGTGAGTAATCAAAGTCATTTCTTCCAATTTCTTTTGTTGGGATTCACATTTACGACTTTGACAGCAATATGGTATTTACTTTATATCTCTCTAATACGTCAATTAAGAACTTTTTTAAGAAAAGAAAAGGTGAACCGTACAATAGAGGGTATTACTGGCACAGTATTATTAGTATTTGGAGTTAGGCTATTTTTCCAAAAATAAATATGTAATAGAGAGCGTTTAAAACTTTCGGTTTTTCCAATAAATAAATCAATATAAAAAGTATGACTTTCAAACAGTAAAAAAGTGAACAAACGGGTGTGTTTGTGGAATAAGCTTCAATAAAATAACCAAACTTTTTATAAAGAAGTGAATCGATTATATTAAAATTGATATAAAGGCGTTATCCTTTCCTATGATTTCTCAGAAAGAATAACGCCTTGCTCTTTTTAGAGGGTATTTTGTCTAGTTAGCTTGATAGCGATGTGGTTCTATCCCTTATAAAGTGAAACTTTAATCAGTGGGGGTTTTGTTCATCCCCCACTGATTATTAGTTGAACCAATCGGGCTTTTACGGACAGTTGATCCCCCACCTAACTTCTTTGCTTCCGCTGAATTTTGAGGTCGGGGTCTTACTGCCCGTTAATGCGGGATAAATGTTACAAAAACATTTATAATAGCTCTAACTTGCACAATGCTTCCCGTTAATATAATACGCTGATTCTGTGAAAACCGTAAATACAACCTCTACTTCTGGAAGTCCAAAATCCATTACATATGTAGTAATGGCCTTGGCAAATCGATTACGAATTTCCTGTCCACGCTCGAACCATTTCACTTCAATAAGAGGAAATGCTTCTATTTCTTCTCCATTGAATACAAACGTAGAACTTGGTAGTTCCAACGTAAAATTATCCGTACCACACTCACAAATCTCTGCGAGCTCTTCTACTAATGGCTTGCTTATGTGTTTTAATTGTTCAGTAGTAATTCCACGAAACACAATATGCGGCATGTAAATCCCTCCTTTAGATAGTTTTATATTTGCCCACATCATAGCACAATTCTCCCACTTTTTAACAAAAATAGATACTAAACAAGTTTCAACTCTTATTTTTAGGCCTGTTATACAGGCTGAAGCGATTCTAAGTATCTGCCATATTAAAGTTGATATGCTCCCATTCTAGTGGTGAGATATGTTTTAATCGTTCTTCGTTAACCCCATGCGTACTTCTTAACTATTTCATTTAATTTTTAATAAAGAAAACAGCCTCACTAAGCATATTAAAACTTAATGAGGCCACTTTATTCACACTATTAATTATGGAACGACGGTTTATAGAACGAACGATTATCAAGAGCAAAGACACGCTCTGTATATTCGCCTGGTTTTGTGCGTCCTAATGCGCGGTCCATCATGTTCATTTTTGCATCTAAGTTATCGATGTAATGCAGAATTTCTGCTTCTTTTACTAATGGTGGTTTTGGACTACCCCATTCTGCTTTTCCGTGGTGAGAAAGGACGATGTGTTGAAGAATTAATACTTCTTCTGCATCGATTTGCAATTCGTCTGCCGCTTTACCAATTTCGTTCACCATAATAGAAATGTGACCTAGTAAATTTCCTTCTAACGTATACGTTGTAGAAATTGGGCCAGATAATTCGATTACTTTACCAAGGTCATGTAAAATAACGCCTGCATATAGTAAGTCTTTATCTAACGATGGGTATAGATTTGAGATAGCTTTCGCTAAATCAAGCATCGATACGACGTGATAAGCTAGTCCAGATACGAACTCGTGATGGTTCTTTGTCGCTGCTGGATAGTCTAAAAATTCGTTTTGATGCTTATTTAATAAATGTCTTGTTAGACGTTGAATGTTCGGGTTTCTCATTTCAAATATGTATTGCGTAATTTTCTCAACCATATCTTCTTTTTTCACTGGTGCTTTTTCTACGAAGTCTGAGATGTCTGTTACTTCATTTTCATTCGCAACACGGATTTGTTTCACACGTAATTGAATACGTCCTTTGTAGTTTAAAATATCTCCAGCTACTTTCACGATTGTTTCCGCTACATATTGTTTCTCAACTTCTGGTGATACGTCCCACAATTTTGCTTCAATATCTCCACTTGGATCTTGTAAGATTACTGTTAAAAATGGCTTTCCATTGCTTGCGATACCTTTTGTCGCTGTTTTAATTAACAAGAAAATATCGACTTGTTCACCAACTTCATACTCTGCAATTTTCTTTTTCATTCGAATTCCTCCACCAAATCAGTTACTTTTAGTATAGCACACTACAACTCATTTTCTTTACGCATATGTGTTAATTTTATAATCTGTTTTTCTGTAAAATACGCGAGTAAATGCGCATGACATGTAAAGAATATGACTTGTCTATCCTTTGCAATTTCCTTTATAAGTTCAATCGTTCGATTCGTCCTTACCGCGTCAAAGTGCACGAAACTATCATCAATAATAAATGGATAATCATGCTCAAATGTTTTTGCTAGTGCAAATCTCAGCGATAAATATAACTGCTCCGCTGTCGCTTGGCTTAGTTCATGACTGTAAAAACGCATACCATCGTTACGCTCTACAATAAACGGCTCTGACTCTGACGGTGAAAAGATTTTACTATATCGTCCGCCTGTTAAATAGACGAAATACTCTTCTGACTTTTGTAAAATACGAGGAAGATGTACTTCATGATAATATTGCTTCGTTTTCGTTAACACCGTTTTTGCGGCCGCATAAGCAGCCCACTTCTTCACTTGTTCACGCACTTGCGCTTTTTTCATTTCCCATTCATGCATTAAATCGCCGTACGTACTACCTTCTTCTAAATTCGCAATTTCCATACGATGTTTCGCAATACGCTCTGTCAGTTCTTTCTCTTGCACCAGACAGTTTTGCACGACTGTCAGTTCTTGCTTTAATTTTCCGTCATAACCGTCAGCTTCGTAATGTTCAGCTAATGATAAACTCGTTAAACGTTTTTCTAACAGATCAATTTGCGGTAATAAACGCCCCACTTGTTTCTCTGCATCTTCACGTTTTTCCGCTAGTTTACCCGCTTCTAAAAACATCTCTTCATCCGTAGACGCTGCAATATGCCATAAACCATCTCGTTCTATTAGTAATTGCTTTAATTGTTCTTGCATAAACTCATATTCTTCTTGCCATTCCGCCAGTTTTTCTTTTAACTGCTTACAAGTTTGGCGCTTCTCTTTCTCATTTTGCATACGGCTTTGTGCCTCGTGTAGCTTACTATACTCCGCACTACCGATAACAGTTTCTAGTTTATGTTCAAATTGCGAAATCATTTCATATAATGAAGATTTTCGCGTGCCTTGTTTCTCTAATTCACGATATAATTGCTGCATTTTTTCAATACGCTCAAACGCCGGCAATATGTGTGCATACGTATAAAATTCAGGAAACATATAGCGCGTTTTATATGCATCGACTTGTTCTCCCGCCTGGAACGTTTCTCTCTCCCATTCCTCATACGATGAAACGACTTTATCATACGCTCGTTCCAACTGCTGTAACTTATAAGACTCGCGCTCAAATAATTTACGTATCTCTTCATCTTTTTCTAACTGATAGCGAACAGACATCGCTTCTTCACTTTGTCTCCCGCCGGCACTTTGCTGAAGTGTAAGGAGCTCTTCTTGTAATCCATTTGATGGATCTTTATATAAAACAAGGGCGAGAACAATCCCTACAAAAATAATGACACTAATAAATAAGAGCGCTCGGTTATCTATAAATAAGCTTGTGAATAAAACGCCTGTGTTAATAAGAAGTAACAGAAGACAAACTCTTTGCCACTGCTTTTTCTTTTGTTTAGCTACTCCTGCTTTTTCCTCATACTTGCGCTTCATTCTCTCTGCGCCCATACCGATAAACGCCGCATCTTGGAACGATTTCTCTTTCTCAACTAACACATTTCTCTCTTCATCCACTAACATTTGTTTCTTAATCTGTCTTATATTTTCTTCTTGTTCTTCTAATTGCTCTTGCGCTACTTTAAAACGATCATCGAGCTGTGCTTTTTGCGTTTCTAATTCGCGCGCCTTTTGCACTGTTTGCGTAATTAACTCTTTCGTTGCCAAACTCATATCAAATGAAAGAACTGTTTCCTTTTCAAAAGTAGTACCAATTTGTTGTTCTAGTTCTGCGATTTCTTCTTTTATATTCGTAATATTCCCGCTCATATCACGCATTTCTTGGCGTGCATTTTCGTAAGACATATGCTGCATACGAAGTTCTTCTACATAACTTTCTTTTTGTAAAAACTCTTCATCTATTTGAATCGAGGCAATTTCCGATTGCACTGTCTCAATTTTCTTGTGGAGTGAATCAACTTGTAATTGAAGCGGCTCCATCTTCGCCTTCATTGCTTCATAACGCGCCATTCCGTTTACAGGAAACTGCCCGCTCTCGTTCTCTAACACTTTCTCATGCGCACGTTTTTCAATAACGAGTGGCTCAAGCGCTGCTAATATTTCATAATCTTGCTTTCGCTTTTCTGCACTCTCTTTCTCCACGCGAACAGAAGCAAGCTTCTCTTCACTTTCTTTTAACTGCTCTACTTGTTTTTCATACGTGCCAATTTTTCCTTGCCACTCTTTCATCTTCTCTTCAAGTTTCTTCATCTCTTGCAATGACACGTTAATTTCTGGTTTACGCCCGCTCGGCTTAAAGCGCTGATCCATTTCTTTTTCTAGCTTTTTATCTAACTGCAATAGCGCATCACTTCCGACTGCACTTGCCGAAAATAAATAATTGCCAATATCCGCTTCGCCTAGCTGATGAATATTTTGAAGACCATGCATATCAAATGAAAAGACAGATTCAAATAAACTTTCATTCATCCCGCTTAATATATCGTTTAAAATTTCTTCTCCGCCCGTTTTCCCGTCTTCAAAATAAACGGTCACCTCGCCAGCTGCCGTCTTTGGCAATCGCTCAATTTTCAAACGACCGTACTGCTCTGTTTGCACAGTCATCGCGCCGCCATACTTCCCGCCTTCTTTCGGCTCATAACGGCGCTGTCCTCTCGTCGGAAAACCGAACAAAATACTTTTCATAAATGAGCGAATTGTCGATTTCCCCGCTTCATTTTCACCGTATAACACCGTCAGCAAGGAAAGATCCATTTCCACATTTTCTAATTTTCCGTACCCATAAATATGGAGTTTTTCAATTCTCATTTTTTATCCCTCTCTTGCTGGAATAATTGCTCTAAAATAATATTTTCTGCTTCCTTTTGAATCTCTTTCTTCTCTTCTTCTGTAAAAGATTCAATACTATTACGCGCTACAGGAGATGTCCAAATAGTGCGCAATACTCCGTCCATATTGCTGAAAGCTTCTAACTCCTTTAGCACACTACCTATGAAATGATTTTCCGCTTTCAAACGTTCGATTTCCGCAAAAGAAACCGTCTCATTTTTCCACTTCATCGCATATACAAAATCTTTTCGCTCTTCGCTAGATGCTAAAATGTGAAAAATCTCTTCCACGCGCTTTTCGTCACGCAAATAAGGGGAAAGTGAGCCTTGTCCTGTGAATACGACAGTTAATAGCGTACCTTCCTCTTCTCTTCGGCATTCATTCATCGCAGTAGATAGGCTCGTCATAAGTTCATCAACAGTTTCAAGTCTATCAATACAAACTTCGATTTCATCCCATACAACATCTGCCGTATGGAAAAATGAACACTGCGTTCCTTGTTTCGTAAGTTCAATAAGGTACGCACCCTTCTCGCCTGTTTCCTTACGATGACGACCTTGTATGTTCCCTGGATAAATAATGCATGGTTCTTCTGATAAAATTTCACGTTTATGTATATGGCCAAGAGCCCAATAATCAAACTGTTTTTCTTTCAACTCACGAATTTGAAACGGTGCATAGCGATTATGCTCTGCATCTCCTTCCACACTTCCGTGAAGCATGCCAATATGAAAAGGCGCATCACTCATTTTCGTATACTGCGCTGTCATATTATCTGTTACCGCTTGCTGCAAATAACTAAAACCATAAATAGAAGCTAATAGCTCACCATTTTTATAAAATGATTTCTCTTCTACATAAGGCTCAGTAAATACATGAACATTTTCCGGAAACTCAATTGCTGCCCAGCTTCCCCCTAAATGATCATGGTTACCGTGAATAATAAAAACAGGGATATCGTACTGCGAAAGTCTCTTCATTTGCTCACGCACAAACACTTGCGCCCTCAAACTTCTCGTCTCCGCATCATACAAATCCCCAGCTAGTAATACGAAATCAACGCGCTCTTGAATCGCTTTATCAACAATACGCTCAAATGATTCAAACGTACTTTGCTTCATTCTCTCCCAAACAGACTGCGCAACATTCATCTCCATCCCTTTAAACGGACTATCCAAATGCAAATCAGCCGCATGTATAAACTTTACTTGTTTCACAAATAACGATCCTTTCTATCTTTCAAAAGTTTCATTTTATTAAAATTAAAATCGCTGAAAACTAATACTCATCGAGAATAAAAATATTCTCGATGAGTAAAGTTTCATTCTATTTTACCACGCAATGTCATATATTTCTTTGCATATTGTAGCGTTTTATGTCAAAATAATTATAAGATTCTGATTTTAATTATTGGAGGGAATTTTCATGGGAGTATACGTTCTAACAGTCTTTGAAAAAGATGGTTCAAAAGCATTAGACGAATCATTCGAGGCGGCAACTGAAAAAGAAGCAAAAGCAAAAGGTGAATCTATCTTACAAGAAAAAGGATTGTATGAAAAAACACATCGCTGTACATCTACTGCAGGTAAGCTCGTTTTATTCCAGCGCTAAAAAAAAGAAGCGTCATCCGCTTCTTTTTCACTCTACTATATCTTCGTCACACCACGTAAACACCACATCTAGAATGCGATTACCGATACGTACGCGTTTATTCCATTTTCCTGTTTGGATCTGATGTTGCAATTCAGCTTTCATCTTTTCCGTCCAGTCGTGAATCGTTTCACTACCGTCGTACGGATATACGCTCGGAAACTCTTTCTGCAGTAGATGCAAGCTCTCTGCATCAAAATGAAAATGGAAGAAGTAGTTTGCTGTAAGCGATGGTTCTTGCAATCGTAAAAAATGATCATCAATTTGCTTTCTATTTCTATAGAAAGTAAAGATATTCACTTTACCGCTAGTAATTTGGTCAATTTGAATTTCGTGCTTCTCTATAATCACGTCTTGTCCACCTCGTTGTATACTATCTTTAGTATATATGTCTTTTGCAACAAAGTTAACCATTTTCGCGCGAAATTCATTTCCTTCATTATAATTCCTGTACCTCCATATGCAATCAGGATAAATAAAAACAAAGTTGAAGGGGAGCGATCACATGTATTTCGGAAGCAAAGGTTGGTATGTAAAAGAACTTAAAAAATTAGGTATCCGTACTTATGAAGGTAAAAAACTAGAATCTTATCGTACGCATGTGTTGTCTAGTTTACTTGAGAGAATGAAGAGAGCTTCGGCTTAATAGAATAGCAAGAAGTAAACCTGAATATTGGTAAATGATAAAAAACACCTCCTAAATTCGCATACTAAGTATGCAAATTAAATGGAGGTGTTTTTATTAGTCTCACTTTTTCAGGGGCGCTTCAGTTTTCATAAAATATTTTTTGTTTCCGCTGAAACGGATACGTTTTAATCTCAGCTGTATCTAAATCTTCATTGAATAAATGAATGGCTATAATTTGTCTACAATCGTAAGTATGGTAATAATATGTTCCAGACTCCATACACATTGCACTTGTATAGATCGTATTATCTAATATACCGTCTTCTGTTATTACTGCCCCCTTAGGAACCTCACAATTCGATAAAATATGAAAAATAGCCGATATACCCTCTTCTTCGTTCTCTATACCTTGAATGTTTTGTTTGCCATACGCTGCCCGTACAAATCTTGATGGCGGTGTGAAATCTCCAGGAAGTCCCATCGATCCTGAACCTTGGCCAAAAGCACTTAATGGTACATCGCCCCACTCCGTTGGCGCAAATGGCTGCGATTTAAGACCAATATATTGTCTTAAATTTTGTAAATGCCAACTAAACTCCGGACTATTAGTCATCACTCCTATTGGATTGTCATACACTTTTATTCCATCAGCTGTCGGCTCAAGTACAATACATTCTCCCGATTTATCTGCTAAAATCCAATGTAGCGGTGGAGTAACCCCTAAAATTGGTAATGGCACATCTATAAAGGCAATGCTATCAATAGATTTTCTTAATTCTTCAACAGAATTGAACTGCGTGAGGCTCCAAGTCACAAAATCAAATGGTGCTACATTCGTTTTATTGCTATCTACATGACTACTATAAGTAGCGAATCCTGGGAAATAGAGAGTTGCACATGTCATACCAGCTTCATTTACTCCATCTGCCATCATGACCCTTCCTCCAAAATTAATTCCCATTCCGACAACAGCCTTTTTCGTTCGGATTGTTTCACCAGTTATATTGTTCCACTGATAACGCCGAGGAATGATTATTACTTCCTGATTCATATCTAATGTGAAATCCATTGTTCTCGCAAAAAGATGTTGGAAATTTTTAGTTTGTAACGTCAAACTAGTACACATGAAGAAATCTCCCCCATTTCATAGTTATATACACATTTTATAAAATTCTGATAAATACGTAAATTAAAATCTATTTTACTTACCATTGTACAAACCCTATTTATCATTAACAAAATAACCAACCAAACCAAAAATGCTATAATAAACTCAATCAAACTAAGGGGGAACATCTATCTTGCGTGGAAAACACATTCAATTTCATAAGTTTGGCAATCCAAAAGACGTATTACAAGTTGAATATAAAAATATAGAACCACTGAAAGATAATGAAGTCTTCGTCCGTATGCTAGTTAGACCGATTAATCCATCTGACTTAATTCCAATAACCGGAGCGTACGCTCATAGAATTCCGTTACCTAACATACCTGGTTATGAAGGTGTTGGTATTGTAGAAGATGTAAGAGCTTTTGTTTCTAGAGAGCTTATCGGTAAACGTGTGTTACCGTTACGCGGGGAAGGTACTTGGCAAGAATATGTGAAAACATCGGCTGATTTTGTAGTCCCTATTCCCGATTCTATTGATGATTTTACCGCGGCACAAATGTATATTAATCCCCTTACAGCGTGGGTTACATGTACAGAAACGTTAAACTTACAGCGTAATGACGTTTTATTAGTGAATGCTTGTGGATCCGCAATTGGTCATCTTTTTGCGCAGTTATCGCAAATTTTAAATTTCCAACTCATTGCCGTGACAAGAAATAGTAAACATACAGAGGAATTACTTCAGCTTGGCGCTCATCATGTAATTGATACTTCGACTGCCCCGCTTTATGAAACAGTTATGACATTAACAAACGGCAGAGGTGCAGACGCTGCGATTGATTCTATTGGGGGACCGGATGGAAATGAATTAGCTTTCTCCTTACGTCCAAACGGGCACTTTTTAACGATCGGTCTTCTATCAGGCATACAAGTAAACTGGGCAGAGATTGTCACGAAAGCAAAAGTGCACGCGAACATATTTCATTTACGACATTGGAATAAAGAAGTGTCACCATATAAATGGCAAGAGACGTTTCGTCATTTAATTCACTTAGTAGAAAATAAGCAATTACGTTTTATGAAAGTACATTCTACATATGACTTAGCGGATGTGAAAACGGCGGTTGATGTTGTGCAATCTGCGGAGAAAACGAAAGGGAAAGTTTTTTTAACGAATTATTAAATTGAGTACATTCAACTATCAATCCATTTAGTAGCATAGAATTTTAAGTAGCTTATGTAATTTAATTAAAAAAGCGAAAGGAGGTTCTAACATGTGGTTACTCACGGCAATTGCGCCTGTTTTAATAGTCGGGGGAATTGTAGTATATGTGATTGGTAGCCTTAAACATAAATATAACAACGGTAACTTAGGTAAGAAAAAATCAAAAAACGCTCAAGTTTTATTAGATAGTTTAATACCAATAGGAATGCTTTTAGGGTGTTTGATCGGTATTATTGTTGGCATATTTTCTCCTGATTCATTACTACTTTCAGTTAGTTTAGGATCTGGAATAGGCTATTTATTTGGATTTTTTGCTTATGAAATTTATAGCAAGACAGGGAACAATTTTTCCTAATCCAAAAGGAATAAGCGGGACAGTACATAGTAATCATATGAAATATGTAACTGTCCTTTATTTTTGCATCAATGTTATCACCTTACCTTTCGCCTACTATACACCTCTTTTATTGATTTTTCTCTCCTCCCCTTTTTGCATATCCGCTTTTTTATTTTCATTGGATCTATATCCAAAGTAAAGTAGCGCACATGTAATAATAGAACCTACAATGTATCCTAAAAAACATCCTAACCAAAACATAGTGTAACCGCCTCCATTCATAATAAATTTTATGTAATATAACTCTTTACATACTCCATCGTTTATTTCTATTAACTATACACTTTCTAAAATTATTCATACCACTCATTCTCTTCGTACCTCAAATAGCAATTTTATTATTTGTCATAAAATTAACACCTTCTTTAAATACAAAAACTTCCATTTACTTGCTTTTTCTTAAGAAATAATATACTACATTTGAAATAAGCGAGCTAGTACATCGGCCCTTCTCTATTTTAACTTTAGTCATGAACAAAAGAAAAATAAAAAACCCCCTCAAAGCATAAACTTCAAGGGGTGAGCCTGTTTTTTATTTACTTATATACGTACAGCTGTACCACTTACAGCAACCATTAACATTCCATCACGAACTACTTCGTAATCTACGTCAACACCAACGATAGCGTTCGCACCTTTTTGTTTTGCAAGTTCTTTCATTTCGTCCATTGCGATATCACGAGCTTCTTTTAGCTTACTTTCATAAGAACCAGCACGACCACCGACAACATCACGAACAGAAGCGAATAAATCGCGGACAATATTTGCACCCATAATAGCTTCACCATTTACAATATCGATATACTCAATAATTTCTTTACCTTGAATTCCAGACGTTGTTGTTACAATCATGACTGACACTCTCCTAATAAGTTGTAGTTTTAATTAGCTTTCTTATGTCTTTATTATGACATGGAACACACAACTAATCTATTGAATTACCTTACAGGAATGTGACAGTTTTGTAAGAATAAAATGCCTATTATGTTTAATAAAGCGCTTTAACATTAGGATACATAAACGACTCTTTATTTTCTTTCCAGTCCTTTTCTACTTCTTTAAAAGTTGGTCGTCCTAATTTTTCATTGTTTTCATGTTTACGAAACCATTTCTTCACATACTGGTCTCCATTTTTATTTTGAACTGTACAAAGGAAACTATTACTGCTATCCTTTAATATTTTTACAATCACGAAAAGACACCTCTTCCCTTTTAAATAGCATGATAGAACTTGATCTTTTACTATAAGCCCTTCCTCTCTTATAGTCATACGACTCCTCGGCCGCGCCAAATTTGTAAGATCAAAAAACGATATTTACTTTGTTTACATTTTATTTAAAGAAATCAGAGTTATAAGCATGATGCTTATCAAAGATTTTATAGATTTCTAACTTATTATCTAATTTTGCATCTACTAAAATTAATATATTTCCATCGTAAATATATTCTTCATACTTTTTAGCATGTTCTTCTGGAATTCCTAATCCTATAAATGCTCCTATTAAACTTCCAGCTCCTCCGCCAATACCAGCTCCTCCAATAGCTGCTGCGATCGGTCCCGCTGCTACGATTGGACCCATTCCAGAAACGGCAAGTATACCAAGACCTGTTAATAAACCACCGAGTCCGCCTGCTACTCCTCCAGCTACAAGCCCTGTTGCTGAAAAGATATCTGCTTTATGTGCAGTTTCGCTATTCACTTTTTCACCCGATTTTTCTTCCAGATGTTCAATTTCCTTTTGATCTTTCGCAATAGCTGAAATGTTATCTGCTGAGTATCCTTTTTCATTTAATTCATTAATAACGAGTGCCGCATCATCAATTGTTCTAAAAACACCTACTATTTTTCTATCTACATTCATAACTATTAACCTCCTAAAGTTTTATATAATGTATCTTTATTTTTCTTCATTTCTGTATACACTAATCTTCTTATTAACATAACCATTTACGAAAAAAGCGAATAGTATAAGCACTACAAGTGAACTACTTAACAAGTAAATTAAATCAAATGTAATATTAATCATCATTTCATTCATGTATACCAGGCTCCTTTTTATTTAAAGTAAAATTATATTTTGATAGACTAATCTACTAAACATAGACATCTTACAATTCATCTTCAGTTAATCTCTTTGTAGTATATGTATACCCTTCCTAACCTTTTCTAAACGTAAAAAACTATAATTATATTTTTTCTTATTTATATGTTTAACATTTTTTTAAACGGGTATGTTTATATTGTTATGCTTACTATATGGAAAGGAATATTACGATGAACGCCATTCACTCTACTACTATTTCTTATAATGAAACACCTACAATAACGCAGATTCATCATTTTTATGCTTTAATGACAACATTTCAAGCTAATTTGTTTATAAGTAAACATGGAACACTTACTTCTATTAAAAACTTAAGCACTCTAGTATCCTTTTTCCTTACTGTAAAAAAGAGAGATCTTGTATTATTTATTTTTGAAGGAATAGATGCAAAAAGAGCTTTAAGAACACTCTTCCCTTCTTAGAATGTTTGTTATCCTCTATTCCCTCGTCTACTACCTTTCATATATGTTTTTATATTTCAAAATGATTTCCTCTATTAAAAAAGAACCCCCTAATACAATAGGGGGATTTCTAGTTTGACCTTATGAAAACTGATATAATATATATTACGTTTTTCATTCTTTAAAATAGAAAAGTTTTAATAACCTTGAAGGTAGGAATTTTTAATGAACTCGAAAGCAAAATTTAGTATTCGCTACAAAATTATGGCTGGTTATTTAGTTATCATTTTGTTCTTACTTGTTTCTTTCATTATGTTAAACAATGAGATTTCCAGCTTACAAAAATCTCGTAATTTTATTATTGATCACGATTTTAAAGTTCTCAATTTAACGAATCAAGTGGAGAAAGAGTTACTAACAATTGAAAATAAAGCGAAAGGGTTTATCATTTCTAATAACCCTACTTACGTGCAATCCCTTAACTCTGCGGAAAAGGATTACGAAAAACATTATCAAGATCTTTTTGCTTTATTAGAGGATAATCCCTCTCAGCAAGAAAAATTAAAACAGATTAACGAAAACATTACTAGTTGGATTAATAAAGAGATTCACCCACTCATTGCAAATAATAATAGTAATAATGTACAAACAATCGACACGACTCAAATTCAGTCATTACAATCACAGCTAACTAACTTCCGTAACACTGAGGAGCAACTAACGAAAAAAAGAGCTGCACAATTAGATACTGAAAATAATAAATTAGAGATTTGGTTATACAGTTTATTGTTCTTACTTTCTTGTATTTCTATTATCGTTTCACTCTATATTTCGAATGCCATTACAAAAACGATTAAAAATGTAATTCAAGCTATTAAATCCATTTCTTCTAAAGAAAAAATTACGGAAAGAATTCATGTAAATACACATGATGAAATAAAAGATCTTGCTCATACAACAAATCACCTACTAGACGAAATATCAAAAAGAGAGTGGTTACAAACTGAGCTTGCAGAATTAATTTTAATGTATCAAGGTGTATCTTCTATTGAGATGTTAGGTAAAAAAATTCTTAGTGGCATCATACAAAAAACGCAAACTTCTTGCGGTGCATTTTATGTACGTGAAGAATATGAAGAAACTGTCTACTATGTGAAAAAAGCTTCTTTCGCCGATCAAGGTGCTGATGTTGGAAAACAATCCATTAAAATGGGTGAAGGTTTCATTGGACAGTCTGCTTTAGAAAAGAAAAGTTTTATTCTGAGGGACATACCTGAAGAGTTTCGTTACGTTACTACTGGATTATTAGAAATACGTCCTAAAAATATACTAGTCATCCCTGTCTTATTTGAAGATGAAGTGATTGCAGTAATGGAGTTAGTAAGTGTAACTGAGATTTCAGATTTACATCAAGATTTAATTCACCAAACTGTTGATAATTTAGGTTTAACAATCCATAGTATTATGGGACGTATGCGAATTCAAACTCTTTTACATGAATCACAAGCAATGACAGAAGAGTTGCAAGTTCAATCAGAAGAATTGCAAACACAAGCGGAAGAACTACAAATGCAAGCCGAAGAATTACGAACAACGAATGAACAATTAGAGTCTAGAACTGAAGAGGCTGAGCAGAAGACAGCTGACTTACAAATTACTAAATTAGAATTAGAAGAAAAAGCAAGCGAGTTGTTACGCAGCTCAAAATACAAATCTGAGTTCTTAGCAAATATGTCACATGAATTACGCACACCATTAAATAGTATTTTACTATTATCTGAAATGTTAAGAGAAAATCATGATAACAATTTATCCGACGATGAGATTGAATTAGCAACTGTCATTCATTCATCAGGGAAAGACTTACTTACTTTAATTAATGACATACTAGATTTATCTAAAGTAGAAGCAGGCAAACTAGACATCATTTTTGAGGCAACGAACATAAGTGACATGGCAGCCAATATGCATCAAAACTTTTTACATATAGCTGCACAAAAAAATGTCGAATTTACTATTGAAGACAGTGATACGATTCCTGATCTGTTTTATACAGATGCAAAACGGATTGAGCAAATTATTAAAAACTTATTATCCAATGCATTTAAATTCACAGAAAAAGGATCCGTTTCTTTACATTTTGATTCGATAGAAACAACCAATTTAAGTCATGATATGCAGTCTATCAGTAAAGATTGGATTACAATTTCAGTAAAAGATACTGGTATTGGTATCGCTAAAGAACAGCATCAACTTATTTTCGAAGCCTTTCAACAGGCAGATGGAGCAACGATTCGAAAGTATGGTGGTACAGGATTAGGTTTATCTATTTGTAAAGAGTTTGCGAGATTATTAGGTGGTTGGATTACGTTAGAGAGTAATGTAGGAGAAGGTAGTACTTTCACCGTATATATTCCTAACCTTCCAAATGGATTACATGATATACAGTTATCCAATTTAGAAGTCGCAGCAACGATAGAAGATGTTATTCCTGCTAAAGTTGTTGAAGAAACTATCGTTACTACCGAAACAAATAACGTCTTCCAAGAGAAAACCATTTTAATTGTCGATGATGATCATCGAAATATATTTGCGTTACAAAATGCATTAAAAAAACAAAATGCCAACATTATTACTGCCCAAAACGGCATAGAGTGTTTAGAAATACTAAAAAGCAATACAAATATTGACCTTATTTTAATGGATATTATGATGCCGAATATGGACGGTTATGAAACGATGGAAAATATCCGAATGAACTTAGGGTTACATGAAATACCTATTATCGCATTAACTGCTAAAGCAATGCCAAATGATAAGGAAAAATGTTTATCTGCTGGCGCTTCAGATTATATAAGTAAACCATTAAATCTACATCAACTCTATTCGGTAATGAGTGTATGGTTAATAAAATAAGTGAGGTTTAGTTGGAGTGGAAAATAAGTATTATAATTTTGATCCATCAGTAGATACGGATGAGCGCACAAACTTAGAAATTGAATTACTATTGGAAGCGGTATTTAAACTATCAGGATTTGATTTTCGCCAATATGCTCGCACATCTATTTATAGAAGGATTTGTAATCGAATGCAGCTCTCTAATATCCCAACCATTTCAAAATTAATTGAAAAAGTAATTCACGAGGAAGGGGTTTTAGAACAGTTATTAAATGATTTCTCGATTAATGTAACTGAGATGTTCCGTAACCCTGCCTTTTTTAAAGCGCTAAGAGAGCATGTTATTCCTGAATTGAAAAAGCAACCTGAAATTAGAATTTGGCATGCTGGATGCGCAACTGGTGAAGAAGTATTATCAATGTCCATCTTACTTCACGAAGAAGGATTAAGTGAAAAGTCGGTTATTTACGCAACAGATATGAATACAAATGTGTTAGAAAAAGCAAAACAAGGTATCCTCCCGTTAAATAAAATGCAAACTTATACGAAAAACTATTTACAAGCTGGCGGTACACAAGCGTTTTCTAACTATTATTCAACAGATAATCGTTTTGCTTATTTTAATCCATCACTTTTACAAAACATTATTTTTGCACAGCATAATTTAGTAACCGATCAATCTTTTAACGAGTTTCATATTATACTTTGTCGTAACGTTTTAATTTACTTTACAAGCAAACTTCAAAATCAAGTGCAGCAACTATTTTATGAAAGCTTAGGTCACAATGGATTTCTATGTTTAGGAAATAAAGAAACTCTTCGTTTTTCAAATATAATGCCGCATTATACCCAATTTAATCCTAGTGAACAAATTTATCAAAAAATACAATAAAAAGCGTATGAAATCCTCTGTTTGGATTTCATACGCTTTTTATTTCGCATTCGTTTGTATCATAATGAGACACATATCATCTGATTGCGCTTTCTTTTGTTCTTCCTTGTAAAACCCTTCTATCTCGCCTTCTAAATCTCCCCATTTTCTTTCTGTAAAAGTACGTAATTTCTCTTCAGCCTCAAATTCATCATTTGCAATTGCTTCAAGAACACCATCTGTAAATAATACGATTTGAGCATTTTTCTCAAAAGGTATAACTGTCTTTTCAACTTTTATTTCATCAAAAAATCCTACCGCACAACTCCCGCGATCTAGTTCAACTACATTTGTTTCATCAACTAAAACATATCCAGAAGGATGCCCTGCATTGACATATTCAACTGTTCTATCTTCTGTATTAACAACTAAGTATATGGCCGTAAAATAATAGGGAATATTATCATTTTCATTATGTAAAAGGGTCATATATTTATTTAATTCTTTAATAACGAGTTCTGGATCAATTAAACATTTAATCGTTTCACGTAATACAGACGAAATAAACATACAAACTAATGAAGCAGATACACCATGTCCCATCACATCTAATAATATAATACCGTAGCGATTTTCATCGATTTTATACCAATAATACATATCTCCAGCTAGTTTAAATGAGGGCAAGTAACTTGCTTCAATTTTTATATGATCTTCTCTTAATGGGCTACTTAATAAGTTTCTTTGTACTTGCGTAGCTAAATCTAGTTCATTCCGAAGATTTTCTTCTTGCTCTTTATGCCAATTTAATTCCGATTTCAAGCGTAACGCTACACGCATACGTGCTAATAGTTCAACTTTATTTATAGGTTTCGTAATATAATCCATTGCCCCCATATCAAGAGCTTCGGCCAATTTATTTGCATCCTCTAAAGCTGTAACAAAAATAATAGGGATATCTTTAAACTTCTCCTCTTTTTGTAATCGCCTACAAACTTCAAGTCCATCAATTTCAGGCATCATAATATCTAATAATATTAAATCAATTTCATTATGCCTGGAAGAATCTTTTCCAAACTGTATGTATTCGAAGAGCTCTTGTGCAGAATTGAGCGATACAAGATCATGATATCCGGCTTGTTTTAAAATCTTCTCAATTACAAATATGTTAACCGGATTATCATCAACAATTAAAATGGACACAAGTTATTTCCCCTTTTCTTATTTAAAATGTAAATCTATTATCATTTTCTATTTTTCTAGTATTACATACTCAGTTACAAAATGAAAATTTCTTACTCAAACATATTTATACAACAAAAGAACAAACCCCTAGAAATAGGAATTTGTTCTTTCACTCTATAAATTTCTACTTTTAATTTAACACCATTGCTTTATCATTTAAAAGACGATCTAATTCTTCCATATGATTTGTTTCATCGGCAATCATATCTTCTAGTTTTACAACTAACTCTGTCATATTTAATTTCGCTGCCTGTTCTTTTCTCGTTTCATAACGCTTAATTGTTTCATATTCTGATTGTCTAGCGGATTCTAACATTTCTCTAACATCTTCTACTTGTTTCACTGGTAAAGGGATCGTAGTGGGGGTACCACCTAGCGTCTTAATTTTCTCCGCTAAATATAGGGCATGTCCTTGTTCATCACTAATTTCAGATTCAAAGAAAGGTTTTAACACTTGTCTATATATACCAGAAACTGTAGCTGCATTATGGTTATACATAATAATTGCTGAGTATTCTCCTGCTAAATCTTCATTCAATCCTTCGATTAGTTCTTTCACATCGTGTGACATTTTCATATCTCCTCCTATACTTAATAAGTACCCCTTTTCTCATGTTTTAAACATCATTATTTTAAATTTTTTATGTATCTAAAAATGCGGCTTGCTTCAATTTACTTATCGCTTGTCTTTTAATACGAGAAACGTGCATTTGTGAAATACCTAACCGTTCCCCTGTATCTTTTTGATTTAAATTTTCTCCAAATATATAATGAATAACACTCTTTTCCGTATCATTTAATACGTTAAAAATATCCTTTAAAACGAGACGCCTTTCTGTCTCTTCATATCCTTGCTCTACTTCACCTACAGATTCAATTCTCGCTACCGAACTTCCATCAGATGAATTTTCAACTACATCATCTAAGGAAGATACTCGATAATTATTTTTCGCATCCATAATCTCTAGAACTTCCTCTTCCGATAGTCCTAAATGATTTGCGATTTCTATTATCCTCGGTGAACGTTGTAGGTGATCTGTTAGCTCCTCTATCGCAAGCTTAATTTTCCCGCCCAAATCTTTAATTCGCCTTGGAACGTGAATGCCCCAAGTTTTATCACGTAAATACTTCTTTATTTCGCCTACTATTGTAGGTATTGCAAAAGGCTCAAAGGCATTCCCTATCGAATAATCATACCTTCTTATTGCACCTAAGAGCCCTAACATGCCTACTTGTATAATATCCTCATGCATCGGTCCGCCTTTTGAATAGCGATATGCAATGGAATAGACAAGATTTTTATAATGCTCAACTAACCTTTCCTGCGCTTCATCACATTGGTTTTGTTGGAAGTCTGCAATTAGTTTAATAACGTCTTCTTTAGTAAGATTCGTAGGTTGAGATTGGATTTCCATCATTCTCCACCTGCTCTCTTTGTATATATTTTGTCATTAAAACTGTCATACCCTCATCATGCATGATTTGTATATCATCCATTAACGTATTAATTAAATATAAACCTAAACCATTTTCCGGCAAATGTTCTACTGGTTTACTAATATCATACGGACCAACTTTCCTTTTTAAGTTATTAAAATCAAAGCTAACCCCATTATCCGCAACCATAATTTCTAATCGATTTTCATATAGTCCAAAGACAATTGCAATTTCTCCAACGTCTTCTTTATATGCATGTTGTACAATATTTGTACATGCTTCACTAATAGCAATTTTCATATCTTCTATATCGTCATAAGCAAAGCCCATTCGATTCGCAACACCAGCCATTGTTAAACGAATAATAGCCACATATTCTGCCTTTGCAGGAATTTTCATTTCTATCTTTTCAAATCTCTCCATCATCCCTAGTCACCTTCTTTCTACTTTTTCAAAATCGGAATTCAAATTTAATATTTCTGTTAACCCTGTAATATCAAATAATCTTTTTAACCTTTTAGATACACCAATAAACTCTAGTTTTCCATCATTTTTCTTAACCGCTTTTAATAGCGCTATAAAAACACCTAAACCGGTGCTATCCATATAATCTACGTTATGAAAATCTACTACAATCTGAACCTCTTTTTCGCTTGCAATAGGCATAATCTTATTTTTTAAATCTGATGCCGTATATGCATCAATTTCACCATTAAGTTGTACCGTATAACCTCCATCATTTTGCAAAATATTTATTGCCAAATTCATCATTTCCGCCCCCTTATCTCGAACTTTTACTATTTAATTACCCATAAAAATTAGTTTTAAACATATTTTTTTATTTTCATTATAAATAAATTTTCTACACCTTTCTCGGCTTAACACTTAAATCGTACTAATAAATGTTTAAAACTTATAATTTTGTGTATGTATAATGTATAAACATTATTTTTAGGGGGATCTATCTATGGAAGAGCACAACTTTAAAAAGGGAGATTTCGTTCAATTTTCTTATCGACACGATCATGCTACAAAATTAGTTGGTTCCATTATTAACATACTAACGAATACAATTGTAGTTGATATAAGTAATAGCGAGGACTTATCTCATATAGAACCAAGGCAAGTCGTAAGAATAAATAATTGTAAAAAGGTAACGATGGCTTAATACATAATAGAAAGTGTAATGTTAATGAGTGGGGGGTTCTTCATCCTCCACTCATTCCTATGTAAAATACATAAAAAAGCATCCAAATTAGTTTAATTGGATGCTTTTTTATGTATTTTTATCAGTTCATTCACTTTATAGTTATATATAATAAACTTAAGATTACTATTCATTATCATACTTACGCTTTCCGTAGCATTCTAGAGAAGAATGTAACGATTAAAATAAAGACGATTGCACCTAATAACGCTGGAAGAACGAAAATGCCTCCCCATTCAGGACCCCAATGACCAAATAACGCACTACCTACCCAAGATCCAATTAATCCGGCAATCACATTACCAACTATACCTAAAGGAAAGTCTTTTCCCGTAATCATTCCAGCTAACGCACCAATAAGTCCACCTACAATACACGTAATAATAAGTCCCACAATTAAACCTCCTATATTCGTTTTATATTGGATTTATCAAGCTTTGGTATGTAACCAAAGCTTGATAAACATGTATTATTCTTTATTATCCAATCCATCACTTATCTTTTGTTTCACTTTTCCGACTTTTTCTTTTATCGTTCCCTTCGTCTTGTCCCACTTCCCTTCATTTTTCAACTTTCTATCTTCTGTAACTTCACCAATTCCTTCTTTTACTTGTCCCTTTGCCTTTTCCACTTTACCAGTAATTTGTTCTTTTAGTCCGCTCTCACTCATATTTCCCATCTCCTTTTCGTAATAGATTTATAGATTTACAGGATACAAATTTAAATAGAATACATGCATCTTCTTTCGTGTAACCATTCACCGACTCTTTCTAAATCTTTAACGAATAACAAGATCTTCCCTTCATCTAGCTTTTCTTCGTAGAAGTTTGCTTCTTCCTCATTAAGCCCTAACTCCTGCATCTTATTTCTTAACTGATCTCCCGTTTTTTGAAAGACATTAATAATGCTTGTCCCAAGTCCTTCCTCTTTTATTCCAATCGTGTTCACGTCTGCATTATCTGCGATTCTATCTGTCCTCTCTTTCTCATGTGTTAACACGTAAATATCTTTTTGTTCTATTCCTTTCTTCACTAGATCATTCGCCGCATTCATGACCTCTTTCTCCGTAATAAATTCATATACAAAAGGTTTCCTATACTTCGTTTCCATCTTTAACTTCCTCCTTTAAAATGAATTATTTGTTATATTATATGTAGTACACCTATTTTCGAAATGTTAAACATAAAATATGAAAAAAATTATGTGAATTTTAATTTTAATAGAAAATGAACAACATCATTTACCACTTTAAAACATCTTCCCCTTACAATAACTACCTAAATTAACAGAAAATTGTTATAATTAATCTTAAGGAGGGATACTATGAAAAAAATCATATCTATATGCGCACTAACCGCTCTATCTTTCACTTTAATAGGTTGTACAAGCACCTCGGCTACAGATAAAGCTTCACAAGTTAAGCAAGAACATGCACAATATACCTTTCAATTAAACTCCGCAAATATTTCAGACATTGAAATACTGAAAACAACAAATCATACTACTTCCAAATCTCAAACAGATAACGAAGAAATGATACAATCTATCGTTTCAGCAGTTCAAAATGGAACACCTACAACAATTACTTTAGATCAAAAAAAGAGAGAATCTGCACATTCTACTATTACCGTTACATATAAAGATGACTCCAAAGAAGAGTTTCTTGTTTGGGTTGATAATAAGGAACAAATTACAATTGCTAAAGATGAGAAGAAAGATAAGGTAGAAGGTGTGATAGTAAATATTAAAGATGCTAAAATGATGAAGGATTTCTTTTAAAATTCTAGTTAACGTTAAAAAAAGAGTAGGATTACACCCTACTCTTTTGTTTAATCATGCTCAATAAATAGACCTTTATAAAATCTATTTAAAGTCTAATTTTGCTAAATCATGTTGTAAAACATTATTTCCTTCTTGTGGGTTAAATACGATTGCACTAAGACCAAAAACATTTGTAACAACATCTCTATCTTTCGGACGAATGATTCTTACTTCATAAGCAAAGAGTGCTGGAGGAAGAGCTGCTGAACGAAAAGTAACATATCGATTAGGTGGCAATGTTTGTGTTGAAGGGTCTATTAATGGTAACAATACCGGAGAACCCGATGACCAATCAAACATTTCAACTGTTACTCTACGAGTATCATCTGGATCAACATTCATAGCTTCAACAGTAAGAAATAACGTAGCGGAATGTCTACGTAATACACCCGTTGATAAAGTTTCATTATGATGTTCAAAGCATTTTTTTGGAGGGTGACCATAGCCATAACTCATACCAATTCCCCCCTTTCATTTACAATTAAGGACAAGTATTCCTTATAATATATAATGCTAGTATTCTTTTATTGAAAGGTATAAAAGCGGATTTCTATCTATATTTTTGGATATTTTATTTTTCATTTATTCGCTCTTAAATAATAAAGTGAAACTTTATTCCAAACAATATCGCTATTGCACCAAAGTAAAACAAACTGGACAACCTAGATTTCAAACTGTAAGATTAGATGTTGGTGAAATTGGGCAGCAAAGCATATATAGAAAATAGGTGTTAATGTTGAAAATCAATAAAAAATTTGAACCATTAATTTTTAATATCTTTATGATTTTAGGCATATCTAGCATTATCTCTTTCGTCATGGTTTCAATGAATGTTGGATATACAGCTTTATTTCTCAAATCATGGATGAAAACATGGGGAATTGCTTTCGTACTTGCATTTTTAGCTTCTAAATTATTACCCTTTGTAGTTAAAAAGATAATGAAAATCTTCACTTTTGTTGAGAATGATGCTTAAGAATAAAGTGATGTACTGCGTAGGTTCATTCCAATTAAAAGAGTTTATTATCACAAAAACTTAACCTAGTAAAATGTTTCAAATCGAAGGAAGACACCTTAAAGGTTGTCTTTTCTTTATAAGTAAAAAAAGCCCGCCTATTTCCGTAGGCGGGCTTTATCTTTATTACACAATACGAAAGTATACTCTCTTTTTCACTGAAATTTTATGTAATTTTACATATTCATGAAAAGGTATATAGTAGACTATAAACTATGGGTATGCTCTATAAAGCTGATTCTTTTGAAAAGTGTCATTATAGATGCCCATCTATCCCAAGAGTTTAAGCTTTCAGGGGATCCATCCTATCATCTTCTCTCTTCATACAATCGATTCGCTTTATACGAGCAAACGAAAAACATACATGTCGCAACGGGGATAAATGTCAAAAAAAGTCCTCTCATTAATGCAAATGGCGTTTCAAATAAGAATGACCATAGAAATGATACACCTTGCTTATCCCATAATCCTGGCGTCAAGTATAGTTCTTTCGGATTTACAAAGGCTCCTAAATTCATTGTATTACTATACATAAATAAAAATAATATTGGCAAATAACAGATTGCTAATTCTAAAAATGTTTTAGATAGACGCTTATACTTCCCTGCTCGTGACATTGGATCTGAAAAAATGTCATCTTCACTTTCCTCATTTACCTTTTTAAAATAGTACGTACCTGACCAACGATTACCAGCTATATGCTCCCAGCCACTATCTTCAAATAATGTACAGTAATTAATAAAGTCACTTTTTCTACTAAATACTCTATGGTCTATTTTAATCGTCGCATCTTCTGGTTCTGTATATCTAAATGTATAACCAAATGTAGTGCTTTCCAGTTGATAGCCTTTCCAAGCCATCTCTTCTAACCATTTTTCCTCTTTCTCAAAGTCTAAAAAGAATTTCAATCTCCACATCATCGTTTCCCCCTAACTATACGTGTAATAAACTCTTTGTAACCTCAATAATGTGCTGCATTCTCATAAAGTCTAAGTGCAATACTTCTTTCCCGCGTTCCGTAATAACATACACTTTTCTTCGTTTATCTTCACTTTTTACTGATTCTATTAACCCTTGTTTTAATAAATTTTCAACCGCACCATACAATGTACCCGCTGCGATTTTTACTTGATGATTACTCAGTTCCTCCACCTTTTGCATAATTAAATATCCATGAGCTGGCTCTAATAAAGCTAAAAGAACGTAATACTTTGTTTCCGTTAATGGTAAATTTTTATCTGTATTCATAAAGACTTCCAATGTCACGATAACTATATAGCCAAACTATATAGTTAAACTGTATAGTTTGATTTTATACAGTCAGACTGTATATGTAAAATGTAGGAATAACTTTATAACCCAAAACAAAAACGCTATCTTTTAAAAGATAACGTTTTTGTTTTACCCTTGCTTATTCTTCGCCTTCATTTGCTCTTCATAAACAAACTTCGCGGTCATAAAGTCGTTAGAAAAATCTTTCAATGCATTCTTCATTACATTTAATTCTTCTTGTGATTTAATTTCAATACTGTTTAAGAAATCAAATGCTTTTGATTGTTCCTCCGCAACAAAGTTTTGTGTCATATAATCATCTTGGAAGTCTTTCTTCGCCTTTTCTTTTACTTTATTCATTGCCTCTGTTTTGTTTATGCTTTTCATTGGATTTTCGAATGCTCCAGTAGGTTGTTCTGGTTTTGGCTCTTCTTTCTTTTCCGGCTGTTGCGCTGGTGCTGGTTGTTGTGGTTCCTGCTTTGGTTGTTCTTGTTGAACCGGCTGCTGCGCTACTTGTTGCTCTTTTTTCGCTAACTCATCTTTTAACTTCTTCACTTGCTCATCAAGAGATTTTTTTTCAGTTTCTAACACACTCATATCACTTTTCAACTTTTGCGTTTCTTCAAAATGTTCATCTACTAATTTATTATATTCTTTCTCAGAGTACATTTTTTCACTAGTTGATGTCGTTTTCTCTTTCATAACAACTACATTAATAATTACAAATAAGGCTACAATTCCTATTAACGCACCGAAAATCTTCTTTTTGTTCATGATTAATCCTCCAAAATGTAAAATTTCAAAAATTATCATAACAGACCAATTCGCTTTCCCCTGTCATATTTTGTCGAATCAATACAATAAAAAAAAAGCATCTGAAACAGATGCTTTTTCTCATTCTTAATACGTAAACGTAATTGTTACTAAAGAATACCCTTCTTTCGCATTGTAAGGCTCCGCTTTATAAGAAACTCGATTTGCCCCTTGCGGATAATCGATTTCACCAATTGCCTTTTTCACATCTTGCAGTGCACCATTCATTGATTGCTTGTATAGCACTTCAATTTTCTCTGGTTTTGCACTATAGCGTTGCTGCATTTTATTTTTTAATTCGGTATAGTTATTTGCGATATATTCATTTCCTAAATAGTTTAACTTTGTATCTTTTAATATTTGTTGATATGCAGGCGTTTTCGTACTACCTGCCGCAATTTTGTTTGTCAGTGTACTATAATAATTCGTTGTAGCTTGCGGGTAGTCTCCGCGGTTCCACTCATGATTTCTTGCGATTTGTTCATCTGATAAATTGAAATACGAATACGTTACGCGGCCCTGCTCATCTGGAACCGGATCATCAAATGTTGTATCAAGATGATACCATTTGTTTTCGATTTTCACTAAATTCCAAGCATGAGGTTGTCCGTCCCCAGTTCCTGTCACGAAATGATTTTCAATTCCTGCTTCTTTTAATAATTGATACGTTAATAGTGCGTAACCTTGGCAAACCGCAGAACGATTTACAAGTGCTTCATATGCTGTGTAAGCTTTATAAGACGTATCATAAGAAACATGTTTTACTACGTAATCATGAATCGCCTTCACTTTTTCGTGATCATCCATTCCAACTTGAGTAATAGAAGAAACGATTGCTTTCGCTTGTTTCATGACATATTCCGTCTGTTCTTTCGTTTCACGATATGTAATCTTAAGCGTAAATGTATAATTTCCAGGTGATCCAGAAAGTCCATATGAAACATTCGATCTATTATTATTTGTATACTCATTTTTACTTGCAACTTCTTTATATGCGTTAAAAAGTGTATTCATCACTTCGTTTGTATTATTGTTTTTCGTTTTATATGGAAGTGTAATATTTGTCTCGTATGTATTAATACGCTTTTGTACTTCCTCTTTAAACGCTGTTAATAATGCAGCATCTCCTGTATCTTTCACATCGGCATTTTTATATTTTAAAGTTTTATATAAAAACTGCGCATACTGTTCACGTGTTACTGTGCCATACGGTTCAAAATTCCCGTTCCCTGTGCCATCTGCGATTCCATTTGACTGCACTGCACTAATTGCGTTTTCTGCCCAAAATGGATTTGGAACATCCTTAAAGGTATGTTTTTGTTTTGCCGCAAGATGGAAAGCATTTGTAAGAATTTGTGCCATTTCCGCACGACTCACAGAAGCTTTCGGTCTAAATTGGCCATTTTCATCACCTTTAAAAACTCCTAAATTCGTTAAAGTTAATACCTCTTCTGGAAACATTGTAGAACTTTGATTAATATCACCGTAAGGATTTTTAAACGTAGACCCATCCTTTAATACGTAACGAGTTCCATCATTACTAAACGAACCGCCTTGTTTATTCGGTACTAACACTCGATAAATTAAAGCCGCAACTTGCTCCCTTGTCGCAACATCTCCAAAACCAAATATCCCATTCCCATAACCGGAAATAATATTTTTACTCGCTAAATCTTTAATCGCAGGATATGACCAATGTGATGTCGGCACATCAGAAAAAACACCCACTTCAGCAGCCTTCACACCACTGCCATTTGTATATAACAACGCACCACCAATCAGTGATAATGATGTAATTGATTTTAATAGTTTTGTATACATAATGTCTTCTCCCAATACGTTCTCTATTTTTGTTGGTTTATGTCGAAAAATCTAAAAATATGACAAAATATATTATACAATTAAAAGTTTTTGAGGGATATATTGAATTTAAAAATATGCAAAAATTCATATTGTTATAAGGATTCATAGTGATATTATGTTATTTTACTTGCGAATATATAAATAAAAAAACGCTCATCTGAGCGTTTCATCTATATACTTATTAGTTACTTTTTCTTCACTTAGAACTCTTCTTCGGTAATCATCCTTCGATCTAACAACTCTTTATACTTCAATATTTCTTCAGCCCCACGGCTCTCCATGCGTATATTGTATAACACTTGTTGTATTGACATTTGATTGGTCCGTTGAAACATTTACTCCATTTAGAGATAATTCTATTGAATTTTTCACTACTAATCACAAAAATATCTTATAATCTTTATATAACAAATTAATGTATTAGGAGTAGATAAAATGCCAGTTACACTCGAACTTATTCTTTTCATTCTTATAGCAATTAGTGCTGTTGGCTATTTAATAAAAGAATTTCAAAAAACTAGGAAACGAACACTTGGAATTTCACTAGAATTTTTAGTTCTTTTCTGGTCAATATGGAAAATATCAACTATCATAATCTAATTTATAAAACATAAATTCCTTCGAATGAAGTGAAACTCTAATCAGCGGGGGGGTTATAGGATAAATTTACCGGTATTTTTACCACAACATTCATGTTAAAATCCCTTGTGAGTACGACATAACTCGACCTTATGAAGCTCCGCAGCTTTTATCGCGGAGCTTTTTTTATTTAAAATAACTATTTTGTTCATTTTTTTGATACATTTACGAAACATTCATATGTTACGTTATATAAGTCCTTTTTTAAATCTTATTCATTCTAGCAAAAAGTCCTAGTCCCCCTAGGGCTTTTTTGCATTCAAACAATGAGTTGTATTTTTTCTCAATAATCGAAACTACTTAACATAGTAAAATAATAATCGGACTGACATTCAATACCATATTACAATGGATCAAATCGCAAAAAGGCACCTTAGGGTGTCTTTTTTATAGAGAATCAGTTTAAAAACTAAAAATAAAAGAACCTCAATAAATGAGGTTCAAAAAATCTACTATTTTAAATTACCTTCGTAAAAAGCAACTCCATGTTGAACATGTTTTAAATACCACGTAATCGTCCCGCCACAAACATTTTCATTAAAACTATTAGCATATACTCCATTTGAGTAATAAAGAGTTCTTTTGAATTTACCATTAGAATACTCATAAGGAATGGAGCAGGCTGCTTGCTTCGGAGAGCTCACAGCTTTTTGTGTATCAGCTGAAGCTGCACCCATTCCTCCTGTTAATGCAATACCTGTTGCTAACGCTCCTACTACTAATTTCTTGAACATAATAAATCCCCCTTTAATAGTTTTTATAGATTACAACTTAAATGTATCACTTTTGTAATTTATGTAAATATCTTGAATATGCAGAAATATTTATTTAATTATTAGTAATATTAGGATTTTATTTTATCAAATGGAAAATAGAGGAATTAGAGAAGCATGTGAAAATACAGATAGGTTTATATTAAACGAATGTGGTCCAAGTCGGCGTAAGGCACCTTAGGGTGTCTTTTTTGTACATAAAAAAATCTCACCATCTTATAGAAACGATAAGCCCTTTAAAACAATAATTGCAACTATATTAATTTTACATTACATTAAGGTTAGAGAATGTTCTTATATTAATAAAGTGCTAAATAGTAGGTGGCAAAATGGAATTTAACGATTTGGGTATTACCATTAAAGAACTTAGAATTAAAAAAAATATATCACAATCCGAATTATGTCATGGAATATGTTCACAAAGTCAAATTAGCAAGATTGAAAAAGGTATGATTTATCCATCTAGTATATTGTTATATCAATTATCAGAAAGACTTGGTATTGATCCGAATAACATATTTGCACTAACTCAAAACAAAAGATTAAAATATGTAGAAAACGTAAAATACGTAATAAAAGATTGCTTAAAGCAAAAACAATATAAAGAACTTTATGAAATAGTAAAAAAAGAGAAAAACTTAAATAATTTTCAAACAAAAGATGAGAAACAATTTCTAATGTGGCATGAAGCAATTGCTATATTTATGGTGGATAAATCAATAAAAACTGCTTTAGATTTTTTAAATAATGCATTAAAACTGACTTTAACTAATTCTGATTTTTTATCAGAAAGAGAAATAGATATTATGCAAACAATGGCTATATTTTATGCAGAAAATAAAGAATATGAAAAAAGTATTAATATATTCAAAAGATGTTTAACTAATTTTAATAAATTAGATTTTCCTAGAGATAAAGAAATTAAATTAAAACTCATGTTAAATTTAGCAAAATGTTTCGACTTCACATATCAACATGAAGAGGCAATAAAGTATATTGATAAGGGTATCAAATTAGCAATTAATCTAAATACTTTATACTTACTAGGTGAACTATTCTATTTAAAAGGTCAGTGTTTATTAAAAATGAAACAACATAATGTAGAAGATGTTATTTATAACTGGAAAAAAGCATTATTTATATTTGAACTAACAGAAAAAGAATATTATACAAAAATGCTACCAGATGAACTTATTGAATTACAAAATAAAAAACACTCATAATTTCGTAAAAACTACTTACAAATCCTACAGAAAAAATTCTTATAGCTTTTAAACTTAGATCGATAATATTAAAATTAATTTAAGTCGGCGAAAGGCACCTTTTGGTGTCTTTTCTTTATTTTTACAAGGACCTGCTCAATTAATTCTTAAGAACATACTGAGAAGCATTGTTTTATTTATCTCATTTTCATTCATGCTATATATAAAATTCTTTAATAAATCCACCTCAAACATACTTATATGCATAGGAGTATGTTTGAGGTGGAACTTCTTCAAATACTAGTTCCTTTTATAAACCGTTTTTTGATGTAGATGACATTATTCTCAATACAATAGAATGAATTATGGGAACATATTTAGCAATATATATCAAAAAATAATATTAAAAACCCCCTCCACCTTAAGGTAGAAGGGATCTTCTAATTTCTATTTCAAACTACCCGAAATCTCCGTAAAGGTACCCCAAGCGCATGTGCACCTGCATCTGAATATCCTAAACTTCTTTCACCAACTACCGCTCCTCTGCCGAATGATCTTTCACCGATAGATTATATGCCTTGAAGTGCTGTTTGCAACATTTCAATTCAGATATACGACAGTAAAGAATACATCATCACTGTGTCAGCAAGCAAAAGTGTATTCTGCATTTCTGAAAACAGTAGATGGCAGATTATGACCTACTGAATCTGCTAAGAAAGAATATACAAGAACATCCTTAACATCCTCTCTATTTCCACTAATGATGACATCAAGGAAATCTTCTACTTGGAATTCTGGAGTAAATAACACAATCTTAGTTGTTCTGTTTGGTTCTAAAGAAACAAAAGTACGAGAGATTTCAACTAATTCATTTTGAGTTGGAAAAAAAGTGTTTCGACTTCTCTTAACAGTTACCGTTACATTACTAGTATGGCAACGTGAATCATTGTTTAACATAATGTTGAGAGCAGTTGGAATAATCCCATTTTCAGAGACTGGAACTCGAAACACTCCAGTAGATTTATGAGCCATATAATCACATCCTTCCAAAATAAAATATATTTACAATATATTAAATGCAAAAAACGTTCATTTTGATATGGACAAATTACATGATTAATATATCTATAATAACCCTCGGTATTACTAAGCCAATGTTTTAAAAGATTAACAAATAATTACCTCTGCAAATTTAGAAAATATCTACACTTTTTACAAGCATTATTACAATTAGATAAACTAAAGCAATATCCCATTAACAAAGGGACTCCATAATTGGAGTCCCTTTGTTAATGAGATATTAAAAATGATCAGCATGTGAATATTGTATAATTTCTTCCTTTTTTAGAGCATGTTGTGTATCACCTGTATTGTTACTAAATGATAATGCTATCACTAATCCTAACGTCGCTAATACAAGCTTCTTCATTATTTTAACGCCCCTTTGCTTAGTAATTTTTGTTTCGCTTCGTAACATACATCGAAATAATCACTAACTTTTTCATGCTTATTCAATTTGCGGAAGCGAACTGCTAATACTTCTGCATATTCTTCTACGAAATCCCATAAATCCTGCGTTTCAAAGTAAGAAATACCTTTTTTCACTTCTTCTTCTAAGAGTTCAATTGCTTCATCTTCATTAAGAGAACGTAAAATATTGAAATGATATACATACTCTTCATTTCCTAATTCTATACAAACTGCTAATCCTTTTTCAATAAGTTCTTTTGCAATAATTGTTTCTCTTAGCTTGTAGTGTTCACGTGCTTGTAAGAACAATGCTTTAAAATGGACAGGATTCTTCTCTGTCACTTCTGATAAATGACGAATCGCTAATGTAGATAAGTTTTGAGTTGCATATAATAATCCTAAATTATGCCTTACTACTAAAATTAATTTTTCTACATTATGTTTTTGCAACAGGTCAATGGAACGATTCAAATGTTCTTCCGCTTTTTCAAATTGCTTTAAGAATATACAAGCTGTCCCTAGTGTGTTTTCACAAGAAGCAACTTTCACCTCATATCCAGCATGCCTTTCAAAGATTTCTTTCGCTTTATTTGCGTATTCAATAGATATTAACATACTAGACATATGATGATTTAACACCGCATATTTTTGATAAAACTCTGCATGCTCTAGTTCGTCAGAAATATGTTCTAATAAACTCTCAGCTTCTTCATATTGCCTTCTGGCTTCATTATAGTTACTAAACATTAAAGCATGTTCTGCTTTAAAAGAATGATAGTAATAAGCTGTGAGTGTATCTGTCGATTCATCAATTGTATCAATTGCTTCAAAACTATCTTTTCGAATACTCACTCGATCAGTTAGCATTCTATATTTTAGGTCTAGTAAAGAATAATATAATAATAAATTTTGATTTTCTTTTTCTTCTGCATGTTTAATCTGTTCAATTTTTTCATCTATTTCTTTCTTTAATTCAATTGCTTTTATAATTTGCTGCGACAACATCATTTGATAAAAATCATTAAGTTGTTGCATAACTGCTTCATGCATTAAAATATTTGTGCTCATATCACTACGTCCTCCTCAAACACTTCTATTCACCTGAATATTACCATTATTCTGTATATTATATAATAGTTCAACCTGCAATTGTAAATTGATAAAAAAATAACAGAATATTGCGAATCAATAGTGGAGATTAGCTGAGAAATGGTTACTGTAAAAAAATAAAAAACTTATGATATTGCTTGTATCATATTTGCTCTTATATATGATTCTGTTACAAAGTTTTCTAAGTTAATATAAACTCTAGAAAAAATGAATAAAGATCACCACAGATGAGTTATCTTTAATCCATACAATAATTATAAGTATTCTGACGATTCGTATTATTATTAATAAAAAATATTTAAATATTCCATTTTTTCTAAAAGTGTATTATACTGTAAATTGCTGAGGGACAAAATTTAGTATTTTCTGGTAACTATTCAATTTGTTAGGTTGTTATTAGTATTATGGTAACGAAAACCTTATATTTCCCCCTGAAGATAAAGCATTAGCAGCAATTACATCGAAATATCATAATAATAATTATTTTCTTAACAATATCACGGAATTTTAATTCTAAAAATTCTAATTATTAACTAATATAAATTGCTAAATAAAATATTTAGACAATTGAAGTCCAACAACGATTAGAAGATATATATATTAGAAAAGGAATTTTGGGAGATCTTATCCCATATAACTAATACATATAGTGTTGTATCTTTAAATCAATAAATTTTTCGATAAGCTAGTTAATAGATTATTGAATTTAATCTTTTGATAGAGTTAAAAAAATCAACTTTATATTCTAATTTAGAAATTACTAGGTGGTGTCGATAGTGTTTGAGTACCTTTTAGTTAAAGCTTTATTTACTATTTTCTTAATTAGCCTAATCGTGTTAATCAGTGTAATATGGACTAAAATAGAAAAAATTATGGACGAGACTGTATTTAAAAACGTTTCTGAAAAAACCAGATATGTAGTAACTATGATAATTGTTATGGTGGGAGAATTTGTTCTCATAGTCATTACTTCATTAAATTGGAAAGCTTCAATTATTGACACACTCTTTTTTGGTAGTATTATTTTGTTCTGCTGTATATGGCTAATACCTTATTTTGTTAATCAACAACAAAACGTCGCTAAAGTTATGGATAAGCATTTTAGTGGAGGGGTAGATTTAGGTGAAATTCAAGTTCATCGTGCGAAACTTTCTGCATTTAATTTAGGAAGTATTGTATTTTCTATAGTGGGAATTATTATACCTATTTGTTATTATTTTAAATACTTTTTATAACGGTTTATTGGTTCTGTTGGAAATTTTTTTAAAGATATAGTAATAGGTGAGATTACAGATATTTATGTAGAAACAACTTAGATGTATAAGACAATCCATTTGAGCGAAAACAGTAAAATACCCTAAAAAAAAGAGACCATATAAGGTCTCTTTTACTTGTATTAATTTAAAAATGATACTCATTTCCAAAACTTCTACCAGGACTTCTTTTTAGCTGCCGCTATTTCTTGTTGAGCCAATACGATAGTACGTTTTGCATCTTGGATTTCTCTTACCATTTCCATAAAGTTATCATCTCTTAATTCTAGCCTTTTTTCTATTCTTTCTTCACGTTCCTTACGATCTTTTATATCATTTTCAATTAATTTATTTCTTTGATCAATGCGATCACCTAATCTTTGTTCCATTTCTAATAATTTTACTTGCTGCACCTTATTAATCTCTTCTATTGTAAATATCCATTCCCCTCTTTTTTTCCTTCTGGCTTATAATATTTTGCTTTTCCTTCTTTAATTAATCCATTCAACACATCACTATTTTTTAATCTATTTAATTTCATGTGTAGATTATCCAGCGTAATCTCCCAACGATCACATGCTTCCCTCGTCGTCATAATTTCATCCAAAGTAAATAACATTCTCTCCATCTCCTATTTCTGTTATTTACAAGTGAAAATCCAGTTTTTCACAGGCTATTTTACAAAATTTTTACAGGGGATATGTTATATCGTGTCGAAGACTTAAATTATAACCATATCTTTTTACTTCTATACTTCCATTATCTAGGAATCACCAGTATCCAAGACTAAATTTTACCCATACATCATTTTTTTGATGTAGCTCTTGAATATAAAAACTATTTAATTTTCAAGGAACAATTATTAACTTAAAACTTATTATACGAGGAGGGTGTATCATGAAAAAAATATGCTTTGTATTAATTGTCGACGCTGGTATAAATTATGGTTCAATATTTTCTCTACCATTTTTAAGGAATCAGGATGATTTGAAGGAATATTTTTCCAAACATTATGATGTTTCAATTAATTATATTAGGGATAAAAGCTCAGTTGACTATTTGGTAGTTCCCAAACCGTGTCCACCTTTTGATAATGAAAATAATCTTCCAATAATTGAAGTACCAGCAATTTTATTTATGGAAAAGGATTTTGAAAAAATAAAGACTTATATAGACAATTATTTTTCTAATAACTCATAAAGAAAATAAAAGTACAGTAAAAAGAAGTCCGATAAAAAACGAGATTTATGTCCTTCTGTATCACCAAAATCGGTCGTTTTTGGTAATACAAAAAGACACATACTATTATTCTCGAAAACTACAGAAAAACCCCTCCACCTTAAAGCAGAGGGACTTTCCAATTACTATTTCAAACTACCTGCAATCTCCGTAAAGATAACCCCAAGTGCATGTGCACCTGCATCTGGATATCCTAAGCTTCTTTCGCCAACTGTACCAGCGCGGCCCATGCGAGCTACGATTTCTTTCGTGTACTCTGCTCCTTTGACCGCTGCTTCTGCTCCTTTTTCAAAGGCAGTTTTTACGTCTACTTCGTTTGAGGCGCTATCTAACCAAGAGTCTACACATGGAGCAAGTGCGTCAACAAGTGTTTTGTCACCAACTACTGCTCCTCTGCCGAATGATCTTTCACCGATCGATTGGATGCCTTGCAATGCTGCTTGCAGCATTTCAGCGAATTCTTTCACTGTTAACTCACGCTTCTCGGCTGCTGCTTTACTAGCTGCGCGGAATGCACCGCCCCAAATTGGACCAGATGCGCCGCCGCAATGTTCCATAATAATCATCGAACAGCCGTCAAGGAATGATCCGATCGTTACGTTTTCTTGTTCTACAATAGAGTGCCACTCACGTTTTAATTGCTTAAATCCTTTTGCCACACTCATTCCGAAGTCGCCATCACCAGCATGCGTATCTAGCTCACAGAACGGTACTTCATTTTTAATAATAATATCGCTCATTTTATCAACGAGATAAATCATGTTGTTTAATGTAATAACATTATCTTTAATAACAGCGTGCTCTTCCGCAGTTTCTAGTTCAAATGAAACTTCCTTCTCTTCTGTCTCTTCAAGTACATTTACGTACTCTACACTTTCAACTGGACCGTCTACTTTAAACGCTGGTGTATTACATTCTTTTGATAGTAATGTTTTTAGCTCTTCATCTAACTTCATTACCGTTAAAGACATACCAGCCATATCAATACTTGTCATATAGTTACCGACGAATACTCTATTAATTTTAATGTTTCTTGCAGCTAGTTCTCTCGTAACTGCGTTGTTAAATAAGTAAAGTTCTTGCAGTGGTGTTCCGCCAAAACCGTTAACTAGAATTGCGATTTCCTCGCCATCTTTTACTCCTAAATCTTTTACAAGGTCATTTGTCATACGGTTCGCTAGTTCATCTGCTGACAGCATTTTTTCACGCTTAATTCCTGGTTCGCCGTGAATACCTACACCGTATTCCATTTCATCTTCCGCAAGTGTGAAAGTAGGTGATCCACTCGCTGGAACTGTACAAGACGTTAATGCTAAACCGATTGTGCGCACGTTAGCCGCTGCTTTTTCTGCTACAGCTTTCACCGCTCCTAAATCCATACCTGCTTCCGCTGCTGCGCCGGCAATTTTATGAACTAAAATAACGCCCGCAACGCCGCGGCGTCCTACTGTGTACAGGCTATCTTCTACCGCAATATCATCGTCCACCTTTACGTAGTCGACTTCAATTCCATCTTCCTTCGCTAAATGCGCACCGTTTTTGAAATTCATAATATCGCCGCTATAATTTTTAATAATTAATAACGTACCTTTTTTACTAGCTGTCTCTTTAATCGCTTGGTATACCTGAATTTGTGAAGGTGACGCAAACACATCTCCGCACACTGCCGCATCTAACATTCCTTTTCCGACTAATCCTGCATGTGCCGGCTCGTGACCACTACCGCCTCCACTAATTAACGTTACTTTATTTTCGTTCATTTCTTTCTTCTTAATCACTTTATATTTTTTCAAAAGCTCAAGCTCTGGATGAGCCATAACCATTCCGTTGCACATTTCCATTACTAATGTTTCTGGTTTGTTTATAATCTTTTTCATTGTAGTTCTCCCTCAATTCCTTTAATATATTGTGATATATTTGAAATCTTCTTCTTACTAACCATGTTAAAATGAAAGCGTTTTATAGTAAACGGACAAAATGGACAATCTGTCTAAAGACACCGCTCTCATTTATAGATAGGATTTTCATATTAATAACATTCTAGGGATGATTCAGATGACCTCTTCTATAATTTCTAAAAAGATAATCGCGAACTCATTGAAGTATTTAATGGAAACAGAGTCGTTTCATAAAATATCAGTGAGCGATATTATGTTACACTGTCAAATGCGTAGGCAAACTTTTTATTATCATTTTAAAGATAAATTTGAACTATTAAGCTGGATTTATAGAGAAGAAACGAAGGAAAACATTATCGACTTTCTCGATTATGAAACGTGGGAAAACATTTTCGATTTATTATTTGATTACTTTTATGAAAATCAAAAATTTTACCGAAATGCTTTTAAAGTCATTGAGCAAAACTCGTTTAATCACTATTTATTTGAGCATACGAAAAACTTATATATGAAGATTATCGATGAACTATCTGTGAGCTGTGGATTCAGCCTTTCTGATGAGACAAAAAATACGATTGCCTCCTTTTATAGTCACGGCTTCGTTGGAACGATAAAAGATTGGATTGAAAGTAAGTGCGAAGTAGATCCTTCCATTATGTCTTCTCTTATGAAAAATATGATAAACAATCAATTACTACTATTACTGGAGCAATCAGCAAAGTAATTAAAGGGTGGCAAAAGCAATGAAAAAGATTATGAATGATGTACAAAATATCGTTCAAGATATGCTGCACGGCTTTTATTTTGAACATAACGACAAAGTAAATTACGATGAAACGAATAACATCATTTATGTAAAAGATATCGAAAAAATGAAGCAAGACGTCGCTATTATAAGTGGCGGTGGTAGCGGACATGAACCTGCTGATATTGGCTATGTAGGAAAAGGTATGCTTACAGCGGCAGTAAACGGAAGCATCTTCACTCCGCCTACAGTGGAACAAATTGCGGCGGCAACTCGCCTTATGCCAAAAGATAAAAGTATACTATTCATTATTAAAAACTTTAAAGATGACGTTGAGAACTTTCTTGCGGCAAAGCAGATCGCTAAAGAAGAAGGAAGAAAAATTGACCACATCATCGTAAATGACGACGTTTCAATTGAAGATGATGCTTCTTTTAATAAAAGAAGACGCGGCGTCGCTGGTACTGTTTTCGTTCAAAAAATACTTGGTGCGGCCGCTCTTGAAGGCCATTCTCTAGAAGAACTAACAACACTTGGCCGCTCTATCACTAAAAACTTACACACATTAGGAGTTGCTCTTTCCCCTGTCAACGATCCAGTAAAAGGAAAAGCTTCATTCACATTAAATGACGATGAAGTGTTTTATGGCGTCGGCATTCACGGAGAAAAAGGTTACCGTAAAGAAGCACTATCCTCTTCTGAAATATTAGCGATCGAACTAATGAACAAACTAAAAAGCATTTATCGCTGGAGAAAAGGAGACAACTTCGCTATCCTCATTAACGGACTCGGCGCAACTCCATTAATGGAACAATACATTTTCGCAAACGACATTCGCCGTTTGTGTGAACTTGAAGGATTGCAAGTGACATTCGTAAAGGTTGGTACACTGTTAACTTCTTTAGATATGAAGGGTGTTTCGCTTAGTTTGCTTAAGGTAGAGGATTTGGATTGGGTGAAGTGGTTGAAGGCGGATGTTAGAGTGGGTAATTGGTAAGTAAAAATTATGATGATAAAAGCCTTTAACTATAACAAGTTAAAGGCTTTTTGCAAATTGAAATATCACTCGAGCATTCAAAAGAAATTCGTAATTGCCTCACTGAATGATGACAGGTCTTCCAAATAAAGCTGGATGATAAATTAACATCGCTCCTACAAATGAACATACTAAACAAAAAATAGCCTCGTATTTTATAACTAGAGAAGAGCTGGTATCAAGCTTTTCCCCCTCTCTTTTAAATATCATTTTTAAAGCTCTATATAATAAATACCCAATAATCGCCCCGAGGGTGTTCGTAAATAAATCATCAATATCTGTAATTCTATTATTTAACAATTGATTTAACTCAATTGCCAATGAAAAAAAGAATCCTGCACATACCGTATTTTTTATTTTTCTAAAATACGGCCAAATCATCGGTAATAAAAAACCGAACGGCATAAACAGTACGATGTTCAAAAGATACGTAGTACTACCTGCCGTATCAAATAGAGTCAAGTTGATTTGACTTACACGAATCCACGTTTCATATCTACTTATATCCCATACAGTTGCAATCTGCGTCACCTTATACACTAACGAAAGGTAGAACAGAAAAACATATACCCATAGAAAATGCCGAATAGATATGTTTCTTTTCGCTTTAAAATAAAATCCAATTTGAAATAAAATACAAAACATAATTGTAAAAAAATAAGTATACAAATAACTCATTAAAACTTCTGTATGCATGTGGAATCCCCTAACTTTACATTTTCATCTATTATTTTAGAATATAGTTTAAGAACCAGTACTTTGTTCATATGTTTAATCTTCTACTTTGTCTTCGAATATAGGGAATATATTAAAAATAAAAAAATCCCCACTTATTCATTTTCAGTCTCCTCCTTGATGTAACTTGTTTATAGGATAGAAAAAACTTTTAAAATAAAAAGTGGGGGAAATATAAAATTTTTCTTAAATTTTATGTTAGATTTTATTATTACTCTAATTACTAATCCGCTATTCGTTGTTAGGCAACAGTATGCTTAAACTTAGGTTTCACTTTATCCCTTCTCATCCCTCATACTGTAATACCCCAAATTAATAATAACCAAGAAATACCCACTCATAATTCCAGCAGCGAATGTCCACATGAATTCATGGTGTTCAATTTCATACATAATAATCGCGCCGAGTATTGCGGCTGCGAACCGATTTATCATTCCAAGCATCGGTGCTTTTTCTTTTTTTACAATGCTATCTCCGAACTTTTCAATACGCCTTCCTAAAATCCAGGCGCAGTACATACTTACTAAAAGGCCAATGCTTATCCCTACGAACTGTGCTGAAAAAGGTGTCACAAGCCATCCCAATAACATTACGCCTAGCAAACAATACATTTGTATGTTGAATGATCTTAATGCCATACGAATCATGTTATACTCCTTTATCTTTCTCATTGTAATCTCGTATCATCAATCCAATCTTCCAGGCTTCAAGCTTTCAGCTATATCTTTTTTAAAATGAGGGAATTTGATTTTGCTTACCATTAAATAAGCGAGTACGCATGTACCAAACGCCACGGAAACTGGATTCTTTAAAAAACATAAAATGAGGAGACACATTGCCGCGAATGGGATTGGCATGCCGATAAAGGTCGGGAGTTTGCTTTGCTGTGTGTTAAATCTTGCAAGCCGAAGCATGCCGCAAATACTGTAAGTGAGCGCGCATATCATCCCGATAGACTGCAAATCTTTTAACGAGGCACTATATGCCAGAATAGACGGTGCCACACCAAAAGTAACTAAATCCGCAAATGAGTCCAACTCTCCACCAATTTCCGAAACAGAATCAAGTTTCCGAGCGACCATGCCATCAAAAAAGTCAAACAGCATACCTGTAATAATAAAAACTGCTCCCAAATAAATATCGTGAACGAAAACAGCGTAAATAGCTAAAAGCCCACATACAAAATTTGCTATCGTAATCATATTTGGTATGAAACTCATAATGCACTTCTCCTCCTTTCTACTAATTGCTTCATCTACGTTCTTACTCATTACAATCAAGATCTTTCTGTTTTTCTTCCAATATGACTTTATTTATTTTCGTTAACGTATCTGTCATTTGCTCTAGGGCGTTTATATCGATTTTAGAAAAATATTTCTCAATTAATACATCATCTAACTCCGACAACCGCTCTATATACTTACTACCGTTTGGACCAAGTGTAAGAAAATACTCCCGTTTATTATTAGGGTTTACTTGTTTTGAAATCATCTTCTGTTTCTCCAATTTAGATAAAACTTGACTAACGGCACTTTTTGATATATTAAAAGTAGTCGCAATGTGATTTGCTGTCGTGTTTTCATTTAAATTAATATGAAATAGCATGCTCTCTTGCTGTCCTGTAAGACCGAATTCATCTTTTAACTCCTGGAATAGTAAAATGTAGAATTCATTATAAGCTCGGTTCATTTCATTAATTACTTCTTTATACGTTCTAGTCATAGCGTTATTCCTCCATGCTTTTATTTCGTTTTGTTTAATAGTTAAGTTCACTTAACTTAACTATATTATACCGTTATGTTCGTGTAAAGGGAAATATAACTCTACACTTTACTCACAATGATACAAAAAGAAGACACTCTTCTAAAACAAGTTAAGTCCCTTCTTCCTCACCGCTTCCTTCATCCAAATACCCGATTAATCGTTCTGAATAATCAAAAAGAAAATCAATTAAATTCCATATAGACCCATTACTGGTTAAAATGTTATAATGGAATTACCCTACATAGTTACTCATAGCCAGACTGAGGAACTAGCGTCTTATTAAGTAATGCGCATAACTAAAATAAAAAAGACACTTTACGGTGTCTTTTTTATTTATATCCCTAGGAATTATCTCTTTTATAAACAGACTCTATCAAACAGTAAAGGAGACAAACAGATGGAACATCCTGTTGCAAGAGAATTACGTTTTATACGGGTATGTCTTATCATTTTGATTATTGTCATTGCATTCTGGGATCGTGAGAAAACTGTGGAAATTACTGATCACGGTAGCGACCCTATCTTAAACACCAGCAATATGACCCAAGTTGGTGAGAATACATTTGCATACAAAGACGAATCGAATCAAATTAAAATATTTAAGTTTAATCCAGATACAAATGAAATAAAATTAATAAAAGAGTTTTATGCTAACGAATATTAATTACATGAATTAAATAATTCAAATCTGTAGAAGACACTTTAAAGTGTCTTTTCTTTATGAACTACAAAGTATGAGGACCCAAGCCATTAGCTACAATTACGACTAAGGCTTTTACTATATAAAAAATAAAACATAGTAAGAATAGAATACTCAATTAAATTATTTTTCACTTCACAAACTACATCCAAAAAGTTGGATAACTTCTTTTACTACTCATATTATTAATGAATAAAGCAATAACTACAATAACAACGGAGCCAATTAAAACTGGTGTTACTAAATAACTCCAACTATTTGCCCCTAAAATTACGATAATCGGATCGGCGCCTGCCGGAGGGTGCGTCGTTCTCGTTAACATCATAACGGCTATTGCCATCCCCACCGCTAAAGCAATTGTCCAATATTCATTCCCAAACAAATGATATATTGATAGACCAATGAAAGTTGAAATCAAATGTCCTCCAATAATATTACGCGGCTGAGATAATGGCGCATTCCAAACTCCAAACGCTAATACACAACTCGCACCAAATGGAGCCATTAATAATTCTGTAGAGGTTATGCTCGTTAAATATGTTAAGGTAAGAATTGTTAAAAATCCCCCTAGTAGTCCCGTTAAAGAGTCCTTTACATTTACTTGTAATGGGCTTCTTCCTTTCCCTTTCATTTTTGTAAAATATCGTACACTTATTGGTTGAGGATCTTTCTGCTTAGTTGCTGTTATATTATCCATCGTTCTCCTCCTTTATTTACCAACAATTATAACCCGGCATAACTAACCTGTAAATATTAATTTAAGGGGTTAGTTTTAAAATGCAAAAAAAGAATCAACTGTTATAAGTTGATTCTCTAAACTTCCTCAAATTTTCGATCCTGAAATTTTGCTACCTTTTTCCGGTTCCCACATATTTTCATAGAACACCATTTTCGTTTTCCACTCTTATCTATAAATAATAAAACACAGTCAGGATTTGAACACCTTTTAAGGGAAATAAGCTTATTTTCTGCTATTAACGTTAAAGCGTCAAATGCAATTAACGATGCGAGTACATCCTCGATTTCTCCAACTGGGATAGATACTAGCTGCTGTTCAATGATTTTATATGTAAATGGTGCCTTCTCAATTTGTTTTTCTAAATACGTAATAAAATCATTAGAAATTTCTTGCTGATCAGCAATTGCCTCAAACTGTTTTCTCAATACTTCTCTTACCTCTAATATGCTAGATGTAACTTGATCCATTCGCTTCTGAATTCCTATAAGTGTTTTTTCATTCCAAAAAGGAAGATTAACCTTTATTACATGTAGCCATTCTAATACATCTTCATCTGTTATTAATAAATCATAACGTTGTCCACGCCTAACTAACTCTGTATTTACTAAATCTAATGAGAGATTTCCCGATATAAGCGGGAATTGTTTTGTTTCCTGCATGTACTCATCACCTTCTCTTTAAATAATCATATTCCAAATTAATACAGAAGTACAACTTTTTTATAAACTACAAAGTATGAAGATTAAGGCCTTTAGCCATAATTACGACTAAAGGCTTTTTGTATGTAAGTAAATGAAAAAGGAGCTAATTTTATGGAACATAATAAAAATGGAGTGCTTGCTTTAATTGTTTTATTTGTAGGACTAGCATTTTTTGTTATCGGTATGGTTTATCATTTATGGGGAACGGTTTAAAAATAAATAATAATTCATTTAAGAAAAAGTACTCGTATGAGTACTTTTTTTAATGTCATATAAAAACATTCTAAACTTACTTACATGCATACAATTATCAAAGATAGTTATATAATTGAGAAGGTTTTAAATTATCAATCTATATTTATGTTGATTAGGAAAGGAGCTAAAAATGTTAGAAATCATTTTTGTTGCTGCATTACTTTTATCTAGTATCATTCCCATCTTTATCAAACGGGGTTTGACGAAAAAAAATGGAGTCATTTTACTAATAAATTATACATTATTACTTGCCACTATCATTGTAATTGGTGCAAACTGGCGCATGATTCCCGCCTATTTCTTATTGTTCGTTTTAACATTACAAGTTTTTTTGAAACCAAAAACTACAGCCGTTTCTAAAAAGTTAGTGATGAAAGTTTTAAAAGGTTTAGGAATTATCGTAACTGCTATCGTAATGTTTACATTACCTTTACTTTTTCCGATCATAACACTCCCAGAGCCTACTGGAAAATATACAGTAGGCACGAAAGCTTTTCATTTAATTGATACAAATCGAAAAGAAACAACTGTACCAAATAATCATGGAAATCGTGAGTTAATGATACAAGTATACTATCCTGCCGCAAAAGGATCAGGGAATCCTTCTGCCTATTTTGAGAACATAAACGAACTGGGTGAACAATTGGCAGTAACAAACGGTGCTCCGTATATCGTAACGACACATTTAGGGCTGACAAAAACACATTCTTATCAAAATGCTAAGCCACTTCAAGCTAAAGAAAAATTCCCCCTCCTTTTATTCGGCCATGGGATGGGATTATATAGTCAACAAAATACATTCCAGTTAGAGGAATTAGCTAGTCAAGGCTATGTAGTAATCGCTCTTAATTTCACAGGATATGCAGCAACAACGATTTTCCCTAACGGAAACCGTGTAGACTCTATACCAATTGAAAATACACCTACGGCCTTAAATACCATAGTTCAAAAATGGGAACAGGATACTACTTTTGTTTTAAACGAAGTAATAAAAGGTAATTTCGATAAAAGTTTTAAAACGATTGCAGACTTAATTAACTATGACAAAATTGGAATGTTCGGTCACTCTTTTGGCGGAGCAACCTCCGCACAGATGCTAGTAAAGGATACGCGTATTAAAGCTGCAATTGATATGGATGGCGGATTGTTTGGCGACCCAATGCCTAAAGACGGTCCTCAGAAACCATTCATGTTGATGAATGCTGAGGCGACGATTCATTATATGAAAGAAGCGGAGAATCAAAAGACAACCGGAATCCAAAATGAATTATTGGAAATATCCTATTTAAGAAATAAAACGATTGAAAAACCGGGCGTGTACACAGTGGTAATTCCAAAAACAAACCATACCAGTTTTACAGATTTAGCAGCATTTTCACCTATTATTAATGAACCAGACGAAGATGTAGCCACAAATTATACACTCATTAATAAACTAGTAACTAGCTTCTTTGATCAAAATTTAAAAGGGATAAACGAAAATCATTTAGAAGAAATTCAGAAGCAATATCCTGAACTTCAGCTCATGAAACACTAATAATCATTCATTTCCCTAGTCATGTAACCCCTCACTACGCTTGAGGGGTTTCTACTTTAACACAATTATAAAAAAGGCCTCATTACTGGGGCTCTCAAAAAATAATACGAATAAATGAATTAAAACAAATAATAGATAACTAAAATAGGAGTCGACAATCGTTATTTTCTTCTTATTTCTAAAGCAATATGGATATATCTTCTTAACTTCATTTGGATTGTACAAGCAAAAGAAGACATCTTAATTGATGTCTTCTTTTTTTATAGTTTTATGAATTTTTTTGAGCAGCTGCTCTCCAATCACGAAAAGATGTTGGGCGTCCAGAAAAAGCTCTTTGCTTTGTAACAGATGGTTTTTCTTCAGGAGTCATTGTTTTTTCTTTAAGAGTCGCTGGTTTTTCTTTAAGCGTCACTGACTTTTCTTCAAGAATAGTCACAGCTGTTTGCATTTTCTCTAACTGTTCTTTCAACAATTGTTGTTCAATCTTTAAATCCGTAAGTAAACGTAAAATCATCTCAGAATTAGCCATAAGATCCTCCTTCCCCCAATACACAGAATAAAATACAATATGTAGAAGACAAAATTCCGGTGACAAAAATAAGATCGTCAACTCTTTTTAACTTCCAAAATCCTTTTATTTTTTTAAGGACCTGCTCCATTCACCCTTAAAAACATAAATTAAATTAAATCCATTAATAAATGGGCTTTATGGAAGGAGGAGTTAATATGGGCTATGGAGGTAGTTGTGGTGGAGGCTGTGGTTTCGGCGGCGGATTTGCCTTACTTGTTGTGCTCTTCATCTTATTAATCATTGTTGGCGCTAGCTGTTGGGGCGGCGGATTCGGCTGCTAAGGAGAGGCACTCTTGAGAGTGTCTTTTTTTGATATGTGGCTCGTATACATATTGTTCAAATCTATATATTTTTTAAAAATATATATTTAAAGCATATTTCTCAATGAATAAAACAATTTAACATGGTAAAATAATAGTTGGATGGGAGTCCAATATATTATTAAAATTAAGATGGTTCAAGTCGAAGGAAGGCACCTTAGGGTGTCTTTTCTTTATGACTTCTATCATCAACAAAGGGTGATACAAACTATTACATATGTTTGTACCACCCTTTATTGATGCGTTTAGACTTCTCCCTTAGTGTACCCATATTATTAGAACATCCTGTAATCTGTAGACAAAATGTAGCTAATAAAAACAATATTAATAATTTCTTCAATAAATCCTCCTACATGCATAAAACACGATATGTTACAAAACAAACATAACATCAACCCTTTATAAAAACAATATAATCCTCGGTCCTTAAGCTATCTCTTAACATAGGAGTACCGCTACATATTCATCAAGCTAAGATTTTAAAATATCCTTTACTTAAGGAATTTGTAAGTATCAAGTAAGAAAAACGAGAGCTTTGTTTCGTATAATCAAAATATAAAGTGAAGGAAGAAAGATTATTTCTGGGATTAATATGCATGTGACAAGAGAAGAAAGCTACGTTTTTTTAGAATAATAATATGAGTATGTCCAAGTTTTGGAGATTGCTTGCAAATATTTTGAAGTTTTCGCACCAGAATTCTAATTACCATACCTGTTTTGTACCATCACGTATTGGAGGTTAAAACATGAATAAAAAAAAGAAAATACAAAGATCAGTACTTACCTTTCCCCTACTCTTTTCTTTAGGCGTTTCATCTTTCCCGCTTACAACAACTATTCACGCAGATACACGCGAAGAACAATCTGCTGAAAAGAAACTAGTCTCTTTAACGGAGCGTACATCATTATTTTTTGAATATCTCCAGCAAGGTAAGTATGCAGAGGCACTACAGTTGACGTCAACTGCTTTTCAATCCAAGTTTACAGCAACCACATTACAAAACTGGTGGACACAAAGTGGCTGGAGCGGGATAAAAAGCATGGGAACCCCCGTGATAAAAGAACGAAACTTGGTCCATCAGACGGTAGAAATTCCAGCAGCTACCGAAGGAACTACCATACCGCTACTCCTTAAATTCACACCTGGCGGGAAAGTAGATGAAATTGGAGAAAGGCCACCCGAAGAATCTTATACCATCCCACATCCTAGCTATGATCAACCTGACTCCTATCAAGAACGTGAAATCGTCATTGGAAATTCTACCTATCCGTTACCAGCGACATTAACAGTTCCGAAGCATCAGCGTGGTGAAAAGGTACCCGTCGTTGTTCTTGTGCATGGTGCTGGCATCCATGATCGCGATGCTACCTATTTGGGAACAAAAATCTTACGAGACCTTGCGGTGGGCCTTTCATCCAACGGAATTGCAGTGTTGCGCTATGAAAAACGTACCTTAGAACATGCATTAAAGATGAGTGCAGAACCCGTTACGTTAGACCGTGATACTACAGATGATGCTATATATGCAGCAAAATCCGCAGCGCAGCAGGAAGGCATTGATCCAAATAATATTTTCATTCTCGGACATAGCCAAGGAGCTGGCACAATGCCGCGTATACTGAGCAAAGCGCCTTCTTCACTTGTTCGAGGAAGTATCTTACTCGCACCACCTGCACACCCTTTGACTGACATTGCCATTGATCAGTATCAATACCTTGGGAAACCACAGGAAGAAATCGATGAACTAAAAAGACAGGCTGCTTTTATTCAGGATCCTACTTTCAATCCTGATCATCCTCCAGCTGGCTACAATTTTGGGTCACCTCATTTTATGTATGATGTTTCTAGGTGGCGTCCAGTTGAAGAGGCAAAATCACGAAAAGAGCCTTTACTCATTCTGCAAGGAGCACGCGATTATCAAGTAACAGTAAAAAATGAATATACAAAATGGCAAGAAGGGCTTGCAAACCGCAGGAATGTTCAGTTCAAAAAATACCCGAAATTGAATCATTTCTTCACGGAGGGTGACGGGGAATTAAGCCTCCCTAGTGAATATGAAATCCCTGCTAATGTTCCCGAGTACGTCATCCAGGACATTATTACATGGGTTAACGAGACAAAAAAATAAGAAAACATCAAAAGCCTTCATGCAATCATTATTGCGTGAAGGCTTTTTGAAACTAGTGATTTAGACATATCTATTATAATTATATTTTTCTACGCACTACATAAAAAGCTAAGGACCCCATCATAACAGGTGCTACGAAATAAAAGAAATGTGAAAAAGAAAAAGTAAAAAGAAAAAGAAATGGTATAAGTGTATAGATAACTGCTAGTCCTATAAATAAAGGAATTCCAAATTGAAACTCTCGACATCGTTTAATTTTCCTATATAAAACTTCCCCAATTAGACAAGCTATAAGAGCTGGTATACTACCATAAGTGACGATAGTTTTTATGAACCCCTGTAAAACGTCTGGGTGAATAAAGCTAGGATTAAAAATATATGAAATTAAGAACCATCCAAAAATAAAAGCAAATAGACTTGCAGCATAACTAACTACAAATTTTATCAAAGTAAGCAACGTAATCATCCTCACAATTCCCTAATATTACCTTCATTTTATCATTTTCTCTTAAAAAGATTCCAAAAGGGTATACTTGCCCTTCAGTTGTCTTTTTTAACGCTTGTTCAAGACGTATTTTTTGATGTTATTTTGTATAAAAAACTTTTGGGAGCAACCTGTTCTGTTAGGTTGATAGCGATGGGGTGCCGCCAGCATTTCGAAAAAAATCACGCTAAACAAAAAACTATAACAAACTTTCCATATGGGCAACTAAATTATATAAAAAAAGACACTCTAAGGTGCCTTTCTCCGACTCGATAACCACTTTAATTTTACTAATGTGTATTGGACTTTCCATCCTCATCAATGAATAGAAAGTAGAGATGCTTCAATTATGTACCGATCTGGAGCGTCTCCTATATAGTCAAAAGGATAACAAGTTGTTAATGTTAATGTCGGCTCACTTTTTTCTACAATAACTGTTCGATCTTCTGAATCTGTTATCCAATGCTTGTTAATTTCATATGTATATGTTTTATTTTCATATTCCACGATAAGTTGGTCATTTTCCTTTAATTGACCAAGCTCGGTAAAAACAGTATCTCTATGTCCACTTAAAACTGTATGACCATTTCCAGATGGTGTAGTAGTTAAGTCACTAACAAACATACCTACACCCTTTTTTAGTACTTTATCATCAGCTCCCCAATATATAGAGTATTTCTTTTGTATTTTAGGGATAATTAAATATGCTACTTTATCTCCTAACTGATGGTTTACCTTTGAAGCAGGAATTTGTACAGGTTCTTCTTGTAATGAAGTGTCAGTCTTTATCTCTGTCTCTGTTTGATTGATGTTTTGCGTTTCATTTTCTTTAGAAGGTGTGGAGATCTCATATTGTTTAGCCTCGCTAGTTGTTAACGACTCTGCTGATTGTCTAGCACTATACCATTCCAGAAAATAATAGGAAAAGATAGTAAGTCCAATAACAGTTAAACATAAGCCTATCCATTGTTTTTTATTCACTTTTATCACTCCATTTGAAAACGACAGGATTTCTCCTGCCGTTTTAAGGAACTATTTTATGCGTTTGTCTTTTTACGACGGAACATTAATACAGATCCAGCTAATGCTAATCCTAAGCTTGCTAGCATCATTGTAACACCGTTTGATGCTGTATTAGGTAATTTTTCACCTTGTTTTTTTGTTTCTTTTTTCACAACTGTATTAGTATTTTTCTTTGTTTCTTTTGCAGTTGTTTGAGGCTTGGTTTGTTCTTGTTTATTATTTGTTGTTTGGTTGTTTTGTTTTGAATTCTCTTGCTTAGTGTTTTCTTGTTTAACAGGTTCTTGTTTAGTGTTTTCCTGTTTAGTATTTTCTTGTTTAGGTTGTTCTTGAGGTTTAGTAGTTTCTTTATTTTCTGTTGTAGTATTTGTGCTCTTTGGATATTTATAATCTTCACATGGAATGCCGTCTTTATCATTATCTAAACGGTGCGGATCATTTCCAACACCATATCCATTTTGATCCCAGAATGCTTGAGCATCTTGTTGACTTTTAAAATGGCCACAGTTTTTTGTATCATTAGGACTCTTAGCTGCAAATGCAGAAGAACTGTACCCCACTGTTAATAGTGTTACCGCTGTTGCTGAAGCTAATAATTTTTTCATAAATTTCTTTATCCCCCTAAATGGTATGTATTTACATTGAAATATTTTACATTTAAAAAATTAAAAATACAATAATAATTTGTAGATAAATGTAAGATTTCTAGATAATAATACCAAACTATTAATTCATATATTGTCATATTATGTCGAAAGAAAATAAAAAAGAGCCAAGGCCCTCTTTAATAACTACTAATAACCATAATCACTATTCTCACAGTAATATGAATTTGGTTTATCACAAAAAATATATGTTGTTTGTTGGATAAATAATGGCCTTGATGAGGCGTTAACTGAAGTGGCATTTAACATCCTCAAATAAGAAAGTCCTTGTATCTCCCTGGTGTTAATCTAATTGTTTGTGGAGTTGTGGATTTAAATGTTCTACTAGTCAATGTGACGAACGCAGCAAATACAAAGCTAAAACTAAAACAAATAAGAGTCTTAGTGTGGTTAGTTGTAAAATTTTCAAATAGAGTAATTGTAGAGTTAGGTGGAATTTCAAGACTTGTAAGGTTAGTTTCTAATCCGAAAATTGTAAAGGTCCCTATAAAACTGTTGGTAGAGTTTGAAGAGTTACATAATTATCGTTATTGGAATCAAAATAAACTTACACATCCAAGCTGTTGATGATAGCTACTATTTGATGATCTGTCCATTTGCCATTAATCCTTATATTTTCTTTCGCTATACCTTCTTTTTTAAATCCCATTTTTTCTAATACACGAATAGATGCTAAATTAGCAAGCATCGCTCCTGCTTCAATTCTATGTAGCTCTAATTCCCTAAAAGCAAAATCTACAACAAGTTGAAGAGCCTCTGTTGTATAGCCCTTTGTATTATGCTCCTTATCCAAAGTAAAACCCGTATAACAGCTTTGGAGGTCTCCCCTAACAATTTGAGTTAATGAAATGTCTCCAATCAGTTTATCATTTTCTCTTAAAAAGATTCCAAAAGGGTATACTTGCCCTTCAGCTGTCTTTTTTAGAGCTTGTTCAAGACGTATTTTTTGATGTTCTTCTGTATAAAAAACTTCTGGGAGCAACGGGCAAACTCGTTGAAAAAATTCGCGATTTCTAATATGTAAGTTAGCTAACTCGTTAGCATCAGCAGTTTTATAAAGCCGAATATAAATGTGCTTCCCTACTAGTTTCATAACATCCCTCCAACATTTTTATATGTCTAATGAGGAAAAAGTATACCGTATACTATATACAGTTGGATAATATCAGGAAGCATTTTGCACGAAAGAAAAGACACTCTATATGAGTGTCTTTTCCAATAGTTTTTAGCAGAAGCAAGAAGCTCCAACGATGATTAATAAAATGAATAACACGACTAATAAAGCAAAGCCTCCCGAGAAGCCACAACCGCCACAACTACCACCATAACCCATAATAGTTCCTCCTTTAGATAAGAGGGGAAAACTAAGGTTCACTCATGTATTTTAATGGATTCGTTTCATCTTATGTTTTTCCGCATTGATTGAGCAGGTCCTTTCGAAAACTATTCACATATTAACTATATTTTTAAAAATGAATAATTTAACTATATCAATAAATAGATTAATTAATATAATGTATTAATTCTAAAAGAAGGGAGGAATAGCCATGCAAGTAGTTTGTTTTAAAATAGTAAGTGGTCAGTATTTCTTATTTGTAGAAGGTATTCAAATTCCTGTACCAATTCCAGCAGTTGCTGCAGCTTTATTAATTGGTTTAGGAGTAATTCCACTTTGTTCTTAATGTAAGGAATTCGGATCATTCCTATCTTTCCATTGGAAAAGCCTCAAGTATATGAATACTTGAGGCTTTTCTTATAATTGAGAAAGACACTTTAACGTGGCTGAAGATCTCCTGATTTAACTAATGCGGCCGTTACATCATCACCGAAAGTATTGAAACAGAATACTTTCTCGTCTATCTTATCCATTACTGTAGCTTCACCTATCTTGCCACCTTGAAGTTTAATAAAATAGTTATGTTCTTCTAAAATTTCACTAAAATCTCTATTTGCCCATCTTTCAGTAATTGCTAATAGCTCTTCTTTATTCTTGAAATTGTTTCCGTTTAGAATGTTTCTTACTTTCTCTGCATTCTTTTTGGACATAGGAATCGCTCCCTTTCCTTCACACGCTTTTACTTTTTGATGAGTCATACTATGCATAGCTGAAATAACTTCTTCTTCAGTAGAAGTTACTGTAATGTGAAGTTGTGCATTTGAGCCTTTCACTTCTGCTTCATTCGATAGTGTGTCTTCTTTATTAACCTCTGCAAAAACATGGTCCTCACTCCCAAGCGGGACTTCAGCAAACTGTAACATTCCAGTTGCAAGTACTACTCCCCCTATAATAGATGCTAGCCAATACTTTAGCTTCTTGTCCATCTTCATTTCCCCTGTCTTCGTTTACATACATTAACTAAAGAATACCATATTTAATTCCTTTTTATTGAAGAGGCTCTAATTTTTACTATAAAAAACGTATAAATCTTTTAATTAAAATATAATAAATTTATAATCATTGCTATACCTATTCTCATAACAGGATCTATATACGATGTCACTAAATCATCTGGTGAACTATTAGTTATTAGTACGGCTTTGCATCCTTATTCTCAAAAAGGATAATTATTGTACATACCAATTCTTATGTATGAAGACACCCAAAACAAGTGTTACGAAAAAAATATAAAAAAGACATCTTTTCTAGGGAAAGATGTCTTTTTTATATAAACCTTAATGTTCGTTCTGTAAAACTCTCGCTTCCTTTACTCCTTCTTTCTCTTCTTTTAAGAATAACGATACGATAAATGCAACAATGATAAAGACTAACCCAAGTGCAAATGCACCCTGGAATCCTGAAGTTAAACCGTTTAACTTCTCTAACGGATCCAGTGGATTTGCGGAGCTTTCCATATACTTAGTTGTTCCTGAAGACATTTTCGAAATAAAGATAGCTGTACCAATTGCACCAGCTACTTGTTGCAACGTACTAAATAGTGCTGTTCCGTGCGGATATAAATCTGGTGTTAATTGATTTAAACCGTATGTTTGTGCTGTCATGACAAACATGAGTCCAACCATTAATACGCTATGCATGATAATAATTTGTACCATTGATGTATCAGGAGTAATGCCTTTAAATAAGAACATTGCAATTCCTACTAAGACAATGCCGGGAACGATAATAACTTTCGGACTAAATTTATCAAATAGTTTACCTGCGATTGGTCCCATTATGGCGCTAATAACACTTCCCGGAAGCATGATAATTCCTGATTTAAAAGCTGTAACGAGTAAAACGGTTTGCAGGAACATCGGTAATAAAGTCATCGTTGAAAATAACGACATCATCACAATGACAATTAATCCAACTGATAATGTAAACATCGGAACTTTAAATGCTCGTAATTCTAAAATTGGATTCTCAATTTTCAATTGTCGAACGGCAAAAATACATAATGAGATAAGCCCAACAATTAAAGTGCCATACACTTTTGCATCGGACCATCCTAAATCACCCGATGCACTAAAGCTATACACAAGCCCGCCAAATCCTAATGTCGATAAAAGGATAGATGGGTAATCTACTTTTGGCCTTGTTAACTCTGAAACATTTTGAATGTACTTCATCCCAATCATAATGGAAATGATCACGATAGGAATAACAATATAGAATAACCAGCGCCAATTTAATGAATCCACAATTACTCCAGATAATGTAGGGCCAATTGCCGGAGCTGCCATCATCACGAGTGCGATTAATCCCATTGTCGCACCACGTTTTTCAGGTGGACAAATGATTAAAATCGTATTCATTAATAACGGTGTAATTAACCCCGTCGCTACAGCTTGGACGATACGGCCAATTAATAAAACGGAAAATGTCGGTGCGAATCCCGCAATTAATGTACCGACTAAAAACGTTACCATAGCGATCAAAAACATTTGTCTCGTTGTGAGCCATTGCTGAAGTAATGCTGTAATTGGAACTAAAACCCCAACTACTAACATGTAAGCTGTAGAAAGCCATTGAATCGTTGAAGCGGTTACGTCAAATTCTTTCATTAATACCGTTAACGCATTACCAAGTAATGTTTCATTTAATAATGCAACCATTGCACCTAAAAGTAATGCAATTAAAATGGGGGTATGTTTCAAATTAGAAGTATCAACTTTGCCACTTGCTGGGCTCTTAGTTGTCATATTCATTTACAGATTCTCCTCCTGTTTCTTACTTAAAAAACTTTAAATACACCGGAACACATGTAATATAATATACATATGTAGATTAAAAAGGGAGAATCAATTTTCAGCCACTGTATATTTAATCTACAAAAAAGGAGAATTGTAGATGAACGATAATGAAAAACAACTTGATTTACGTATTAGACGTACACATAAATTACTGTGGGATTCCTTATTTGAATTAATGACGCAATCAAAACAGAAATATAGTACGATCACGATTAACCAAATATGTGACCGTGCAATGGTACACCGAACAACCTTTTATAAACACTTTGAAGATAAAGATGCTTTATTAACATTTGGATTTAAACGATACGGCAAGATGATTGCTGAAATACCGGTTTCAGATCGATTAAGTAAACCATTTCAAGTAATGGAACAATTTCTACACCATGAAGAAATCGGTAAAATATTAGAGACGCAAATGTCTGATGAACAATTTATTAACCGAACACAATATTTAAGTCACGAAACGAGAAAACAAGAAATAGAAGCGTTAAATCAACTGCACAAAAATCATACGATGCCCAATGATTTAATCATTGAATTTTATTCAGGGGCAATCACCTCATTAAGCGCATGGTGGTTTAAAAGTGAAAGAAAAGTTTCTGCTGCTGAAATGGATAGGTATCTCCATCAACTTATTAATCGGGATATTTTTCAGTTTGAAAAGGAATAAGACTACACCTTTTCAATCATGCAATCAAATTGACCACAAAATAGGAATATGATATATTTTCCGTAGAATACTATATAAGTATGACATCAAATAAAATGGCATATAATAAAAAGAAGAGATGCGCTAACATCTCTTCCTTAACTGCTACCGTATAGGGTGGTGGTTATTATACGTTATTATTTTTTACGAAACCCACCCTTTTGCTTCCTACGGCGCGGAGTGGGTTTTTTGTTGTCCTTACCCAGAAGTTGCTTCCGCAAAAAATACGCTGAAACTTCACGTACAGTCGCTTTTACAAATTCTTTTACAAGGTCAAACAAAAACTCCATATTATCACCCCCTTTCCTTCCAAATGGAAAGAAGGGATAACCACCCACCCTCACAATATGCAGTTGACTTTATTTTATCAAATGATTGTAAAGATATTATGTAAATAAAACAAATGAAATTTCATATGGAAAAATATGAGTTTATATTTTTTTTCATTCTCTTCACTTAGATTTTCTTTTTAGATGCTATCTTCAAACAAGGTAGCATCTAAAAAATGTTAAAAGGAATCTCTCCTTAGTATCTTCTTATACTCGATGTAGTTTGCATACTTGACCTTTTCTACGTTCTTTAATTACTTACTGAATATAGTCATACAGATTTTTCGCTAACAATAAACAAGTTACTGTAATGAAAAGAGCACGAACATACCCGCTTCCTTTTTTTATAGCAAATTTGGAGCCAACAATCCCTCCAGCAATTTGAGCAATCCCCATTATAAAACCATACGCATAGTTTACTTGCCCTACATACATAAACATCAACAATGCACCAACATTACTTCCTAAATTAAGAAGCTTCGCATTACCTGCTGCTTTTAAAAAATCATACCCAATAAATAAAAGAGAAAACATTAAAAACGAACCTGTTCCAGGACCTAGAAATCCATCATAAAAACCAATAGCAAAAACAAAGAAAGTAAAAATAATGACGTGTCGACCCGACAATTTTTTATGAGTGGAAATACTTCCCCAATCCTTCTTGAATATCGTATAAATAGCGACCGCACCAAGCATAATCAACATCAATGGCTTCAGTACTTCTGGATTCATTAAATGAACGGTCCATGCCCCTATTATGGAACCTATGAAAGTAAGCGGAACTAATTTAAACGCCGATTTCAAATTAAGATTACCAGAACGATAAAACACAATATTACTAGTTGCACTCCCCATTGTTGATGCTAATTTATTCGTGGCTACTGCACTTGCTGGATTCAATCCTGTAAATAACAAAGCTGGTAAAGCAATGAGTCCGCCACCACCTACAACTGAATCAATAAATGCAGCTACAAATCCAAAAACAATCAAAATAATTAATATAGATGGGTCTAAATACAAATCCATACTAGTAGCCTCCCCTTTAGTCACTATTGTAATAGTAACTACCAATTTGCTAAATGTAAAGAGTTATTGTAACGTTGAAATATAAAGTGAAACTTCAATCAGTGGGGGTTTTGTTCATCCCCCACTGATTATTAGCCTTCACCAATCGGGCTTTTACGGGCAGCCCGCCCCCCACCTAACTTCTTTGCTTCCGCTGAATTTTGAGGTGGGGGTCTTACTGCCCGTTAAAGCGGGATAAAAGCAAACATCGGAGGACGAAAAAAGTGGAATACATAGTGCAACAGCTTAAAAAAATTGGTTTCAATGAATATGAAGCTAAATCTTATGTATCTCTTGTTAAACAGGGGCCTGTCACAGCCTATCAAGTGAGTAAGGATTCGGGTGTCCCAAGAGCGCGAATTTATGAGATTTTAGGTAACCTTGTAGAAAAAGGAATTGTCATGAAGGAAGAAATAAATGACACCACTCGCTATTCACCTCTACCTGTTGAAATCTTTTTACAGAAGGCGCAATCAGAATGGCAGTCTACTTATGAAGGAATTAGTGATTCATTAAAAAAACTAGAAACTTCCGAAGAAAAAACAGATAATCGAGTGATTACTTTAAAAGACAATCAAACAATCATTAGCTATTGTCAGGCATTAATAAAAAAAGCAGAACGACGTATTGTCATTTCAATGTGGGATGAGATGTATGAAGCGTTAAAAGAAGATCTATCTGAAGTAACTGATAAAGTTACAATACAAGGTATTACCTTGCATGTTGAAAATCCCATTAAAAATCTAGAAGCCCATCGCATAACACCTTATACAGAAACCTTGTCTACAGAACATTGGTTTATTGTATCGATAGATTCTAAAGAAATGATTTATGGACCATCACTTGCAGAGCGTAATATTGCTTTTTATACAGATGACCCCGTCCATATATACTTATTAGAGGATTATGTATGGCATGATGTTTTAGTAAATCGACTTGTCCGACGTAACCAAGATGATTTGCAGCAGTGGATTACTGCAGAGAGAAAGTCTTTCTTTATGGGGAAATAAGAAACATATTCAAGAGCAAATAAAAAATTTTGCGTATTAAACCTAACAACTTCTCCGTACAAAAATAGCCGACTATTATATAGTAAATATTCGGCTATTTTTGTATAAATTTATACAGACGCTGCCATTACCCCAGCGATTAATGAGATAAACGCTTCTCCCACTCTTTCACCTTTTCAATTGTTACATCTAATTTTTTAGCTATTTCTTCTACACTCATTCCTTTAAAAAGCATTCCAGCTGCCGAAAGTGCTTTATCAATTTCTTCTTGCTTCTCTTGTTCATATAAACGACCTACTTTTGTCATCCGTAACCACTCCTTTACCTTTTTATATGCCTTCTTCTATTTTATCATCCAATCTCCACAAACCGCCCAAACTCCTTCAAAAACCTCAGCTTAAAACTCCCCACAGGCCCATTCCGGTGCTTCGCCACATGAATCTCCGTCATCTCTTTCTGCATCGTTTCCTTATCGTAATAATCCTCTCGATACATAAGCATAATGACATCCGCATCTTGCTCAATTTGTCCGGTCTCTCTTAAATCAGATAAAAGAGGACGCTTATCTTGCCGTGACTCTACAGAACGAGACAATTGCGATAATGCTACTACACAAACATTTAATTCACGTGCTAATAACTTAAGCTTACGCGAAATCTCACTAATTTCCTGAAATCGATTGCCCTTATGCTTCGGATCGCCCGTAATAAGCTGCAAATAATCTACAATAATTAAAATCTTGTTATCTCCATGCTTCCTCTTTAACTTACGAGTTTGCATCCAAATATCTTGCACCGTAACACCTGCATTGTCATAAATCTCAAGTGGCAACTCACCAATCTCCGCAAACGCCTTACTTACCTTCTCCCAATCTTCCATCGCAAAACGATGCTTCGGATTTTTCAGCCTGCCTCCTGACACTTCACCTACACAAGAAGCCATCCTTTTTAACAATTGCTTACTACTCATCTCTAACGAAAACAATCCAACCGCCGCTCCAGACTTCGCCGCATGCAGTCCAACATTAAGCGCAAACGCAGTCTTCCCCATAGAAGGACGCGCACCAAGAACGACAAAATCACCTTCCTGCAATCCGCACGTCATCTTATTTAGCGATGTATAACCAGACTCAATACCAGTAATCTCTTTCACATCTTGATGAAGCTCCTCATACAAATCAACTAACGCATCCTTCAAATCAAACTCACATACAGAGTCTTTTTCCTCTAACTCACAAAGTGCCGTAATCGTCTCACCAATAATTTCCTCATTCTTCTCCGCAATAAGGCGCTCTCCCATCTTGTGCCCGAGAACACCCGCCTGATACATTTTCCAAGCACCTCGAACAAGCCCCTCATAATAAGAGAAATTGCTAGTAGTAGGCACACCATCCATTAACCCTATAAAATACTCCATTCCCCCGATACCCTCTAAAAACTTCGGATCTACCCGAGAAATGAACGTCACAAGATCAATCGGTTGCCTCTCTGATTCCATCTTTCGCATTAACTGAAATATAGACTTATGTACTGGCATAGAAAAATACTGCTCCGTCAAACGGCACTCCTTAATAAGCTCTCCATCAATTAATAGAGAACCTAGCACCGTCTTTTCCGCCTCCACATTTTGAATACTCATGGCCGCCACCCGCGCTCCGCTAAAAAGCGCTGCAACTCTTCCTCAGATGGCGCATTCTTCTCCCACTCCTCACACCTCGCCAAAAACTCCTCCGTCTCCCCCGTACTAACAGACGACTCCTTCTTCCGAAACTTAGCCGTATCTGCCTCAACCTCACACACTTTCGTAAACCCTTTCCCGTGCCAGCCTCTCAAAATGCCCTTCACATAAGCAACCGTCCGCTTATTATTCTCAAACGCAATTTGAAGCGCCTTCAACACAAGCTCCTCTGACAAATCTTCCATCCACGCACTCAGTTCCTCCACCGCAAAAGGAGACAAACTACCGAAATGTTGCTCATAAAAAGAAAACACACGACTTCCCGTTTCTTCCTCTATAACCTCTTCTTCCGCCTCTGTCTCCTCACAAACTGGCTCAACATCATCTACAGCCAAATCACTCGGCATACCGAAATGCGCTAAAAGCATTGGAACATTCAGCTCCTCCTCTACGCACTTCTGAAGAAACATATGTACAAACTCCTTATTCTTCACACTCTTCAGCTCACGAAGCACACACTTCTCCACATTCGTATTCGTCACCGGATTATAACGAAGCCAATTTAAAACGAATAACTCCCGCGTATCCGCATCATAAAGAATCTTTCCATAATCAACAAAGCGCTGCACAAGCTTATCAACAGTCTCCCGATTATAACCCGTCTCCATCTCAGCTAATCGCTTCGGAAAAGGAAAAATCCCGCACTGCGTCGTCTTCGAACAAGTCAGCAAATACACATAAAAATACCGCTCCTCCGGCGTCAAATCCAAAACAAAATCATCCTGCCAAAAATTCACCTGCACATTACGATAGACCGCCATCCTAATTCCTCCCGTCCTAATTCAAAAATGAAAATTTTCTCTTTGTACTATATATAGGAAGGAGGGCTGGGTTTTTGGCGTGTTATTTCAAAAATTTTTTCGACTCCTACTACGGTGTTTGTTGGTGTTTTTGTTTTGTTATGTTTTTTCTTAGTGATTTATTACTTGGTAGGGGCTTGTAAGGGGCTTAGGAGGGGTTAGTTATCGGTTACTTCGATTAGGAAGACGCGATCTGAGAAACCACCTCGTTCTTCTGCTTTCTTTTTACGGATGTTGTTGATTTCTTCTAGTGTTGTGCCTTCGTGTTCGGCTAGGGCGTTTATTAGTTCTAGTAGGTCGGATAGTTCTTCGAGTTTATGTGCTTTTGTTGTTGCTTCTAGATATTCGGTTAGTTCTTCTTCTGGTTTTTTGCAGAGTTCTTTTATGTATTCTTCTTCGGGTAGGATTCTTGTTGTAGGTGTTTTTCCGTTGGTTTTTATTATTTGTGGGATTTTGTTTCGGATTAGTTTTTGTAGGTTGGCATGGGAATTTCCTCCGTTAGGTTTTTCTTCTATTATAATGGAAAAGCAGTTTAACTAGGTGTTAAACTGCTTTGTTGCTTCTTATTAATTAATATCAATTTTTTCTACTAACATTGCTGGAATACTAATTTCGCCACCCATAGTAGATTTATAAGTATATATACCTGCAGATTTCCCCTTAACAGTAACATTATCTTTTTCTAACACTCTTGAATTTAGAATGTCACTTTTATAAACAACGTATAATACTTTATCGTAATTTCCATTAACCGCTACTCTTAATTGCGTCTCGCCTTTTCCTTCCATTACTTGAAGGACTTTCCCTGTAAATTTAGCTTTCTTTCCTTTAAACTCATCCGGTGTTCTGGCTAGTTGATCATATGTAATTCCTGTTTCATATCCAATTCGCTCTTCTTCCTCTTTTGCCGCTTTCTCCGCTGCTGCTTTCTCTGCCGCTGCTTGTTCTGCTGCTGCCTTCTCCGCTGCTGCTTTCTCTGCTGCCGCTTTCTCTGCTGCTGCTTTCTCTGCCGCTGCTTGTTCTGCTGCTGCTTTTTCCTCTGCTGTTAACTCTTTCTTCTGTTCAGCTTTAGCTGGCTTAGCCTCGGTTTTTGCTTCTTCTGTCTTTTTCGTATCCTCAGAAGTTACACCAAATAAAATAAACATTGCTACTACGCCTATTCCATAGAACTTTAATACACTTTTTCTATTTCGTTTTTCTTCTGATCCCCATCTAACTACTAATTGAGGTTTAATAATCCCAATAATTAATGCTATTAAGCACACATAAAACAATACTAAAAATAAAGTATTCAAATCTCTTGTCCCTCTCATTCTTTTATTTAATTACAATTAATTTCACTCAAACTATATATTACCATGTTTTAATATTTTTTTTAACAACAAATCATTTAATTGATTTGTCAGATAATAAAATTTTAATTTATCAAATGAACTGCCTATAAAGGCACTAATAAAAGTAATAAGCAAAAGAGTACAGTATGATATGAAGAATCGTATTTAACCTTAATAAAATAAAGGGACAGCTTCCCTATTTCATTACTAATGAGGAAACTATCTACTGATGGGCTACATTTTATTCATAGCTTCTTTTATATACTGTTCTTCCTCATTTGTGAAAAGAGTAGGGAATTCGGCCATTGAAATTTTTGATTGTTTAATTACACTCACTACCTCACTTTGAGATATATCAAGATAGTCAGTTATCTTTTCTATTAAATGGAAAAATTCCTTCAAAGTAACTTGAACGTCATGATGACTCGGATCCTTCTCTTCTTCCTTATACTTTTTCAACTTCCCTATCACATCCATAAAACGCCGATCAAACTTTTCTTTTAATTCCTTATTATTATAAAACGCTTGAATACTCTCCGTTGAAAAGTGTTCCTCTAACCATTCTTTATTTTCTTTCTCCCATATGAAGGTTTGCAAAAACGAAGAAAACAAAGCGACATTCACTCGTTCTTCCTTTTGAAACTTCTTCGTCATCTCATCCATATGCGAAAGCACCTTCGCAATTCTTTCTTGCTCTGCCAGAAGCACTTCTCTTTGAAAATGCATCTGTCTTAAAAAGACTTCTGTCTCTATATCACGCTGCAATATAATATTTTGAATTTCTCCAAGCGAAAAACCAAGATGCTTAAACGATTGGATTTGCTGCAGCACATACAGATCATCTTTCGTATATAACCGATGCCCACCCTCAGTATAATCGCTCGGTTTTAATAAATTAATCTTGTCATAATAACGAAGCGCCCGCACCGTAACATCCCCAACACTTGCGAACTCACTAATCAGCCAAGCCATGTCATCACCTACTCCGATAACTTCTCTTTCACATACTGAAGCATATGAGAAAAACTCATCTCATTCTGCCTACAATATTGAAACAAACCTACAACAAGTAATAAAAAAGGAACATTCCCTCTATAACGATTTTCATACTCGCTAATACCATCATAAAAGTACTCATACTTTCTTTTTGGTAAAACAATATAAATCGCAATAAACAACACTGCAACCATAACAAAAAATTGCTTTCCCTTTACCTCCACTTCTTGTTTCATCACCTATTCTCCTTCCAACGCGTACTTATCTTCTTTAAATAACGGAATTCGAATGAAATAACGATACGGTTCATCACGTATTACTTTCCACGCAACAATGATCACTTGAACTACCTCAAAGATAAATACAATCCAAAACAAAACATCACTAATACGCGAACTAATATTAAATAGCAGAAAAATTAACAAATGAAAGTTGAACGCCTTTCGGCAATGGTATTTGTACACTTCATTTTTACGTGCCAGTGTGATGTACATGAGTAGTGGTGAAAAGATTCCTATTGCAGCTGAGATTAGTAGCATGATGATGGTGTTGCTTTTTTCTTTTTTGGTGGTTTTCATAAGTGATTTTGCCCCCCACTTTTTGATTTGTCTTCTTTAGGTTAGGGGGTGACGTTGGGGGAGGTGCAAGGGGAATGTACAGAAAAAAATTGATTAATACCGACATAGATAAAATCAGATTTCCACCTTAACATGGGTGGCATTCGGCGGTTCAAGCCCCCTTGGTCATACTGATAGAAACCGTTTTAATTTAACATTTTATGCGGTTTTTATTCATTTATAATTACTCTCTGCAAAGCCAGTGATCACAGAATCAGTCACATTCCCTACAAATTAAATAAAAAAAGAGCACCAAAATTATATATTTTTAGGACGCTCTTCCATATAAACACTAATAAATGTTAATTATTCTTTATAAAAAACTTATCTCTACTTAACCATTATCAAACTATAAAAACAATCGAATGGAACCTCCAAAAATCTTTAATGAATAATTGTATCTATCAAACTCCTTTATCAATTATTTTTATCCTTGTTTATCAAATGAATTCGATTTTGTATATATTCTGCAAAGGCCATTCTACATACATCTGCTTCTGATAATCCTAATTGCTTTCCTATATCGTTCAGTTTCTCTTTCATTTCTTGTTCTACCCGTATGTTAATAGTTACCTTTGACATATTTGACACCTCTAAATTCTATATATATAGAGGGCCAATATGACCCTCAAAAATTATTAATCATGCTCATAAGCAAACATTCCAAGTGAAACCCCTTTTTCTCTATGCTCCACTTGAAGTAGTTCAATACCTACTGTATTGTAATAACGATTACTCATGACACATTCAAAATGAGAACGAATGTCTTCATTGTTATGAGCTGTTAGACAAAACAGTTGTATTTTACTATTTCTAGCTAGTTCCATTATTGGTTTTACTACGTGTTCTGATGAAGCTTTACCAAAAGGATTATCCGCAATAATCACTTTCCAAGAATCGTCTCTAGCGTTAACTTTTTTACGCAAATACGTTACAAGTATCATAAACATGGACATATAGGAACTGAATTCCTCTCCACCAGACCATTTAGAAACTTCATCCCAAGGTTTCCAGTTTTCTGGACTGGTCGTCATAAGTGATTTTTTTCGTGGTTTATATATACTAACAAAACATTTCTTGATAGGTGCAATTTTATCTAATAATACCACTGTATCAAGTTTTTGTACTAGGTATTCATTCAATTCATTTTCTAGTTTGTTCTCTCTCTTCATTCGTTGTAAGGTTTCCAGAATGGTTTGAACATGGTAATGTAAATTACTATGAGTGGTTTCATCATCAAAACGGTCCCATCTCATTTTAATCAATTGCAATTCATAACCAAATACTTTCACTTTGGAGGATTTCGGGATTTCAGTCACGTTCTTATAAATAGCCTCTACTCGCTGAAAACATAAGTCTACCAGTTTTACCTTATCCTTTTCACATTCTGTTATCTTTCGCTTTAAATCTTCTTCAAAGGCATTAATGGTATCAAAGATGCGATTAAACGATTCTAAAATAAACTCTAACTCAAATATTTGATCACTTGTTTTCAATTTTGACAAACCATTCGCAAATTGTTCAGTCTTAGGGTTATTAGATTCTTGAATCTTCTTTAAATACGTTTCAAATGATAGGTATACACCTTTTTTGCCCTCTTTAAACTTTTGCAACTTTGTTACGTGCTCATTAGCATGGGTTTGTGCATATTTTTGATATGTTTTTGACTTTGAAATAATTTCTTCTTCAAGTATTAAACCGAATCTTTCATTATATAGAGGAAGATTTTCAATTTGCAAATGTACCATTGCTTTTTCAGCATCTATTATAGAATTTCTTAACAATTCCTTCTTAGTTACAAGTGCTTTATTAGCTTCGCCCAATTGTTCTTTTGACTGCTTGAAACGGTTAAGTTCTTCTTCATGCTCCCATTCATAAAGGAATACTTCTCTTCCGTACTTCTCATCAATCTCCTTCTTAGCTAATTCTAATTGTTTGGTTTTCTCTTTTAGATTTTCTCCTACTTTTCCTTTTTCGATCTCAATATCCCTTTCAGAAATAGAAAGTGTGTTAACTGTCTCTTTTTGTTTTGTAATTAACTCTTCTAGATTGATTTCTTGAGAATAGAACACTTTAACTTCTTCTAGAGTAAATCCGATATCATTGATTCGTTTTTCAGATTTTAGAAGTTCATTTTTTTTATCTGAAAGATTTTCTTCAAAAGAATTTTTCGCTTGATTTTTGTCCGCGTAATCTTTTTGAACTGCAGTAAAACGGGCTACGTACTCATTCTTTTCTTCACTGGTGTAACTATCAGAAGGTTCAAGGTTCTTGTCCAATTGGTGGTGTTTTCTTTCTTTATCTAATCCATCCATAACAGATTCAACGCTTCGTTTCTTATCTTTCTGTCTATCTAATGTTTCACGTTGCTCTATTACTTCCTCTTCACACAGATTAACTTTTGTCCCGTATTGGTCATGTTGGTCTTTTAAATATTTTACTTTTTCAACTAGCTCTTCGGGGTTTGAGTAAAGGTCCATAAAGCTTTGAAGACGCTTTATATGAGAATCTCTTTTTTCTATTTTTACTTTTTCATCTGAGATAAATTTACTAATTAATTCGTTCTCATTTTCTAACATCTTAATATGTTCATTGGTATCATTTATTTGTTGGTGAATCTCTTTTATATCTTCTGATAATTTCTGGACAGCTTGCATGTTGGATTCCGAGAATGTACTAGAATAACGAGTATGGAATGTTTCTAATGCAGTTAATATTTCATTGTAATTATTGAGAGTTATTTGTGCAAAAGTTAATTGTTCTTTATATTGAGAAAGCTCCATTTTTAACCCATCAATAATTTCTTGGATTTTAGCTCTAGATGCGAACCACTGAACATCTAACTGATGATAGAGATATAACTCATCATATAGAGGGAAAAGTTCATCTATTTTTGCATCTACTGATTTTGTTTGAATTTGAAGTTTACTCTTTACATAAAACAGTAACGGTACGTTTAACAGTTCTTTATTCAAGCTATTCAAGGATTTTTTGACTTCTGTTAAGTTTGCTTCTTCAACCAATAACGTATAAGGAAGCAATGGATAGGAATTAAGGTACTGGCTTTTCATTTCTTCACTAGAAAGTTCCGATAGCCATTCACTACCTAACATAGTAATAACACCTTTTTGTTCTAGATGTTGTTGAACCTTTAATAAAGTTTCATCAGGAACAAAGAAATCGTGTGATTCCCAAAGGCTAAGTTTTTTTGCTAAATCATGAATATACTGTTTAAGTTTATCTATTTTTTGTTCCGCTTCCACTTTTGAATATTGATAATACCGAAGAAACTCCTGCATATCTTCGAATATGTTTATCGTATTTTTCCCATCGTCTGAAAGAAGTGAAAGTAAGTTATATTTCTCCTTTTCAAATGTGGTATGTTCAGCCTTTAACGAAGTAACTTCGTTATTTTTGTTGTCTATAGCAATTCTTTGACCCGTTACAAACTCACGTTTTTCATCCATATCCTGTTTATTTAATCGACTTTTCTCTTCTTTTTGGGCAATAGTCACTGAAGATTGTAGTTGTTGTTCATGTAGTGATTTGAACGTGACAGATGGATCATATCCGGCTTCTTCTCCTAATTCATCTATCAGTTTTTGTTTACCTTCTTGGTAATTATTCAAATGATTTTCTGCATCCTTGTACTCTCCATATAAATCTTGTTTTTCCTTCTCTAATCGTTTCCGTTCTGCGTCTTTAAGATTCACTTCTTCTATCATAAATTTGATGTTGTTGTTAATATCATCCAAAGCAAATTGTTGTTCTTCTATGAGAAAATTTAACGCCTCTGTTAAGAGAGTTTTAGATTCATTTCTTCTCTTTTCTAATTCTGGTTTACTTGCTGTTAAAGAAGATATGTCTTCATTTAACTGTAGTACCTTTTTATGAATATCTAGATAATCTCCATATTCTTTTTTTGCTTCCAATTGTTGTAGTAATGCTTTTGCTTGTTTTAATTGTTCTGTTTTTATTTTAAGTTCATTTTCAGCAGCAACTAGCTCTATTTCTTTTGCTTCGATCTGTCCTTTTAAAATATGAGACTTATAGCTGTCAATCTTCCAATCCGCTTCATACATCAATGCTTCATTTTTCTCGATATCATCCATTAAGATATCAATTTTTTCTTCCTTATCCGCAATTTGAAGTTCAATGCTTTTCTTTAACGTAACTACATGCTTTTGTGCTTCCGCAAAGGATTTCTTTTTTACTTGAAAGTTTTCTACCGCTTTTACCATGTCTTCAGCACAATTTTTTATCCTTTGGAAATCATCCAAGTCTCTTTTCATATCCGGAATACTTAATAGATTTTTACTGTATTCTTTAAAGTACGTTTGGATTTCCTTTTTCTTTTCTTCACTGTCAAATATAGTGTTTTCGACTTCTGGGATAAGAAGTTTCACTAATAAGTCATACGTGCTGGATGCAGTTTTGAAGTAATTATCTACTCCACCCTCATCTCCATTAATCTTTTGTATCATCTTCCATTCATCTTCAATAAGGTGAAATCGTTTTAATTCCTTTTTATAATCACGGTTGACGTCAAATATACGAATATCATTTTGTCTTAAAAACTTACGGTATTCATTTAGTCTTGTTACTTTCCCGTTTACTGTGGTAGGAAGGGTATCAATATTTAATGTGTCCCCTCTGTTATAGGTGAACAAATATGTGAAATAATTTAATTCTTCTGTTTTTGTTTCCCCATTCATATAAGTAAACCCTAAACATAAGTATTTGTACGGAAGGTTTTCTCCATCTAGTTTCCATTCCGTCATAATATGACCAGTTGTACCTTTATACACCACTTCTTTTAATAAACGTTTGCTTAAATTGGAGTTAGGAAGAACGGTTTGAGTAACTAGTTGAATAAAACTCGTTTTTCCTCCGCCGTTTTCTAAGATGAATAGAGCATCTTTGGCATTTGGTTCCCACAAGCTGTTTGAGATGATTTTCTTCCCTTCATCTAATTGGATATTGGTCATTCTCACTTTCATCAATCGTGGCATCTTATCATTCCTCCTCTTCTCCCACAGTTCCTTCTCTTGTTACCAGCAATAGATCATGAATTTTGCTCTTGTTCTCGACATTGTGATAATAATGACTAATAATATTTTTCATTTTGTTGGTAACAGAAATATTAGTATGTTCTCTTATTCTGATAAGCTTTTCTTTTTCTAAGAATTTCAATGTTTTTTCGATATACATCCGTCGATTATCTTTTGTTCGAATATGGCTTGTAGCACCTTCTTTAAAGTCGGCCATTCTGCCCCAAGCTTCTACAATCCCAGCCACGTCCACATCATATTCATCACTTAATTCTTCTAACTTCTCTTCGCCCAGTCGTTCATATTGCTCGATGTATCCATTCATTTTATCCAATAGTTCATCCATTGGGAGATACATCCGATCAGCAGACTCTGTATCATATGGTTGTTCTAACTCTGCTATTAAGATGAACAAAATAAAGTAGAATAGATGAATTTCCTTATTGTCCTTAAAGCCTAATTCTTTCTTTAAATCATCATTCGTATAAGACATCGTTTCATTCTCGACCTCCGGCACCATTTGAATAACGCCATCTTGTTCATCCAAGAAGATCATGACTTTCCCTGTAGGTTCAATTACTTTCCGAATAAAATCTTGAACACCCCTTTCCTCATACCACTGAAAATATTCATCTTCTTTGCTTGTAATAAACCCTTTTTTACTAAGGGCCACATACAAGGCAAACCCTTTACTTACGATTTCTTCTGTCCACTCCATAAAAATCACCCCTTGTAATTAACATATCCTTGTATTTCATAGTTCCGATATAGTGAGATCTACCTGTTTCTAATAAACTAAAGGATTCTATCTCTTGTAATGTTACAAATTCATTTGATAGTCTTATTAACATTCTATTAATCTTTTTATCATCCGGGAGGTTTTTCCACACATCTGAAGTCACTTTTTCAAAACGATTGTATTCGGACTGATGTAGTTCTGCAATTAACCCCAACAGTGGATCTGGATTGTACAGAATATCCTCATAAAGACGTTCATCTTGAGTTTCAATCATTTGGAAAATATCACTTAATAGATACTTATCCTTCTCAACCAAGTGTTTCAATAAAGCAGTTATATATCGATATTCTTTGTTTTCGATTTCTTCCTTTTTCCTAGCTTCTTCTTCATCTTGCAACTTCATTTTTTCTTCATCTACTTCAACAATTTCTTCTTCTTTTAGTTGTTTTTTCTTGTATCTCTTTTGAGGAACTAATGCAAGTAGCGGATTAAACGTTTTATAATGCCTCAAAGGTAGAAATGGTTTAGAAATAGCATTTAATACTTCTTCTGTAGCAGGGGTTTCTATTAGTTCCCTTAATATTTCGTTTTCAAAATCTAAATGAACTGAAAATGCGTGAATGATGGAAGATTCAAGTGATTCGCTCATAATATTTTGTGTTTTTTGTTTTTCAGTAAATAAGGATTCATGCACACTAATTGCTTGAAGTAATTTCCCTTCAATTTCTTGGATTATATGGATTCCTTCTTGTTCTTTTTCTGTTAGACTACCTTCATAGAATTCATCAATTTTTTCTTCTACCAATTTTCTTAAATCATCAAATTGTTCGTGTTCTGATTTTAAAGTTTCATCAATTCTTTTTATCATGACTTCAAGTTCAGAACGTTGAGAAACACCAAGAGCATCCTTGATAATAGTATTTTGTAATTTTTTTATTTTCTTTTTTTCATCTTCTATCAACGTATGCATTTCGTGAACTCTCCTTAAAGCATCGGTGAAAAGTCCCTTTTCAAATTGTCGTTTGAAGAATAATTGAGAAATAGTGATTTGAAGTTCTCCAAATACTTCTTTCGTTTTGAATAGCAGCTCCAATCCCGTTGAAGATAATGTAAAATCGTCTACACGATCTTCTGTATCACTAAAAACGTTCATTCCTTCTCCATATTCAATTAGATGAAAATAATAAGTTTTTTCGTCTTTTTTATTGAAATCGTAATACGTAAATGTGTGGGCTCTTCCTCTGTTTCGAAGGTTTTTAGAAACCAACCAATCTTCGAGCTCGTCTGCGTCTGCTTTGGTAAAATTCTTGTTCCAATATCGTCGGACCACTTCTAAAATGACATATTGTAATTCTTCTTTTGTCGTGTTTTTATTAAATGCTAGTTTGTTTTCGAGCATATAAAGAAGTATATAGAGAGCAACCGTAGGAATAGGCAATTCTTTAAACTTCGTTGGTTGTTCTAATCGCAGGATGGGTGAAAACATCGCTACATGCTTCATTCGCTCATTAAAACCTTCTAGCATAGATTCAATGTTCGTGTTCAAAAAGAACCCTACCTCCTTTCCCCTAATTTACGGAGAATCACTAAATTCAAACCTTCTTGCGGGATATATATTTGAACATTCTGAATAATATCGGTATATCTTTTGAGTTCATCAATATAATCACCTTCAAAAAAAGATGAAAATAATTTTAACGAATCGTCAATAATAGTTTGTTTCAATTTTCTTTCGATGGTTCTCGTTGAAGGCTCATGACCATAACGATTTAAAAGTTCTATATAAAAAGGAATAAATGGTTTTACTCTATTATCTATTTTGATTAATTCGGAACAAATATGAATCCCTCTTGCATCTAAATCCCCAAAGTAATAGACTTCGTAATCTTCTAGCTCGTATTCTTCTAAGAAATAGAAGCTTCTTTGTATCTTATCCCCTTCCCCGTATATCACCATATCAAAGGTAATTCGGCTCCATGTATCAATGCCATCTATCATTAACTCTTTTATCGAATCAAAGGTATCTCTATTTTCAATAATTAAAATGTTTTTTGGCTTTTTTGAGGGATTTGGTTGGTACTCTACAAAAGGTTCATAAGTTCTTCGACAGTTTAAATCCGATAGAGTGAGTCCTAAATTGGCTAAAAATTTTGTTCCTTCTTTATCTAAAAGAAACTTTTCATTTCTGAATAGTTCAAAAGAACGTTCATTTGCTTTTAAAATATTATTTTTGGTATCACTGTTTTGTGTGAGAAAAGCATGGACTCGATCTATATAGAACTTCCATTTTTCAAATTCTGCTTCATCATAAAAAGCAGTCATATTGAACAATAGATAATCGGTCATTAACTTTTTAATATGAGTGGGGTTCGTTCTTCTTTCCTTTTTTACTAATCTATATTCATTAAATACCGGTGGGGTCTGATGGTTATGTCCTCTTGCTTTTACTGGTTGAATTTTCTCTTCTTCTACCATATTCTTCAACGTAGAAGAATATTTAAAATATCCACCATCGTCATCATATTCTTGTTTGAGTAATGTTTTAAGATGATGTTCAATATCTATCGTTTTCACAAAGGTCTTTTTAGATTTATTCATATAGTCTATGATAAACGTTTCCCATTTTCTCATTCAAACACCTCCATCAGCTTTTCACATTTATAGTACCATTGCATACAATAGTATTAATTAAAAATTCTGATTTTTAACAAAGGCTTAACATTCTAATTAAGGTTTTACTATAAATTCCTAATTTGCAAACATTTTTTCGGCCCCATTATGGAGAGAGTTTGCTAAAAAATATTTACCAATGCAATGAAACACGGGAGTTAGACACTTATTTACTACCAAGTTTATTTAGATTGTTAGTAAATAAACTCATAAACTTGTAATGGCGTAATTATATCTAATCTCCTTTTGATTAAACACCTAACTCTTACATTTAAACTAACTAATCTTACTCCAATAACTTGTCGGCTTATTTAGCTTCACAGTTAATATTATCCATTGGGTAAAATCACAACAACTTGGTACAAACCTTTCTTTAAACTTACAGAAAACTAGTTAACAGCTGGTCAAGATTCTTATCAATAAATTCCGCTCTTTTAAATCATAAAATTTAAATAAAATAATATATAGCACCTTATAAACCCTTGATACAAATTCCGTTTGATATTCCCGAAGCGTAAAATATAAGTTTCTTATCTTGACAGGATGGAGATCGCGAGTTCGAGCCTCTCCGGGGTCATACTGATAGAAACTGTATCAAATTAACGTTTGATGCAGTTTTTTATTTGTTTACTTTCATACTCTATAGAGCTAGTGGTCATAGAATTGGTCACATTCTCTACAAAATCTCTTCTATTTTGTTAACTGCATCCTCTTGAATCGTTGGCAATACATGCGAATAAGTGTCTAATGTAATTTTGATGTTACTATGCCCTAGCCGCTCAGAAATTACCTTCACATCCACACCTTTAGCCATTAACAGAGTCGCATGCGTATGATGTAAATCATGAAAGCGAATCTTTGGAACAGCTGCATTCTGAATCAGAGCGTTTAAACTTCTTCGCACATTAGCAGGATTGATTGACGTTCCAGAAGGAGTGCACATAACCAAGTCATTGTCATGGTATTCTTCACCTTGACTCAGCTTCTCTTTTAATACGACTACTCCGTGTTTCTTTAGCTTTGCTACTGTTGATGCAGGTAATAGTATCTTTCTTAAACTTGACTTTGTCTTTCCTCCAACCAAAAACGTCTTCCCATCATGGCTTAATGTTTGGCTAATAGTTAAATGCCCTTTTTCTAAATCAACATCTTTCCAACGCAGACCTAGTAATTCCCCCTGTCTCATTCCAGTTACAAGAGCCATATGAAAGACAATATAATATCTGCTATCCTGCGCAGCTTTTAAGAATAACTGTACTTCCTGCTCGTTCCACACCGTTAATTCTTCCTTATCAGCTTTAGATAATTTGATCTTAGCTGCAACATTTTTGGTGATTAACTCCAAATCTATTGCATTTTCAAGAGAGTTCCGAATGAGTTTTATTATCTTCTCAATTGTTCCTCGCTTTAAACCTTCGTCTCGCAGCGAATTGACGTAGTTTTGCATATGCAACGATGTTAACTTAGCTAATTTGATATTACCTAAAGAAGGGATGATGCGACTGTTTAAATACCCTTTCAGCACTTTTACTTTTTGAATACCAACGCTGTGCTTCTTCGTATTAAACCAACTTTCCAGATATTCACCATAGAGAAGTTTGCTAGGTTCTACATATGTTCCAGTATGAACTTCTGAAAGCAGCTTTGTTAATGAATTTTCTGCTTTTTTTTTAGTAATGAATCCCTTCTTCTTTTGCTTTCTTTTACCTGTTAGTATCAATACCAATATCTACAATATAAAAATACTTTCCTGTTTTCTTATCTTTTTTGACGCTTCCTTTCATTGTTAAGAGCCTCCTTGGAGTCCTTAACTGTGCTGTATATGGTAATTTTATTATAACGGATAATCTTAGCATTATGGATTAGAAATTTGTATCATACTAATTAGACGCAGTCTCCCTCTTCAACAGTTAAACAGAATAACATAAACGACATTATTAAATTTGTTGAAGAAGTTAAGAACCACCATAATTAATAATAAATAAAACCATCCGAATGGATGGTTTGTTTATTCTCCAGTAAGCTGTTTTATAGCCTCTTGAATCAATTTTGAACGCTCTTGAATAAATGTACTAAAATCATTTTTTCTATAGATATCCTCATTTGTTGGTAACAAATTACTCTCTAATATCTCTTTAAACTTCCCACTTGGAACTATATTAAAAAAGTATTCCAATGGTTCTTTGTTAGAAATCACCTTATTAGAATTTGCTGGCAAGAAGCAGAAATTACAGATAACGTTAATCTGATTAGTACCTAAGCCCTTACTTTTCAAAAATGCCTTAGGGAATACATGATGATATTCTTTTCTATTATAGATAGATAGGGCATTTCCTAAATCTATATTATTACCATTTGTTAAGTCAAGTGGCTTATACTGAGAGAATAACAGTAAAATAGACCGTACATTAGCATTTGACTTAGTTAAAGTCTGAGTTTCTAAAAACCTTGTAGGAAGACTAGATTGATACCTTTCCAGACTACTAAAATCATTAGCTAAGACACTGTCAAAGAATGTTATATCGTTATCCATTGCTTCATCAGTTGCAGATGAGTATCTACTTGAAAAAGAAGTTCTCCAGAACCATTTACCTATAGTCGAACTTTGTTCCTCATTGAGATGATTTGTTTTAGAAAACAAGTAGGTTAAAGGAACAATTTGATGTGATTTAGGAAGAAAGTCTTCGGACTTCACATTATATTGAGTACAAATAAAATCAATAGCTTTTTCTAAACTATTCTTTAGTAATTCAGTCTTATCCCTAACTTCAGAAGGATTTAACGTTAATATCTCTGCGGTAGCAGTAGTTCCTTTTATAATCGCACTAAAACATTGTAAGATAATTTTTTGCTTTATGTCTCCAAAAGACTTTTTCTCTAACAACTCATAAATTTCATCGAAAACTTCCTTCAAATGGTAGTCTTCCTTCCATGTCCAAGCTACCATCAAGTCTAGGGTTGATAATTGTGTACCAGTATTATTTATTCGCTCAAATATTATACCAACTTCTTCTTTTTCCCTCTTTTTAATAGTTACAAGAGGAAGTTCGTAGTTTTGAAATAGTGACTGTAATTCAACCGCTAATCTCTGTTGTTCTCGAGTATACTTCCCTATCTCCATGTTGAAATCAAAATTATTAAATAACAGTCTTAACTTTAAATTCACATGGGTATTTATTAATTTAGACTCGTGGACAAATTTCTTTTCATCGAAGTCAAAATAAATTTCAAATAAGTTTAAATCAGCTATAAAATCAGCTGCCTCCTGAGGTAATCCCTCACAAAACACCCCAAATATAGTAGTTACCCTTTGTTGCCCATCCAAAATATAACTCCTTGGGTATTCTGCTGTAACCTCAGGTAAAACAAACCCTCCAATATTCCTTGCAGAAGGTAAATCCTCTGTTGTTTCCCATAATAGAATACTACCTACTGGGTAATCATTATATATACTATCTAATAAATCAATAACCTGTTCCTGTTTCCAAACAAATCCTCTTTGGAAAGGTGGAATCTTTATTTCTCCATCTAAAATTTTACTTCTTAACTTCTCTATTCTTATTGAAGTTGTGTTCAGTTCACCTTTCGCCAATTAAATTCCCCTCTCGCACATTTTTTCCCAACCTATATTATTATATAACACAGATATCTGAATTTACAGAATTAATTTCCCTAACAGTTATTTAAGCTACTTTTTCAACTTTAAAGAAAAACCTCATTCTTTCTATGTTAGTTATTACGTTCTCATAACTCTGGTCCCATAGACTTCATTAATCAAATAACCTATACAACTCATATTCCCTAGTCTAGAATAAGGAATCCATTTCCATCTGTATGTCCCTGAAGTCCATCTTCTGCTTCCTTCGTCTTAAAAAGCTTCACCATCGGGTTGATTTGTTTTCCTAGCAGTGAACCTTTAAGAACCTGTTCTTCCAAGAAGCATAATATGGTCTTTTTTATAAAATCAAAATTTCATTAATATAAGAAGAATAGTACCAATGGACACGGAAATCCAGAGTAAAATGATTAGTGTGAGGCTGGCAATACTCTCCCCTTATCCGTCTTGTATCGGAATTTTTTGAAGGTTCTTACTGTAGATAGAGCTGCTAATCACCACTTGCATACGAGTTTAGCTTTTAACAACACCAAAGAGAACAGTTACATAACTGCTCTCTTTTCCGATTGATTATTCTGGTTAAAGCCTTCAACTTACTTCTATTTTAATTCATCAATGATGAAATCAATTTACTCCAGTACAATGCGTCTTCTTCTGCTCTCTTGTATTCATCACTGTAGATGTCAACACCTTGTTGATTGTCCAAGAACGTAACCCTTGCATATGGTCTATCGGGTGTGTTAAATGAGATAGTTAAAGTTATTCTATGAACAATCTTCTTACCATTTTTCCTTCCAGTAACACCACCAATAATTGCACCTACGCCTCCAGCCAGAACTCCACCTGCGATTGCTCTACCTGTTGCACTTGAGAGAGAGGATTGAAAAGCTACAGAATCATCAATTGATAATTCTATATCTGTAATGCGCCCATATCCCCTTGAAACCCATCCTTTATCATGAATAACGTATAAGATATCTCTATCATCAATTAAAATTTGATTCCCTGCAGTTCGAATGTACTGATAGTTTGTAATATTCTTTTCTTTTAGCAATTGATTAAATGTGTTCTTTACATAATCCCGTTCCTTCACACCAACAATCACGTCAAGAATCGTTTTTATAATAGTTAACACAAAAACAAGTCCAATCATGAAGACAAAAAAACAAACATGCCAATTCCTCCTGTTGCAAATTAATACTTATAATCTCTCGTTATACATCATTATCTTTATATCGTTATATTAAACAACTAACATTCCCCTTCACCAATAAAGATATGTTTGCTTTAAAAATGTTCTGTTACTGAGATTTGTTATTCAACTACTCCCTCAACTAGCTTGACCGTTTCTCTTTGCAAGACTCCTGTATTCGTTATTGCTTCTTCTGTAATCAACTCTTTATGCTTGTATCTGCCATAGAAGTTCTTATTCTTCTTCGCTTCTATCTTAGTTGTGATTACAAATAACACTTCTTTCTCATGCAACTGCTTGATATACTTCATCACTGTCTTCCTATCTAGCTTTTTAATATCTGCAAGCTTCTCGATGGTTGTCCATACACTCTTATGCTCCATAAACTTATTATGATAGTAGAATAGATACGACACAATAGCTAAATTGATGATGAATAGCTTTGCTTTATAGTTCAATTGCATCGTAATTATTTTTTCAATATCCGACTCAAAGACCTTTGCAAAGCAGCCCTCATCCTCTCTAGTTGTTTCAATGAAGTAGGTTTGAGCAGGCTTAATATTCACTACTTTCTTTGTCTTTTTTCTATTCTCATAAATAGTGATGTAATTCATCGCTTGCAATCGAACAATACTCTCTCTTGTTGCTTGACTAGCATCTTTATCCTTAGGATTCACCCCTTTGACAACCATCAAGTCATTAACACTCGTCATAGCTGCTTTAGTAAAATTATTCGCTAACGATTTAATAATGACAAGATGTAATATATCTAGGTCTCTTCCTTCATATTCATTCCCATGCAATAGAACTTTAGGGAACATAATGAATGACTCTTTTTGTTCCTCAATAATTGATTTTGGTAATTCTGAATGTGACAATTTACATTATCCTTATCTTTCAGCAGAATGACAGCTTACGCTGACCATGTGTTGCTGAAGCACATGTATTCATCTCTCCCTTCATATTTGGATTTAAGCGACCCATTTAACTATGTTCCTCGAGACCGCTTGCGGGCGGGGGCATAGTATTTCTCTCTTCTTTATTTCTTCCCTATTAGTTCTTCTTGTTTTTTTGCATAGTTCTTTTATGTATTCGTTTTCGTTTAGGATTCTTGTTGTGGATGTTTTTCCGTTGGTTTTTATTGTTTGTGGGATTTTGTTTCGGATTAGTTTGTTGTAGGATGACCTTCTTCAACTTTCTTGCCTTTCATATAGCCTGTAGCATAGTGAAACATCGAATAGATAGTTAATGAAGATAGAATAATATAAAGAGATAATACACATTGTCATATAATAAACCATTCACTGAAGAAGTATATGTTTTATTTACAGAAAGTTAACTTTAACCCTTTATTTTATCGAAGCTCTTACAATACTACTTAATTTCAAAGAGAACAAAAACAACAAAATATAACTGTACTTCCTCTGCAAAATCATCACATTACAGACATATATTTGAGAAGTAATTGATAAAATATTTATGATCTGAACGGATATATCATAAGAAGGATAGTAACCACCAAATTTCCTTTCAAATTATAGACTGGATACCACAGCAGTATATATATCAATTATTAAAAAACGTAGGAAAAGAGAAACTTCCTACGTTTTTTATTTAATCAACTACTCATCTTATTTGATTAATAGCAGCCTATTTTAATTATAAAAAGATGATAATCACGCATTACCAATTTAAAATTCAAGAGTTAGTTGTTTGTAACCCTTTCTTGCTTCTTCTAGTTTTTCATCCTCAATATTCTCTAAATGCTTTAAAATCGAGATCCCAATTTCTTTGGCTAAAAGAGGAGGAACTGCATTTCCAATAACCCTATATTTAGCTTGTATAGATTCTCCTACAAAGATAAAATCATCTGGAAAAGATTGAATCCTTGCAATTTCCCTAACTGAATATCTTCTGTCTTCTAAAGGATGAATAATTCCGCAATTTTCAGGTGTTGCTGCTGCTGTGATTGTTCCATTTATTTCGTTTCTAGCAAACCTTCTGTAAAAGTTAGGTGCTCTATATCTCTTTATATCATCTCTAATCTTCTTTAAACGCTCTGGCAAAATTTCATAAGGTATATTTTTCCATGAGCCTCCCTCTTTAATGTAAGGGATTAATTTATTTGATTGTGGAGAAAGAGTCCATACCTCATCCTGATTTGGTGTATTTAAAGGAATATTAATAGCATGTCCAACTGTTAAACTTGGATCGGATGAATCATATGTCGGCAATGGAAATTTATAATTCACATCTAAATCTTTCCTAAAAGCAACAAAAATCACTCTGTATCTTTGTTGGGGAACACCGTAATCACTCGCTTTCAACAACTTATATTCAACATTATAACCAGGATCCAACTCGTCCAAAATCGAAACAATAGAATCCAACAATAATGATCCATCTAAATTTTTAGTTGTAAGTATGCCACGAACATTCTCAAATAACACAACCAATGGCTTTTTAGCTTTAATTACACGAATACATTCTTCAAATAATGTACCCCTCTCATCCATTACTCCTTTTCTGTTTCCAGCACTAGAAAATGGTTGACAGGGGAATCCGGCGGTTAAAACATCACATGAAGGGATTTCTTCTTCACTAATCTTTGTTATATCTCCTTCTACAATCTTTCCAATATTATGTTTATATATTTCCACAGCGTGTTTATCAACATCATTCGCCCATAAAATCTCGAATCCGGCTTGTTCTAAACCTAAATCTAGTCCACCACATCCACTAAATAGAGAAACAACTTTCAATTTCTCTTGTTTTCTTACCATAGTATCAACTCCAAAAAAAAATAAGCCCAATTCTCTATATTGTATCCTATTTTAACTCATTTTATAAGTAATAAGAATCACAGAGATTTTCTGGCTTATTTATCTAATTGTTTATTATTACATAATCAGGCATTTTGACTTTAGTATCTTAGCTTCTAATTGCCTATATTCATCTAAAGTAAATACATCTTCATTTAAGTAACTCTTATATATTTTATCCGCTGAAAGAAAAACCAATATTACAGGATCCATCTTCATAAAATCCAAATTAGCATTTCCAAAAACATCAAATAATTCATCTTTATCATAAGGGAAAAGAAACATGTTCCTTGTAATGCTTCCCTTAGTATAAGCTGATAATGCTTGTTCATATAATAACTGTTTTGCTATATCATTTACACCAGGGTTTCCTTTAAGGTCCCCCTCCTTAAATCTTATATTATAGTATTTTGCATCTAGAATCAAAAAATACCTTTGAATATCAATATAGGTTTTAATTATATCGGGCCTAAATGTCTTTTTCGTTATAAGCTGCATAGCATTAAAGTCAGTCCATTTAGGTTTCTCGAGAAAATTTTCATACTGAGAAATTTCGTTATCGAAAACATAGCCACATACTTTTTCCCATATATATTCAAATTCTCTTGTACCATAAATATCTAACTCCGTTAATTTCGAATGTGTTCTCTTCTTTATTAGTGCTATAAGCGCTTTTAAAAGAATCATTTTCTCATCTAAAAACGTAATTTGTAACTCCCTTTCTAAAACATTAACAAGATACTCCACTTCTCCAATTTCAGCCAAATCAACATTCATTCGTTCAAAATCCAAATTATCAATGCCTTGTAAATAAGCGAAGGCCTCAGTACAATATGATATAGCCCATTTATGAATGTGAATAATTATGTTAGTTTCATCATCCAATTGTCTGGTATTAAATGTATCCAAATAATAAGGAACACCTTTTACATAATAAGGGTTAATCTCGCTTACGGTTTTTTCCCAAATAATTTCTCCATCTTCATTAATGCCCACATCAGTAATTTTTTTTGAGTAGTATCCATTACGCAAATAGTCTTCCAACAAAAAGCGTGAAATTGCAAAAGTACTTATAAATTTATCCTCAATGTTATTAATTAAGAAATCAGTGTTATCATAAGTTGAGTTAAAAATACCATATTTATTTAGGAGTTGGCAGATTAGCTTCATTTTCTTAGATAAGATTTCATCTTCAGTAGCATAATCTATATATTTAGGAAAAACAAATAAATATTTATTTTTATAAACAATTAATCCTACAAAGCAAAAAATTAATTGGTTCTTTTCTTCACGACAAATTCTATTAGCTTTTAATTTTTCTACAAATTCTTTATCAATATGCTCTTCGATGTAAATAGTGGAATATCGTTTCCCTTCAAATAAATACTTGGGTTTTAAACTTATATTATTCACTTCTTACTAACTCTTCCTTTGAAATAGTTCTGAAGATATTACCACCTTGATCGTAAGCAGTGACGATATCCGAGAAAGTTTGATGCTTAAAGAATTTTGTCGCATTATGCCTAAGAACATCATCTCTTAAGTAAAGAAGAAGTTTGTTTTTAAAACTCTCTGGATTACTTAATTCGTATGATTTCATGAAAAACGGCCCGATTAGTTTATCTTCAGGAACCATAAGTTCTTTTAATTTTTGGTTTAAAATTTTCCGGAATTTATTCCATAGTATCGGATTCTCTAAAAATTTCAATTCCATTTCAAGGCTCGAAACTGCTCCTTCCCCTGCATCAATAGGCATGTACTCAAATGACCATCTTCTCTTAAAGGCGGTATCTAAAGGGGTTACTCCCTGATCAGCACTGTTCATAGTAGCCCAAATATATAAATTTTTTGGTATTTTTATCTGCAAATCAAAAATACCTTCTTTTCGCAAATAATTTGTCACATCTGCATTAAAAGTAATAGTGTATTCGCTCTCTCCGTCATCCTTGCGGTCTAAAAGTTGAAACACATCACCAAATACAGCAGCAGCATTTGCTCTATTTATTTCTTCAATAATTATGACAAAATTTGATTTGGGGTATTTTAAAGCATTAACCAATTGAATAAGGAATGGTCCAGGTACAAATGTGTAATCAATTAAGGGTTCTTTACCATGTCCTATTGATGTTACCATATCAGATTTATAAAATTCTCCTTCAACATCTTTATATATTGGAGTAGGCTTATATGTACCAACAAATTGACTATAACTGTAATTAGGATATAAAGTAACCCTTATGTATAAATCATCATCCGGGAAAAATTCTTTAGCGTCCTTATTAAGTTTATAACTTTTTCCCGTTCCAGGCGCTCCATAAACTATTCTATTTCTTGAGATATCATTTGGAATTTCTATTTCTTTAAACTCTTTGACTTGAACAGTTGGTTGCAAGTTATTTGTTTCTGGTTGATCTTGCATGAATAATTCTGTATCTAATTCATCTATCGTAAACGGGGCAGTAGCAAAGTTTTGTAAATCATCCCATACTAAACTTGGAACCTGAGCATTTACTATGAGGTAATCTACTACAGCTTGTGTATATGCACTTCCTAACCCTTCTCTTATAGCATTATTAAAATCCAAGTTATTATTCAACTGCTTATCCCTTAAAAGAAAGACAATTAAGGGAAACGTATCAGTTCCACATTTCCTAAATTCGATAAATTTCATCAAGTTATTTTTCCAACTATCAGATTTTTTAATACCATGTTTATGCCCTTCAATTTCAAATCCTAATTCGAGAATAAAGCTCGCTGCTGGTCGTTTAGGATACCCGACTGGATTAGGGCTAGAAGAAGCTGATATTACCTGTGTAGAAAGAAAGTTTTTACCAGTCTTAGAAGACATAGAATTGCCTCCACCTTCCACCTTGTTGATACACCCTAAGATATTTGCTTGATATTCAAAACTTCCATTTTTAGCAATGACAAAAATTTCTCCTACTTTTTCCATGAAATTTTTTCTTGAAAGAGAATCTTTATACATATTAATAACTGCATTGGGTTCTTCCTCATCTTTTTGCATTTGATCTAATGCTAAAAAATATGCTAAAGAAGATGTTCTTTCAAGATTTAATTTACCTTCATCATTTGTTCCAAGAAGTTTATAATATTTATTAAATAAAGTTGCTGAAAAATACAAATAATCCACTCCTTTTTAATCACACGAAACATTCCTCAATAAATATGAATAAAAACAATATTATTTTATCTAACTTTGTCCTTTAATCATATTTATATATTACATTTCCTATAACACTAACACCCTCCACAAAACATCTAGCCCCTCCATACTAAATAACACCATAAAACGGATGGTTTCGGAAACTTCCCATTAATGCTCAACTAAAAATAATATTAAATCTTTCTGAGTACTATATCAACAAATTACTCCCCTCTTTAATTATATAATAAACATATATAAATTCTCATAAAAATATCTATCAAAATCCGAAAATGCATCTCAATATCTATACCATAAAAAATTTGTCTTCTAACTATATATTAAGTTTCCTATAAAAAGGCCCAAAAATCTCATCCGATAACTCCCTTCTTCGTCCACTTTTTCAGTTTTAATCATTCCCCCATACCACCCACTACTCTCCCCACTCCCCTTATAAAAACTCTCCCAACCCCGCTCCCTCAAAATCCCCTTCCAACTATCACTCTCCACCATCCGCTTAATCACATCATCCCAATAAGCAACCTCTTCCTCCGTCATATCTTTTGGGCCCATAATTCCTTTCCAGTGCTGGAATATGACGTCGATTCCTTGTTCTTTCCATGTTGGGATTTGTGGTAGTCGGTCTATCCGTTTTGGTGCGGATACGGCTAGTATTTTTATTTTGCCAGCTTTGTATTGTTTTTCGGCTTCGGATAGGGTCATGGTTGCGGCGTTTATTTGTTTGTTCGTTAGAGCACTTATGATTTTTTCTTTGTTTTCGTAGACGAAGAATTGTAGCTCGGCAGGGTTTATGCCGAATGCTTTGCTTACTTGTACGAAGGATAGGTGATCGTCGTTTCCTAGGCCTGGGGCAACGCCGATTTTGAAGTTTTTCTTGTTTTGTTTTAGTTGTTCCATTAGTTGGTTTGCGTTTTCTATGTTCGAGTCTTTTGATACGACAACGACTTCCCAGTCTGATGCAAGTGTCGCGAGCGGCGTGAAGTCTTTATATGTTAGTTTACTGTGGCCTAGTAGGTTGTTCGTTATGAGTAAGCTTGAGTTAATCGCCAGTACGTGACCACCTTTTTGTTTCGTATATTTCCATCCGACATCACCGCTGCCACCTACTTTGTTTGTGACAGTGATTGGTTTTGTGAAGATTTTTTCTTCCGTTAGTGTTTTTTGCATCGCTCGTGCCGTTAAGTCCCATCCTGCTCCTTGAACGTTTGGCGCAACGATTTCTACTTTGTCTATGTTTACTTTATTTGTGTTCGTTTTTTCTACGGAACAACCAACTAGTACTCCTGTCATGATCCATATACATAGTAATAATCGTTTTTTCATAGTCCTCGTCCTATTCGGTATTTTCGTTCTGGTCGTCCGATAATGCCGTATTTGTACTCTACTGTACATTCGTTTGTCGCTACTAAATATTCTAAGTATCTTCTTGCGGTTGTTCTGGAGGCCCCCATTTGTTCTCCCATTTCTTCTATTGTAATGCCCTCTTCGAATCCTTTTATAATTCCTTTCACTTTTTGCAGTGTTAACGGATCAACACCTGTCGGTAAGTTTTTTATGTCTTGTGTTTGCGAAGTCCCGAAGAAGTTATCGATGAGTGCTTGATTTACCTCATTGTTACTATGTAATAGTTGCTTCTTTCTTTTATAGTCTTCAATTGTGCGAACAAATTTTTCTAACGTGACTGGTTTTATAAGGTAGTTGCTTACGCCATTTCGAATTGCTTTTTCTAACATATAGTTTTCATTCGCCGCTGTTACCATAATGACGTCGACGTTTGGAAAGTCAGCATGAATTTGTGGCAATAAGTCTGTTCCGATTCCATCTGGTAAATAGTTATCTAATAGAAGCAAGTCGATTTCTTCCTTTTGTAGTAGTTCTATCGTCTCTTTCGCGTTCAATGCTTTTCCAATCACTGTTACGTCCTTTATTTTCGATAAAAACTCCTCTTGAATTTGCGCGACGCGGAAATCATCTTCTGCAATTGCAACCTTCAACATATGTCCATCCCCCTGTTTGTCATGTACTTTCTCTCAATGTTTTTTGGAAGGTAAATTGTAAAAATAGCTCCTCCATTTTTCTCGTTTTGAATTTCAATTGTTCCCCCTAGCAGATCTACCATTTCTTTCATATTTGCTAGTCCGTAACCACGATCAGTTCCTTTCGTTGAAAATCCTTTTCGAAAAATGGTTGTTATTTTTTCTGCCGGTATCCCTATCCCGCTATCTATCACTTCAAACACAATATCGCGTCCAATATCCGTAACAAAGAAAGAAACACTCTTTTCCTCTCTTTCACTCACCGCATCAAACGCATTGTCGATTATGTTTCCAAGGATCGTAATAAGGTGTGAAACTTTTATATGGTCTGGTAACGGATGAAGCGCACTATCTCCTTCAATATGAAAATCGATTTTCTTCTCAGATGCTGTTCCGATTTTTCCTAATAAAATTGCTTGTACTTTTGCATCATGAATTTGATGGAATAAAATATGGTTTTGGCTTTGATGAATGTTAGATTCTTGTTGGATAAATTCAATCGCTTCCTTGTATTGTCCTAACTGAAGTAATCCTGATAAGACGAAAAGTTTATTTGTAAATTCATGCGTTTGAGCACGTAAGTCCTCTGAATACTTTCTTACCTCAGATATCGTATTCACTAAGTTTTGCAGTTCTGTTTTATCTCTAAAACTACATACAACGCCTACCGTACTATTATTTTCGAGTATCGGTGTCATGTTTAAAATAAACACTTTATCTTGAAACGCGATTTCTTGATCGGTTTCTAGCACTCTTTCCATATTAAAATTCGGTAAAACTTTTGAAATGTGCTGCTGCATATAATCATCATTTACATGAAGCATTTCTTCTGCTGAGGTGTTCATCATCGTAATAAAACCGTTTTGATCAATGGCGATAATCCCTTCTTTTATAGATAGTAGTATCGCGCTTCGTTCCCGGTATAGCGCTGCGATTTCATTCGGCTCTAAACCGAGTGTATCTTTACGAATACTACGTGCTAAAAGAATGCCGCCAACAATTCCAGCTAGTAATACACCTAATGAAAAGAGGATAATTTCTTTCGTTCTACTCAATATGTTAGATTCAATACCTTTTATTAAAAACTCTACTGTCACAACGCCTACGACTTGATCGTAGTCTCCGTTATGAACAATAATAGGTGCCTTTGCCATTAAGGCTGGACCACTTGTACCATTTCCTTCGAGTGTATAATAACCACCAAAAGTAAGTGCCTCATAGTTATACGGGTTGTTACTCTTTGTACCAATCAACTCCGAATTAGAATGTGAATACATAACCCCATAGCGATCTTCCACAATTACATAATCCGCACCAGCTTGCTCACGAACTTGTTCCGCAATGGATTGGATAGTACTTTTATGTTCGTTATTTTGAAAAGCCTCTTTTATAGCTGGCATAAAAGAAAGAGATTTAGCTGTTTGCAGTGCTAACTGTTCCACTTGGTGCTTCGTATCAACGGACTGAATGTAAACAAATATTCCCGCTAACAGGAGAACGACAAATAAAATTAACGTAATAATTAAGCTTACTATTTTCGTTTGCAATGACACTTTGCGTGATTTCTTCATACTTCATATCCTTTGATAAAATATTCTAAACTATCAATCTCCTTTTTCTATTATTATGACAAAACGAATAAGGAAGCAACTATTAAAACTCTCCATGTACATAAAGTACAAAAAGAATAAAATTGTCATAATATTGAGATTTTATTTAAAGGACAGTACAATTCAACTACAATGAACACGCTTTCATAATTATCATTTTATTTATAAGCAAGAGGAGGAATTAGTATGGCTCAAGTAAAATCTAATCGAGTCGCCGGCAATATTTTCAAAGGTTCTGTCGGTAATTTAATTGAATGGTACGACTGGTACGTTTACTCTGCTTTCGCTGTTTATTTTTCAGCAGAGTTCTTTCCTAAAGGCGATCCAACGAGTCAGTTACTGAACACAGCAGCTATTTTCGCAGTTGGATTTTTAATGCGCCCTATCGGAAGTTTATTAATGGGACGCTATGCAGATCGGCACGGACGCCGGGCGGCATTAACCCTCTCCATTACGGTTATGGCCGGTGGTTCTTTAATTATTGCCTGTACACCGAGTTACGAAAGTATCGGTATTATGGCGCCAATTATTTTAGTTCTTGCCCGTTTACTACAAGGATTATCACTTGGTGGAGAGTACGGAACTTCCGCAACGTATTTATCTGAAATGGCTAGTAGTGGACGCCGTGGTTTTTATTCAAGTTTCCAATATGTAACGCTCGTTGCTGGACAGATGGTTGCGTTAGGCGTTCAAATTGTTCTTCAGCAATTACTAAGCGAACCAGATATGAAAGCTTGGGGATGGCGTATTCCATTCATTATTGGAGCGATGGGCGCAGTAGCTGTATTATGGCTTCGCCGCACGATGGATGAGTCGGAGCAGTTCTCAAACATAAAATCACAAAAACGTGAAAGCGCAGGAACCATTCGCGCTCTTATGAAACATCCGAAAGCAGTATTAACAGTAATCGGCCTAACATTAGGAGGCACTGTTGCATTTTATACGTACACAACATATTTACAAAAGTTCATGGTAAACACAGTCGGCCTTCCGAAAGAAGTTGTAAGCTGGATTAACTTTGTCGCACTACTTATATTCGTCGTACTTCAGCCAATTGCAGGGCTATTATCCGATAAAATTGGACGCCGCCCACTATTAATGGCATTCGGTATTCTCGGAACATTACTAACAGCACCGATCTTCTTCTTCATGGAAAAAACGACAGAACCAATCGTAGCATTTTTACTCATGATGGTCGGTCTCATTATCGTTACTGGTTACACATCAATTAATGCAATTGTAAAAGCAGAACTCTTCCCAACTGAAATTCGCGCACTCGGCGTAGGTTTACCATATGCACTAACAGTCGCGATATTCGGCGGAACAGCTGAGTTCATCGCATTATGGCTAAAAAGTATCGGAATGGAATCACTCTTCTACTTCTACGTAGCTGGATGTATCGCGATCAGCTTTATTACGTATTGGCGTATGGATGAGTCATCGAAAACTTCGCAGATTGAGGCGGAGCTTGGTGGTGGGGATAAATTAGTTAATAATAAGTCTAGTTAAAATTATGTATTCTAGTATCTTCGTTTATTTGAAAAAGCATAATTCACTAATATGCAATTTAAAAACCTCTACTTATATGTAGAGGTTTTTAAACTTTATAACAAAAAAGATATCCAAATCTACTTCTCTTCTTTTTTGATTATGACATGTATTATTTGTAATAAATCATTATGAAACGAAAAAAGAAGATTATAGGGGTAACATCTCATGTCTATCAACTTAAGAAAAATATATACCTACTTTATAAGATACACCAAGTTCAAGTATTCTCTCATTTCAAGCCTTGAAATGCGGTATAATACTTGAGCCATTTTTTTACACTAAAACTTGAAGCCTGTCTACCATTTACACATATTTCTACATATAGTAAGTAAAGCTATCATTCGAAAACACTAGCGGTTCGTTTCACTTCGTGGTAAATTAAACCAATTGAAACATAAAAATCATTTCCAAAATGAAGATAATAATTTATAAATGTAGTTAACGTTCTATTCTTAGTAAAAAGTTAAACAAGGTGATAATTTAAATCATTTAGAAGTTTTCTATCTAATTATACTAAAGTTGAGTGGTGAAACTAATATGAGCCAATGGCTAAGTAATGATAAAATAGCAGACCATGATTTTGGTGGTTGCATATTAAAATTTTTACTAGGTATGAGTATCATTTTTATACTTATTCTATACCCTATTTATTGGCTGTTTTTTCAAGAAAACGAAAAACCTCTTGTAAAAAATACGTCATCCAACCAAGCAAATCAAATAGAAATTACGGGAATTTCTTATGGACATCTCTCCGATGATAAATACATAAAAATGTACTTTAAAGAAAAAAACAAACTTGTAGAGAAAACAAAAGTAAGGGTAGCTAATTTTAATATAATTAATAGTTCAGACCTCTATGAAATTTCATGGAAAGATAATACTAAAGTTGTAATAGTAATGAAATTTGAATATGAAACGAAAACATTGGAATATGATTTCGAAACTGGAACAATAGGTGGATATATTAATAGTACAAATAATAACTTACTATAGCCTAATTCCAAATATGTAGGATACACCTCCAAAATCATAAAAATCTTTTCATATTATTTCTATTAAAACATCGAAAAGAGGTGGCACTTTGAACAAATGGGCTATATTATCTTTAATATGTGTACCTTATGCTCTTTTAACTATAGTAAATGAACATACATTAGAAATAGGTGGATCAGCGAATATCTTTTGGAAAATTGGTTTATTTGCACCACTTATAGGCGTTTTATTTTCAGCTGGAGCCAGTAAAACTTACCAACGCGTTATGCTTGCCGTATTTAATTTAAGTTACTATTTTGCACTTTACATCTATATGATATACACTTTTTAAAATACTCTTATACTTGTTTTATGAACATATATTTTTGGGAGAAAATCATAAAAATAAAACATACTATTTCTCTTGGTCAAAGACTTTTAACTAACTATACATTTTATAAATATTTCTCCCCATGAATCTAGTAAAATTGTAGTGGAGTTGAATTTTCCTTCAAAATATTTCTTATCCTTTTTATAATTTAATAGTTGGAAAGACTCATAGTTATTAGATGAGCTCTTCAATTCCCAAATTTTCATTTTCCTTCTCCCTTATATTTAATCTATTCATAAATTATTTCGGGCTATTTAATTTTAAGCTGCCATCTAATAAACGTATTCTTATGTCATGTAAAGCTGCAACAGCGTCTGCTTGAGTACCACCATATTCTTTAACTTCTTTTAGTACCTTAGTTACCTCTTTCATATAATCCGTACAATGGTTACCTATATGTAACACTTCAGTAGTCACATATTCATTTACTTTATACGGTAAAAATACTCCATTAGCAGCAGAATCATGGTGTATTCCAAATTCTTTTAATAATTCTTGTGCTTCAATAGCTCTTTTATCATTCCAAGGTGTTAGGTGATGTGCTGCATTAGAATATGGGGGTGGTTCAACCCCTGCATCTTTTCCCCCATGCTCCAATCGATTTTTCTGCGTTATGAATCCCTCCAAAACCAGGATGTAGTGGCAGCGGAACACCAACAGCTTGACCACCAACAATATGGTGATGGACTAATTTAGTTCCACGTAATCCAGTAATATCATTTCTTATTAAATTTACTGTGTATCAGTTCAAAGAATTTATTTGCACCAAGTGAAATTGCGCCAATAATAAGAACACCAATAATAAAATAAATCTTTTTAAATAAGTTGTAAGGAGATAAAATAGCAACTACAAGAAGTATTATAATTGCAACGAATGTGACTAATTTTCCAACTTTAAATGCTTGCATATCAGCATTCCTCCTTCTGGATAAAAACAGCCAATATATTCATACATCACAGGTTCTTTAACCATAGGTTTTTGTTTCCTTCCATAAATCACAATACTTAAATTCAATAAACCTCTTTAAAAGGTTTCATGTGTTCTACCCCCATCTTCTATATGCTTCCTTAAATAATAGTACCTATGGAATTCCATAATGAAATGACACAAAATAAACGAAAGCATGGAGTATACACACATTAATACAATTGCTACCATCTTTTGTGTTGCAAAACCAAGACTGATATTAGCAATGAGTTGACCCAATCCTACAAAAGCCAATACTCCAAAGCCAGAATTTTTTTTTCGATGACTTTGATTTTTTGATTGGTCCCTGAAGTTTTTTAATATGATTTTTATAATAATAATTCAAAGCAAAAATATATAAACCAACCGAAAAAATAAAATAGATGGGAGTTTGTAATCCTAACATTCCATATGCAAACTTTTGGGTTATAACTAATAATCCTACTGAACATACGATGCCAAATACCCCACGAAATAGAGTGTATTGTAATTGCCGCTTCCTAGGATTTATAACAATCCATATTGCCCATACATTTAAAAAAGCAACTGGTGGAACTATTATGTAAATATATATCGGTTGGACAGGATTCGCAAAAGCAGGCAAAAGCACAAATATATCTGCTATCCCAATCACAAGAGTAATTATAGTCGATCTTATATCATTTACAGAATAAAGAGCCATATAATATTCAAAAGCTTTCTTATTAAAATCTAGACTTTTTTTCATGTTAATTAAACCACCCTGCTATTGTTCCAATCGTTAAAAGTTTCATAGCTATTTATTCTCCTTTTTTCTAAATTTATCCATAATATTATGAGCAACTATATTCCATAGTAAAGAAAGTACGGTAACAAAAAGTACAGCTAAAGAAAAATAAATCCTATCCTTCCATGTATCATGTACAATCATGCCCAGTATAATCATTATTAACGCACCAACACATATAACTATTTTTGAAAATTTTTGCATTCTATTATCTCGCTTCCTTCTCAAACTTAAATGAAACTCCTGCGGAATCTATAACCATACCCACCTATTATAATCTCACCTTTGACACTTCTATCATAATCATCTAATACAGGTATATAATCACGTATCTTAATTTTAGTAATTTCCGCTTCATATGTTTGCAACACTATCAACGTTTCAAATGTCCTTTATAAATTCCTGACTTAACCCCAAAACATTAAAATATGAATATTATAAAAATTAACTATCTACTTCCCATCAAAATTACGGTAATCCTATTAAGCCTGGGGTTACTCCTTCTACCTTTGCCCATTCAAACGAGCACTCAACTAACATTTGATTCTTACACTTAATTTTTAATAAACCTTCTTCTTCTATCGTATTTATTTCAAAATAATCAATTATATTTTCTGTCCCTAAACCTTTTATTGTTAAATTATGAATAGTAAAGAAAGATATCTCTACATAAATTACATCCCACTTGTTCCATCGTTTTGGCTTGTTTTCAACATTTTCCTTTGTCATCAATTGAATAACTAAAGTAGGACCATCTCTTTTAAGACGCACATCTAATAACTCTGATTCTTCAAACTTTGGTATTTTCCCAAAAATACTAATTAACGCTTGTGGATTTAAAAATTTAAATTGATCAATCATTTTTATACTCCCTATTTTTTATTTCTCTTATCAAAATAATAATGATCCTCCATACCATCTACCTGTCCTGTTCGTGTATTGTATTCAGGTCTTATATTATGATGCGGTGGCTGATCTCCAATTCCACCTTCTCCAAACTTATGACCCTCTGAATGATCTTGAATTATAATTTTTTGACCTTTTACTTCATATGTTAATTCTCGAGTCATAATAGGCTGTTTATTATCATTTAATATCCTTTTACCATTACTATCTGTTAATGGTACCATTTTTTGACTAATCGGGTGTTGAAATCTAGGTATATTTAATTGTCTTTTAATTTCTTTTAAACTAGCTCCCCTAGATTCATGAGAATTTTCCCCCTCAATCTTCTTAACTTGGGGATAATATTAAAAAGACTTATGCGTAATTTACATAAGTCTTACTTTTGTTACTCATAATTAATTATTCGTCCTCGTCTTCAAACTCATATAAGCTATCAAGTAATTCTGCAAAAGATGAACAAACAGGATAGATGGATTCTTCCATTTCTTCTTCCTCATGGTCCCAAAATACGACTGTTGGTGACTGAGGATTATTTCGGTAATCAAAGCATAGAAGGTTACCAAACGGGTCTCTAGCAAAAGGATATACTTTATCTACCAATCTATCTTTTATACTATTATATGTTTGCAGCATAGAAATTTTTCTCTCAGAGTCTAAGGTTAAAAGGTTATTAAGTGAATCTTCATCCTGATTAGGAATATTGAATGTATCTGGAGTAGGATAGCCACCATCATATTTCTTTACACACTCAATAAAATCATTAGGAAATTTAATACCAAAGTACTCTTCTAATTGTTCAATTTGTTCATCTGTAACTTTTTTCTCACTTACATTAATCCATGTAATGTTGTTCATAATTATAAAACTCCCTATTTATCACTATCTTTTCCCCCATCTTCTATATGCTTCCTTAAATAATAGTACCTATGGAGTTCCATAATGAAATGAAACAAAATAAACGAAAACATGGAGTATACACACATTAATACAATTGCTACCATCTTTTGTGTTGCAAAACCAAGACTGATATTAGCAATGAGTTGACCCAATCCTACAAAAGCCACTACTCCAAAACCAGAGTTTTTTTTCGATGATTTTATTTTTTGATTGATTCCTGAAGTTTTTTAATATGATTTTTATAATAATAATTCATAGCAAAAATATACAAACCAACCGAAAAAATAAAATAGATAGGGGTTTGTAATCCTAACATTCCATATGCAAACTTTTGGGTTATAACTAATAATCCTACTGAACATACCATGCCAAATACCCCACGAAATAGAGTGTATTGTAATTGCTGTTTCCTAGGATTTATAACAATCTATATCGCCCACAATTTACACTTAAATACATTGGTATCAATAAAGAAGAAAAGGATAATATCCTTGATACATTTCTCCTTTAATTTCTTTAAAATATATATCAACCTATTAAAAAGCAAATATTAGTCTTCTTTTTTAATTAAAATATTAAAAGCAAAAAAACTTTAATACAAATTCAAACCCATAAATAAAATTTAATTATTTTTCTTACATTATTCTTTTAACATACTTAAAAACTCACTAAAATTATCTGCAACTTCACTAGTTACCTGATTCAACTCTTCTGATTCTTCATGATACCATACCACAACAGATGGTATTTCCTTTTCTCTAAAATCTAAACAAAGAAAATCACCTGCGAATAAAACAGCAAATGGAATAACATTTATCCCTGTTAAATCTTCATCATCCGTTAAACGAGTATCGATATCAGATAATACAACCTCTATATCATACCAACCATTTTCATCATCATCTTCTGGGTCCTCCAACAAACATAAGAAACGTTCAATTAAAAGTTCGTTTTTTTCATGTGAAAAAACATTAGTAATTGGAATAGAGCCATTATATTTTTTCAAAAAATCTATAAAATCATTTGGTAATTTTATCTCACAATATTCCTCAAATGATTCAATTAATTAATCATTTGGTGATTGAAGTTCACTACCATTTTTAATCTTCATTTTAATTCCTCCATTTCTTTACCTACCTTTAGATCTATAAGACCAATGTCCTTCACTCCGCCCACCTTTATGAAATATGCTATTATGTATTCCAAATGGTACTAATTCCATTTTACCTGGCATCTAATCATTTAAATTGTTGTTTGTCACTTGCCAACCACATTTCCTCTGGTAACTCATCCGATTTAATAATTAAACCAGCTTTCTTAAAATCAGGATATTGTGTACCTAATTTCATAGGAACATCAGGTATTAAACCTTTCTCAATAGCAACCTGCTTAATAATAGCTTTTTGGGGAGCTGTTAATTTTTCTCCACCACTAATCTACCTCCATTTCCACGGACTATTAGAATTTACTACTGCAGCATTATATTCTAATTCAAAATCGAGATATTTCCCTTCTACAGCATCGTCTAAAATCTTTATATATTCATCCACTTCATATAAATTTTCTATAAAATCAGATACAATAGCAATCTCTTCCTGTAAACGAATTCTTAATCCACTAAATGGATCACACCAAAATTCATGCGAACTATCTCTCCACCCATCATCATATCTAAATACCTTTAGATTCTTTTGCAATGACTATTGCTGATAATTATTTAGGAAAAAAGACTTTAAAACCTGAGATAATGGAGAAATATGAAATAATAGATAGAGCTGACCTCTATAAGAAGTCAGCTCTATCTATTATTTCAATTCTTTATTTTTTCCTTTTTTAAATTCTTTTTGTTTATCTTGCCAAATATGAATTAAATCTACTAATTCAATCGTTTCTATCTCACAAAAATCTCCCTTACCATCTTCAGCCAAATTGTCTAGGACAGTAGTTGTATCTTTCCGAATTTCTAAACCACAAATGTTTCCATTTACTACTACGTAATTTTCTTTCCCATTTAAAACACTATGTATTTCTTCTAAAATCCAATCTCCAAACGCAGAAACTTCAACGCCTAAAAAAGTCTCCATAAGTTTAATTTCTTGAGGAAGCCTCATAACTAGTTTTCCATTGGTAAGTACTTCAAAGCTATATGGATATTTCATTACTATTGTACTCCTTTATACTAAAGATAAAATTTATTCCGCTGGGAAAGCAGAGATAATTTTCCCATTCCCATCTATATACATGCTAATCCTTATACCCTCTGAACCTATTCCAGAATATGTGTTACCAAATTCATACGTTCTATTATTATATGCTTCATTTATATTATCTACAATCTTTTGCGGGCTCCAATCTTTAGGGAAAAATGTAGAAAATCCTCTATTTCCAGTTTTAGGGGTTCCATTCACTTCTACCCTAGCTTTATAAATGCCTTGATCATTTAATATCTCTTCTGTTCCGCTAATTATTTTTCCAGGTGTATTCTCCAATACTTCAGTATGATAACCCATTGCGTCACCACGCCAATTTATTTCACCCTCTAGGATATGTTTGAGTGTATTTGGTCTAAATTTTTCTGTATGTTGTAAATTAGATATAATTTCCCTATTAGAAAGTGAAGATCTATGATTTTCATTAACAAAATTACTCCCACCATAATTACTTTCACCTCTAGCAAACTGATAGGTCGACAGCTTTTCTTCAGCTTTTTTAAAATCAGGCGTATCAAATCTAAACCGCAAACTATTTCCACCAGCAAAAGCAAAGCGATCTCCCATTTGTAAATTACTTGTAATATGTGAAACAGCTTGCGGAATCTTATTTTTTGCTAGTTTGGTCACTTTACCTGCTTGACCTAATTTACTTGCTTTACTTAATCCTTTATCACCAATAAGTCCTAATCCAACTTGTGTTAAAGCATAACTTCCCCATTTAGCACGACTTTCAGCATCTCCATTTATTACATCATTAATAAATGAATCTGACAATGTATTATACATGGTACTAAGGGTATCAATAGGGTGCAAAGCAGCGTTCCCCATGTTTTCCCACGTTTCCCAATCTCCTAAAGCTTTTATTCCGTCTATTGTATCGCTAACTGCTTGTCCCGTACCCTCTACAATACCGTCCCAAATTTTTTCACCAGTAGATTTTTCAGGTAGCTTACCACACATTTCACCTTCTTCAATTGAATTGGCAGCTTGTCGTGCCCTCTCTTCTGTAATCGCTTGAATTGAAGTTGTCCATTCCATATTCAACCCTTGCGTACTAAATGTACCACTTGCAGGACTAAAGCCTTTTCCACTTTGAACTTCCGCAAGACCTGCAGCAATACTAGCTGCTAATTGAAGTGCTGTACTATAATTATTACTAGAGGTCTGATTGAATTGATACAAATGATCCAGCTTTTCTTGCAGTTTTTTCCTCATCACAGTAAAAAGATTCGCCATAGCGTCCATACCTGGGATTGGCATAGCTTGACTGATGGCTTCCATACTTGCTTTCATTCGGTCAATTTCTCGAATTTGTTCTAATATTTCTTGTTCAATTACATCTGTGGAAGCGACTTGTGATTGAAATTGACTTGGAAAAGCATCGTTCTGGCGAATTAACTCTTCACACAGATAAATGATTCCTTGCGCTAAAGGACGAAAGGTTTGTACAAAAAATGATTTTGCACTGCTATAAGTTTGTCCTTGTAAAACAGTATCAATTGCAAAGGCATCAATTGACTGAATGACTTGTTCCATACCTTGAATAGTAGCGTTACATACAGCATTCATACTTTGAGTTTGGCCTTGTACTTCTCCTAAATACATATTTAAGCTCATGCATTGACCTCCCTCGCTAATTGTTGTTGTTGATAGGAAAGGTCGTTTTCTAAATCACTAAGGTTTCGTCTTTCTTTAAGCAACGTTTCTTTTTGGTTTTCTAATTCAAATGTGACTTTTCGTTCAATATGTTGTGCCTCTTGATATGTATTCATAAAAAATTGAGACATTTCTCTATCACCATACCAAGTTCCTAAAATTCGATCAAACAAACGATGGTTTCGACCTCTCCATTCATAAAAATCTGCTTCCGCTTGCTCCTGAATGTGAATCGCGGATTGATTTCGGTCTTGTTCTTCAAATACACTTCTTAACTTTTGATTTACTTGATTGATTTGTTTTTCAATATCTTGACTCATTATATTCCTCTTACTATTTTACCTTTACGTAGGTTGTCACATTAGCGAAAAGTATTGTGAAGTTCGTTATCCATTCTCTCAAACTCTTGGGCTACTGAATGAATATTATCGACCGCTTGTTGAAAGGCAGTGGAAAATTGTTTCGTAAAATCTAACATTTGTTGATTCGCTTCTTGTGCTTTGGAATTAACAGATAGTGTTGTACGCGTCGCCTTTGTTATAGAACGATTTGTTGCACTTTGGATTATATTCGAAGCTGTTCTCATCTGCGTAGCAATTTGTTGTGCCGTTTGAAAATTACTTTGAAATTGTCCCATCACTCAAATCCTTTCTCTAATTTTCAGAACATGCCAAAGAAATCCCAATAAATATATGAAAATTCCCTATCAATATCACTCTTTTTAAACGTGTGTCCAGCTAAGTTGGGCATGCAATCAAATGAGCCATACAATATAAGCTGTATGGCTCATTTGAAATGCTTGTTATATAGAGTATGACAATTTTTATTTCAAACCGAAATTACGTGATAATTCTTCATCATGAGAAGCAACAGCCTCTGCAGTTTTATTAAGCTGCATATTAATTTCTTGTAATAGCTGTGCGAAGTTTTGTACTTTTGGCTTTAATTGATTGAACTGTTGGTCAAAACCTTCGAAAGCACGACCTTCCCATTCTCCTCTTAATTCATTTTGTAAATTTTGTAGTTGACTTAAAATGTCCTCAATTTGATTTGCACCTTGTCCATATTGAGCTGCTTTTGATTTAAGCTCCTCTGGTGACATACGAATTTGTCCAGCCATTTTCATTTCCCCTTTAATACATAATGAGCAAAATATAAATTGGTTAATTTTACTAAATATATTATAATGTATTATTTTGAACTTTAAAACATTTTATCTTTCTATTGAATATTAGAATATTAATATTCAACTTTTTCTTACTTTACAAGATTTTATGCAAAAAAGACCACCAAAAGGCAGTCCCTCAAAACTCAATCCCATCCCGCGCTCCACTACTTTCTCATACAAATAATTCGCAACGATAATATCTACTACAGCCAAACTAACTGATTTGAAAATAGTAATCTCTTCATCATTTTCGCGTCCGTTTTTTCCCTGCTTAGGATTTGTCCAATTTCGGCGTGGAGATTGCTAGTTTTATCGGAATTTGAAGATCACCTGTTTCTAGATCCTATTCAATTAAGCAATCCTACAAATGCCTCTTCTTCCTCATCTATAAAACCTACAAATATAATTTCTTCGATATCCTCATGATTAAATACAAATGTATACTCAGGATTAATATATCCTTCTGGATAAAAACAGCCAATATAGTCACACATCACAAGTTCTTTAATCCCAAGTTTTTGTTTTCTTCCATAGTTATTTATGTGAATTCAGCTCGTTTTTTTGTTTTGGGTGAAAAAAATTTTTTAACTTGATAGCAATGTGGTGCTGCCCCTATTAGGCAAATTCGACAAAGAAAAAACACCCAAAGGTGCCTTCCTCCCACTTGAACCATCTTAATTTTATTGTGTTGTTATTATATAAGAAAAGAAGACATCGCTTAAGATGTCTTCTTTTACTTGTACACTTGGTGTTAAGAAGGTATTTATTGCTTAAAAACCATAAAAAAATATAACAATCATCGAGTAAACCTATTATAGCATCAATAAATAGAGTTTTTATATGCATTTTTACATATATATAGATTTATTTATGTTTTATCTATATAGTTAAATTGTCTGTTTCTTGTTTTAATTCGTTTGTTTATTTTGAGTGCTCCAGCAATGGAGCCTTTTTTTATGCAATAAAACATTTTCTTAGCATTACTTAGTTGATCTATATTAACTTTACCCTCTTAAATTATATCTATATTTTACCAAAAAATCATATGGATAACCAGTTTTTTCTAATAATCTATTGGATTGATAATTTTATTGTTAGTTGTTAATACTTATTAGAAAATTCATTATGCAATGAAAATTTAGAAATCAAGAATTATAAAAAACTTATAGTATCTTTTGGAAAAGTATATTTAAAATTTGTATATTAATATGTTATAATTTAATTTCTAAAACTACCAAAAAAGGACTGCCAGTAATGGTGGTCCTTTTTTATATCGGTGAGATTGTACTAGGTTGAGCAAAAAAATGGAACCGAAAAAGTTATTTCTAATGAGGATAGCCTTCTTATGATGAAGTTTCATTCAGTGGATCTGCAAGCAAACATAAAAGAAGGAAAAAATTACGATTTTACTTTACGTGGATATAGAGTACCTATACTTTCATGGTTTCCAAATTTAGATGGTGCCGAATCAAAAAATTAGCACTATTCTTTAATAAAAAATCCTACTCATTTTTTAATGAGTAGGATTTTTTATTAAAGAGCTATTTCGTATTAATTTGTGCCATCATTTAATATGCTATTTTAAAATATTTTCTAAATTTGATAACTTATTATCTAAATTTCCAAATTATATACAGCACTATCAATTAAACAACTATTAAATATATCTTCTATCTAAAACATCGTATTATCATTAGCTGCTTCACTTGGAATCTCTTGAATTACATCCCAGTGTTCAACAATCTTTCCATCCTTGATACGAAATATATCCACTATAGCAACTCCCTTATCTTGAGAATTAGTACGAGAATGTACATGAAGAGCAACTGTATCCCCTTCAGCTACTACACGTTTAATCTCTGCAGAGGAATTAGGATTTTTAACAAAATCATCCTTAAAGAAATCCATGAAGGCTTTTCGTCCATCAGCAACAAAAGGATTATGTTGCTTATAATCTTCGCTAACATATTTAGGGATAATATCGATATTATGTTTGTTAAAAACTTCATTATAGAAATCAACTACCATCTTTTTATTCTTTTCATTTTCTTTCACTTCTTTTGATACAGAAGCAACATTCTCGCTCTTTATTGAGTTTCCTTTGTTATTACCGGTGGAAGCTTGATATACCAAAGTCGAAACTACTCCTAAAATAAATACAGAAATAATTGTTATGATTAAACTTTTCTCTAATTTCATATATACCTACCTCTTCTACTTAAATAAGTTTTCTTCTATAAAAAGTTTGAAGAAGGAGAAACCTTCCCAAAAATGTAATGTCAGGGGTAATGTTAGGAATTTCATTTATCCTAACCTCCCCCTATACAAGGCATATTAGAAACGATTCATTCTAACTTAATACCTCATTAACAGTTGCACTGTCCACAATTTGAATAAACTTCTTAACCTTATCGTTCTCATCAAACTTATAAAGGTGACAAAAATCTGCTATGAACGATTTCCCTGTAGCTTTATATGTCCCACTATATTTTCCATACACGATAACAGTATTGTTATTAAAAGCATAGATTTCATCTTTAGCGCTATAGTCATCCCATTCTGTGCCAAGACGTTCATGTACGTTTTTCACTACTTCATCTGGACCTATATAAGTACCTGCATATGGAAACACAGCAGCTTCTGTCCAAGATACATTTTTACTTAAATACGTTTTGAACGCATCCAATTTCCCTTCGCCAGTTAACACATACGTTTCATGTAATAGCTTTTGATATTTATTCATATCATTAACCCCAAGGCATTTCTTTTGTTACAACTTTTGCACTTAATTCTAATACACCTTTATTTGCATAGTCTGGATATGCTGCTTCAAGTTTTGCCACAAAATCTTTTGAAGTTCCACTTTCCTCAGAAGCTTGAACCGCAGTTCTTAGATAATCCATTGTCGCAGTAAGTGCTTGATTATTTAGAGATTTTTCGATTGATCCATGGCTTGGTACAATTATGTCAGCATGTAATGCTTGTAACACTTTCAAGTTCTCAATCCACGCCTCCATCGCCGCTTTTGAGCTAGTATCCGCTAAGAATACATGTATTTCGTTAAATACATCAATACCACCAATTAATACTTTCAGCTCTTTATTAAATAAGCTAGTTCTGTAATGTTCTAAGCCTACTAGTTCAAATGTTAACCCCTGAAAATCAATCGCTTTTTCTTTAAACACTTGAGGTAATACCACATTACTTGGCGCATTTTCTCCAAGGGCGTCTTTCCAAACTTTTAATTTCCCTAAGACAGAATGAACGATATGTTCAACAGTAGACTCCGTAGCATACGCTATAGCTTCTGGGTAAACGGCTTTAATGCTCTCTAATCCAAAGTAGTAGTCTGGATCCCCATGAATAATAAAGATTTTATCTAGAGATAAGTTGTTTTTTTTCAGATACTCAACAATTTCTTTCGAATCAGATTGAGTAAATTTTGAGTTTATTAAAAATGCATGTCCTGCTTTCTCAACTAATGTTGCTGTGACCATAAAGCTTTTTTCGTCCGAACTAAACACCGTTAATTTCACATCTTTTTGATTTGTATCGATTGTTTTAAACATAGTATGTTATTCTCCTTTTGTTAAAGTTATAAACTAATTATCATATTTTTATCTTGTTCCGATAAAGTGAAACTTTAATCAGTGGGGGTTTTGTTCATCCCCCACTGATTATTAGCCCACACCAATCGGACTTTTACGGACAGTTGATCCCCCACCTAACTTCTTTGCTTCCACTGAATTTTGAGGTGGGGGTCTTACTGCCCGTTAAAGCGGGATAAAATCTCCCACTCCCATTCATCTGAAAGTGTAATAGTACTGGCGAATATTCCGGAGATGAATGTCAGGTGGCTTAAGATAACATGTTTGCTACTATATCCTAAATTTTCTTAATATAAATTTTTAAAACGCGCTTCAATTTTATCCGGCGTCATTACGCCACCACCAATAGGAATAATTTGATTATCCTTTTGTAAAAGTAAGGAAGGATAGCTATTAACACCAAGCTGTCGAACTTTATTAAAATCATTTTGGACATCTATTATTGTTTCTTGAGCGTTTAAACGTTCTAATACTTGTTCAGGGTCCAAACCATGCTCGATTGCAATTTTACGATATGTTTCAGGATCACTCAGACTTTGGCCCTCATAATAAAACGCTTTTTGCATAGCCGAAGTGAATTCTAATAAACGGTCTGGCGCTAATGAGCGTAAAGCTGAAAAACCAATTGCAGCATCTTTCGAATTCATTTTAAAAGTCCCTTCCTCCACCAATTTTTGATAGGAAGGACCAAATTCAGCACCTGTAAGTTGATTAATTCTTTTATTTCCTTCTTCTATATATGAAAAGTTTTTCATTGGTAAATTATCTAAAAATAACCCTCCACATAAAACCGTTAATGGTACTTCAGTGTGGTTTTTGTAAAATCCTTTAATACTTTCTGAAAAACCATAGCACCATCCACAATATGCATCCCATACGTAAATAAGATTATCTTGTTTCGTCTCCATTTAAATCTCCTACCTTTTTTTTATTATCCAGCTCAACTAAATTTTTGGTTTATATAAGTACATCTTTTTATACCTTATTCTTTTTTAGATACCTTACTATATTTCCCCAAAACTAATATTTCCAAAGAAAGATCCACCAAGGTTTTTAACAAAAGATAACGTTTCACCTTATTGCCCCGTAACAGAAAATACTAAAGCTTAGAATATGCATCGATTTGAATATGTTAGTAACTTTCTACACCGGGTGGCAACGTATGGACCACCATCCTTAATTAAATATATAAATCATATTTTTAGCAGATATTAGTTGTAACTAAATTGATTACATCTTTATGTAACTATTTTAGTTACAACTAATATAGAAGTCAATTCTTTTTTTCGAAAACATTAAATTTCTACATTAATCTACAACTAATCCCACTCTTTACAAAAATATATCAACGATTATTCAATTATATCGATCGTAACTCCGAATATATCAACGTTTCGACACAACATATCGATTTACCGACACAACATATCGATTTACCGACAAATTTCGAGCGCGTTATCTCCTAAACTAACAACCAATCCCACACCCCAACGCAAAAAAAAAAGCACCAGGTCCCCATAGTGCTCTCCCTCTAAAACAAATGACAAGCCACTTCATGCCCTTTCGCAATCTCAACCATCTTCGGTACTTCCTGTGCGCATTTTTCAGTGGCGAATTTGCAGCGCGTTCTAAATTTGCAGCCGGACGGTGAGTTGAGCGGGCTTGGTACTTCTCCCTCTAGGATGATCCGTTCTTTTCCTATGTTTGTTGGATCTGGTTCTGGCATGGATGAGAGTAGTGCTTGTGTGTATGGATGTGCCGGTTTTGTGTATAGGTCTTCGCTGTCGGCAATTTCTACTATGTTTCCTAAGTACATGACTCCGATGCGGTCTGATATGTGCCTTACCATCGATAGGTCATGTGCGATGAATAAGTATGTGACGCCTGTTTCTTCTTGGATGTCTTGCAGCATGTTTACGACTTGTGCTTGGACTGAGACATCGAGTGCTGAGATTGGTTCGTCACATAGGATAAAGTCTGGTTTTACAGATAGTGCGCGCGCGATGCTGATGCGCTGTCTTTGACCTCCGCTAAATTCGTGCGGGTAGCGATATAAATGTTCTTCTTTTAAGCCTACCTTTTTAAGCAGGTCTAATATGATTTCTTTTTGTTCTTCTTTTTCATAAGATCCATGAATGTTCATTGGCTCACTAATAATTTGGAATACGTTCATTGCCGGGTTTAATGATGCGTATGGATCTTGAAAAATGATTTGCATTCTTTTTCGATATTCTTTTAGTTCACTTTCCTTTAAACTTGCGATATCTTTTCCGTCGAATAAAACGTTACCTGAAGTGACGTCGTGTAAACGAATGATGCTTCTTCCTGTCGTTGATTTTCCGCAGCCAGATTCTCCTACTAACCCGAATGTTTCACCTTTTTTAATTGTAAAGCTTAAGTCATCGACTGCTTTTAATTGCTCTGTTTTTCTACCGAATAGTCCTTTTTTAATAGGAAAATACTTTTTTAAGTTCCGAACTTCAATTAAGTTTTCTTCATGCATGGGAATCACCTACCGCCCTATCATTTAACCAGCACATGGAACGCCTTCCGTCTCCAATTTCAAAATATGGCGGACGTTCTTTTTCACAAATGTCCATCGCATGCGGGCAACGCTCTGCGAATGGGCAACCTTGTGGTGGATTTAATAAGTTTGGCGTTACACCTTGAATAGGAGCGAGTCTTTCTTTTACGCCGTTCGATATTTTTGGCAGAGAGTTTAATAGCCCTTTCGTATATGGATGATTCGGCGCTTGGAAAATATCAAGTACAGGTCCTTCTTCCATAATAAGCCCGCCATACATAACGATGACGCGCGTACAGTTTTGCGCGACAATTCCTAAGTCATGCGTAATAAGAAGTAACGCCATATTCGTTTCGTTCTTTAAGTTTTTCATTAAATCTAGTATTTGTGCTTGTATCGTTACATCAAGTGCAGTCGTCGGTTCGTCAGCAATAAGAAGGTCAGGGTTACAAGACATCGCCATTGCAATCATAACCCGCTGCTTCATACCACCGCTTAGTTCATGCGGATATTGTTTTACCCTTTCTTCTGGTGACGAAAGGCCGACTTGTTTTAACAAGTTAATCGCGATTTGCTCTGCTTCTTTCTTTTTCACTTTTTGATGACGTATAATTACTTCCATCATTTGTTTCCCAATTTTCACGACCGGATTCAGCGCTGACATTGGGTCTTGAGAGATAAGTGAAATTTGATTTCCTCTAATAGAACGTAATTCTTTTTCAGATTTAGAAAGTATGTTTTCATTATGAAAAAGAATCTCTCCTTCTTTCACTTTTCCTGGGGACATAACGAGAGACATAACAGACTTCGCCATTACACTCTTTCCGCTTCCAGATTCCCCAACGATACCGACTACTTCTCCTTTATTTAAGCGAAATGTAACGCCGCGGACCGCTTCAACTTCGCCACTTTCTATGAAAAAAGAAGTCTTTAAATTTTTCACTTCTAGTAGTTTTTCAGACACGCTTCTCACTCCTTTCACTTAACACTTTAGTTTTCATGTCCGGCTCCTTTTGGTGCGAAAGCTTTCTTCAATGCTTCACCAATTACGTTAAAACTAAGTACCGTTAAAAGGATAAGAAATCCTGGGAAGAGCGTTAAATACCAAGCTTCACCAATATATCCTTGCGCATTGTTTAGCATGCTGCCCCAAGAAGAATCTGGTTCTCTAATACCTAAACCTAGGAAACTAAGTGATGATTCCATTAAAATTGATGTCGCAATCGTTAATGTCGCGGCGATAATAATGGTTGATAAAATGTTAGGAATGATATGTCTTACAATAATCATAAGTGACTTTTGTCCTGATACTTTTGCGTATAAAACGTACTCACGCTCTTTTACAGATAACGTTTCTGCCCTTACAATACGGGCGGTGTCCATCCATGTTAGTAATCCGATAATAAGAACTAGCGTCGTAATTCCTGGTTTTAAATACGCATTTAATAGTAGCATTAAAAAGAATGATGGAATTGACATAAGCACTTCAACAACTCGCATTAAAAAGTTGTCTAACTTTCCGCCAAAATACCCGCTAATTGTTCCAACTGCAGTACCGATTGTAATAGAAACAACCATCGCAAGGAAACCGACCGCAAGCGAAACTCGTCCGCCATATAACGCTCTCGTTAAGTAATCCCTTCCGTAATCATCCGTTCCGAAAGGATGACTCATACTCGGTTCTTGTAAGCGATCTGGAATCGACATTTTGCTAGGATCGTACGGCGATACGAATGCGAAAATTGATGCGACCGTTAAAACCGCAAGTATAATAACTCCCATTGCAACAAACTTATTTTTCGTAAAGCTATGTTTTATCGTTTGAAATCTCCTATTATTCATTCCAAATCACCCCCTCATTCGAATGCGCGGATCTACTACGCCATATAAAATATCAGCAATTAAGTTACCGAGAATTAACATGAATGATGATAGTAATGTAATTGCCATGATAATCGGATAATCAAATCTAAAAATAGCATTTACCCCCAGTGAACCAAGACCCGGCCATGAAAATACTGTTTCCGTAATGAACGCTCCGCCTACTAAACTTGGAATCGATAATCCGAAAATTGTAATGATCGGTATTAATACATTTCGAAGTACGTGATTAAATAAAACCGTTTTCTTTGAAGCGCCGTACGCATATTGAATTTGTACATATTCTTCTTCTAATTGCTGAATCGTACTTGAACGAATATATCTCATATAAACAGATACGTTTTGGAACGCTAGCACCATGCAAGGTAAAATGCCGTGTTGCACAATATCCCAGACAGAGTCTTTACCTACGGTGCGCATACCCATACTCGGAAGTAGGTTCAATTTTAAAGAGAATAAGTAGACTAATAGTAGTGCAAACCAGAAAACCGGCATAGAAATACCAACGTATGAAATAAAGTTTACAATGCGGTCAAAGAATGAATTCTTTTTCACACCTGTAAATAGTCCAAGCGGTATTGCGATTACGAATGAGACGAGTAAAGATGATCCCATTAATCCAATTGTTGCAGGTAATCTTTCTGTGATAAGTTCCAAAACAGGACGATGATTTTGAAGTGAGTAACCAAAGTTTCCTGTTAAAATGTTTTTTAACCATAAAAAATACTGCACGTAAATTGGTTGATCTAGTCCTAAACTTTTGCGAATACGCTCCACATCAATTGGACTCATATTTGGCGTTACAAAGTTTCGAACCGGATCCCCCGGTGCTAGTTTTATTAATAGAAAAGAAATAATAGAAATAACAAATAAAAGCGGAATTGCATTTAAAAGCCTCTTCGCAATTACTTTATACACAAACTTCCCCCCTCAAGCTAAAGAAGCTGATTTCCACCAGCTTCTTTATTGTTTCTTATTTCACTTCATAAATCTTAGATAGATCTTCAAACATTGTGACAGGAATTGCTTTCGCTTCTTTTAATCCATCAAACTTTTTATCTACTGCAATAACTGCTTTCGGATACGCGATTGGTAGATAAGGTACGTCTTCTCTAGCTGTCTCTTGAATTTTATGGTATAGCTCTGCGCGTTTTGTTTTATCTGTTTCAACTGCAGCTTCTTCCCATAACTTATCGAAATCAGCGTTTTTATATCGTGCATAATTGTATTCAGCATTACTTAAGAATAAGCTCTTATATGAATCTGGCTCAGGTCCCATTATGTAACCACCAAATGTAATGTCATATTCTTTATTCTCTTTATCTAAGCCTTTTTCACTTGCTGCACTAGCATCTAATGCATTTAGTTCAACTTCTAAGCCAACTTCTTTTAATTTTTGTTGTGTATAAAGCGCTAAGCTTTCCATAATTTTATTATTCGTTACATACATGACGCGTACTTTTTCTTTATCTTTCACGCCAGCTTTTGCTAATAAATCTTTCGCTTCTTTTTTATCATACTTATACTCTTTAATATCTTTCGCATAATACATAGCGTCTGGCGTTAAGATTGAATTTGCTGGTTCTGCAAATTCACCTGAAACGAATGCTGAGTTAATCATTTCTTTCTTATCTAACGCATGTGCAATTGCTTGGCGCACTTCTTTTTTCTTCATAAGCTCCGTATTCATGTTATAAGATAAGTAGAATAATCTACCTTCAGGGAATGTCACCATTGAGAAGTTCCCAGTGCTATCTAATTTCTTAAAGTCTTGTGGCTCAATCATCTTCATGTTGATTTGACCATTTTGCAGTGAAACATTTGCTGTATTACGGTCTTTTACAACTCGGTATACGATAGAGTCTAATTTAGCTTTCCCACCTACATAATCATCAAATCGATCTAATGCAACGTACTCATCTGATTTATACTCTTTAAACTTAAACGGCCCTGATCCTACAGGCTGTAAGTTTTTCTTACTCTTCGCTAAATCTGCTTCCCCTTCAAATACATGTTTCGGAATTGGGAAGAAATCATTCATCACACCTTCGAAAGATGCGCTTACTTGTGGTAAAACGAATTGAGTTGTTAACTCATCTACCTTTTTCACCTCAAGCGGCTTTCCTTTAAAAATAAAGTTTTCACGACTTGAGCTATTTTGCTTTTCATCCAAAATAGATTGGAATGTAAATGCTATATCGTCTGATGTAATTTTCTTACCATCATGCCATTTCAAATTATCTTTTAACTTCAGTGTCCAAGTTAATTGATCTTCTGAAGGCGTAAAGCTCTCAGCAAGAACAAACTTTTTCTTACCGTTTTCCATATGATATAGCGGCGCATATAAAGCTTGCTGCACAGTTAATGACACACGATCATTCGCATAAAGCGGATTCATCGTATCTGGATTATCGCTAACACCAATCGTTAACGCCCCTCCGTCTTTTCGGAGTCCCTGATTTACTAGTTCCTGCTTGCTTCGAATCTTTTTCCCCTGAACAAGCAGCTAATGCAATAAATAATAGTAGGACAAATGGTAATACAAACAACTTCTTCATATTTCGACCCCTCTCGACTATTTACACCTATAAGAAAACTCGGAATTAATACCGAGTTTTCTTATAGGTTTTAAATTACCACTACCCGTATGTATTGTCAAACTTTTTCGCAAAGGTAGAAAGTTTGTAATCTATTAATGCATTCTTGCAATAAACTATATTTATGCGGAGGAGAAAATAAAAAGACCACGAATAAGTAGCCTTATAAAATGAGGTAAAAAACTATCAACTTACAGAAAATCCCTCTAAAATGATTATTTTATATGATCGAAAATGTAGAATGGGATTAAAGACAAAAAACACATTTAGGAGGTTATCATGACATTTGATGAATTGAAAAAAAGACCACCAAAAGGCAGTCTCAAAACTCAATCTTATTCCCTACCCCTTGCTCCAACGCTCTCTCATACAAATACTTCGCAACGATAATATCTACTACCGCCAAACCAACTGATTTGAAAATAGTAATCTCTTCATCATTTTCGCGCCCAGCTTTTTCTCCGCTTATAATTTGACCAAGTTCAGCGTGAATGGCGTTTGCTTTGAATAGACCTTCTTTTATCGGAACTTGAAGGTCTCCTGTTTCGTCTAGTGCTGCTTCTTTTGATTCGACTACTACTTTGTTTGCTTTAGCTATGGCATGTGAGGGTAGTTCTTGCATGCTCGGTCTGAATGAGCCGACGGCGTTTACGTGGACGCCTTTTTGCAAGATTTCTGAGAAGACTGGTGTGGTTGCGTTCGTAGTTGTAACGATGATGTCTGCTTCACGTACTGCTTCATTTGGATCCTTGTAAACGTAAGCAGGTTTACCAAATTTCTCTTGTATATATTGCGCAAATGCATACGCTTTTTCTTCTGTGCGATTGTATAAGATGACTTTTTCAATATCTCTAACCGCAAATATTGCTTCGGCAATTCCTTTCGCTTGTTCGCCCGTGCCGATAATGCATAAAGTTTTTGCGTTATGACGAGCTAAATATTTTGTCGCTACTCCTGATAAGGCGCCCGTTCGGATCATCGTTAAGTACGATCCTTCTAGAAGTGCGAGCGGTTCTCCCGCTTGAAAGTCTGATAGCATCACAATCCCATTGATCGTTTTCTTTCCTATCTGTTTATTTTGCGGGACTACCGTTACTATTTTTACTCCAAGTGCCTCAAGTCCTTCCGCTACTGAAGGCATAATTAATGCCGTATTTTGCTCGTTCGCAAATGGTAATGAGCCTCTTATTGGTGTAATCGTTCTTTCTGCGGAAAATTCTTTTAAAGCAAGCGCCGCGTATTCAATAACTTCATTCATATTTACTAAGTTTCTTTGTTCGTTCGCGCTTATAACTAGCATATCTTTCCACCTCCTCCTTCTATCCCGTATTAACGGGCAGTAAGACTCCCATCTAAAAATTTGGTTGGACAAAGAAGTTACACGGGAGATCAACTGCCCGTAAAAACCCGATTGGTTCAACTAATAATCAGTGGGGAACCCCTCCACTGATTAAAGTTTCACTTTATCCTAACAAAAATCCCCGATTCAAATCATCTCTCGGATCTACAACGAACTGATGAAATCCTGTAATAAATGCATTCCCTGTTACTTTCGGAACGACAGCTTCGTATGTATGTACCGCTGTTACGGACAATACCTCTCCCTCGAATTTCCCGTCAGTAATGCATTCATGGACGAAAATTTCTCCCTTTTGCAGGGCATCTTTTGCAAAAAGAGTTGCGATTCTTGCGGAAGTTCCTGTGCCGCAAGGAGAACGGTCTACTTGTCCGTCAGCGAAGATTGTTACATTTCGTAAAGTTGCATCTTTCTCTTTCGGATCATCTGAGAAAATAACGCCGTATATTCCTTTCAATCCTTCTTCAAGTGGATGTTTCACTTCCATTTTGCTCTCTATATAATGTTTAATTTTACCGCCCCACATTTGAATAGCAGATAAATCTTTGAAATCAACTTTCAAACCAAATTCTTTACTATCTACAACAGCATAAAAAGCTCCGCCAAACGCGATATCTACTTGAAACTCATAGCTATCTATTTTAATAGGAACATCTTTTTTGTATACAAATGAAGGAACATTTTCAAATGATACGGACTCTACTTCACTCCCGCTATATGTTGCGTACGCAATGACTTCCCCAGCAGGGCTGTCAATAATGAATTTTTGTTTCTCACCTGTCACTTCAAACATACCTGTTTCAATTCCTACTGTAATAACAGCGATAATACCATGACCACACATCGTACTCCAACCTTCATTGTGCATAAATAACACACCAAAATCAGCGTGTGCACTTGCTGGCGGTGTAATGATACAACCGTACATTCCGTGATGCCCTCTCGGTTCATACATCAGAATTTCACGAAGGTAATCCAAATGTTCCATGCAGTAGGCGCGTCTTTCCAGCTGCGTTTCTCCTTTTATTTCTGGCACTCCGCCCGTAATAATTCGAAGCGGCTCCCCAGCTACGTGTGCATCAATCGTTGTATATATTTTACTAACCTTCATTTCGATCTCTCCCCTATACGTTGATACTCTTTTCATTGCAAATATCATGCCAACGCATAGGGTATAAATTTGTATGCATTTTTAGAAAAACATACACTACTGTCTATTTTTTTATACACTGTCCAGAGTCTATGTTATGGGGGCCCCCTTGATACAACCAGTCTTATTATTTTCAATGTAAAGTTACTTCGCTCCCCAACATATACTGTTCAAAAGCAAAAAGGAAGTGATCCAATGTACTACGGAACAAAGGGCTGGTACGTAGCTGAACTAAAAAAATTAGGCGTACGCTATCATGAAGGACGAAAATTAGAAAGTTACCGCGGACACGTATTACGCAATTTATTAATCGCACAACAAGAGAAATTAAAAGAACAGTAATAGATTCTCCTATCACAATATCAACTTATCGCCGCCTACAAACTGCCAATCAATCACACATCAAACTACACTAAAAAGGTCACCCAAACGGGTGACCTTCCTTTCTTATTCACAAACAAGAATTTGTCTAGTAAATGATCCTTTTCTGGTAATACAGCGATCTGTAATTTCAAACCCTGCTTCATGGATCATGTCGTCCATTGTCTCCATCGTTACAACGACTACCTTTTTAGCGATGCGGCGCGCACTTGAAAGAATGGAGAGCTGGTCTTCTGGTGTGGCATGCGTAAATAGGTCGTACGGCATATCGATAATGGCAACGTCGTAGTTCTCAGTAATTTCCTCGATTGGTCCTTTTGTTACTGTTCCTTCAAATCCGAAATGTGCGATATTTTTTCTTGTTCCAAGAACTACAAGTGGATTTATATCTCTACCAACGATGTTAATCCCCATAGAAAGTGCTTCTACTACTACTGTTCCAATACCGCAGCACGGGTCAATTGCTCGTACTCCCTCTGGATTTGGTACAGCGATATTTGCAACTGATCTCGCAACACGTGTGCTAAGAGATGTCGAATAACTATGCGGTTTTTTTATGTGATGATACCAAACTGGTTCGCTTTCTACATAGTGCCCGAAGTACCAGCGTCCTCCAAGAGGAACAATCCCGAATACACGCTCTGGATTACGAACATCCGCTTCTCCTTCAATATGCATGCCAAGGTCTCGTTCAATAAGACGTCTTTCTCCATATTCAATTTTATTCTCCCCAACGAGGTCATTGATTTTAACGAAGATAACTTTAAATGTCGCTCCCGCCAAATCAATTTGTTCCACTTGTTTTAAAATGCTTTCTAAGTCGTCCCCTTCATACATAACTTCAATTCGCTCTTTCATAAACGCACTTCTACTCGGGTCAATTTTGACATCACTTTTTAAAATATTAACGTGGGACTCCATTCCAAAGAACGAGCGCATTTCCAAGTAACATAAAGCACGCTCCTCCTCACGAAATGCATACGTATATATACAGGCAGGTGTTTTACTATGATTATTCAATCTATTATCATCCTCTATCGTTTAAAGTTGTTCTAATTACAATTACTCAAATACTTTTGTATATAAAATTAAATGATATCATATGCCGGAAATAAAGAGAAACGTTAATAAATAAAAGAGACTGCCAATGGCAATCTCTTATTATTTATTAACGGAAAGAAGACACGTTGTTACCCATTTCTTCATAGTAATCTAAAATGCCTTGATAAATCGCTTCCGCTGCACGTTGTCTCCATTCTTCAGTAGCTAGTTTTTCACCTTCACCTTTAGCATCGATGAAACCTAGTTCAGCTAAAATAGCAGGCATTGTATTGTATTTCACTACATAGAAGTTTTCTGTCTTTACACCTCTATCATTTGATTGAAGTGCTTGTACTAAACGTTTTTGTACTTTTTCTGCTAGTACACGGCTTTCTTCTGAGTTTGGATTTGTTGCCGATCTGTAGTAGAACGTTTCTGTTCCTTCTACTTGTTCATTAAACCCGTTTGCATGAATACTTACGAAAATATCACCTTTATTTTCTTGTGCAAATTCTACACGTTTTTTCAAAGATTCACCAGGAGTATTTCCCGGACGCGTATCATCATTACGTGTTAATAAAACAGTAAATGGTGTCTTTTGTTCAAATAGTTTTTGTACACGTAAAGATGTATCTAATACAATAGCACTTTCATCCATTTTCACACCAGAATGCCCTGGATCAACCCCACCATGACCTGGATCAATGATAATCGCTTTTCCTTCTAAGAAATTCCCTTGCTTCACTGGATTTAATTGATTTTTATTAACCCATTGGAAACCAGCGCCCATGCGGATACGAATCCAGCTGCCGTTCTCTTCAATAACAGTTACTTGCTGTGCGTTATGTGTTCCCATTACTTTTGACGAAGAAGAAGCTTCTGCATAAGTAGTGAATCCTTCATTAATAACTTCTGTTTTCTCTACTAAAGGTGTCCATTTATCACCGTTACTTGTTGCAATTTTGATCCATCCATCTCGTTCTTCTTTAATTTCTACCGTTTGTGGATTATGCTGATTCGCACTAATCCCAGAACTTAATGATGGTGCGTGATATGTAATGAATTTTCTATCTATGTACATTTTCTTTGTTTCTACTGGACGATCACTATTCTTGCTAAATTTATCTGTTTGCGCAGTAAGCTGAGCTGCTTGTTCACGCGTAATAGAATCATTCGGTTTCCAGCCATTCTCTGTACCTAAAGAAAGTTTTAATTCTACTAAAATATTAACTTCTTCTTTACCCCAATGATTCTCTAAATCAGCGAATTTTGTAGGAACTGGTCCTGTTACTTTGCTTTTCAGATTATATGCTCTTACAAGCATAGCTGCCATTTCAGCACGAGTTACTTTTCCTTCAGGATCAAATACTCCTGGTTCTCGCCCTTTAATAATATTCTCTTTTTCCATGGCTGCAATAAATGAAGCTGCCCAACTATTTTTTGCATCATTATAAGACGGCTTTGCATTTGGATCTACTTTAGCACCAATTGCTGTTGCGATAATCTTTGCTGCCTGGGCACGTGTTAAATTTCCGTATGGCATAAAGTTACCATCTGGCATACCGTTAATTACATTTCTCTCTACTAAATAATAAATTGCGTCTTTCGACCACGCACTATCTGAAACATCAGGAAATTTCTTCGTTTCTGCTAAACTACTAATTGGATGTGCTAGTAAATGTGCTGCTAATAAACCTGCGGCTATTGCTTTGTACTTCATGAAAAATAAATCTCCTCTCAAAACTTCATATTCATACAATTTTGTTAATAAAGCTAACTAAAAATATTAACTATTAATTAATTCCTTTCAATAGTGTATAACATTATATATCTATAGTAAATACGTTTCCGGCCGTATAACAAAAATCGCATATATATAACTTATAATGAATGTATATAAAAAAACTTTAATCAGCCCACAAATAGCGGGATTAAAAAGCGATTAGAACATGTCTCCTAATCGCTTTGCCAAATAAAAAGCTGATTAAAAATAATATCTTTAATCAGCTCTCTATTATCTATGAAATTATTCTTCAATTAAATTAGACATTACATATGCATACACTAATGCTTCTGTATGCGCAATAGAACTTTCATGTGTACGTTCAAATGCGTGAGAAGAATCAATACCCGCTCCAATTAAAGCATGTTTCACATCAAATCCCGCGCGAATCGCAGCTGATGCATCAGATCCGTAGTATGGATAAATATCTACTTTATATTCAATATGATTCGTTTTCGCAAGCTCTACTAAATGTTTACGCAGTGCGTAATGATACGGGCCGCTAGAGTCTTTTGCACAAATAGATACTGTATATTCATCAGATGCTTGTCCATCACCTAACGCTCCCATATCAACTGCTAAGTATTCAACAGTTTCTTCAGGAATGTTAGAATTACCACCGTATCCAATCTCTTCATTATTAGAAATTAAGAAATGCGTCGTATATGGTAATGTTACGTTTTCATCTTGTAATCTTTTAATTAATTTTAATAAAATCGCAACACTTACTTTGTCATCTAAATGACGGGATTTTATGTATCCACTCTCTGTAATTTGAACACGCGGATCAAATGAAACGAAGTCTCCTACTTCAATTCCTAATTCGCGTACTTCATCAGCTGAAAATACGCGCTCATCAATACGAACTTCAATATTTTTCTCATCGCGTTTTGCTTCACCTGCATCTTTATATACATGTACAGATGTTTGATGCATTAAAATCGTTCCTGTATATGTCTTGCCACTTGATGTTTCAATTTCGCAATATTCCCCTTCTACAGAGTTCCAGCGAAATCCACCAATCATAGAAAGACTCAGGCGACCATCAGGCTTAATTTCTTTCACCATCGCACCTAACGTATCAACGTGTGCCGTTAATAAGCGGTGCTGCGCATCATTCTTCCCTTTTACCGTTAAAATAAGAGCTCCCTTATTATTACGTTTCGTTTCTACGTTCCACTCACTGACATAGTTTTCAATGAAATTAATAATTTTTGCTGTATTTCCAGACGGACTCGGAATAGAGACAAGCTCCTTAATCAGTTCCATCGTTTCTTTCGTATGGTGTGCCATTGTCGTTTCCTCCTCATTTTCTCTACTATTCAGTATACAAAATTCGCCAGAAAACCTCTACTTATATGGCCTAATTTTCTAAATTGTAGTAAAATTCTTTTTAGTATACAAAAGGAGCCCTGAAATATGAATATATCAAAAAAATATATACACATTGCACTCATTTGGTTTTTAGCATCATTATTTTGTTTACAAATCTCTTATGCCATTCATACTACTACTTCTATTACAATCGGCTGGATATTAACAGCTATCTTCTTCATTATTAGCTTCATTGCAACAAGAAAGCATAGCGTTACTCAGTAACGCTATGCTTTTCCTATAAAACTATTCTTCTGAAACATCTAATAAATAAATCCCTCTTTCAAATCCACCGCGTTCTATCTCTTTTTGCTTACGAAGGCGTTCCACATCTTCAATCGATGCACCTTCTGCACGCGCTAATGAAATGATAACCTCTAGCGCATCTGCAAGAGAATCTAGTGCATGTTCGCGTTCTTTCATAGAAGCAAATTCACGAATTTCTTCCGTTCCAATTTTCGCTAAAGCTTGTATGTATGCTTGACCTGTTAATTTTTGTGCTGTATACGTTTTTCCAGACATTAAAATCTTCTCTGGAACACGATCTCTTACTAACTTGTTATATGCTGACATCATTCATCCTCCTATATTTAATAACATCCGAGCTCTGCTTTATAGAAAAACCATTTTTTCTTCACGCACGCACTTAACATATCAATTCCTGATCCATGTGCTCTTACATGTGGAAAGAAATAGTGCTCTAAGTCTTCGTCCTTACCATATAGAGTTTGATACTCATCTGGAATCGCTTCTTTTTTCACATCTTTTTCTTTCGTCACCCCGTCAGAAAATGCAACACTTGGATGTCCCTCAAAAAACAACGCAGTCCGAACTGCCAAAGATGGTGTACTATGCAAAGCAGAATATGTAAGCAAAATAATAGTGATAACACCGATCATTTTCTTCATGTATTACTCCTTAAAAAAAGTGCTAACACAATTATACTAAAATGTGTTAGCACTTTCTCCCCTTTATCCCGAATTAACGAGCTAATAATCAGTGAGGAATGGACAAAATCCTCACTTCACTTTATTCCCCTTTAAATGCTGGTAAACGTTTCTCTAAAAACGCAGCAATACCTTCTTTATGATCCGCTGTTTGTCTCATTGCATATTGACCACGCTTTTCTAATTGCAATGTTTGCTCTAAATTAGAGCGATTTACTTCACATAAAATTTGCTTCGTTTGAATCATTGCTTTAATCGGTTTTTGTGACCATTCATTAATTTTTTGCTTCACAGCCGTTTGGAAATCTTCGCCGATTACTTCATCAATTAAGCCGATATCAAGCGCTTCTGTCGCTGATAATTTCTTACCTTCCCAAATAATTTGCTTCGTCATATTTTCACCGACGCGCTTTTGAAGGAAGAAATGACCGCCTCCATCTGGAATTAAAGCGATTCCAATAAAGTTCATCGCAATAACAGATGATATATCCGCCATTACATAATCAGCTGTTAACGCAATACTTAACCCAAGACCTGCAGTCGGTCCATGAATTGCACTAATAACAAGCTTTGGCATCGTATATAACGTCACGACAACTTCAGAAATAGTATTCATAATACCATCAAACTTACTTTCATCATTACTTGAAAGCATCGATTTAATATCCCCACCCGCAGAAAAACCACGGCCGTTCCCGCATAACACAACGATATGCGCAGAACTTTCCGCTACTTCTTTCAACTTTTGTAATAACTCTTTTAAGGTCGGCTCATCTAACGCATTTAACACCTCTGGGCGATTGACCATAACCGTTGCAACGTGGCCTTCATATTTCACAACGACAGATTCTGTTTTACGTGTTATTTCCATTATATATACCCCTCTTTTCTCCATAAAGATTATACTTATATAATTATAGAAAACCATTGAAAAATCCTTCTTTTTTCTCAATTTTCTGTCTAATAATCTCGCAATTTGTACATATACCGTATAAAACATACAATTCCGTTGAAAAATATAGAAATTAAAGTCGGTTTATCCATGCTTTTCATCTATTTACCATTACAATGAAATGGTGTATTCTTAAGTTTGATAAAAAAACAAATATTGAAATTCATTCGCCTTACTATGTAAAAAAGGCTTTATACCCATATTTTGGGTGTTGTAATAAAGGAATGAAGAACTGGAGGAACATATGGTTAATAAGTTGAAACAAACGGATAACTACTTCCCACATTTCCTATTGCTATTCATTGTGTTTCAACCAATTTTAGATTTATTAACATCTTTTTCAATCTATATACTACACATGAGCGCAACAGTTGGAGTTGTAGTCCGTTTCGCCTTTATGCTTCTTGCATTAGGATACCTACTTCTTCATCACAAACAACAAGATGCGAAAAAGTACATCCTCTATTTATGTTTACTTGGAATCGCACTCGCAATCGGTCTTGTAAATAATATGATGGTTAAATCTCCAGTTTCATTTGGAGAAGAAGTTAAATTTATCTTAAAGAGCGTATATCCAATTGTGCTACTGTTTGGATATATTATCGCCTTTAAAGAGCTAAAAAATAAAGAGTATGTATTTCATAAAATCATTACATATTTCTTATATGCAACTTTAATTTTAAGCATCACAATGATTGTCGCAATGCAAACTGGAACGGATTTCCCAAGCTATCCGCACTCAAAAATCGGTTCAAGAGGTTGGTTCTTCGCTGGAAATGATTTAAGTTCTCTTTTCGCCATTATGTTCCCAATCATTGTCTTATATTCGATTCATAAAACAACTTCTTTCTCGAAAATATATTACTGGATTCCAACAATACTTGCGATGTATGCAAGTATTATGGTCGGAACGAAAGTCGGATATGGCGCAATTGTTATTACATTAGGCGTAGCACTTTTCTTCTCATTCATTGAGTACATGATAAATCGTAAAAAAGAAGGAAAAGGATTCACACATATTGTAAATACCGTTGTTGCCGCTGTTATACTAGGAGGTTTAATTGTTCTTACACCGCATACTCCTATCGCAAAAAATATGGGCATTCACATGCAAATATACGAATACAAAAAATCAGTACAAGAAGAAAAAGATCGAAAAGAAGGAAAAGTAATTAAAGAAGATCCAGAAGATGCAAAAAAACATGCAAAAGGTGAACTTACAGATTCTGAAGTAAAAAGTTTAATTTACAGCGATCGCGACAAATTCTTAAAAACATACAAACAGTACTATAAAGACGCACCGCTTTCACAAAAACTATTCGGAATGGGTTACGCTGGTAACTACACAGATAAAATTAAATTAATTGAAATGGACTTCCATGACCTATTTTTCGCATTTGGCATTGTCGGTTTCCTTATTTACTTAATACCACTTCTATACTTTGGTATTAAATTATTCATCCGCATGATCACAAACTTTAAGAAAATCATGACCGTAAAGTATATGCTATTAGCGAGCACACTCATTCTATCACTTGGCATTGGCTTTATGTCTGGCCACGTATTAACAGCGCCAGCCGTTAGTATTTTCTTCGTTGTTATTCTCGCTTATATCATTGTTGATTTTAAAATTGAATAGAAAGAAGGTGCTACGAAATATTAGTAGCACCTTCTTTTTTATTTAATTAATGTTTTACGTATTCTAAGCTTTCTTTTGCAATATACGCTTCTGTTACAGTAGGATTATCTGAAATAACTTTAACCCACGCTTTTCCATTTATTATTTCTTCACCAGTAACTGTGACAACTACATTTGTATTTAAACGATACAGTCGCTCATTTGATATACTAGGATTCTTTTTCACTTCCACGTTATTCATCACACGTGCAAGTTTGTACTTGTTGTATTCTTTTTTACCTAAATAAGAATCAAAACGGTTCATATGCCCCGCTACTTTTTTACCCCAGTTCGCATCAGATGCATATTTCGCATTTAAACCAGCAGCTTTATCACCTGTATATGTTGCTGTATAACGCCAATGTCCTGGATTTAAATATCCTTCATTCATGTATAATTTTGCTGCATGTTCAATACAATCTTCTTTTGAATTAAATGCTTCCCCGTTACCATATGGGCTATCGTCTGTTGCTTTTAAACCAAATAAATTATTTTTGTCTTTTGCAAGAGCGCTTGTTCCATAATAACTTTCATGAATTGCTAATGAATATAAGAATAATGCATTTACATTATACTTGCTTTCTACTTCTTTAAATTTCTTTCCTAAACCAATTAATGGAGAGTCTGGCTTAATCGATTTCACATAACTATCTAGTTGTTCAGCTGTATAATCTGTTTTCGAACGTAATGATAAATAATTGAAATATTGATAGAAAGTTTCGTCTCCGAATGTCTTTCCATCTACACTATACATTTGCTGTCCTTGCTTCATGAAAGAAGGTGCCACACCATATCTAAATTCTGTATATCCAGGTGAACTTGTATTATATGTATAATATTTATGGTATAAATATCCATCTGATTTCACATAATAAGACGACTGTTTCATTTCATTTGTAGGAATTAAAGTGATTTCATTCTTCTTCACATAACCTGTCAAACCAGAAAGTTGAACTTTCACACGATCTTCGCCAACTTCTAACACTTTCAATTCTGTTCCATACTGAATATACGTATATACTGTTGCTAAATTCTCATCATAAATATTAATGATGTTTTGCCCAGTTATTCTTTTCGCACTTGCAAAACCATCTTTAATCCATAAAAATTCGTTCTCATATTTTACCGCATTCATACCTTTATTTTGAGCAGCCGTAACCGCTTCTTTATACGTATTATAGCGCTCTACTTCTTGCTCTGTTCCGTTTTCTCTTACATTTGTCACAACATATTTCTTAGTTTCTACAGGATTGGTATTTCCGTTTTTTTCAATCGTCTGAAGCATGCGATCCAACATAGCTGAAGCCATCCCTCTTGTAGCTGATAAATGTGGTCTAAATGTATTATCTTCTGGATACCCTTTAATAATTTGAGTAGCCACCATAACTTGCACATGCTCTTTATAGTTAATACTATCTTTGTCAGTAAAGGTAAGCGGACTTACAGCTACTTTAATATTTTTATAGTCTAACGCTCGCTTTACCATGATCGACATTTCTTCACGTGTAATCACATCATTTGGTGAGAATGTCTCGTTCGTACGACCATTAATAATTTTCGCTCCATATGCTCTACTTACACCATCATATAAACCGTAAGTCTTCGGCACATCCTCGAAATTCGAATCAGCTTTCGGTAAATTTAAAGCCCTTGCTATGAATGTAGCAAACTCTGCTCTTGTTACTAATTTATCAGGCGCATATACATTGTCCCCATACCCCATTAAAACTCCTTTAGTAATAAGTGAGCGCATATTCGTCTCAAACATATGTCCTGTAATATCATCATTTGCCGCATAACTTGAAATAGGAGTTAAAAGTAATGATCCCGTTAATGCCACTGCTGTTATACCTTTTGAAAAAGTCTTCAAGGTTATCCTCCTCGTAATCTACGAATTTATTATCACAAATTTGATTATATAATAATCACAATCATTTTAGCATAATAAATAGGAATTAAAATAAAACGTTTTTTAATTTGAATTTTCATTACATTCAAAACAAAATAAAAGACACTTTACTTTTTTAATAAAGTGCCTTTTTCCATATGATCAATGAGTTTCTTTGTTGCCTGTTTGCCTTGCAACCGAAGCTCATCTATTGTCAATTGTAACTCTTGCTGCACAGTTCCTTGTTGCATTAATTGCTTTTTCGCAATTTCATATAAATATTCAGCACTCCATTCGCCATCCACACTTCCTATAACTGGCTGATTCACTTGACTTAAAAACGAATCAATTTTTGGATCGTATGAAATCCCGACCATTGGAGTTTTGGCTACAGCAGAAAAAACTAGTGCATGAAGACGCATACCAATTAGTAATGAACATTGTGATAAAATGAATATTTTCTCGTCGATATCCATTTTATATGGAAGCATATACGTCTCTTCTCCCATTAAGTCTACTACTTCACGCGAAGCTTTTTGATCAAATGGCTCATGCATTGGAACAAATAGAATTTGGTATCCTTCTTGCTTTAATTTTTTTAATGCCGCAGCTAATTTTTTTATATAATCTTCTTTTGCATTCCAATAACGCACACTAACCGCAATTACTTTTCCATGTATCGAATGCTTTTGCAACCAATCCGATTGTTTTGTCCGTTTCCATGTTAAAACAGGGTCTGGAACAATTTCAATATCGTTTTTTATGCCAAGTTCTTTTAAATATAAAAACGAATCCTCATCTCGAACTGATACATAGGAAGCTTTTGACAAGTTCCATTTTACTAATAGACGATTATATCCTTTTGTAATTGGACCTATTCCTTGTGAATAAATATAATACGGCTTTTTTAATAATCGAGCGAGTCCCATAATACCCGTATAATATAGAATACTCTTCGTACTTGTCTGATCTTGAAGAAGGCTCCCGCCACCGCTAATAACTCCATCACTGTTTTTTATCGCATGATAAACAGCTTTTATATCCCAGCGATCTACCGATTCTACACCATACATTTCCTTTGTATATTTAGAATCATTTGATAGTACTACTAGTTCTATATCCGGGTTCTCTTTACTTAACGATTCAATAATTGATTGTAGAATCGCCTCGTCTCCAACATTATAAAAACCATAATATCCTGATAAGACTAAACGCACCCTAAATCTCCTCCAAAACTAGGTAACCGTTTATTTCATCTAACATAAACTAGTACCCATTCCTTACCTAAACACTTGATACCCTACATAGTTTCCTCTTTATCAGTTCATATGAATTATAATAAAAAATTAAATTTCTATATTTATCTTTTCAAAAATGGTATTTTGTTTATTGATATCCATTTTAATTTCAAAGCACATACACCATACAAAATGGTTGTAATACTTAATGCTATACCACTGAATAATAACGTCATAATTCTTGAAGATGTAATATTTATCACATTACATAGTTCATACAATCCTAGTCCCAAAATACATGCTATTGCTAGCACACCAAAAAAGCTTTTTAAATGAATAGAATAGGCAATATAGCTTCGAATATACAAATGATTTACAATACAAACCAATACGTAAGTAATGAATGTACTATACGCCGCTCCATCTATGCCAAACTTCTGCACGAACATTATGTTTAACACGACTTTCACACAACTCGCACCAATAACAATCCATGCAGCTTGCGCAGAACGGTTAATGCCCTGTAAAACACCTATTGATAATACCATAACCGCAGTAAAATACGAACTGCCAATCATAACTGTTAACATACTACTGCCTTTTACATCTGTGAACAATCCGACATTTAACGGTACTGTTAATGCCATCAACCATATTGTTAACGGTGCTGTCAAAACATGCGCTAGTCGATTTGTATTTTGAATTGTTATTTTCGCCAAATTTATATCTCTTTTGGCCAATGCGGAAGTTAAGAGTGGTATTAACGGAAATACAATTGCGCTTGCAAAAATAACAATTATTTGCGTGAATGCAAAACCGCGACTGTATATTCCAAATTGTTCTTGAATTTCTGTTGATGATCCTTGTAATACATGCGGTATTGTAAGCGAGTCTACTAAATTTAAAAGTGGCATTGATAAAGCTCCAATAGCGATTGGGATCGATACCCGCAATATCTTTTTGCCGTTTTCTCTTAAATCTCGGAGCGAATAGGAATTGCTTTTATTGTAGTATGGACTTCTATTATATTTTATACGCAAATATATAAGCGAACTAATGACTCCAAGAAAAGAGCCAACCATCGCACCACTAGTAATAACAGTATTACTCTTATCCCATGATACTAGTATGTAAGCAATTATTAACATAAAAAACACACGTACAAATTGCTCAATGACCTGTGATACCCCTGTTGGTTTCATATCACCGAAACCTTGAAAATACCCTCTATACACCGCCATGTATGGCGCAATGAGTAACGCTAATGAAGTAATAAGCAACGGCATTCTAGTTTCTTGTCCACCAAGCATATTTGCAATTTCAATAGAAAATAATACAATGACTAAACAGCCGAAAACGCCAAATGCTATCCCAATAATTGACGCTGATTTAAATAATTTTGCAATTTCCTTTTGCTTATTTTTTTCGTTCAACTCTGCAATTAGTTTCGAAATTGCAAGTGGAACTCCGGCTACCGATAATGTAAGAGCAATCATATATACAGGAAAAACAAGGCGGAAAATACCGAGCACTTCATCTCCTGCAATATTTTGTAATGGAATTTGAAAAAAACTACCCAGCAATTTCGACAAAAAAGTTGTAATGGTTAAAATTGCTGCTCCTTTTACAAATGTTTTATTCATATTTTTTCTCTTTTCTTTTATACATATACTCTCAAACATATTGTTTTAAACGATAGGAATTCACTTTATCCCATTGGTTATCATAACAAATTTATTATAGGTTGAATACTTGGTTTTTTTTTCAAAATAGAAAAGAGAACCCATTTAAGCCTGTCTCTTCACAATATTTTTTTTAATTCCTTCCATTATGTATGTACACACTATAACCGTTTCTGTTACGCAAAAAGAGCCCTTCCTCCCTATCACTGCGATACATATTACTAAAAACATTATAAAAATATCCCACAACTCTACATTATAATTTATGTAAGATTGTGAGATATTCTAATTACCATCTAAACACTTAAAATTTTCAATTGCTCTTTCTGTTCATCGCTTGCCATTACTGCGATTGTTTTTTCAATACTCGGATGTACTTGCTCAAGCTTTACACTTGCTCCTACTTTATTTGATTGCTCAACAAAATTTAATAAGGCCATAGCTCCTGATACATCCATATAACGCACATCTTTCATACGTAAAATAACCGGTGACTTCACATCTTGTAAAGTAGAGAAAATACGATCTACTGATAGGAAAGAGAGCGGTCCTTGAATTTTGTACGTTTCTTCTTTTTCTTTTACGATAGAAGTTTTACGTTCTTTACATTTCACCATATATATGATGAACGAAAGAATAATACCGAATGCAACAGCAATCATTAAATCGAACTTCACCGTTACAATCATCGTTACGAGCATAACAACGACATCACCTTTAGGAGCGACATGCATCTTTTTCATGCTTCCCCAATCGAACATTCCAATACCAGTTAAAATTAAAATACCTGATAATACAGCAAGTGGAATATATTGTACGACCGAACCAAGACCCATAATAAAAATAAATAAGATAACACTATGCATACATGCCGAAAGTGCCGTTTTACCGCCACTTCTTATATTCACGATAGACCTTACAGTCGCACCTGCACCTGCTAATCCGCCAAACAATCCGCTCATCATATTACCGATACCTTGTCCGACCAGTTCTTTATTACTTTTATGACGTGTACCTGTCACATTATCCATTACGACCGATGTTAACAACGAGTCAATCGATCCTAATAAAGCAATACTAAGCGCTGACAAAATAAGTGCTGCTATTCCTGTTCCACTTAAAGATGGAATATGAAGCGTAGGCATCGCTTCTGGAATGGTTCCAATCTTTTCAATTACTTTATTTAGTGAAAGATTTCCGATAATCGGTAACTTTACTGTAAGTCCTTCGAGTAAGGAAGAAAATAAAGGAAGCAAAGCTGTCACACCGACTAGTGCTACTAAACTAGACGGAATCGCCTTAATCCATTTACCAGAAACAATCATTACAATAATCGTTAACACAACAAGTAAAAAACTATTTTGTACGTGCTTTATTTCGCCTAAAATAATGATTAATGCAATACCATTCATAAATCCCGAAACGACAGGATACGGAATATATCGAACGTAAGAACCGAGCTTACATACACCGAATAAAATTTGAAATAACCCTGCCATCATAAAGGCAATAAAACTTGCCTCTAACCCGTGCGTCGCAATAACTCCTGTTGCAATAACGGTAATTGGTCCAGTTGGCCCTGTTACTTGCCCAGGTGTCCCGCCAAATAACGCTGCGAATAAACCTGCAAAAATCGCACCATACAATCCAACAAGCGCTCCCTCAGACGTTCCTGTCGCGGCAATACCAAATGCAATCGCAAGTGGTAACGCAACAATCGCAACAGTAAATCCTGCTAAACATTCCTTTGCTATTTTTTGAAACATAAAAAAACCACCTTTGTATAAAGTCCATGTTCCATTGTACACCTAAAAAGATACATTCGTTAGCTCACTTTTTACATTCTCGTGACGTAAACGTATTCAATGAAAAGTTTCCCCCTTATCTTTGGAAACAATTGCAACTATGCTATAATGAACAAATTAAATCTTTTACTATATACTTGGAGGCACTATGCTAACTTTTGAAGAAAAATTATCGATTATTGAATCTTTCCCAGAACTAGAAAGAAAGAACGTATCATTAAAACGTGTAAACTTCCACTTTGAAGAAAGTCGTTTAGATAAAAAGAACGTTGTATTTCATTTACACCCAAATGGAAATGGATTTGTATATGCAAGCGGTATTAAAGGTTATAAAACAGATGATAAAGGCATGGTTAACATCCGTGAGTTTTCAGCAGAGGAGTTACGTTCAGTAATTGAGAAATCAATTGACCTTCTATCACAAGAAGAAGTAGTAGCACCTGTAGAACCTGCGAAAGAAGAAGAATGGCAGAACGAAGATGGTCATATTCTTACTCTTATTTCAGAGGATGACATGTGGAACGTGTACGCTGGTGTAAACTTAGACGGTACATTCAACTCTTATCCAGAAGCTGCGGAATACCTTGATGAAGAAGGCTTTTCACGCAAATAAAAATAGAAACCTATTTTATTCAACGACTTTTATAGTAATCAAAGAAGACACTTAAGGTGTCTTTTTTTGTTATATAAACTCCTTTCTCACACTATCTCTATTAATTTTCATAAAATGATTCAGAGGAGGTTTATATGAATACAACTGCTAAATTAATAACTTGGAAAGAACATGGCGATATGATTATTCTAGAATGTGAATTAAATGGAAAACGCTTCGAGATATCAACATATAAACAACGAATATATAATGCACACCTTTTATCAGCTGACGTTTATATTCGTTTAGACTCATCTGATAATATAATTGGAATAAATATTTATAAAAAGTAAGAAAAGCCCCCTATTCCGTAGGCGGGCTTTATCTTTATTACACAACATCAGAGTATACTCTCTTTTTTTCATACAGTTTATGTAATTATACATATTCATCAAAAAATACACTGAATGAATATTACATGTAGTAAAATATAACTTGTGGGCACGTTCTATAAAGCAGATTCTTTTAAAAGGCGTAACATATCAATTATTATAGGGGATGTGGCGTCACTTCAATATTGATCTCAAATCTCTTGTCTTTTGTGAACTAACAATCTAGTGTATATAGACGATTCTGCTTTATAGTGTGTGTTTACACTCATAACAAAGGGGTAATGGTAATACGGATAGATTCCGATTCGTATGAAATGAAATGGTTCAAGTCGGAGAAAGGCACCTTAGGGTGTCTTTTCTTTTTGTATTACATCCACTTTGTGTTTCCACCTTATTTCAAATGCGCTAATTAACCTTCACCAAGAAAAAATTAGAATTAACAAAGATATTGTTTCTTCTGTTTAATACAGAAAAATGCAGGATACCCCATAGATATGGGGCATCCTGCATTTTCTATTTTTTCGCACCTTTCAACGACTCCCTCAGTACAAACTTCTGCAACTTCCCGCTCGCATTACGAGGGAGTTCATCTACAAATAAATAATGACGCGGACGTTTATAATCTGCTAGTTCATCACTTTCTTTGCAATACGTTTCTAAATCAGCTTCTGTTATTGTTTCATCTTTCTTCACAATAACTGCCACAACACGCTCTCCCCATAATTCATCTGGCTCACCAAGTACCGCCACATCTAATATACCTGGATGACTATGAAGGAAATCTTCAATTTCACGAGGATAAATATTTACGCCACCGCTAATTACCATATCATCAACGCGATCAGCAACGAATAAATAACCGTCTTTATCAAAATAGCCTAGATCACCAGAATGATACCATCCTTTATACATCGATTTTTTATTCGCTTCTTCACGATTATGATAGCCAGCCATCATAGTTGGGCCGCGTAAAATAATTTCTCCCACTTCATAAGGAGGTAATACATCATCTGGTTCTGCCGGTGCATCCTCGTTCGGTTTCACAATACGAACTTCATGGCTAAAACATGGCGTGCCTGCTGAACCAGCTTTCGTAATTTGATCCTCCTCTACGAGAAATGCAACAACTGGCCCCATTTCTGTCATTCCGTATATTTGAACAAGATCAATATAAAGACGTTCTTTACATTCCTTCACTAACGCCGGTGCCATTGCTGCTCCGCCATATATACCGATTTTCATTGACGTTAAATCATACTGAGCTAAATCTTTTTGCAACAACATATTCCACATCGTCGGCGCTGCAAAGAACGTCGTAATCTTTTCTTCTTGAATCGTATGTAATACTGTTTCTGTATCAAAATGATGCAAAATAACATTCTTTCCGCCAACTTGAATGCGTGGTATGATTCCGGCATTTAATTCACCACAGTGATATAAAGGTGCAACAACAAGCCCAACGCTATCTCTATTATATTTTAGGAAATACGTACAAATCATACTATGCTCAGCCATTTCACGATGGCGATGTAACACGCCTTTCGGATGACCTGTCGTACCGCTCGTATACAGCATAGAACAATAATCCATTTCATCAATTTCGATATTTACTTTCTCAGAAGATGCTTCATTCACTTTTTCATGGTAGGAACTTGCATAGGAAGGTTTATCGTTTTCTATAGACCAAAAAGATGTATTTGGAAAATCTCTTTCAATTATAGCAACAGTTGACTCAACTGCTTTTTCAAAGACAACGACTTTCGAGGATGCGTCCTGAAGAATATAAGATACTTCTTTTGCTTTTAAGCGGAAATTAATCGGGTTAAAGATCGCTCCAATTTTCGCACAGGCTAAGTAAACGTTTACAAATTCATGGCAATTATATAAGTAAACAGATACCGTATCTCCCTTTCTTACCCCTTCTTCTAATAGAGCGTGCGCTGTTTTATTTATTTGTTCATCCCACTGTTTATACGTCCAGCGAATATTTTTTTCAGGTTCCACTAACGCCTCTTTATTTGGATACTTACCAACTGATAAATCAAAAATTCTCCCTATCGTCATATACATGCCAACAATTTCCCCCTTTTCTCTTTCATAAATCTATCATTTCGTCCATAAGTAGACATTGTCCTCTAATGATGTGACTAATTTTTCTGATTATTATCGACATAGTTTTACATACGGTACCGCTAGACGGTAAATGAAATTATATCGGCGATTTTCCAGATATATCGACCGTAACTTGAAATATATCAACCACAACTCAATTTATATCAGCGATTTTTCGAATATATCGACTTACCGACAAAAACTAATAAGATATAATCGGACCGCCCGTTACTGCAGGATAAAAAAGAGGTTGTTCCGACTCGGAACAACCTCTTTCTTCTTATGCAAATAGCTCTTCTAAAATTTTCAGTTTATCTTCTGTATATTTCACAAAGCCATCATTATATGATTTTGGATCTTTCGGATTCGCAAAGTGCGTAATTGCTCCCGTCTTCGGGTGAACAAATTTACTTGATGCACCACAACCAAGTCCGATAATTGATTGTACTTCTTCCATAATGACAATGTTGTAAATACTTTCTTGCGTCGGCATTGCATAACCAACGTTCTCTAAGTTACCTAAAATATTCTTTTGACGATATAGGTAATATGGTACGTAATTATGCTTTTGCGTCCACTCTTCTGCTTCATGCATCATCGCTGTAATTTCTTCGCGACCTGCTACTTTATATTTACGTTTGTTTTGCGTCATTTCAGAAGCACGTTTAAATGATAACGTATGAACTGTTAATGATTCTGGCATTAACTTTTCTGTTTCATCTAACGTATGCTTGAAGATATCTAACCCTTCACCAGGAAGACCAATAATTAAGTCCATATTAATATTGTTCATTCCCATTTCACGAGCTAAATGGTATTTCTCAATTGTTTCTTCTACAGTATGATGACGTCCAATTGCTTTTAGTGTCTCTTGATGGTATGACTGCGGATTAATACTAATACGGTCAATATTCCATTTATTTAACACTTCTAGCTTTGCTGGCGTAATTGTATCTGGGCGACCTGCCTCAACTGTTACTTCACGCACATTTTTCACATCTGGGAACGCTTCATACATTTCTTCATACAGCATATCCATCTCTTCTGCTGTAATACTTGTAGGTGTACCGCCGCCGTAATAAATCGTCGTAACTTTTACACCTTTTTCTTTTAAAAACTTACCAATTTCACGAACTTCATAATGTAAACCACCTAAGAACGAATCAACAGATCCTTGGCGTCCATTAATTGCATAAGCCGGGAATGTACAATATGCACATTTCGTTGGGCAGAACGGAATACCGATATAAATACTTACTTCTTCTTTCAAACGGTATAAATCCGGAACAACTGCTAATTGGCAATCAACAATGCGCTGAAGAAGTTCAATTTTCTCTTCATGAATTAAATAACTTTCACGAAGTTCTTGATGCGCTTCTTCTTTTGACATACCATTTTGAAGCATTTTGTGAAGAAGTTTCGTCGGACGTACTCCCGTTAAAATACCCCAGCTTTGTTCAATACCAGTTAACTGCTGAAGAACAGAAAGATATACATAAGAAACAACGTGTTTCACTTGCTTCATACGCTCTTTTTCATCTGTAAAAGCAGATAAATCTTTTGCGAATGTTTCTTCATACACATTTCCAGTCGCAACATCTGTTAAACGAGCAGATGCTTTCACATTCTCTTCAATGTGTATATCAACGATAAGATTTGCTTCCTCTTGTTCAAATCCAATCGTACTCTCTTCAAAAAATAAGCCGCCAATATTTTGTAGCGGACGTAAAAAACGATCATCTTGTAACGTTTTAATTGAAATTAACAACATTATCACCTTTTCATTTGCAAACTCTCTTTAGTTTACTTGAAGGGCGTTTGCAGGTCAATACAGAAGGTTTTACCTGTTTCTCTTACATTTTTTCAAATAATTCTTTTTATGAATATTGCTCATGTATATAGACATCATGATTTTCTCTTGTTAAAATTTATTAGTGTTAAAATCGATACATAGTGAAAATACAATATAAAAAGGAGGACTGTTAACACTAGATTCCACAATCTAATGTGTTAAAAACAAATATGAAAAAGAAATTTTATAGTGTATTAACTCTCTCTCTTGCATTACAAACTGTTCTTGCACCTACTTATTCATTTGCAGAGAGTGCTGAAAAATCCGCCGAAGTATATACGGAGGATCAAGTTTTTAAAAGTATTAAGGAGCATGTTAATGAGCATAGTACTCATGAAGAAGATATCGAGGTTACTGGCCAATTCCTACTATACACTTCAAAAAAACATTCATTATATACCGCGAATGATTTAAAAAACAAATCGAATATCGAGATTACAGAACAAGTCGTAACGGCGACAAAGAAAAAAGGAAATGCTTACTACATAACGACGCCAACTGGCGCTGGATGGATAGATAACAATGATAATAGCTTAGAAGTTCAAGAGATTCATAAACTATCTAACCAAAAATTAATCGTAAAAGAAGAAGCTTCCATACATGCACTTCCGTTCCAATCGTTTAAAGAAGAAGGGAAACTAGAGCCACAAGTCATTACTCCTACTGAACAAGCTGGAAATTGGTTTAAAGTCCAAATAAACGAAACAGCAAAATGGATTTATGCACCTTCTGCTACATTTGAAGGTACAAAAGCTTCATTATTAAAAAACAGTCGTACTGCTAAAAACAGTTTATTGAGATCGCCAGAAGCTCTACAAACAAACAATATTTATGGCGTTACATTTAAAGAAATGATTGTCCCAAAAGGAAATGACGATATTCGACCTGGCTACCCGATGGTGCCTAAATATATTACGATTCACGAAACGGCTAATACAGCGAAAGGTGCTAATGCTCTAAATCATGCAAAATTCTTAGATAATCAAGCACGCGGAACAGCTGATCGCGCCGCATCTTGGCATTTCACAGTAGATGATAAAGAAATTTATCAACATCTTCCGGTAAATGAAGTTGGATGGCATGCTGGAAATAAAACTGGAAACTATGAATCTATCGGAATTGAAATTGCCGTTAATCAAGATGGAAACTATGAAAAAGCGGTAGAAAATGCCCGTAAATTGGCAGCTTATTTAATGAACGACTTAAATATTTCTCTAGATAAGGTCCAAAAACACCAATTTTGGTCAGGAAAAAACTGCCCTGCGTTTATGATTCAACGCGGACAATGGGATGCTTTCTTAAAAGGAACTGAAACATACTATAAAGAAAATCAAAAAAATCCAATAACTGATGACATTACAGGTGGCTGGTATGAACAAGACATTCGTCAATTAGCAGCTAGAGGCATTATGCAAGGAGAAGGAAACGGCAAGTACTTCCCAGAACGTCTTGTAACGCGTGCTGAATTTGCTACATTAATTACTCGTGCTTTACAATTACCAAGTGGAAATGCTAATTTCACAGACTTAGAACAAGTACACCCATCTTTAAGAGACGGTATTAATCGCGCAGCAAGCGCAGGCATAATCCGCGGACGTGGTGATAATACATTTGATCCAAATACTACAATTACACGCGAAGAAGCTGTTATTATGATCGATCGTTCTCTAAAACACGCTGGTATTTTTGCAAAACAAGTTGAACTACCATTCGTAGACCAAAACTTAATTTACGCTAAAGAAGAAATACAAAGAGTGTATGGATATGGAATTGTAAAAGGTAATGAATTGAATCAATTCGTACCAAAAGGACCATCACAACGTGCTCACGCAGCTGCATTTATAAACAGAATGCTTAGCGTAATTGAAGCTTAACATATTTATCATTCCATATAGATATTTTCATTTTATCTGTATTCACTTAAAAGGCATCAGAGATTATATATCTCTGATGCCTTTTATACATTCGTTAACTATTTTTAGCCATGAATCTTAAACGTATTCCTAGTAACAGAAGCATAAAACCGATGAATGGAACGTAATTCGTATTGTGTCCTGTAGCTGGGAGTTGTTGATTATTAGAAGAACCTTGTCCTTGTTCTGGTAAATTAGGTTTTTCTACTCCCTCACCTGGTTTTCCTGTTCCTTCACCTGGTTTTTCTACTCCCTCACCTGGCTTTTCTGTTCCTTCACCTGGCTTCTCTGTTCCTTCACCTGGTTTTCCTGTTCCTTCACCTGGTTTTCCTGTTCCTTCACCTGGTTTTCCTGTTCCTTCACCTGGTTTTCCTGTTCCTTCACCTGGTTTTCCTGTTCCTTCATCAGGCTTCTCTGTTCCTTCACCTGGTTTTCCTGTTCCTTCACCTGGTTTTCCTGTTCCTTCATCAGGCTTCTCTGTTCCTTCACCTGGTTTTTCCGGATCTTTATCTGTATCTTTTTTATTTGTAATTTGAAGCTTTACAACTTCAATTTTTTCATTAGAAATCGTAAATTTCATTTCCTTATCGGATAAAGTATATCCTTCTGGCGCTTGGATTTCTTTTAAAGTGTAATCTCCTGGTTCTAACTTCTTAGAAGTCGCTTTACCGCTCTTATTTGTTGTTAATGTGTCGATTTTTATTCCGTCTTTCCAAATTTCAAACACTGCGCCTGCTAATGTTTTATTTGTATTATTAGCATCTACCTTTGTAATTTCTAATTGACCTGTAATTTCTTCTTTTACTTTTTCATTCATAACTTCTTGTTTTACTACTTCGTTCGCTACAACATTTACTTCTACTGTTACTTCTAACGCCTTATAACCTTCCGGCGCTTTCGTTTCTTCTAACGTATACTTTCCTGGCACTAAGCTTTCGAATTTCACAACGCCGTCTTTATTCGTTGTTTTCGCTTCTCCAACTACTTGATCAGCTTCGTTCTTTAATTTAAATTCCGCACCTGCTAGAACTTTTCCACTCTCTGCATCCTTTTTGATTACTTGTAAGCTTCCTAGTTCTTTTGCGTTTTCTATTTGTACTTCTACTACTTTGTCTGCTTCCACAACGACTTCAATTTCTTCTTTTAACAACTTATATCCTTGTGGTGCTTTCGTTTCTTTTAATTTGTATGTTCCTGGCTCTAATTTCTGAGAAATTACTTTACCAGTTTTATCTGTTCGTAACGTATCTACTTTTTTACCATCCTTATACACTTCGAATTCTGCATCTGATAATACTTTCGTTTTATCTTGAGCATCTACTTTTACGATTTCGAATTGCCCAAGGCTCTTACCGTTCGTTACTTTTACATCAATAACTTTTTCACCGTCAACTGTTACATGAATTATTTGTTTTGTTAACTCATAACCTTCTGGTGCTTTTGTTTCTTCTAACGTATATTCACCTGGCACAAGTCCGTCTACCTTAACCGTTCCAGACTTATCTGTTGTAATTCCTTCTTTTACAACATTTCCTTTCGCATCTTTCAATGTAAATTCTGCGCCTGCTAAGCGTTTCGTTTGATCTTTATCATCCATTTTAATAATTTGTAGAGAACCTAAGATTTTTTCGTTTTCTGCCTCTACTTTTACTACTTCTTTCTCGTTTTGAATTGTTACTTTCCATTCTTTATTTGAAAGCTTGTAGCCCGCTGGTGCTTTCGTTTCTTTCACTGTGTATTCACCTAGCGGTAATTTTGGTGACATCACTTTTCCACTCTCATCTGTTTTCAGTTCCGCTACCTTTTTACCATCTTTATACACTTCGAATTCTGCACCTGATAACAATTTCGTTTTATCTTCCGCATCTACTTTCACGATTTCGAATTGACCTGTTACTTTTTCATTCGTAACTTCTTGTTTTACTACTTCGTTCGCTACAACGTTTACTTCTACTGTTACTTCTAACGCCTTATAACCTTCCGGCGCTTTCGTTTCCTCTAACGTGTACTTTCCTGGCACTAAGTTTTCGAATTTCACAACACCGTCTTTATTCGTTGTTTTCGCTTCTCCAACTACTTGACCAGCTTCATTTTTCAATTTAAATTCTGCACCTGCTAGAACTTTTCCACTCTCTGCATCCTTTTTGGTTACTTGTAAGCTTCCTAGTTCTTTTGCGTTTTCTACTTGTACTTCTACTACTTTGTTTGCTTCCACAACGACTTCAATTTCTTCTTTTAGCAATTTATATCCTTGTGGTGCTTTCGTTTCTTTTAATGTGTACTTTCCTGGTTCTAATTTCTGAGAAACTACTTTACCAGTTTTATCTGTTCGTAACGTATCTACTTTTTTACCCTCTTTATACACTTCGAATTCTGCATCTGATAATACCTTCGTTTTATCTTCCGCATCTACTTTCACAATTTCAAATTGACCTGTTACTTTTTCGGGAATCTTTTTATTCACCACATCTACAGTCAATACTTTATTAGCCTCTACATCAACAGAAACTGAACTAGATGATAATTCATACCCTTTCGGTGCTTCTACTTCTTTTAATGTATAGCTTCCAACTGGAAGTCGTTTCGATAAGGCTTCACCTTTATCATCTGTAACAATTGTTTCCACAACTTTCCCATCTTTATCGATAACATCAAATTTTGCACCTGGCAGAAGTTGACCGGATTCACTATCTTTTTTCAATAATTTAAATTGGCCATTCTCTACTTTTTTCGTATTCTTCATAACAAGTTCAATTACGTTTGTATTATCAATTGTTACTTTGACTGGTGTATCAACTTTTATATATCCTTCTGGTGCATTTATTTCTTTTACAAAATAGTCACCAAGTGGTAAATCTTTAACTTCCGCAATACCCTTTTCGTTTGTTGTAACAGTAGCCACAACGTTATTATCTTTGTCTACAACATCAAATTTTGCGTCTTTTAAAACAATATTTTCATCGTTTTCATCAACTTTTTTAATTTGTAAATGTCCTTTTTCAGCTGCTGGTCTATTCCATTTTGGCCAGTTAAATTTAAAGTTATGAACCTCAAAACCATCTCTTTGGTGTAATCCTCCAACATAGGCTTGTCCATTAATAGAACCACCTTTTGTTTCTACAACTGCATTAGGTGCAAACACACTACCTACTACACCATAACCTTTAGTTGTTATCTTTGTAGCATTAGGAAATACCCAAATTACCTTACTAGCTAACTCAGTAAAAGATGAAATAGGGTCGTATGCTTGAGATGTATTAATTAAATCCGTCGCCATCCCAGTATTTCTTGTATCATACAAAATTGCACCGCCACCAAAACTCACTTCTTCTGCATCTGAATAAATAACAATAAAGTCTTTATTCTCTACATTCGGAAGAAAAACGTCTTTTACATCAAATGCTTTCTTTCCCGTCTGGCCTGAAGAGACATAAATATTAGGGTTATTTACATCTTCACCGATTCCAAAACTCATATTAGGTTTTGGCTTATCAGTGTGTAGTTTACTTGCATCCCCAATTACACCATCAACGTCTTTTCTAAATTCTTTAAACTTAGCATCAATCTCCGCTTGCTCTTTATAAGAGATACGGTCATATGATGTTTTCATCGCGCCATCTGGGTCACCGTCTTTTGTCATCGCCACTGTTCCATCTTGAATAATTACCTGTCCTGCTCCCGCTTTCGTAAATTGACCGCCTAGTAATAATGATGGATATCCTTCATCTATCCAAGTTGCTCCAGCTAAGTTATTTGCTCCAGTTGCAGCTGCTACGACTGTATAACTTGATGCGTTCATATTTTTCTGAACAGCCATCGCACCTTCAATATCCGCACTCGTTGCACTATGATCTCCAAAAATGATGGCGTTGTAATAAGATACATCACCTAAACCTTTTAACTCTGTTGTAGCTGCCTCTGCTTTAAATGGTAAATGGATTAAAAAATTCATACATATTAGTAATACAACTATTAAACTACTACTTAACTTTTTAATTTTTTGATTAAATGATTTCCTCAAGAAATTCATTCCCCCTTTTAAACTTCCTAAAATCACAAAAAGAAGCACATTTCATATGTACCAGGTCTTACTCACATTAACTTAAAATAATCCATTTAAATACAACAAAAGAACGCTACAACTACTTAATAAAATTACTACAATTCATTTTTGAAATAATACGTGAACTAAACTGTCATGCGGAAATACTTTTACGTATGGGAGCCCAATAAAATTAATATGAAGAATATTTCATGTGGTGTAACTATTTTGACAACATCATTCACTTTACATTAGTTTTCTAAAGGATTCAAGTGAATTGTATAGATTTCATACACAATTCACATTTTAAAACGTTTCCATTCCTTTTAATAAGCTCAACAAAAAAACGTAGCCAAAAAGCTACGTTTTTCTTTCATCGTTTCGGTGTATTTTTATGATTCTTCAAAAACGGAAGCGGGAATTGCTTACGGAAATGCTCTTTAATCATGTACTCTACACCATTTTCACTATTTGAACGTGTAATCCAATCTGCTGCTTGCTTTAATTCTACAGGCGAGTTCCCCATCGCTACCCCAAGTCCCACGTTTTCAATAACCTCTAAATCTTCCATACTATCTCCAATCGCAACCATTTCATTTAGCGAAATATTTAAATGCTCTCCAAGCAATTGTAATCCACGTAACTTTGATACATTTTGCGGTAAAATTTCTATTCGTTTTGAATCACATTCAACATACTCTACATCTTGGAACGCTTTTCTTAATGTATTTAGCCCGCGTTCTTTTTCACCTTTAGTTTGGAAAAGAACATCAATTTTTGGCGCCGCTACCGGATGGTCACGAAGCGCGTCACCTAACGAATCTACAAATTGAACTGGATAAAATAACGGATCTGCGCTTGATAATACAGTGCGCGCAATTAAGTTTGGTGTATTTCTCTCACGATTTCCTATCGAAAACCGTTCATGAGAAATGCGTACGTTACAATCAAAGTGCTCTAACACTTGCACAATGTTAAAAGTCTTCTCTTCAGATAATCTTCTTTGAACGTACGGCTTATCTAACGTTGCTGAAACGAAAGCACCACCATGTGTCACTAATATAGAATCTAATTTTAACGCCTTTGCTACTTTATGGGCGGATTGAAAATTACGACTCGTAAATAACGTAACGTATACATCTTTTCTTTTCACAAATTCAATTGTTTCTCTTAATCCTTTTGCAATTTTTCCATTGTTGTATAGTAGTGTCCCATCTATATTAAGAGCTAGTAAGCGATAAATCATGTCGCACTCCCCCTCTTCGCTGTTGTACTCTATCCATAATTTATGAAATAAATGTAGCAAATAGAACGAGTTAGAATTACTACTGAAAATTTGGTTTACTATATACATATACACTTAGCAAAGGAGATAGTACAATGCAGGCACCTCCTTCTTTTTATGAAGGCGATACGTTAGAAGTCGCAAAAAAATTACTCGGGCAAAAACTTGTTCATATTGTAGACGGAATAAAACGAAGCGGAATCATTGTAGAAGTAGAAGCATATAAAGGCCCAGATGATAAGGCCGCACATAGTTATGGAGGCAGACGGACAGATCGCACAGAAGTTATGTTTGGTGCACCAGGGCATGCTTACGTATATTTAATTTACGGTATGTATCATTGCTTTAACGTTATTACAGCGCCAGTGGGCACCCCACAAGGTGTTCTCATTCGAGCTCTTGAGCCGGTAGATGGAATAGAAGAAATAAAACTAGCGCGCTACAATAAGACCGAAATTACAAAAGCGCAGTACAAAAATTTAACGAACGGTCCTGGCAAACTATGCCGTGCACTTGGCATCACTTTAAAAGAACGCGGTGTATCGTTACAAAGTGATACGTTACATATTGAATTAGTTCCAAAAGAAGAACACATATCATCACAATATAAAATAACAGCAGGACCTCGTATTAATATCGACTATGCAGAAGAAGCTGTACACTATCCGTGGCGTTTTTATTATGAGGGACATCCGTTTGTTTCAAAAAAATAAGCGATATCAACAATTTTTCAAATATATCTATCGTAACTTACAATATATCAACGATTTTTCGAATATATCTATCGTAACTTACAATATATCAACGATTTTTCAAATATATCTATCGTAACTTACAATATATCAACGGTTCGACAAGAAATATAGATTTATCGACAAATAATAACATTACGAATAAAAGAAGACTGTTCCAAAATGGAACAGTCTTTCCCTCTTACTCTGCACCTTCCGCAGTTGCAATATTATCCTCTAAATTTTCTCTTGATAATGCAGCCGCCATAAAATCAGCTGTTTCTGGAAGTGCTAAATGCATATGAGCTTTTTGACAAATTTGGATGGTACAGTTTTCTATAACATAGTCGAAAACATGTCCGCCCCCGCTTCTTTCATCATCAATGTAATGTAAGTGGAATCCAGCTACCCCAATACCTTGCGCATAATCTGGTGTCCAAAATCCAGCAAGCGTACCTTCTGTATTTTCAAATGAAAAGATTGGTTGTGATTTCGTCACTTCAACGAGCGGTGTATACGGTTTTTCTTGTCTTGGAACAGTTCTCGTCCTTACTTCACGAAACGTACCGTCCATTCGAATACCGTAAAACAAGTTTTTACTTGGCATTAATTCATGTAATAACGCTTCAACTTCTTCACGATTCATCGGACGCTCTACCGTATAACTCATTTCTTTTTCAAAAAACGTTACAGTCGCAAATGGCGTTGTTTCTTCTGGCTCTACTTTTTCCGCTGAACCGTCTGAACGTAAATGATAAAATTCATTATCAAATGCAATCATTTCACCATCTAATTGATCAAATGTGCCGATGCCGAAATCACCATGTTTTTTCAAATCTTCAAAGCTAATTACACCATCATATATACCATCTAATAGCGCAAGCATTGTAGATGTTTGATATACTTCATTACTCGTTTTCGTTTTTTTCGCATCAATATCAATTAATTGCGCAACAGTCATCTCAAATCTGCCTCCATTAGTTTAATTGGTTTGGTAATAATTTTTCGCTTAATTTAATGTTGTCACGATAGTCAATTGGAATATCAATAATGACAGGACCATCTGCTGCTAGCGCGGATTTTAACACACCTTCTAATTCATCAGGCGTGTTAACACGAAGACCTAACGCCCCGAAACTTTCCGCATATTTCACAAGATCAACATCGCCAAACTCTGTAGCTGATGTTCTGCCGTATTTCATCATTTGTTGGAATGCAACCATATCATATGTGCCGTCTCTCCAAACAAGATGGACGATTGGAGAATTTAAACGTACCGCCGTTTCTAACTCCATCGCAGAAAATAAGAAACCACCGTCACCTGATACGGAAACTACTTTTTTACCTGGTTCTACTAAAGTAGCTGCGATTGCCCAAGGAAGTGCAACACCTAGCGTTTGCATACCGTTACTAAATAATAATCTACGTGGTTCATAAGAACGGAAACATCTCGCCATCCAAATAGAATGGGAACCGATGTCACATGTAACGGTTGTATCGTCACTAATTAAAGAACGAAGTGTACGAATCACTTGAAGTGGATGCGTAACACCTTCTGAAGGACGATTTGGAACTTCTGCTTGTTCTGATAATTTCGCACGTAATCGTTCTAATACCGCTTCTGATTTCGTACTTAATACAAGTTTCGGTAATTTTTCCGCGATGCTATTTACCGTTAAGGCAATATCACCAATTAATTCACGCTCTGGTTGGTAATCATGGTCGATATCTGCTTGATGGTCGTCAAGATGAATAATCGTTCTGTCGCCAAGTTTATTCCAGAACTTTGGATCATACTCGATTGGATCATAACCGATAGAAATCACAAGGTCTGCTTCTTCTAGTAAAATATCACCTGGTTGGTTACGGAATAATCCAACGCGGCCGAAGAAATGATCTTCTAACTCACGTGAAATCGCACCAGCTGCTTGATATGTTTCAACGACAGGAAGTTCTGTATCCGCAATTAATTTACGAACAGCTTTCGTCACTTCATTTGTGCTCGCTCTCATACCGAGTAAAATAACTGGTAATTTCGCTGATTTTATTTTTTCTACTACATATGTAATATCATTTGTGGGAGCGATTCCAAGCTGTGGCTTAGAAAGCGCACCAATAGACTCTACAGTTGTTTCCGCAGTCATAACGTCTTGCGGAAGACTTACTAAAGTAGCTCCCGGATTTGTGGAAGTCGCACTTCGAAATGCATTACTAAGTGCTTCTGGCACATTATCAGGATGCTCTACTTCTACGCTATATTTTGTGATTGGTTCGAATAGTGCAGCATTATCCATAGATTGATGCGTACGTTTTAATCGATCCGTACGCGGTACTGCACCAGCTAAAGCAACAACGGGATCACTCTCCGCATTCGCAGTAACAAGACCTGTCGCTAAATTTGATGTCCCTGGTCCTGAAGTTACAAGACATACGCCCGGTTTCCCTGTTAATCTACCAATAGCAGCTGCCATAAATGCTGCATTTTGTTCATGACGACAAACGATTAACTCTGGTCCTCTTTCTTGCAATACATCAAATACAGAGTCAATCTTTGCTCCTGGAATACCGAAAACATGTGTAACACCTTGTTTAATTAAACAATCAACAACAAGATCTGCTCCTTTTGTTTTTGTCTTCACGTCGTTTGCTTTTACACCTGTACTCAAAACTAATCACCCTTTATTTCATAATGTGTGTAATAAAGATTTTAATTTCACCTAGTTAATTAATGTGGTGAAGTATCATTTATCATTATATTACAAATGCATTATTTTTCCAACAATATGAATTCGACATTATTTTGACAAGATTTAAAGAATGCGCTTACAACCTTTTGTTTATCTTAAAATAACATTTTTATATCTCTTCTAAAAATGTACAAAAATACTTCCACCTATTCACATTATTAACAAATTTATAGTACCTTGCTATTAGTATACCCCTTTCAAAATAACCAATAAGAAATGGCTATTTTGAAAGGGAGTTTTAATGTCTGAGGATGCACTTCATCCGTTTCCTATAAAAAAAAGGCCTCCTTAAAGGAGGCCCAAGCAAAAACAACAAACGCAAAATAACAACAAATAATGGACGATAAAATCACTATATTGACAAAGTATAGGATTTTTATCAATTGGAGTAACTCAACCCTAAATTACTCTTTTAACAATGCAATACTAATAACTGATTACAGCAATTTTTTACCGTGTCTTAAAATAATTGACTGTCTTTCAAATAATTATATTTATATTGATTGTTATTAATTAGTATATACTTGAATACGACTATACATCCTAATAAAAGGCAATATATTAAGCTGTTAGTCCTCGCGAGTTTATTTTGCCTTTAATGTAACTATACTATATTCTTCCATTTATATCACCGAACATTCCTCTCGTATTCACGCATTTTTCTTGCGTGAATACCGCAATTTAATAAAGAGCTACATTAAAAATTTATAGTTGGAATAAACCATAGTTCTTTCGCCTTTTGTACTGCTTCCATTCTTGATGAAACTTGTAACTTATGAAATATGTCGGTCAATTTATATTCTACCGATCTTTGACTTAAGTTTAATATTTCGGCAAGCTCTCTATTTGTTTTTCCTTTACCAACTTCAACTAGAATCATCTTCTCTTCATCATTTAAAGAAATTATATTTTTCATTTCGCCTTCTACATTTATATTAGATGCATTTTCTACTATCCTTAACTGTCTTACAAGTTGATGAGAAAGAACTACTTCTTTTTTCACTGCATGGCGGATTGCGTTTACCACTTCTTTCTCAGAAGAAGTTTTACTTAATACACCAAGTACTCCGTTATCTATTAATAAATTATAATGTGCAAGCACATCAAATCCTGTAAAAATAAGAATAGCTGCTTCTGGTTGCACACTAAGTATATATTTAGAAAGCTCTAAACCATTTATTTTTGGCATTTGTAAATCTATTAAATATACATCATACTGTTTATTATGCATAACTTCTCTTATTTCTTCACTATCATGGAAAACATCAGCCTCTATATCATCATATCTTTCAATTAATGCTTTAGTCCCTAGGCCAACTGCAACGTGATCATCTACAACAAGAACAGAAATCATTTTTTCATCCCTTCCACATCTAAAGATTGAATCAATTAATCAATTTTCATACTAACTTTAATCTTTAATCCATTATTCACCTTTGAATCTATTGACATTTCTCCACCTAAACTATGAATTCTAGCTACAATCCCGGATAAACCTAAACTACTATAAGAATGATTTAACTCGTCTAAATCTATCCCCATTCCTATCCCATCATCATCATAAGTTAAATTCAAATATCCATTTTGCTCATATAATCGAATTGTAACTTTAGAAGCTTTTGAATGCTTTAGTGCATTATTTAATAACTCCTGAATAATTCTATAAATTGCTTGTTCATATTCTACATTAGGTAGAATAATATTATCTTGAATTTCATAATAGAAGAAAAATGTAGCTTTAAGATTTACTTGTTTAAATAAATCTAATAATGCTTTTTTCAAACCTAATTCATATAGAAATGGAGGACGTAAGTTATTACATGTTTCACGAATGACATAAATATGATCTAAGACATCTTCATATACTTCGTTAATTATTTTTTTCATATCGACATCTGGAATATCTTTATGATATTCCTCTAATTTCCTAGACAAGCGTATTTGGTCTTGTAATACACCATCATGAATATCACTCGCCAAATTTGTCCGCTCTTTTTCAGACAAATTAAATAGTAACTTTGAAAGCCAAATTGGAGGCTGTTTCGGTTCATTTATCGTTTGCAACTGATTCACTAATTCTTCCACTTGATATGAGCATTCTAATAATAAATCAGCATAACTACACAATGTCTCTAACCATCCAATTTCTTGAATGTTCAAACCTCTCCTATTATTAGACTTACATAACAATATAATCATTGTTTTTGCTGAAATGGACAAAACAAACACAAAATGATCTTCTAATTGTATAATGGAACCAACAGTATATGTCTCTAACTGATATCCATTCAATTGCTTTAGCACATCTTCAGAAACATATCCATCCCCAATAATTTGGAGCGAATTATCCCCTTTACTCACTTCAATACAGCATATTTCTTCTCTTCTTAATACATCATTGATTTCTCTCTTTATGCTAACAATTAAGTTTGAAAACTTATATTCATTTTTTGCCTGATGTAAAAATCTATGTAAACTAAACTGATAATTTTTCTGAGAATGATATAATTTTTTCCTTAATTTAAAATCCAAATAATCCTTTATAAAGCAAGAAAGCATTAACGAAACAAACAAGATACCAGCAAATCGAATAACATCTAATATGTTATCGCTAGTATTGTGGAAAATTAAAATCCCTAGTATAACGATGAAACCCGTTAGACATATCGACAGTAAAGCATAATATTGAACTCTATGAATAACAAAATTATAATCAAATATTTTCCCTTCAATAATCATATAAAAAATGCAAATTGGAACCAATAAAAAAAAGATCGCTGTCGTCTCGACACTTATTATTTCTTTGTAATTTATCAAATTAGGAATTAAAAATAAGAATATAAATGGCATGGCTGATATGATTGTGCTCATAATAATAACTCTTATAAACTTAAAATAATAACTTTTTCTACTTTTAAAATAAAATCTAAACAATACATATACTGTTAATAAAAACAAAACAGAACTTAACAATATAATATAACTCGTCGATAAATCATTATATTTTAAATAAATAAAAATGGTTAAACAAACTAAAATAAACGCTATTATATTTATGTAGATTAATTTTGTTTTTGTTATAAACCTTATCTTCAAGTTTTTCGTAAACATGTCCATAAATTTTATAAAAAAGACAACTGAGTACGTTAAAGAAATAGCAACTACAATATACGCTATTGAATCTTTTCGTAACCCCGCCATAATACTAATGTAACTCATTCCTAAACAATGCAGAAAATAGATTAAATCTTTCGTTCCTGCATTCAAGTATGGAGCACGTATTAAAATATATGTAGCCACAAAAAAACACGTTAGATAAAACACAGTTGGTAAAAAAAGATGATAAACCAATTGCTTATCGTACGGATTATACTCTACTTTATATTCTTCTATTGTTCCCCCTTTCTTGATTGTAATTTTCTTTACCCTTTCAGTAGCACCATATAATGAAATATTAGAGTTATCATCAGGGAGAATCCCATCTATTTTTTCAATAATATCCTCGACTGCTAGATCTTGTTCTGCTGCCCAGCTATTTTTCACAATATTATTAATCACCAAATGATTTTCTTGATGCTCTATCTCAATCCCTACCCTAGGATATAACATAATTTCGATTGCAAAATAACTAAATAAACTAAGCGATAGTAACGTTACAATCAATTGATATTCATACTTAAATACTCGAATCACTTTTGTACAAAACTCCTTTTTAACTACAGCAATAACTCCATTTTCTACATTTTGTCATCATAAATTAAAGCATACACATTTCATTTAACGGTTATAAGCACAAAAAATATAGTTATCCTCTGATATAGAATAACTTTCACATTATCATTCATTCAATAAATCTCTACTTTGTTAGTTGTAATACTAATATTATTTATCCTAATTTCAGATTCATTTATAAGTAAAATTCCTACTAGCTGAGAATTTTGATAAAAAATCACTTTCCATTATCACATGTACCAACTTTTTTAATGATATTTCATATTTAAAGTGATATAACTCGATACAACGCCTCACAGTTCACCTTCCTCCTTGTCCTAATATGTAATTTTAAAGAAAAACCTTAGTTAATACTAATGAAAGTTTATTCATATTTCATCAAAAATTGATTACGCTTTACCGAACATGAATTATTCGGATATATAATATAAAACGTACAGTTCCCCTTATTCCAAATATAAGCCTTTTTCTACAACAAAAAAGACGCCCCCATAGGAGCGTCTTCCACTATTACGCTTGTTGTTGCGCGCTATATAATTCTTCAAGTGGCTTCATGATAATTTTGTTAACGTCACCGATTACAACGTTTAGGCGTTGCTCAGTTTCCATTAATTTTGTAATTTTAGCATCTTGTTGAATGCGAGCTACAACTTCTTGTGCTTGTTGGTTGTCTTCTTCAGTGATTTCTTGGCCTTGCATCATTTTCTGTTGTAGGCTAAGTTGCATTGTACGGAACTCATCGAATAAGTTCTTTGAAGCTGTGTCAGCTTGAACTGCTGCGTAGCTCTCTTTTAAAGTTTTGAAGTCTTCGTTTTCAGCGATTGCTTTTTGTAATTCATATGCAACATCATGAATGTTCTTTGTCATTTTATTTTTCCTCCTTTAGAAGGCTAGCGCTTTTCACTCGCACTGCCTTTTACGTGCATTTACATACGCACCTCTTCTTACCATATCAAACTATGCAAGAGATGTGAAGAAATTTCACTTTTATTTCTATGTACTCACCTTATTATCTAAGAAACAATAGTAACAATCCTTGTACGAGCCCGATCATTCCGCCTAATAACGCTCCTAAATACGTAATCATTTTCAATTCGTTTTTCGTAATAGACAGAACTAAGTCTTCTAATCTTTCTGTTGAGAATGTAGACACTTCTTGCTGGACAATTTCCGCAAGGTGTAGATTATTTAGTATACTCTCTACATTTTCTGTTCCCCACTTTAAGCCTTTCGCTACTGCACTTGGAACCACTTTTTCAATAATTGTTTCTCGAACTGGTTCACATACTTGCTGAACAGATTGATTTAAAAACTTACTCACTGTTTCCTCTACTTTAACTGCTGACAGCACGGAGCTTACAATCATTTCTTTCTCTACAAATGCTTCTAATTCTTTTACATCTCTTCCTTTTAACTTTTCCCACTCTTTTTGCAGTACGTCAGTTAAAAGCTGCTTTGTAGCATCTTGCCCTAAAAACTTAATAACTTCTGGCTGCACACGATCCACAACACTTACATTTCCTAAAAACATTCCGACTAAGTTAAGTAGCGTTCCGCGAGAAGCAAAGAAATCATCAATCATTTTTGAAAGACGTGCTTTCCCTTCTTCACTTTCAAAAAAGCTAATTCCTCGCTCTAAAATAAACGCCGAGACATTCGGAATCGCATTCTCTACTTTTTCATTTACAGAATGAGGTAAAGCCTGTTCCCATGTATATGTATAATACTCTGCTAAAAATGCATGAATTTTTTCTGTAATAACATGTTCGATTTTTCGAGTCGCTTCTTCTTCTACATGCGCTACATTCCATTTTTCTAACATATGTCGCAGTGATTGTTCATTCGTAATTACTTTATCCACTTCCACTTGCGCCCAGTGAATTAAACCTTTTTGAAACTCTTCATTTGTTAGCTTTTTTCCAATTCCTTCTGGTGTTAACAAATGTTCTACAACCATTTTTCCTAATTGAACAGCAAGTTCATCACGACGCTTCGGAATTAACCCTGGTGTAAATGGAACTTGAAACTTTCCGATATAAATAGGACGATGAGGACGAAATAACATTTTTATCGCTAAATGATTCGTGTATCCCCCAATAATTGCTCCGAGTCCTGTCGTCGTTAACATATTTAACCATATATTCATTACAATCAACCTTTCACTTCTCCAAAACTATAGCATATCATCATACGGACAAAAGTATAATGGTATAAAAACGTATTTGCAATATATAGCTTCGCCTATTATGCAAATAGTAGTAAAGGAGTGATTTCGTTGGTTCTCGGCCTTTTAACTTCTAAACTTCATTATGAGCAAACGTATTACACCGAAATCGCTAAACGCGCTCGGCTTTATCATAATGTCGTTGCCCAGTTTACGCCATTTTGTATTGATTCTAAAACAGACCTTGTTTCTGGTCTTATTTACGATACAGATACAGGAAAATGGAAAGAGCAAACATTCCCTATTCCTTCTTATATATATGATCGTTATTCTTTTCACGAGGAAACAGACTTTGAAAAAGCAAAATCAATTATTCACTCTTTGCACAACCGTCCTTCCACTACCTTTTTAAATAACACACTTATTAACTTAAGTGAACTACATGATTTATTTCTCACTAATAAAAAACTGTCTCCTTATATACCCAAATTTGAAGTGGCAACGATACAAAACATTTTCAAACTGTTGTTAAAATCTAAAGATATTATTATACGCCCCACTAATATACATTCTAAAGATAACTTATATCGAGTCGCTTACAAAAATAAAACGTTTCATATCGATACAGTAAATGAAAAATACCATACTTCTCTTTCAATCAAGCGGACAGATGAATTTATATCTTGGTGTAAATCTAACATACGTTCATCACGCTACATAGTGCATACCATGCTACAACCACCAAATCAATTAACATACCCACTCCACATTCGAACTATTTTGCAAAAAAACAAAGAACAAACTTGGAATGTTATAGGTCAATTTATACAAAAAAGTTCATTTCCTAATCAACTTTTACCCTCAGCAACAGACGATGATTCATTGCATTCATTTTCAAAAATTAAATACGTACTATCTAGTACAGGTGTGCAACTATTGCAAGACGCTTTACACGACATTATAAATGAAGTATTCCAAACACTAGATCAGTCTTATTCTTCATTATTCGAACTAGAACTTTCCACAATTATGGATCAAAAAGGCGCAATTTGGCTTATGTATGTCAACACGATTCCTCCTTACGAACAATACATTCGTCATAGTGATTCATTAGCTGAAAAGATATTTCACGGACCACTTAAATTCAGTCGCTTTACACCATAATGAAAGGAGGTAAACCTATTTTGAAAGAGCATATATATACATTAAATATTTCAGATGACCATCCAAATAGCATTACTTTACCTTACGTTTTTTCTATTACACCGCCTATTACATCTCTCTCCTTCGGCATACGTCATATTGCAAGTGAAGAGGTGAAAATTCATTATTCCTTTACTCGCGAAATTATTATCGGAAAGCATATTGCCGAAAAACTTTTACTGCCTCAATCAACTACTATTCATGCATTTACACAAAACCAAACAATTATTTTCGGACCATTAATCGGCATTTTTACAACTGGCTTTAATGATGATTCTTCTAACCCTTTAGGAAATCGTTCAATTGCTCTGAGTGAGTTGTTAACACCACCATTCTCATTACGACCGTTCGTATTCGTCTTTGGGGTTCAACATATACACTGGGAAGAAGAAACGATTGAAGGATATTTCTTTCAAGAGAAACAATGGATAAAGAAAAAAGTCCCTTTACCAAATGTCATTTACGATCGCTTACCGAATCGGCAAGCGGAAAATTATAAACCAATCGTCAGGGCAAAAAGAAAATTAGAACAAGACTACTGCATTCCATGGTTTAACCCAGGTTTTTTCAATAAATGGGAAGTTCATCAACTTCTTACGAAAGACGAATCAATTAAACCCTTATTACCAAATACAGAAGCATTTCAGCATTTTGAACAAGTAGAACGGTTTCTTGGCACGTATAAATCAGTGTACATGAAACCAATACACGGGAGCTTTGGTAGAAATATTCATCAAATATTTTATTCTCAAACAGAGAATTGCTACTACTGTCGTTATCGCGAAAATGAAGAAAATAAACTGAGAAAGTATCAATCATTAGAAACGCTTCTAAACCACGTATTAAAAGGACATGATTTAAAAAAGTTTATCGTACAGCAAGGTATTTCGTTACTTCGCTTCGATGGGCAACCTGTTGATTTCCGCATTCATACAAATAAAAACCATTTCGGTAATTGGATAGTTAGTGCAATCGTCGCCAAAATCGCCGGCAAAGGCAGTTTAACAACGCACGTAAATAGTGGCGGTGATACAAAATTATTACAAGAGCTTTTTCCAGATTCAACGAAACAAGTTCAAATTGAAAATAAATTAAAACATACTGCCTTACAAATAAGTTACGCGCTCGATGAACAAGTAACTGGAAATATTGGAGAAATCGGTTTTGATATCGGTTTAGACACAAAGGAAAATCCGTGGCTCTTTGAAGCCAACTCTAAACCTGGGCGAACTGTATTCCAAGATAAAAAATTAAAAGAGCAAAGTGAACTGACGCGCCAGTTATTTTACGAATATGCCGTCTACTTAACTGAACATTCTTTACGTGATACAAAAGAAAAAATGTCTCAAATAAAATCAGGGGCTTCATCAAACACCGAACATATCCCTTCTCCTATGATTCACTCACAAATACAAAAACAAAAACTTCCACCTAGATAATAAGGTGGAAGTTTTCTATTTACACAAGTTTTACTACAACCTCAGTTTCCACGTTACATACTCTGCAATAAAAAATATGATTGCAATATTCATTTGAATTATTATGCGTTAAACCATCTACTGCACTTAATAATTCTTGATCCATATAGGCACTATAATCGTCTATGTAATCTACAGACTTCCCATAATCTTGGAGTATACTTTGGCAATTTTGACAAGAATATGTTTGTGATTCTAATGCGTTACAAAGCGGGCAAATCCCCATCATGATTCCTCCATACGTTATCGTTTATAAGCCTCTCTTTTTTAGAGTGAAGAGAGCAACCTATCCAGACATAGGAGCGCCCACTCCATCCCTACTTAAAAATAGAACTATGAAGTTGCTACCGATTTCATTTTTATTTCAATAAATCATAAATAAGAAGCTAATAATTAGCCTACAAGTAGCAGGCTACAATGAAAAAATTATATTTAATATCCCCCTTAGTTTGGCCTGTTTTCTTAAAAATACAACGATTACTCTTATTTCATAATTTACGAAATCAATACGTTTTTTTGACAAAATTTACAAATTATTATTTTGTATATCTTTCTAGGTAACATCCATACTATGAGTACAAACTTAATTACCGATGGATTAGCGCCAACCGGGGCGATAATCTGGTTCAACTCCAGCTAGTCCAACCAAAAAAACTTTTATAACTCTAAGGAGGATATATTCCTATGGCAAACCAAAATTCTTCAAATCAATTAGTAGTACCAGGTGCAACAGCTGCAATCGATCAAATGAAGTACGAAATCGCTCAAGAATTTGGTGTACAATTAGGAGCAGATTCTACGGCTCGCGCTAACGGTTCAGTTGGTGGAGAAATCACAAAACGTCTAGTTGCAATGGCTGAGCAAAGCCTTGGCGGATTCCACAAATAAATATATATGGCAAAAAGGTCTCAAGGCATATGCCTTGAGACCTTCCTTAATTTATTGCAACATTTGTAAAAACTTCTTCGTGCGTTCTTCTTTTGGATTTGTAAATACTTCTTCTGGTGTACCTTGTTCGACAACGACACCACCATCCATGAAAATAACACGGTTCGCAATTTGATGTGCAAAACGCATTTCGTGCGTTACAATAACCATCGTCATGCCCTCTTTAGCAAGTTCTTTCATTACTTTCAGAACTTCTTGAACGAGTTCAGGATCAAGCGCTGACGTCGGCTCATCAAATAGTAACACTTCCGGCTCCATCGCAAGTGCGCGCGCAATTCCAACGCGCTGTTGTTGTCCGCCTGATAATTGGAACGGATATAAATCCACTTTATCTGCTAAACCAACTTTTTCAAGGAAATAGTTTGCTTTTTTCTTCGCTTCTTCTTTCCCCATCTTTTTCACTGTAACGAGCCCTTCCATTACATTTTGAAGTGCTGTTAAATGCGGGAATAAATTATGATGCTGGAATACCATACCTGTTTGCGTACGAAGATTAACAATATCTTTCTTCGTTACTTTTTGAGAGAAGTTAAGCTCTTTATTACCGATACGAATATTACCAGCGTTTGGCGTTTCTAATACATTGAGACAACGTAAGAATGTCGTTTTACCAGATCCAGACGGCCCAATAATAACAACAACCTCGCCCTTCTCAACTGTTAAATCTATATGCTTTAGTACGGTATTATCTCCGAAACTTTTTTGTAAGTGCTGAATTGAAATCATAAAAACAAAAACTCCTTTTGTAAAAGGATTATTTTAATGTATAGCGTTCTGAACGCTTTTCTAACATCTGTTGTACGATTGATAATAAGAAACAAATAACCCAGTAAATAAGACCTGCTTCAAAATAAACAATTAAAAACTCGTAGTTCATCGCCGCAATTTCCTGCGCTTTTCGGAACATTTCTGTTACTAAAATTAACGATGCTAATGAAGTATCCTTCACTAAGCTAATAAATGTATTTGAAAGCGGCGGGATTGATACGCGCGTTGCTTGTGGTAAAATAACACGTTTTAATGCTTGTGGATATGTCATCCCAATTGTATAAGCTGCTTCCCACTGCCCTTTCGGAATGGAAAGGATAGAAGCACGAATAATTTCAGATGCATATGCACCGACATTTAATGAAAATCCAACAACTGCTGCTGTATATGGCTCAACTTCAATATTAAGAGTTGGAAGACCATAGAAAATAATAAATAACTGTACAAGAAGTGGCGTTCCGCGAATGATAGATACATAGATACGAGCAATCCATTGTAAAATACGACTACCTGAAATACGTGCGAGCGCTGTTAACGTCGCAAGTATAAGACCGATAATAAATGTAATAAGCGTTAATGGAATTGTTGTAAAAACAGCTTCCTTCAGCATAGGCATGAAGGAAGTCTGCATAATATCTATCCAAGTAGACAATCGATCTGAAACTAATGCACTACTTAGATACATTTTCACCGAACCATTTTTTCGTTATTTTGTCATACGTACCGTCTTTTTTCATATCTTCTAACGCTTTATCTACTTCTTGTACAAGCTTATCGCTACCTTTACGGAATAAGAATCCACTTTGTGAAGCTTCTTTTTCTGTATCTACAATTTTAATTTTTGCATCTTTTTTCGTTTCTAAATAATTTAATACTGATAACTTATCATTAATTGTAAAATCAACGCGTCCTGAAGCTAATAATTCTGCCGCTTGGCTAAATCCTTCTACACCTTCGATTTCTGCACCGTTTTTCTTAGCAATATCTGCATAGTTACTCGTTAAAGATTGTGCTCCTTTTAACCCTTTTACATCAGCAAATGTAGCAGGCTTATCTTTATCTTTTGCGATAACTAATGCCGCTGAAGATGAAATGTATGGTTTAGAGAAATCGTATTTCTTTTGACGATCTTCACGAATACCAACTTCGTTTGCAACCATATCGAAACGTTTTGCATCTAGGCCAGCAAGTAAGCTATCCCATTGTGTTTCTTTAAATACAGGTTTTACACCTAAACGTTTTGCAACTTCTTCTGCTAATTCAACATCGAATCCAGTTAATTTATTGCTTGAATCGTGGAACGTAAATGGTGGATATGTACCTTCTGTACCAATTACAAGTTCACCGCTTTGTTTAATCTTTTGTAACGCGTCTTGACTAGCTGTATCTTTTTTCTCTTCTTTACCGCAGCCGGCTACAATCCCGATCGCTAATGTAGTTACTGCAAGCACTGAAAATAATTTCTTCATGATAGTAATCCTCCAAGTATTCTGATAGGAATTTAAAAACTATATTGATTGTATGCAATCTTGAACAATTTTTCAATGAAAATGTTCTTATTTAGTTTATCCTTTTTCTTCATAATCAAACAAAAGGGAAAAATAACGCTACATACAAAAAATAAGTAACATTTTTTAATATAGCATTTATGGAGAAAAAGGTAAAACAATACTTCTTATTTAACTGTCGTAATTCGCTAAAGAGTCGACATATTCATCAATAAAAAAGAACTTGTGAAAATCACAAGTTCTCCTCCATGCATATTAAGCACTCTGATTGCCTTCCATTTGCGTTTTATACATATCGTAATAACGCCCCCGCTTTTTCATGAGTTCATCATGAGAGCCTTTTTCTAAAATGGTTCCTCTATCGAGCACAATAATTTGATCTGCGCTTTTAATCGTTGAAAGGCGGTGAGCGATAATAAATGTCGTTCTTCCTTTTTTTACAACTTCTAGTGCTTGTTGAATCATCGCCTCTGTTTCTGTATCAATACTAGACGTTGCTTCATCTAAAATTAAGATAGCTGGATCAAAAGCAAGCGCCCTAGCAAATGAAATAAGCTGACGTTCTCCAGTGGAAAGCGTACTTCCCTTTTCTGTAATTTCTTCATTTATATTATTCGCAAATCTTTCAGCACCAACATCATGCAATGCTTTTATGATACGCTCTTTTGAAATTTTTTCATTTTCTAAGCTTACATTGGAAGCGACCGTCCCGCTAAAAAGAAACGGGTCTTGCAGTACGATTCCCATATGTTCACGGGTTGCTTGTTTCGGCATCTCTTTTACATCGTGACCATCAATCGTAAGCTTTCCTTTTTCAAACTCATAAAATTGAAAGAGTACATTCATGATAGAACTTTTTCCTGATCCAGTATGACCGACAAGTGCCACTGTCTCGCCTTGTTTCGCTTCAAAAGAAATATTTTTTAACACTTCATCTTTTCCATTATAAGAAAATGATACATTATCAAATTTTACATTTCCTTTTAAACGAGGCATACGTTCTTCTTCTACCGGTTCCCCTTTTTCCTCTAACAATTCAAAGACACGTTCTGATGCAACGCGCGCTTGCTCTAAGTTTGCAAGCTGGTTCACCATATTCGTAATTGGCGAGAATAATCGTGTTAAATAATCGACGAACGCATACAGTACCCCAAGTGAAATAATACCTGTAGCACTTAATGACGCACCGCCGAAATACCAAATTACTCCTGTGAAAGCGATATTTCTTAATACGGCTACTAAGTTATGCGAAGTTGCTGCATTTAAATTTAAAATTTTATTTTGATACTTAAAATAATCGCCATTTAATTCTTCAAATTCTTTTTTCGTTTCACGCTCTTGACGAAACGCTTGAATAATTGGCATCCCTTGAATGGATTCATTCACTGTTCCGTTAATATCAGATAAGCGAGAGCGCATTTTATGATTGTATACAGACGCATATTTTCTATAAAGAATCGCCCAAACAATTAAAATTGGGATAATTAATAAACATAATGAAGCGAGCTTCACATCTAATAAAAATAACGCAGCGAATATCCCAATAATATAGATGATACTAGAAACGAATGTTGCCAGCACCGTTACATATAAATCACGAATGGCCTCTGTATCATTCGTCACACGCGAAACAATTTTCCCCGCCGGTAAATGATCAAAGTACCGAATTGGCAACGTTTGAATATGAGAAAAAACATCTTCCCTCATAATTTGAATAATTTTGTTCGCTGCCTTCTGCAAGAAGAACTGCTTTCCGTATGCAAATAATGACACGACTACTAATAAAGCGAAATAGCCACCACCAAGTAATAATAGACGGTTTATTTCTGGTTTATAAAATGCAAACACTTCTTCTTTCGTTAATGCTTTCGCTTTATACACTTGCACCGCCTTACCATTTTGAACGGTAATCATATCCCCTTTTACAGTCCGTGACCCTTCCGCATTTACTTTATTCGGTACAAAATAATATTGAAAACCGACTTGCATTACGCGTACTTCTTTTCCTTTTTTCTCGCCTTGTTCAAAGCGATCACTTCGCTTATAAAAAGCCCCATTATACGAAACAGCATCTTCACTCTGTTCTGTTTCACACCAAGGTTTCTCTATCCCGACGATATGATCGTCAATCATCGTTTTAGCGACGAAAGGACCAGCAAGCTCTGCGATGACGAAAATAAATAACATTAACATCGCAGCAAAAATCGTCCCCTTCACTTTCATCGCGTATTGAAACAACCGTTTTGAAACGCTCATATTTTCACCCCACTATCCGCACTTTCACTTTCACCTTGTTGTCTTTCAAACTGCTCAGCATACCAGCCTCCCTTTTGGATAAGCTGATCATGCGTACCTTCTTCTATAACTGCGCCTTCATCCATAACGAGAATCCAATCCGCATGTTGCACTGCAGATAAACGATGCGTCGTAATAATCGTCGTCTTTCCGCTTCTTTCCGTTCTTATATTTTCAATGATCGCTGCTTCCGTACGAGCATCTACAGCTGATAAAGAATCATCCAAAATTAAAATTTCTGGATTTTGAATAACAGCTCGTGCAATCGAGATCCTTTGTTTTTGCCCTCCTGATAAAGAAACACCTTTCTCTCCAACGAGCGTTTCTAACCCTTCTGGTAAAAACTCTAAATCCTTTTTAAACGCAGCAATTTCAATTGCTTTCTCTAGTTCTTCTTCAGTCGCTTCCCTATTTCCGAATAAAATATTTTCTCGCGCTGTTTTTGAGAACAAAATATGCTCCTGCGGTACATAACCAATCCAGCCGAGTACATTTTCATTCGTCATTTTATCTAAAGTCACATCAGAAACTGCAATATCTCCATCTCCAAGCGGATATTGGCGAAGAAGCTGACGTACAAGCGTCGTTTTCCCGCTTCCTGTTTTTCCGACAACCCCTAGCGTTTCTCCTTGCTTTAATGTGAAAGAAACCTTTTTTAAATTTTCTTCAGTTGATGAAGGATATGAGAAAGACACATCATCAAACTGAATATAATCCGGCTCTTGCACAAGCTTTGGATGTTTCGGATTCTTTACATCTGGCTCATACGCTAACGTTTCATTCACACGGTCAAGCGAAGCATTTCCTCTTTGCATAACATTAATTAATTCCCCAATTGCAAACATCGGCCAAATCATCATCCCTAAATACACGTTAAAAGAAACGAGTTCACCAAGCGTCACCTTTGACTGGAACACAAGGTATGCACCGTACACTAAGCCGATTAAATAACTAAGACCGACAAGCATTTTCACAGTTGGTTGGAATAATGCATCAATCTTTGCTACCTTCATATTTTTTTCGTAGACGTCATCTCCTAAATGATGAAATCTTTCCTCGTCTGCATTCTCTTGTACGTATGCACGAATAACGCGCACACCAGCGATTGATTCAAGCACTTTATCGTTCATATCACCAAACGCATCTTGTGCAACTGTAAATCTTTCATGCAATTTCTTTCCATATATATTCATCGCATACGCCATAATTGGAAGCGGAATAAGCGCTGCAAATGTAAGCTCCCAACTAATTGTAAACCCCATCATAAAGACAATCGTAAGCATATATAAACTAGAATCCACAAGCGTTAATATACCAAAACCAGCTGTCATAGCGATTGCTTTCAAATCATTTGTCGCTCTCGCCATTAAATCACCAGTACGATTTTTTTGATAAAAAGTCGGCGTCATCTTAAGTAAATGCCCCATAAATTTAGAGCGCATCGTTTTCTCAAGTACGAATGCACCGCCAAACAATTGATGTTGCCATACGAAAGTAAGGCCATATCCAACGATCGTAACCCCTATTAAAATAAGAATAGACTGTATAATAGCTTCGTTCGATAACGTTCCTGTTTTTATGTTATCTATCGTAACCCCTAACACTTTCGGGGGAATCACTTCAACTATATTCACAATTAAAAGAGCTCCAATGGCAATACTATATCTCTTCCAGTGCTCCCTAAAAAACCATTTTAGCTTTAGTAATACTGATAACAATGTAACCTCTCCCTTCTCTTTCTCGTTTACCTCTCATTTCTTTATCCACTATCCAGACCTATCACATTTACATTTCGTAACCCATACAATCTCATCACATTTTTCCACCTTCCAAAGTTTTTTATCGGAACTAAACAAGGGAAAATAAACAAAAAAAAGCATACCGCCGCTTGACGATATGCACAGGAATGCATAAAAAGCGTACGTTACGATATACGCAACGTACGCTTCTTATAAGACAAAGATGCCCTATATATCCGTACGGGTTGCGTAATGATATGAATGTTTTCTGCCATTTAACAGAGCTAAGCCCATTACATTTACGATTACAATCATTACGCACACCCCTTTCATTTATTTTCCATTTATAATCTTACAACTTTATTGAGTATTCTGTCAATTATTTTTTCACACTTTAAATAAAAATATATGATACACCATTTTGAAATAAGGGAATGTTCTGTAAGAAAGGGCATACAAAATAAAAAAAGAATAAGAAATCGTTTTCACAAACATTTCATTTGAAAAATGTTATCAAACCCCCTACAATCACCTTATACTCACTCTTACAAGTTGCTATTTTAGGAGGACTAATCATGACAACTAGCAATACGTACAAATTTTATTTAAACGGAGAATGGAGAGAAAGCTCTTCAGGAGAAACAATCGAAATTCCATCTCCATACTTACACGAAGTAATTGGACAAGTACAAGCAATTACTCGCGGAGAAGTAGATGAAGCAATTGCATCTGCAAAAGAAGCTCAAAAATCATGGGCTGAAGCTTCCCTACAAGATCGCGCAAAATACTTATATAAATGGGCTGATGAGCTCGTAAATATGCAGGATGAAATTGCCGATATCATTATGAAAGAAGTCGGTAAAGGATATAAAGATGCGAAGAAAGAAGTTGTTCGTACAGCTGACTTCATTCGTTACACGATCGAAGAAGCTTTACATATGCACGGAGAAAGCATGATGGGCGATAGCTTCCCGGGCGGTACAAAATCTAAGCTTGCGATTATCCAACGCGCACCACTTGGTGTTGTATTAGCAATCGCACCATTTAACTACCCAGTAAACTTATCTGCTGCAAAACTTGCACCAGCATTAATTATGGGTAACGCTGTTATTTTCAAACCAGCAACTCAAGGTGCAATTAGTGGTATTAAAATGGTTGAAGCACTTCATAAAGCTGGCCTTCCAAAAGGTCTTGTAAACGTAGCTACAGGACGCGGTTCTGTAATTGGTGACTACTTAGTAGAACACGAAGGCATCAATATGGTATCGTTCACAGGTGGTACAAACACAGGTAAACATTTAGCGAAAAAAGCTTCAATGATTCCACTTGTATTAGAACTTGGTGGTAAAGATCCTGGTATCGTTCGTGAAGATGCTGACTTACAAGATGCTGCAAACCATATCGTAAGCGGTGCATTCTCTTACTCTGGTCAACGTTGTACAGCTATTAAACGTGTACTTGTACACGAAAACGTAGCGGACGAGCTTGTTAGCTTATTAAAAGCGCAAGTAGCTGAACTATCAGTTGGATCTCCAGAACAAGATAGCACAATCGTTCCATTAATCGACGACAAGTCTGCTGACTTCGTTCAAGGTTTAGTTGACGACGCTGTAGAAAAAGGTGCTACAATCGTTATCGGTAACAAACGTGAGCGTAACTTAATTTACCCAACATTAATCGATCACGTAACAGAAGAGATGAAAGTTGCTTGGGAAGAGCCATTCGGCCCAATCCTTCCAATCATCCGTGTTTCTTCAGATGAACAAGCAATTGAAATTGCTAACAAATCAGAGTTCGGTCTGCAAGCAAGTGTCTTCACTAAAGACATTAACAAAGCATTTGCAATTGCTAACAAAATCGAAACTGGTTCTGTTCAAATTAACGGACGCACAGAGCGCGGCCCTGACCACTTCCCATTCATCGGTGTAAAAGGTTCAGGTATGGGCGCACAAGGTATTCGTAAGAGCCTTGAGTCTATGACACGTGAAAAAGTAACTGTATTAAACTTAGTTTAATCTTATAAAAAGAAGCTGATCTATAAATAGATCAGCTTCTTTTCTATATAAATACTTCCAAAAACGAAGTATTTCATTCTACTTCCGATTTGGTTTTCCAAATCGAACTAAAACATGCCATAATAATTTTAATTCCTGAAGCACTTCTTCATAAGTTCCACGATCACTCCAAGATAATGGATTGCGTTTCAAATCCACTACAGCAGAGCCAATTATATTTGCATCGATACAATGATTCCGTGCAATGCGTCTTGCTAAAGATGGCATTTTTGAACCTCTAAAATCCATCGGAACTTCGTCTACCGCAAGTACAAAACCGATGTGCCAATACAAATCAATAGCATACTTCAGGCAAATTTCTTCTAAAACTTTTCCTACATCCGTACCCTTAAATGAAGGATCTGCGACAAGCGCTTCCACGTCTTCTTTTAGAGAAATCTCTCCATGAATCTGCGCTTCAATATAATGATTAAGGTTACGGGCTGGCTCTTTGCTTACTACATCTATAAACGGCCTTTTCAGGTTAGCCAGTAAATGATTAATTAATATTGTTGGAGTCAAATTTCCTTCACCAATTGCAAAATCTCTTACGAATGTCTCTTCCAAAAGAGCAGCTACAATCATATCAAACTCCTCATAAGTCCCCTTTTCTTTCGGATCTTGATGTGAATCTAAATATGTATATGTAGAACGCGAAGAAACTTTTGGAGATAAGAGAAAATAACAGGAACCAAAACGCGGAGCCGGCCCATCTGGATGTAACATTAAATTTAGCGCTCCGTATTTTGGACGTTGATCATTCGTTACGCCTTCTAATTGATATGCCCCTCCAAATATTCTCTTTTCCCAAAGGTCACGTTCACCACCAGGATAAGCAGATACGCTTCCATTAGATAGCAATGTTTCAAACTGACTTTTATATACTCCTTGCTCAAATAGTGCTTCAGCAACACTTTTCTTACTCGAATCTAGTCTGTCTGGATGAAAGTGTAAAGCAATCCTTGCGTGAGATTTTAAATTAGCGACAGCCTCTTCAAATATTTCATCTGTAATATTAGACATTTTAAGTATATGATTAATCGTTGCTTTAGCCTCACGTTTTTCGTTCTCTGCATATTTTGAAATATACTCCAAAGCAAATAATTGAGATCTTGATAATTCCATAATCAAACCTCTCCTTTAATTAAAATGACCTTAATGATTTCAATTAAAAGCTTATTCTTTCCTTCTTATGAAACGAACCTAATTTATTTAAAAACGTAATTTACTAAATCTTAATTATGCATACACGCATTTTTCATAGGCAAATGTACACATTCTACAGAAATTTGATACCCTAGCCATCGCTCAGCAATATGTTCAAATGATAAAACAGATCCCGTTGTAAAAAAACGATGCTTCGGATTCAGATTGTCAGACAAAATTCCTTTGTGCTGTAAAATGGTACTTAACTCTATCGCCGTTTCTTCTGCAGAACTAATAATCGTTACATCTTCTCCTAGTTCCTTTTTTATATAGGACTCTAAAAGTGGATAATGCGTACATCCAAGAATTAACGTATCTATATCTTCTTTCGTTAATGGAAGTAAAGCTTGTTTCACTTGCTGCGTGACATATGCTGTATCTTCTAATTGATTTTCTACAACTGTGGCTAAAGTCGGGCAAGCATAGCTATGCACTTCCAAATATGTATCCAGCTCGTGTAATGCTTTTTCATACATATTAGATTTTATCGTACCTACAGTTCCAATTACCCCGATTTCCCCTTTCTTTGTTACTTTAATTGCCGCTCTTGCTCCTGGATGTATAACGCCAATAACTGGAATGGAAAGTGCTTCTTGCAGCTCAGTCAATGCAGCAGCTGCAGCAGTATTACATGCTACGACTAGCGCTTTTAATGGAAACTGTTTGAGGAACTCAACCATTTCAAATACGAAAGATTGCACCTCCTCTACACTTCTTGGCCCATACGGGCAACGCTTATTATCACCAATATAATAAATGCTTTCTTTAGGCAATTGTCTTATAATTTCGCTCGCAACTGTTAATCCCCCAACTCCCGAATCTAGCACACCTATTACTGAATGTTTATGACATACAGACATTTACTTCATCCCCTTTTCAATCATCTAGCGCTAATAACATGTATTATATTACGAAAATTCAAATATCACATAACAATCCCTCTTACTTTTAATCACAAACTCTTCTCTATAATCTGATTATTACTATATCCATTGACGTATAAAAATACATTTGTTACTCTTAAAGACGTTAATTTAATATTTAAATCCTCATTCGTATCTCGGTGAGGTAGAGGTTGCAATCATTAAGAGTATCATTTCAGGAGATGTAGTGGCATTGATGAAGGAATGAGAAAGGAATGGTTGCCGAAGTAAGTCGTGTCCACCATGCACGCTTGCTGGGTCTGCATTTAATAAGTGCAGAACTGTCACAAACGTTTCGTTTGTGGAGAGCTATCGAGAGGTATGTCGTGGGTTTCTTATAAGATAGAAAGCATGTAGCGGCAAATTACGTGCTTTTTTTGTTTTGTTTGGGACTTCTCTTCCTGACTCAGGAAGACATACATATCTCCTCGCTTGACTTGGTTATACTAACTTTGGAGGTATTTTCTATGCAACAAAAAAAATGGGGCTTTTGGGTACTAACAGCTTTCGTTGTCGGTAACATGGTTGGCGCTGGTATTTTCATGGTGCCAAGTACGTTGGCACAAACAGCAAGCCCACTCGGTGTCACTTTAGCTTGGTTAACTACAGGGTTCGGTGTTTTAATGCTAGCTCTTGTTTTCGGTAATTTAGCAATTCGTCGTCCTGATTTAACGACAGGGCCACAAAGTCATGCATATGCTTTATTCTCAACACCAAAAAAGAAAAAAATGGCTGGCTTCAGTATGGTATGGGGATATTGGGTTGCAAACTGGGCAAGTAACGTTGCCATCATTACATCATTTGCGGGATATTTATCACTCTTCTTCCCAATTATGAAAGATACGCGACTACTATTTTCAATCGGCTCGTTTAACGTAGAAGTCGGAAAACTAATTACATTTACGATTTGTTCCATCTTACTTTGGGGAACTCATATTATATTAACAAACGGTGTAAGCGGAGCTGGAAAACTAAACTTCTTAGCAACAACAACGAAAGTAACTGGATTCCTTTTATTCATCGTCGTTACGTTATTTGCATTCGAAGCTTCTAAATTTGGACAATGGTATACACCGATGATTGATAAATCAGGGGCATCACACGGTCTTCTTTCACAAGTGAATTTAGCTGCTCTTACAACACTTTGGGCGTTTATCGGAATTGAATCAGCTGTTCTTTTATCAAACCGTGCTGTTTCTCCAAAAACGGTAAAACGCGCAACAGTTGCGGGATTACTTATTACAGTTGCCATCTACTTAGGAATCACAATTTTAACAATGGGTGTACTTCACGTTGATAAATTACAAGCTTCTGAACGTCCATTAGCAGATGCACTAAACGCTGCAATGGGTCACGGCGGCGGGAAACTGATGGCATTACTTGCTCTTACTTCCCTGTTCGGTTCTATCTTAGGCTGGATTTTATTAAGCTCAGAAGTACCTTATCAAGCAGCAAAAGAAGGTTTCTTCCCTTCCTTCTTCACAAAAACAAATAAAAAAGGAAGTCCAATTTACTCATTACGATTAACAAACATTATGTCGCAAGTATTCCTATTCTCAACATTATCAGGAACCATTGCGGAAGCTTATACATTCGTTATTACCGTATCGACACTGGCCTACCTCATTCCATATCTCGTTTCACCAATCTTCCAGTTAAAACTAGTCGCAACTGGTGAAACATATAAAAATGAAATGCGGGCAAGAATTACAGATGGCATAGTCGCAGTTATCGCACTTTGCTACGCACTATGGGTTATTAAAACGGGCGCATCCGATATAAAAACGTTCCTTCTCGGAATTGGTTTATTCGTAATCGGATTTGCTTTCTATCCATTAATGAATCGTGATCAGAAAAAAAATAACGAAAAGAAAAACGGGCAAGTTGCATAACGCAATTTGCTCGTTTTTTCTTTTGTAAAACATATATAATAGAACAAAGAGGTGAAAAACATGTCAATCGAATCGCTATGGAGCAGTCGCTTCCAACAACATATTCAAAATATCATTACATACTTTGCACGTATGATTAACGGTTTACTATATAGCTTTATCTTTATTTCATGCGTTGGTGCATATTATTATGCTCAGTTTCTAAAAGCATCTCCTTCTAAAGGAATATCTTTAATAATTATAACGATTGTACTTACATTCATTATAACGAGATGCCCTATCCGTACATTTATTCAAAAACCTGATGCTGTCTATTTACTAGCACTAGAAGAGAAATTAACATCTTATTTTAAAAAATCTCTTCTATACAATTACATCATGCAGCTTTTCCCATTATTATTTACGTTCCTTATTCTCGTTCCACTTGCTATGCAATCATTGCAATTAACTGTACCTTTTTTATGTACAATCTTTATCGTGTTAATGATTACGAAAGCCTGGAACATGTACATACATTGGATGTGGCGTGATAGTCACGAAAAAAATATATGGCTAATCATTCGTATTACTTGTAACGCCCTAATCATTTACATGCTGTTTTATTCCGCAAATGTTCTCATATTGGGCGGACTACTCTTACTACTTGCTTTCCTACTTCTATATACGAAAAAACAGCCTACAAAACGAATACCGTGGGATTACATAATCGAGCAAGAAGAAAAAATGAACGTTCGTTTTTATCAATTTGCTAGCATTTTCACAGATGTTCCGCAACTGAATAAACAAGTAAATAAAAGAAAATGGCTTACAAATTGGATTGAACCTTTATTACATAAAAAACGAGCAACTTTCTTCTATTTACATACATTAGCATTTTTACGTGGAAATGATTATTTCGGTATATATATTCGCTTAAGATTGATCGGTGCTTTCGCCTTATATTTCATACCAAATATATACGTAAAAGGCGCTATCGCTTACATCGTTCTATATATGATTTCTATGCAGCTCCGTTCCCTGTGGAAATATTTTTCGGGAAATATTATTGTAGCATTATATCCAATCCATACTGAAGAAAGGATGAAGCAATTTCTTCACTTAATCTTTATATTGCTAAGTATTCAACTCATTGTATTTTCGAGTGTTATACTCATTGCTACAGGTCAATTTTTACATATCCTTATCATTATGATTGTCGGGTTACTCTGGATCAAATTTATTATTGTACCAAAAACGAAGCAAAGAATTTCCGCATTTTAACGAAAAGAATTATCTTAAAAGCCAAGGAGCAAATAAATTTTCTCCTTGGCTTTTTTATTTTTTAATGTTAAACCTATCGTTCATACTTAATTAAAAACTTTAGGTATGTTACTCCTGTTTTTCTTAAGCATAGAGTGCTATACACCCCCCCTTTCTTCCCCTTGATGTTTTAGGGTTTAATTATGATTTTTACATACAAAAATCATAATACATGTTTACGTCCTAATAAAAAGGGTATCTATTAAATTAACAAAGTAAAGGAGGGGCCTATATTGTGAATAAAAAAATGGAGCAATTGAAGCACCATGTTACGGATAATCAACGCAAACATGCTTTAACAACAAACCAAGGAGTAAAAATAGCCGAGGATGAATTTTCTTTAAAGATGGGCTTAAGAGGCCCAACCTTAATGGAGGATTTCCACTTTCGCGAGAAAATGACCCACTTTGATCATGAACGAATTCCTGAAAGAATTGTTCATGCGCGCGGAGTTGGCGTACATGGTTATTTTCAGCTTTATGAATCGTTAGAAGCCTATACAAAAGCAGATTTCCTTACTAATCCTTCAAAGAAAACACCTGTATTTGTACGGTTCTCAACCGTTCAAGGTTCTAAAGGATCCAACGACACAGTAAGAGATGTACGCGGATTCGCCACAAAATTTTATACAGATGAAGGAAACTATGATTTAGTGGGTAATAATATGCCCGTATTCTTTATCCAAGATGCTATTAAATTTCCTGATTTTGTCCATGCAGTTAAACCAGAACCACATAATGATATTCCTCAAGGAGCTAGCGCTCATGATACCTTTTGGGACTTTGTTGCGCATAATCCTGAGTCCACTCATATGGTCATGTGGCAAATGAGCGACCGAGCTATTCCGCGTAGTTTACGAATGATGGAAGGTTTTGGAGTTCACACATTTCGACTCATTAACACAGCAGGAAAAGCCCATTTCGTAAAGTTTCACTGGAAACCTACCCTTGGGGTTCATTCATTAGTATGGGATGAAGCTCAAAGGATTGCTGGGAAAAATCCTGATTTTCATCGTCAAGATTTATACGAAGCAATTGAAAAAGGGGATTATCCTGAATGGGAGCTTGGATTACAGTTAATTCCAGAAGAAGATGAACATAAATTTGATTTTGATATTTTAGATCCAACGAAATTATGGCCAGAAGAAGAAGTTCCCGTAAAATTAGTTGGTAAAATGACATTGAACAAAAATGTTGATAACTTCTTTGCTGAAACAGAGCAGGTAGCTTTTCACCCTGGTCATGTCGTACCAGGTATTGATTTTTCAAATGACCCTCTTCTGCAAGGAAGATTATTCTCCTATACAGATACACAATTATCTCGTTTAGGGGGCCCTAATTTCCATCAAATCCCTATCAATCAACCCGTATGTCCTTTTCATAATAATCAACGTGATGGTATGCATCAAATGCAGATTCATCGCGGTCAGACAAGCTATCATCCTAACGGATTAAATAACAATCAACCTGCAACCGTCCAAGCCGAACAAGGAGGATATGAACATTATCAAGAAAAGATTGATGGGCATAAAATTAGAGGTCGTAGTAAAAGCTTTCTTAACTTTTATTCTCAGGCTAAACTTTTCTACAATAGTATGAGCCCTATTGAAAAGCAGCACATAAAAGAAGCTTTTTGCTTTGAAGTTGGGAAGTGTAAATCAGACATGGTGAAGGCAAATGTAATTGCTCTCCTAAACCACGTCGATCGTCAATTAGCACAAGAAGTCGCTAACATTGTTGGAGCTCCTTTACCTAAAGAAAATCACGAAGTAAATTCAGATGCAAAATCACCTGCACTAAGTATGTCCAATACTATTTTTAAATCTGATTCTAAAAATGTCGCAATTCTATTAAATGGTGACCCAAGCGTCTCCCTTCTGTCCGAATGGATTCAAGCTTTTGCACAGCACCGAATGAACTATAGCATCATAGATAATAAAATTTATCATTTCAATGATTCCATTAAAGTAACTGATACTTATACAACAACAGACTCTTCGCTTTTTGATGCAGTATTAGTGTTTAGTAGTGAGTCTGTCATTCACCCCCCTGTTTTAGAATTTACAGAAACTACTTTTAAACATTTTAAACCGATAGCTCATGTCCTTAGTAATCCTCATGCTTTGGACAATAGTAAGATTAAACTGGATGGAGCAGGAGTTTATAACCTAACAAACACTTCAATTGAATCATTTATAGAAGGTATTGCCCAAGGAAGATTCTGGAACCGATAATATAAGGAGCGGATTAGAATGAGTAAAAAAATTGCTATTTTAATAACGGATTATTTCGAGGACACAGAATACACAGAGCCAGTAGCAGCTTTTAATCAAAAGGAATATGAATTAACAACTATTGAAATGGAAAAAGGGAAAACAGTACACGGTAAGCAAGGAAAAAGTGAAGTCGTAATTGATAAAAGTATTGATGATGTTTCTCCAGAGAACTTTGATGCCCTCTTCATACCGGGTGGATTTTCTCCAGATATACTTCGTGCAGATGAACGTTTTGTTCGCTTTAGTAAAGCATTTATGGATGCGGAAAAACCTGTTTTCGCTATTTGTCACGGACCTCAGCTACTCATCACTGCACAAACACTTGAAGGACGTGATGTCACTGGATATAAATCTATTGAAGTCGATTTGAAAAATGCCGGCGGGAACTTTCATGACAAAGAGGTTGTCGTATGTCAAAATCAGCTAGTAACAAGTAGACAGCCAGAGGACATCCCAGCGTTTATTGAAGAATCGTTGCGTATATTAGGATAACTAACCTCCTTTTATTTACATGAAAATAGTTAATCAGTGGGGTTTTATTCATCCCCCACTGATTAATTAGCCCTCACCAACTGGTCGTTTACAGGCAATCCGACCACCACAAATAGCAAGATAAATAAAAAGAGGGGAATCCAAAAGTTCAGTTTTAATAATCTTTTGGATTCCCCCTTTTTCTCGCCCAAAAATTCCTTATCACTTTTCATAGGCAGTTCTCATATAGTGAAAATGACTATATAATTCCTATCCATAAGTTAAATAATGATTTCGAACATATATAAATACAAAAGATGGGAGCCTAACTATGAACAATAATCCACCTTCTCCGCCCCAAGACAACTCCGAAAACAATAGCCGTGATATTACACTGCAAACATTACGGGTCATTGGACTCATCGTTCTTATTAGTGGTTATATCCTCGTTGCTCTCTCAGAAGTAGGTGAGCTGAAAACCTTATTAACAAATCCGAATGCTAACCCTGATTTAGCTGAAGTTGATCCGTTCTAAAAATTATATAAAAAGCGAGTCCCAGTATAACTGGTTCGCTTTTATATAGTTTCATCCAATTTGAGAAACATTTCTCTCATCCTCATACTTCTCTTTCCCTATCGCCTTCATAAATAATAAAATACTGCTCATACCAACGATAAAGTACAGAGCACTCATGCCCCAAGATGCAATAAATGAACCTAGCATAACATCTAATGCCCCGTTCATTTTTGCCACTTGAAAGACCATTCCGTTAATCGCCATATAAGAACCTCTTGCCTCATTTGGCACCATATCTGCCATAATAGATTGACGCACTGGCACATACATCATCTCACCTACCGTTTGGAAAAGCCCTGCAATTAATAAAATCCATAAGCTATTGCTCGTTCCGAGTATTGTAAATCCAATTGTATAAATGAATAAACCTACATATAAGATTTTCAAATCGTTGAAGCTTTTCAGCATTTTAATAAGAAGTGCTGAACATAACACAACTAAAATTGTATTCTCCGCTGATATCCAGCTCAGCATGCGAATACCTGTTAAATCAAACGTAACACCATTTCCAAAGAAAAAGTGCACCGTTTCAAATTCCTTCTGCAAGCGAACACCTAAATAATTATTAATTTGAAACTCTAAAGACAATGTACATATACTCGCTGCACAAAAAATTAAAAATGCTTTATCTTTCATCACGACTTTATAACTATCTGCCATACCTTTTAATACATTTTTCTTCTCCACCGTTTTTCGTGCTACATACACTTCTTCCATATACACAGCCATCACATATAGAGTAATAATCGCAACAAGCGTTAATACGATAAACAATTGCAATCTATAGTTTTCAAATAGTAATCCACCAAATATTGCTCCAATCGCAATGGATAAATTAATAGCCCAATAATTAATGCTGTACATTACTTTTCGATTTTCAGGTGTACTCACATCAATTAACATCGCCTCTGTCGCAGGATTCATAAGTCCAGATCCTAAACTATTCACTAGCATAAAGATAAATGTTAACCACGGTGAATCTACATAATCCGAATTCGCAACTCCCATACAAGCAATAGAAATGACTTGTATACTTTGACCGATAATCATAACCTTTTTACGCCCAAGCAGGTCTCCAACATATCCACCGTATAAACCAATTACTAATGAAACTATGACATTAATGAGTAGTAACGCACCAGCAACCGCACTACCTAACTTTATTGAAAAATAAATCGCCATAAATGGAAAAATCATCGTGGACACAGTACGTGTTAAAAACGAAGTTATAATTCTAATTTTTATATTTCGATGCATACTCCAAAATCCCATTGTTTCCCCCTCCTTATGCTTACTTATTTTACTTTGAAAAAAAGGAAGAAAAAGGTTAGAATATTCTAAAGAGTTTCCCCTTTTATGATAGAAGGAAGTGTATATATGAAAATTATGGACTATTACATTAGACTAAGACTACATGCACAAGATCAACAACATATGCGAAATAGCTTACAAGAATTAGCGGATGTTTTATATTGCAGTACGAAAAACGTAAAGATTTTATTAAAGAAAATGAGCGAGGAGCAATTAATTAGCTGGACTCCAGGGCGAGGCCGCGGAAATAAAACGGAAATTCTATTTATACATAATTTCGTAGAAGCGATTGAGTCCTATACAGATGACCTGTTAGCGCAAGAAAAATTAAAGGATGTTTTTCTTCTTTTAAAAGAACCCCTACCCCCTGCACTTCAAAAAAAGATAGAAAACAAACTACATCATCATTTTGGATACGAACCTTCAAATGATATGTACGACATATTAAAGATTCCTATATCGAGAAAGATATTCCCATTAGATCCGGCTTTTGTGGCTGTAACTACAGAGAGCCATCTTACGAGTCAAATTTTTGATACGTTAGTCGTCTATAACGATGTTACTGAAAAAATGGAACCACACATTGCGCATACGTGGGAATTAAGTGAAGACGGGCTTACGTGGACTTTTTATTTACGAAAGGATGTATATTTTCATAACGAAACAGTTTTAACTTCTAAAGATGTACAATTTTCATTTGAAAGACTAAAAGAGGTTCACTCTCCTTTCGAATGGTTAACAGAAGAAATTGTTCAAATTGAAACGCCATCACCACTGCAAATTCGATTTCATTTAGCAAAACCAAATTTATTTTTCTTACACTATGTAAGTTCCATGCAGCTCGCAATTTTACCGCGTGATACGAGTATTCAAAATCATCATTATATAGGTACTGGACCTTTCAAACTTGCTCATTACTCTGAAGATAATATCGTACTCGAAGCGTTCACTCATTATTTTAAAGAGCGCGCATTATTAGACCGTATTGAATTTTGGGGTATTCCTGACCATGTGCAAATAGATGCTGATTATGAACTACCAAACGAAGAGGAAAATGAAAGGCATGATATACAAATAGAAGAAATAGGTTGTATTTATGCTAGCTTCAACTTTACAAAACCTGGTCCTCATCACGATATTTACTTTCGAAAGGCTTGGAGAGAACTATATGATGTTGAAACGATACTTCGTAGCATAGAGGGTAGACGAACAATTGCTGCATCAAGCTTTTTCCCTGAAAGAAGTCGCCAAGCTTCTAAAAGAGCTTACTCTTTAGAAAAAGCGAAAGAGTATTTAAAAAAGAGCACCTATAATGGAGAAACGATACATATTTACTTCTTCGCATTTAAAGATAGTGCAAATGACGCATATTTCCTAAAAGAACGATGTGAAAGTTTAGGTATACAAGTAGAGCTTCACCCCTTTCTCGTTTCAGATTATATGAACCGTTCTATCGATCAACATGCCGATATTATTTTCATGGGAGAAGTGTTTGCTGCCGATCATGAACTTGCATTCTTAAATGTATTTAAAAATAAAAGTTGCTTCATAAATCGGTTCATGGACCCACACTATGAAAAACAAATTAACTGTTTACTTGATACCTTTTTATTAGAAGAAAATAAAGAAAAACGCTACGAGCTCATGTATGAGGTCGAAGAATTTTTACAAACAGAACACATCATTTTATTTAACTATCACGTTTTAAAAAGAAAAACATACCCTTCTTCTTTAAAAAACGTAACAATTGATTCATTTGGTTGGGCAAATTTTGCGAAGTTATGGATACAGCCATCCACGTATTAAAGTGTGAGTTTTTATAAAAGGAGAAGGTACTACATCCTTAGTAGTACCTTCTTCACATACTATTATTTAATTACTCCATCTAAATGATCTTTCAAGTTCACTAAAAACTTCTCTATATCCGGATTCTTCACCACATCATAACAAGCAAAACTCTTTAACGGACTCATACCGAGAAACTTTTGCACGCGGTGTAAATGACTAAGCGCTGATTCTAAACTTTCTCCTTCAAAGAACTTTGTCTTATCTCCAAATGCTTTTTCAGGTGCATTCCAAGTTGTAGAGAACATATACTCTTTCTTTTTTAATAAACCACCTGTTCCATATTCATCTGCACCTTTAAAGAACAAACCGTATTCATATACTTCATCCATATACGTTTTAAATAAGCCCGGTACACTAAACCAATAAATCGGTGTTTGATAAATAACAACATCGGCCCATAAAAACTTATCTTGTTCTTCTTTAATATTGTAACCATCTTGAATCGTTGTTGTTTTCACATGATGATTCTCGCCTAATACAGTAACCATATAATCTACTAACGTTCTATTTAATCGTCCTTCCTTTGTACCGTATTTTTCATGTCCATTTATAATAAATATATTTTTCATCGTTTTTCTCTCCCCTATATGATCTACTCTTCGGCTATTAAGCCGAGTTGCTGCTGTAGTGTAAGATTATCTTCTAAATGCCAATCTTCCGTTATCTTTTCGTCTTTCACATGTAAAATATCAATTGCAAAAAAATTAATTTTCTTACCATTATGCGTTCCTGTAAAAGAAAGACGGGCTGTTACTTTATCACCAACAACTAATAAGTCTTCAATCTCACAATGTATATCAGGCACAACTTTACGAAAATTTTGCGCTGCAAACTTTAATCCTTCAATGCCTTGTGGTCGCCCTTTCGGCAATGTATTATCGAAAAAATTTTCAGTAACAGTTTGCGGAATAAGTTCCTCCTTACCTGTATCCCAAAATGCATAAAAACGCTGCGCCGCATGAACCATTTCTGTCGCTTCTTTTTTACTTAGTGAGGGATCAATTGTCATTGCTTTTGGCCTTGGCATTTCTTTTAATAACTGAACTTCACCTTTTTGTTCCGCGCCGCATGCTACAAGCACAATACAAATAACAAACAAACTAAGGAATCCAAATAACTTTTTTATCCCCATGGAAATCACCACCTCCTCATATAAATCCTTTATGTTTCGTATTACTATTGTATATGCACTAACTTCCTTTATGGAAGTAGTGATATTTTTTTCATATAGTTACCAAAAGTATAGTTTTGTGATACTATAAAGCAAATTCATCCAAAAAAATTTTATGGAGGCTTGTTCCATGAACAATATAGATCCAGTTGAATTAACGAAAGGTTTACCTGGCATACCTTGTCCTATCGCTAAAACGCTTGATGTAATTAGTACAAAATGGACATTTTTAATCATTCGTGATCTTCTTATCGAAGGAACATTACGCTTTAGTGATTTACAAAAATCAATGGATGGGATTAGTCCAAAAACATTATCGCTTCGACTAAAGGAATTAGAATCTCAAGGCATTATAACGAGAAAAGTATATCCAGAAGTTCCGCCTCGTGTAGAGTACACATTAACGGATAAAGGAAAGCAATTAGAGGGGATTTTTATTGAATTAAAACGGTTTGGATTAAGTTTATAAAACAAAAACCCCTTACCGTCGTAAGGGGTTTTATTACTTCGCAAAACTCTCAGCCAACTGTTTCTCTCTCCACATAAATGTAATGCCGAGACCAACTATTAAAACAACTCCTGAAAATGCATATGGATAATGAATATTCATATCAAATAATATTCCGCCCATCGCTGGTCCTGCGATATTTCCTAAACTCGTATAAGTCGAGTTCATTCCAGCAACGAATCCTTGCTCTTTTCCAGCTGCTTTTGATAAAAACGTCGTTAAAGCTGGACGAAGTAAATCAAATGCTAAGAAAATGAAGCAAGTAACGAGAAGTACAATCCAATAATTAAAGACTACAGTTGAGACGAATGCTAATACTGCACCTACAATTAAACATATTTGAATTAATACTTTCTCACCGAACATGTCTACCAATTTGCCAAACATAAATACTTGCACAACTACCCCAAAGATTGAACTGATTGTAATAATTGCTGCAATATCTTTCGGCGAGAAACCAAATTTATGATCTGAGAATAAGCTAAACACAGTTTCATACGCCGATAATCCGAATGCGAGTACAAATACGATAATAAATGCAATTGCATACATTGGATGTAATGATTTCTTTAAATCACCAATAAAACTTGATTCTTTCGTATTAGAAGAAATCTCTGCAAGTTCTTCTTTCGTTAACGGTTCTTTTAAAATAAAGATTGAAATCACACATGCTATAAAAGCAATTGCTGCTGCAACGAAAAACGGCACACGTATACCGTATTCTGCAATAAATCCGCCGATTCCAGGCCCTATAATGAATCCAGTACTAATAGCCGCAGATAAGTATCCCATCGCCTTTGGACGTTCCTGAATAGATGTAATATCCGCAACATATGCCGTAACACCAGGCATAATAAAAGCAGCACTAATTCCGCTTAATACCCTTGCCACATAAAGCATCCACACATCTTTTCCTAATCCAAAAAGAAGCTCTGAAACACCAAAAATAAATAATCCAATGATTATCATTTTCTTCCTACCGTAAAGATCAACCCATCGGCCTGTAATAGGTGAAGTAATGAGCTGTGCCATTGCAAACACTGCAACGAGATATCCCATCGTCTTCCCTGTTAAATGCATATCATTCATAAAGGACGGCATAACCGGAATGATTAATCCAATCCCTAAAAAAGCGATAAATATATTACTCAAAAGAATAACCAATACCATCTTTTGTTCTTTTATCGGTTTCTTCACTTTTTAACACCTCTTCCCATAAGTTCCTCTCAAAAAATAATACCCAAGAAGCTTTTTCTTTATCCTGCTCTTTGCGGGCTAGTAATGAGTGAGGATGCCTCCACTCATTAGAATTTCACTCTATCCTTCTACACATACATAAGTATTAGGTGAATGACTATCATTCAGTTTTCCTCAAAAATGAACCTACCTTTTCAGACAGGTTCATCTTACTACTTCTTTATATGTAGTGCATGTGTTAAAAAATCTAGTACTTCTGCCTTTTGCAAATCCACTTGCTCATCATCTTTATGATCATATAAATAAACTTGTTCCGCTGCTGATTCAACAAGAGCGATAAATAACTTCGCTGTTCGCTCTGCGTGAACCGAATCACGAATTTCACCGGCTTCTTTCGCCTCACTTAAAAATTCGCTTAACCACATATAAAGAGGCTCATACACAGCTTCCCACTCTTTTATATGTTCAGTAGATGCAAGACCTGCATACATTAAAGCTTGTATTTCACGGTATTCCTCTATAAAGTGAAACACCGCATCGATTACTTGTGCCACTTTATTTGAAAAAGGTACATCTTTTTGTACTTTTTCTTTCACTGCAAGTATCATCTTTTCAACCATCACTTCTGCTATTGCAGGCATAACAGATAGCTTAGAAGGAAAATATAAATAGAAAGTTCCTTGCGCAATGCCAGCTAATTTCACGATATCAGAAATCTTCGTTTTTTCGACGCCCTTTTCCTGAAACACTTCAATAGCTGCATAGACAATTTTCTCTTTTTTATTCATCATCTAAACCCTTTCACACGCATATTGAATGACTGTCACTCATTTTATAAGATAATCGATTGTACTGTCAATGATAGTGAACTCTAAGAGGAACTCATTTTTTTATAATAAAATCTCCTAATAAACAATTAGGAGATAAAAATGCAATATATCTTTAAGAAAGTGCCTTTAATCCTGTCACTCCACATACAATAAGAAACACACTAATGATACGCGCTTTACTTTTCGACTCACCAAACAAGAACATGTTTAACAAAACTGCACCTGCTGTTCCGATACCAATCCAAACCGCATATGCGACACTTACTTGTAAAAATAAGAAGGAAGTATACAAAAATGCGAAGGATGTAGCAAACCCACCGATATAAATCGCACCATTGGCTAATGTCTTATCTTTACTATACATTTTAAGTCCTATCACACCGACTATTTCACTAATTGCAGCACAAAATACGAAAAACCAACCCATTTTTAAGCAGCTCCTTCCACAGTTTCTTCTTTATTATCAGCTAGCTTTAAACCGATAACGCCAGCTACAACCATCACGATAAAAAATAACTTCCCTACACTGAAACTTCCGCCGAAAAGAAATACATCCATTAAGAAAGTACCTACCGTACCAGCTCCGGCGAAAACAGCATATACAGTCCCTGTTGCAAGATGTTCACACGCTTTAGAAAGGAAGTGAAAATCAACAGCGATAACTCCTAAAATAATAATCCAATGCCACCAAGTATTAGCCGTATTAAAACCAAACACCCAAAAAATTTCAAAGATACATGTTAATATGACATATAACCATGCTCTATTTTTCATACCTCTCACCTCTTATGACTGACTATCAGTCATTTTTGTTTTAAAAAAATATACTCTTTCATCAATACTATATAAAAACAACTATCATCCTCATTTACCATTGTATTTGTTCCATTTCTAAGCTAACTGCATCCTGTCACATAAAAATGACTGAATGTCATTCATATATATTGTACATGAACATTTTAAAAACTGTCAATGCCGAAAGTTTATTTAAAATTTCTTTCATCTGATTTGTATATTTCTTAATAATCTGTCAATACTGCTAGTAACATAATATTTTCTCCACTCCCCCTTGGAGAGATCCCTTGAATGGAGCAGTTAGCTTTTGCTAGCTGCTCTTTTTTATTTATCCGCACACCATGATGAAATACTCATAGATCAAATCCATTTTTCATCACATAACAACCATCTATTTATTTTCCAATGAGCTTTTGTATGCACGAATTTTATTCTCAAGCATCTTCTCTGTAACTTCTAAGTTTTCTCTTTGAATCTGAATAGATTTCCTATGATCTTCTAGGAGCTGTAAACGAGCTTCTGTTGTATACTCCCCTTCTGTATATAATCTAGCGTATTCTCTTATTTTCGCTATTGGCATTTGCGTTTGTTTTAATTTCATTACAAACTGCAACCACTTTATATGTGACTCTTCGTAAAGTCGATTTCCATTTGTATCACGATTTGCAATTAATATATTTTCCTTTTCATAATAACGTAGTGTATGTGTGCTCACGCCTAATAATTTTGCTACCTCGCTAATTGTGTACATACTAAAACTCCCTTCACATGCTTACCCTCATATATTTTATAACCGTATCAAATTTATAAAAAACGTTTGACTTAGAGTATACTCTAACAAATACAATCTAACCATAAATGAATTTGAATTTAGGGGGATTTTATATGAAATACACGGTTATTACTGGCGCAAGTTCCGGAATTGGTTATGCAGCAGCTTTAGCATTTGCATCTCGCGGAAAAAATTTAGTACTTGTAGCTCGAAGACAAGAAGAATTAAACGGATTAAAATTGAAAATTAACGAAATGCATCCTGAGTTGGATGTTGTCATTCGAAAAACTGATTTATCTGTGACTGAAGATGTTTATAAACTTTATGAAAGCCTACAAGCTTTTCAAATTGAAACGTGGATTAACAACGCAGGTTTTGGTAATTTCGCCTCAATTGCTGAACAAAATTTAAATAAAATAGAGACGATGTTGCATGTCAATATAGAAGCACTAACAATACTCTCTTCTCTTTTCGTTCGAGATTATTCAATGATTGATGGAACACAGCTTATTAACGTTTCATCGGGCGGCGGATACACAATTGTTGCTGATGCTGTTACGTATTGCGCTACGAAATTCTATGTAAGTGCATTTACAGAAGGGCTGTCTCACGAACTGAAAGAACAAGGCGCAAAACTGCAAGCAAAAGTTTTAGCTCCTGCTGCAACTGAAACAGAATTTGCGAAGCGTTCATTTGATATTGATGAATTCCAATATGATAATGTTGTACCAAAATTCCACACTGCAAAACAAATGGCACAATTTATGCTCGACCTTTATGATAATGATAAAGTTGTAGGAATTGTCGACGGTTTAACGTATAACTATGAACTTAAAGATCCACTTTATAATTTTGCCGTGAGACAAAAGAATTCAAATTCTTAATAACCTGTCCATTTCTTATGGAAATATATGTTCCCACTATATATGTAAATAATAGTGGGAACTTTTTCTCTATAAAATTTTCATCTAACATACCGCACCATCGCCACTTCATCACAATAATCCACCTTTGGACAATGTCTACAATCAATCCATACTTTCTCTGGCAACGCTTCTTTATTTATAAAATCAAATCCACACTTTTGAAAAAATACTGTTTCATATGTTAAGGAAATTACTCTTCTTACATTTATTTTCGTAGCTTCCTCCATTACATGATTTACGAGCATACGCCCTATCCCTTTCCCTGCATATGTATGCGAAACTACTAACGATCGTATTTCTGCAAGATCTTCTCCTAATACATGCAATCCAGCAACTCCAACAATTCTCTCATCTTCTTTCATAACATATAAACATTGCAAATATTGATAAAGAGACAAAAGAGAACGTGGTAAAACAACTCCCTCTTTTGCATAAACCTCAATAAGACTATAAATTTCTTTCACATCACTCGTCACTGCATTACAGATTTTCATATTACATCCCCTTGCCCCTCAATATTAATATTTATAACTTAAAATGAATTTTAATTCATAATTTTATATAATAATACATCTCTCTTTTCTCCTCGTCAATCAATTTATACAAACAAAAAACCAAGCAATCTAATCGATGCTCGGTTCCTCATTTCGTATCGGCAATACCGTCGAATATTTAATTTCACGAAGTGCTAAACTTGTCTGTATCCTTGTAATACCAAGCTTATTCAACTTTCTAATAAACTGCTCTAGTTCTTTACGATCACGATTTGCAACCTTTAATAAATAATCGTACTCTCCTGTTAAACAGTGACATTCTAACACTTCCGGCATCGATTCTAATTCTTTCTCCAACACTTCCAGCTTGTCAAATTGATGAATATTTGTACTCATAAAAATAAAACATAATAAATCAAACCCAAGCTTTTCTTGATTTAAAATCGCAACTTGCTTATCGATGAAACCTTCCCCATCCAATCTTTTTATTCTTGCATGCATCGCAGCCGATGATAAATTAACGCGACGTGCCAGCTCTGCATTACTTACTTGTGACTCCTTCTGCAATATATCTAAAATTTGTACATCCAAATCATCCAACACTTTAATAACAGACGACTCCATTACAATTCCCCCCTTTTTTCTTACCGATGATTATTCGAAAAAACACCTTATACCTTACAAAAAACTGAATATCATTCCGTAAATATCATTCATAACTAAAGATTTTATCGAGTTTTCACCATTATACAAAAGAATATATTACACAATAAAGAAAAATGCTAAAATTATTTACAATTCGTATTGATTACAAAAAAGGGGATTTTAGCATGCCTTATTTTTACGTCTTTTTACTATTACTAACGAGCTTATTATGGGGAGGAAATTTTGTCGTTGGAAAATCACTCGTCGATCATGCATCGCCGATGACACTGACAAATTTAAGATGGATGATTGCGATTGTTTGTTTATTACCGATGGTATGGTTTAAAGAAAAGAAAATCCTTCCACCACGTACCGCAATACTTCCTTTAATATTGATGGGAATTTCAGGGGTCGCTCTTTTTAACATCTTTCAATTTTTAGCATTAGAAAAAACATCCGCTACGAATGTAGGTCTTATCTCTACATTGAATGCAATTTCAATCGCATTATTTTCAGTATTATTTCTAAAAGAAAAAGTAAATACACTTCAAATCCTATCCATGATTCTTTCATTCTTCGGGGTTATCCTCGTCCTATTAAAAGGTGATTTCTCGCTTTTATTTTCACTACATTTTAATAGCGGCGATTTATGGATGATTGCAGCAGTTTGTATTTGGGGAATCTATTCTGTTTGTAGTAAATGGGCAACAAAAACAACTACACCACTTATGGCAACGTTGTACTCTGGTATTTTCGGCGTTATTTTATTACTACCGTTTAACATAGGTAGCTTCACTGTTTCAAATATAAATACTTCTTTCATCACATCACTTTTATATACTGGGCTTATTTCGACAGTTCTTTGTATGGTATTTTGGAATATTGGTGTACAAAAATTAGGCGCAACTACATCAGGTATTTTTCTAAACTTCAATCCAATTTTCACAGCCATTTTAGCATTCATATTCCTCGGAGAAGAATTAACGTGGATACAAATTTTAGGGACAATTGTCGTTGTAACAGGATGTTATTTATTTTCTCATTTTAAAACTGTTGCCGTTCAGCCTGTTAGACCTTTAATGCGAAAACATTCTTAATGAAAAAACATCGTCATCTGGGTTGGCGATGTTTTTATTTTCTCTTCATTTCTTTTATATACTGCTTTTCCTCTTCTGGCGATAAACGTTCCGTCGCCTTGCCAGTATCTCCACCTTGAAGGCTCCATAAAAAGTTATGCTCCTCAACAGTTTGAGAAAAATCTCCTTTTTCCCATCTATTTATAATAGAAAATAACTTCATTTTATATTGAAAACCTGTACTATTTTCAATATCTCTTTTTACATTAGAAATTTCCTTTTTTGTCATCTCTACAAATCCCCATTTTTCAGAGGATTTTACCTTTTGGTGCACCATTTTATGCATAGTAGAAATAATTTCACCTTCACTAATTTGCGGGGCTTCTTCTGCAGCTTTTTTCTCTTTTTCGTTTGCCGCTCGCTCGGTTTGAATATTTGTATTTTCTTTTTCCACATATGCAAGCAATTTCTTTCCGCCAACTATAGAAGAGATGATTACCATAATGGTAATACATATACCTACAATCCATTTAAAAAGCATTAGCTCTTCATCGCTTCCCTAACAATATGACTATCTACATACTGCTTAAACTTCACGATTTTTCCATTTTCAAGCTGCCATACATGAACAAATTCTGCTTCAAATGATTTTCCTGTTTCTTTATAAACTCCAGAATACATACCTTCAGCAACAATTACATCTTTTCCGTTTACTTCATGATATGTATTTACACTTGCTTTATAATCATCCCAGTCTGATCCTAAACGGCTAAATACATTTTCCATTATAGCTTCTACGCCTTTATATGTTCCGCCGTACGGGAAACCTTCTGCCTCTGTCCATTCCACTTTTTCAGAGAAGGCTTCTGCTAAATGCTTTGCATTCGAAGACGCTGATCCTTCATACGTGCTTTGAATAATTTCTAAATTTGATTTAGGCATATTACTTCCTCCCGTTTATTTATTTTTACACAAGACATAACCAATTCAGTTACATCTTGTGTAAAAAAATATTTAAATTGTTTCATTCGTAATTCATTAGTTGTAATCATTATAGTTACAATAATTATTCAAGTCAACAATTTATAAATAAAATTTACTTCGTTTTCATTACTTTCTCTTTTAAGAAACGATCTACATATCCTTCTGCTTTTACTACGAATAAATACGCACCCATTGATAATAATGCAAGATCTAATTCATATCCTGGATTCTTTCCATCTCCTAATAAACCTGCTGCTCCATTTACCTTTACAATAGCTCCAGCTAAAATAAGAGCGAATAACAATCCTACATATCGTACACCTAAACCGATAATTAATAATATACCACCAACTAATTCAACTGTTGCTACGCCGTATGCAAGACCACCTGGTAAACCGATGCTTGTAAACCATCCTGCTACGTTATCGATACCTGATTGAAACTTTGCTAAACCGTGTGCAAAGAACGTAACTCCTAACACGATACGAATAATTAAATTCCCAATATATTGATTCATTTTGAACTCTCCTTTTTGTTTTGTTATGGTGAACTTTTATTTATAAGTCAAAACAATACGGTATTTTATTTCATTCGTCAAATACTTTTTTAAAGAAAACAAAAAACATTATCCGTTTTACGGATAATGTTTTCCTACAAAATAGCGCTAATTCAAGCTTTTATTCTATCGCATAGAAAAAGTTGAAACATTTTTCCAGCGCCAATATAAGGCAGTAAAGAAACGTTCTCTTCCACAACTATTCCAACAACATTCACTTTCTCATCTACAGGTAAATCATGTGTAGCAACTTGCATCTCCCCTGCATATCTACCGTACAATTCATTATCAATTGTAATGCTGCCTTTCTTTCTTACAATTGTATGCATCGGCTGTAAAACCACTCTATTTCCTTCCCTTGATTCTACAGATCGAATAACATCACGAGCCGGATCTAGTCTATTTTTATGCACTTGCTCCACCACTTTTAATACTTCTTTATCAGTTATAAATGATTTGTAACGCAATGGAATAATCCCTCTACTCGCACTAGCTACTTCTTGCATACTTTCCAAACTTGCGCTTATATCTCCAATCAATACTTTATCAACACCACAATCTTGAACAAGTTCTAAGTACGCTTCAAGCGGGCGCATATTGCGATGTTTTTCTAACGTTGGTAACCCTTCATATAACGGACCACGTTTTTCCGCATCTCCTGGAATAAATGCCATCGTTTTTATTCCGCACTCCTGTAAATATTGATTTTGTTTTTGTAAGAAGGACTTTGCTAGTCCCGTCTCTGGACGTGGATAAAAATTATGCCACGCTTCTACATTCTCTACTCTTATATGTTCTGCAATTAATTCTTTCCAAAATGGCTTTGTAATCGTACTCGCATTTAAAGCTACTTTCATCTTATGAGATACGCTTGCAATTTCTTTTGGCGCAATGCCGTAATCCATTCTTAAACCGGTAATGCCCCAGTCCAATAGTTCTTCCACATTTTCATATGTTAGCCCTAAATGATGTAACGATTTTGGAAAAACATCAACCATTAACTCCATTTCATGTGCAAGAGCTTGTTTCCCTAATATTTGAATTAACTCTTTATACGTATTTGGATCATCTTCTGGAATGTGCAGTGATGTAAAAATAGATGTAAACCCATTTTCCTTCGCTACTTTTAGCCACTCTTCTTGTTTCTCTACTCGTTCTTTTGAAAGATAAATGGAAACTCCGATCATATAAAACTCCCTTTCTATTAATAGAAAAAGAGAAAGGAATCCCTTTCTCTATATGTTTTCTGCCATTTCTTCTTTAAATCCGAAGAAATACGTAAAGATAAATCCGAAAGCATATGCAATTACTAAACCTAAGAAATAGAGTAAATATTTATTGTCAGCAATTAACGGAATTAAAGATAGCCCTGATACACCAATTCCAAGAGAAGCTGTTTGCATAACTGCTTGGAATGCACCACCGACAGCCGCTCCTAAACAAGCAGTAATAAACGGTTTCCCAAGTGGTAATGTCACCCCGTATAATAACGGCTCACCAATTCCTAAAAAGCCAACTGGCAATCCACCTTTAATTACATTTCGAAGTCGTTTGTTTTTTGTTTTCACATAAATCGCAATTGCTGCGCCCACTTGGCCAGCACCAGCCATTGCGAGCACTGGTAATAAAGGTGTTACGTGTGTTTGATTAATAAATTCCATATGAATTGGTGTTAAACCGTGATGCAATCCGACCATAACGAGAGGTAAAAATGTTCCCGCAAGTACTGCGCCAGCAAATGCTCCGCCAATATTTAAAATAGCATTAATTCCGCTCGTAATACCATCTGATAAGAAACCTGCTAATGGCTGAATGGCTAACATCGTTACGATACTTACAACTAATACAGTAATGAGTGGTGTCACGATAATATCAACTGCGTTTGGCACTGCTTTTCGAACTTGTCTTTCCACTACAACCATAAGCCATGCTGCAAAAATAACTGCAAACAATCCGCCCCGTCCGGGCACTAATGCTTCACCAAACAATTTTACGTTTGCCATCGCCGGGTTGAAAATTAAAATACCAGCAATTGCCCCAAGAACCGGTGTCCCGCCAAATTCTTTCGCTGTATTCCAGCCGACTAAAATTCCTAAGAATGTAAAGATACCGCCGCCAATGAGTAGTAACATTTGTAACCACGTTGCATTTGGATCAGCACCAGCATTTTTCGCAAAGTTAGCAACCCCGTTTATAATTCCTGACGCAACAAGCCCCGGAATTAATGGGATGAAAATACTTCCTATTTTTCGTAAAAAGTTTTTCACCGGTGTATTATTTTTCTTCTTAATCTCTGATTTCATCTCTTGCCCAATATCTTCAAGGTGATGATCTGCTACCTCACCAATTCGTAGTCCTGTCAAACCTTCCATTTCAGCTGCTACTTTATTTACTGTTCCTGGACCAACGACAACTTGAAGCGTCTCATCTTCTATAACACCCATAACGCCTTCAACTTTTTTCAAAAGATTCATATTTACTTTACTTTCATCATGAAGCGTTAAACGTAGTCTCGTCATACAATGAGCAATACTACGAATATTTTTTATTCCACCAAGTTGCTCCGAAATTTCCTTGGCCATTCTCTCTTCTTTCTTCATAATAGAATCCCCCTCCCTATTACTTTATAGTGCTTTCTTCACAAACCCTTTTGCGTATTTTAGTTTCTCCAGTGCTTCCCCATACTCACACTGCAACAACACCATAACAATGGCAGCTTTTACGTTACGTTCTGCCTTTTCATAATACTCTGCCGCTACTTCATAACTAGCGCCTGTTGCTTCCACAATAATTCGTTTTGACCGTTCTACTAACTTTTCATTTGTGGATTGAACATCTACCATTAAGTTTTTATATACTTTTCCTACACCAATCATCGAAGCTGTTGAAATCATATTCAGCACTAATTTTTGTGCTGTACCAGCTTTTAAACGCGTTGATCCTGTTAATATTTCTGCACCTGTTTCTACTTCCACATTTAAATTTGCATATTTACTTATTTCAGCATTTTTATTACAAGAAATACTCGCTGTACTCGCTCCTACGCTCTGTGCGTATTTCAAGCCGCCAATTACGTAAGGAGTTCTGCCACTGGCAGCAATTCCAATCACTGTATCTTTCTCATTTAATCCAATACTTTTTAAATCTTCTTCTGCTAACTCTTCGCGATCTTCGGCACCTTCCACCGCCTTAGTAAACGCTTTCAATCCACCTGCTATAAATCCTTGCACCATTTTATCATCCGTGCCAAATGTCGGCGGACATTCCACTGCATCTAGGATACCTAAACGACCACTCGTACCAGCACCAATGTAAATTAAGCGTCCCTCTTCTTCAAAAGATTTAATAACAGTCTGTACAACCTTTTCAATTTGTTCTATCTCTTTTTCAACTGCTAACGCAACAGTTCGATCTTCTTCATTCATACTTTGCAATACTTCTTTTATGCTCATTTCATCCAGATTCATTGTTTTCTCATTACGATGTTCTGTCGATAAATTTTCTAACATATTTCCACCCTCTTTAAAATTATATTTCACACTTTTATTATAACTTTAAGAAACTAAAAATCAATAACCCTTTCTTATTTTATGAAATAAAATTTCACTACATGACATATTTTTGTCAAAGATCATAAAGTGAAACTTTAATCAGTGGGGTTTTGTTCATCCCCACTGATTATTAGCCCGCACCAATCGGGCTTTTACGGGCAGTTGATCCCCCACCTAACTTTCTTTGCTTCCGCTGAATTTTGAAGTGAGGGGCTTACTGCCCGTTAACGGGATAAAAAAAAGATGAGTCTCCTCATCTTTTCTTCTACTTTAACTTCCGTAACCGCAACGCTTCTTCTCGCGTCTCCATAAATTGATCCAATACTTTATTACCAATTCGATTGAAAGTAATAACATATAAAGCATCGATCATATTCAATTGTGTCATTCTCGAAGCAATACTCGCAATACGATGGTCTTGTTCTACATCTGGCATACAAAGGCGAATATCCGCTTCTTTATATAGGGGTGATGATTGATCTAATTTCGTAATTCCAATAACAGTTGCACCTTGTCTCTTTGCATACTGCGCCATTTCAAGCACATCTTTTGTTCGACCAGATGTTGAAATCGCAACAAATATATCGTCTTCTTTTAAATTTGTCACAAGCGGCAACATCATATGAAAATCAGATAGCATCATCGCTGTAAATCCAAGCCGCGTAAATTTATAAGCCCCGTCCATTGCTGGCGTAGCTGATCCGCCTACGCCGTAAAATATAATTTTATTCGCATTTACAATAAGATCTGCAGCTTTCTCAAGTTCCCTCTTATCTATTGCAGTAACACTCGCCTCAATTGCAGCTTTATTCACATAAGTAACTTTATTAAATAAATCATACGGTCCATCTTCTGTATTCATCACTGAAAAATCGTTAATATTATAATCAGCAATCGTTAATTCACGAACGAGTGCTATCTTAAATGCTTTAAAACTTCCGATTCCAATCGATTTACAAAAGCGAACGACACTCGCTTCACTTGCGCCTGCATTCGTTGACACTTCTTTCGTCGTTAAATTCGGTACAATCTCTGCATTCTCCATTATGTACATGGCAACCTTCTTCTCAGCTGGTGAAAATTGATCCATATTACTTTCAATTTTAAATAGTAATGTTGAAGCTTTCACTATTTAACCTCCACTTCTTACGGTTGCGTTCACTTATTTTCTCTTGCTTCAAGAAGGTAATAACCATCATCGCCAGGAGGATGAAACACATTTACAATGCGATTCCCTTTTTGATAAACAGTTCTTTCCCCTTCTGTCCACTTCTTTTCCCAACCGTTCATCCAAATCGCAACATCAGGTAAAAAAGCAGTATATTTCAGCTTCTGACCGTACTCACCATCTGCTTCTTCCGAAAAAATAGAAACCGGAAAATCTTTCACTTTAGATTCTTTCCATGCAGTAAATGGTATACATACTGCAATAAGTACGATTACACCGATAACCTTCTCCTTCGTAATCTTCACACTTCCCTCTCCTTGTCATATCACATACATAGATTTTACCATAATTACAAACCCTTCATGCTATATGATCATTGCTTTTGGGAATAAAAAAAGAGCTTACCTACATCAGATAAGCCCTTCCTGTTTATACAAAATATTTCTTCAAAAGTGGCGGTGTAATAATCGTCGTCAATATAACAACAATAACAATCGCTGTGAAATTTTCTTTCGCTAATAAATTCGCCGTAAGTCCATTTGCTGCGATGATAAGCGCTACTTCACCACGTGATACCATCCCCGCACCAATACTGATAGAAGATTGGCGATTAAATCCTGTCAGTCTTGCGCCTAAGCCGGATCCGATTAACTTTGTGAAAATCGCAACGAGAGTCATAATAATAATGAACCAAAGCTGACTTCCAATGCCTTGAAATGTAATTTCCATTCCGATACTTACGAAGAATACTGGAACAAATATTGCATAAGCAATCGGTTCAATTTTATGTTCCACTTCATGCTTATACTCTGTTTGAGAAATAGCAATTCCTGCTGCAAATGCTCCAATAATGCCTGCAATTCCCATCATTTCACTGTAATAAGAAAAAGAGAAACAAATAATAAGAGCCGCGCTAATTAACGCTTCTGTTACACGAAGCGGGACAAGCATTTTCATAATCCAAGGAACGACTTTCCAAGCAATAAAAACAATACTTACAAAGAAAATAATTTTCTTTACAATGACCAGTGTTATATTCACATCTTGTGTTCCTAAAAAACTCATTACAAATGCTAATAAAATAACGACAATGACATCATCAAATACGGCAGCACCTAAAATTGTTGTACTTTCTCTCGTATTCATTTTTCCTAGATCACGTAGCGTCTGCACCGTAATACTAACCGATGTTGCGCAAAGTAATAAGCCTAAAAAAATGGCATGGGATTGTATTAATCCAAACAGCAATCCTGTTACATAACCACCGATGAAAGGAAAAATAATTCCACCGGCCGCTACTGCAAACGACGATTTCAAATTCCGATTTAACTCTTCTAAATCTGTTTCAAGTCCCGCCATAAACATAAGTAACAAAACACCAATCTCACTCAATTCATCAATCAGTTCAGAACTATTAATAATACCAAGTACAGCCGGACCGATAATAATACCGACAATTAACTTACCAAGTACAGAAGGCTGACCAAGTCTTACACTAATGTCACCAGCTAATTTCGTACAAAGTAAAATGACGACAAGTTCAAAATAAAATAACATAGCATCTGCTCCTACTTTAACTTTAATCAGTGGGTCGTTAACCCCCGTCCATTTCTGCAAGTAGTTTCCCCTATTGATCCGCATTTTATTTGTCATATTTTTATTTGACAAAATATTCTGAATTATATTAAGATTAATCCAGCAATTTTAAAAAACTACATACCATAACTGCACCTCCACTTCCTTACTTACTCTTTTTTAATGGACTCATACTATAGTCGCAGTTATGGAAATGAAAAAACGGGGGGAGAGTCCAAAGTGAAGTCATTATTACGAAAAAAAGCGCTTAGTACTGAATCACCAAAGCAGCTAGCTAGAACATTAACCGCACTCGATTTAACATTTTTAGGAATCGGCGCCGTAATTGGGACAGGGATCTTTGTATTAACAGGTATTGTTGCAGCAAAACATTCTGGTCCTGGTATTATGCTATCATTCCTTATTGCTGCATTTACTTGTGCTTGTGTAGCCTTTTGTTACGCTGAATTTGCTTCTTCTATTCCTGTCTCAGGAAGTGTGTATACTTACGCATACATGACAGTCGGAGAAGTCGTCGCCTTCATCGTCGGATGGTGTTTAATGCTCGAATATTTACTTGCCGTTGCAGCAGTAGCTGTCGGTTGGTCTGGTTATTTGCAATCATTACTACAAGGGTTCAATATACACCTGCCCGCCATAATCGCCTCGGCCCCCGGCGTAGGAAAAGGTGGTCTCATCGATTTACCTGCTGTCTGTATTTTACTTCTTATTACTGGCCTTTTAAGTTTTGGTATACGCGAAAGCGCACGCATTAATAATATTATGGTTCTTATTAAGTTAGCCGTTATTATCGCCTTTATCGTAGCAGGTGCAAAATATGTAAAACCTGAAAACTGGACACCGTTCATTCCGTTCGGATACGACGGTATTATTACCGGAGCTGCCACTGTATTCTTCGCCTTCTTAGGATTTGATGCAATCGCAACCGCTGCAGAAGAAACGAAAAAACCGCAGCGCGACTTACCAATTGGTATTATCGGTTCGCTTCTTATTTGTACTGTTTTATATATGATTGTATCTTTCGTTTTAACAGGTATGGTTCCTTATACGCAATTAGACGTTTCTGATCCAGTTGCATTTGCATTGCATTTCGTTGGTGAGGATACAATTGCAGGACTACTCGCTGTTGGAGCGATGACTGGAATGACAACCGTTCTCTTAGTCGTTATGTATGGACAAGTTCGCGTTTCGTATGCGATGAGCCGTGACGGTTTACTTCCAAAAGCGTTAGCACGTGTAAATAAAAAAGTAAAAATCCCTTTATTAAATACGTGGATTACTGGCGTTGTTGCTGCTTTATTAGCAGGCCTTTTAGACATTTGCTAGCGAATTTAGTAAACATCGGCACGTTAACAGCCTTTACATTCGTTTGCTGCGCAGTACTTATTTTACGAAAAACACACCCTGATTTAAAACGTGGATTCCGTACACCTTTCGTACCTGTATTACCAGTTGTCGCGATTCTTTGCTGCTTATATTTAATGATCAATTTGTCTAAAACAACATGGATTAGCTTTGCAGTTTGGCTTATAGTCGGCTTATGCTTCTATTTCTTCTACTCTAGGAAACATAGTCATTTAGCTATTGAAAAAACAAATGATGAAAAGAAAAAAGCATAACAAAATAGCTCGCCGTTTTAGCGGCGAGCTATCTTTCTGTACTATTATATTTTTTCGTCAACGATTGTAAAATGAAAAATATGCCGATGCAAGCTGTAAACCATGCCCAATTTCCTATTGGCGTTGCGTATTTCACAATTCCAATACCTACAAGCAATAGGAAAATAATCACCTGAAATATGAGCTTCCACTTTTGCATATATTCCCTCCTTTACTTCGTTCCCTTCTTTTTATTCTTCCAGGCATTTAAACTATCAAAGAAGAAATTAATAAATAACGTGCCTAAACCCGCTAATAAAAACGTCATTAAAAATAAAACCCATATACTTTTTTCTTTTAAGAAATAATATCCTACAAGGAGCACAACCGCGATCCATACATATTCAAGAATTCTTTTTAGCTTTTTCTGTTCCAAATTATTCGCTCCTTCATTCTATGCTATTTTTAGTATAACAAAAAAGAAGCCTATCATGATAAGCTTCTTTTCTTCTCTCTTACTTGTTTATGCTTTTTTCAACGAGTGAAATTGCATATTCCATCGTACGATTCATTGTTTCTACCTGTGTATCTTTTACTTTTACATCTTTCACTACAGCTTCGGCCACTGTAATTTTTTGACTCAGTGCTTTCACTGAACCGTCCGTTACATTTGCATCTTGCGCTTTTTTCACTACTACTTTTGCAGATTCAATATTGATTTGTAATTTTTCTTTCGGTGTTTTCGGTTGTTCTACTACTTTAGATTGTACAAATGTTACATTAGCTGTTTTTAATTCGTTATATGTTTGAACGATTTGCTCTCCCGTGCTCCCTACATTTTCAAACACTTGTTTTGCATTATTATAGCTTTTCTCTAGTTCTTGAAATGCTTCCTTTGAATATTGACCTGGCTTATCACCAAACTCATACGTACCAGCTAACACTTCTTTCCCTTTTCCAAGCTCTTCATATAACGCGTTCACTTGCTCTAATTTCGTACGGTTAGAAAACTCATTGTACGCTGCTAATACTTCTGAAGAACTTAACGCTTTACTATATAATTTCGCAAGCGCGATTTGTCCATTTAATGGAATACCACCATTGCCGTTACTATCAGGATCCGCTCCAAGTGCAAATGGTACATTTGGATGATACACTTTCCCTGTAGCTGGTTGGCTATTTACTTTTTTACCATCGACATAAATAGCTACTTCACTTCCGTTATACGTTCCTGTTAAATGATACGTTTTGTTCGCTTCTAATTGAACTCCAACACGTTTATAGCTGCCACCAATGTGAGCCCATAATTCAACATATCCACTTCCTGTAGACTCAAATCCAATTCCGCCGCTCTCTGTATTTTGCAAAATACCTTGGCCACGGATTTGATTCATTGAAAATACCGTTTCTAACGTAAATGTATTTGCTACTTTCTCTTTTTGTGCTGCTGAAAATGGAAGGTATCCAAATGTATTAGATTGTCCGTTTAACTTCATAACATTCTTTTTCAATGCTTTATCATATTCAATAGTCACATTGCCCTTCACATCACCTTTTGTACCAAATGGTGAATTGTCTTTAAATGTACCATCTGCAAAATTCACATCGAAAACATCAGCCTTTGGCACTTTTACATTCGGATCAATATCATCTTTTTTCGTAGTAATTTCTGCCGTTAAAGGCTGCGCACTTTCATTACCAAACGAATCAATTGCAACAACTTCAAGTGTATATGTTTTCCCGCCATCTAACCCTGCCAGTGTAAACGTAAGATCTTTCGGCACTGGATCACGATAAAACTCTGAGAATGCTAACAATTTATTTTTCATTTCACCCGTTTGCTTATCTCTAGCCTGCACACGGTAAGAGTGAACAAGGAGGTTGTCCAATGCTTGTGGGAATGTTACTGTTGCCGCATTTTCTGTTACATTTGATACAGCAAGCTTTGCATCCTTAGCAAAGTAAGGCTTTTCTTTATCACGATCTTCTACATGTGTAAATGTTTCTTTCTTTGCTGGTAATTTAATTTTCCAAGGCTCGCCTGTCCAAGAATTCGTATGGAAATCACGACGATTAATCGTTACTTCTTTATCATCTACTTCTACTAATAAACCTTGGCTTAACGTACTAGCTCCTGGCGGGATATTCCCTTGTACTTTACCACCTTCAACTTCCATATAACTTACTGAAGATGTACCAACTGATGTAAAGTCTTTTTAGATGTATCGATCTCGGATCATCTAATGGATAGTGTGAATGACCTGAAAACGTAATAACTTGTGGGTATTCTTTTAATACTGCATTAATTTTTGCGCTATCTTGTGTTCCCCATTCATGACTACCGTATACTGTCTCTTTAATGTGTTGATGTAAAAATACAAAAATCGGTTTTTCTGGATCATCTTTTTGCGCTTTTGCCATTTCTTCTTTTAACCAATTAATTTGCTTGTCCGAATAATAGCCATGAGTTGTTCCATTCTCTGGAGACATAACAAGGAAGTGATAACCTTTTACCACTTTATGATAATAAATTGATTCCATACCTGTTTTTTCTAAGAAACGCTTCTGTGCGCCCTCTACAGATAAACCGTTCCAATAATCATGGTTACCAAGAGAATTCATTCTCACGGCATCTTTATTTGCATTTTCATTATACACTTGCATGAAACGATCATATTGCTGCACTGATCCCGTATCTGTGAAATCACCTACAATAACAAATGCATCTTGCTTTGGTGCTAGTGTATTAAACTGTTCAATCGCTCTTTTCCAGCGAAACGTATCATCTGTTCCACTGTTTTTAATATGCACATCACTTACAACTGGAAAAACTATCTTCTTCTCACTTGATGCCTTTTCTTGCTTTTTCTCTTCCGCCTTGACTGATGTACTCCATGGAAATGATACGAATGCTAATACAAAAAACATTAATAATCCAATAAGGCCTTTTACTTTTCTTAAAGCATTTCTGTCCACGTGAATCCTCCTCATAATAATTGATTCATTACAAGGGCTATTTTATCTAATACATGTTAATGTCGTTTAAATAACAAATGAACTTTATTAGATTTTTGTAAATATACAGTTAATTAGAAATTAAGTCCAACATTACTCGTACTATTGTATACAACCACCTTTTGTCTAAAAGAGTCTGATCATTCTTTTCCTATGACTATTCACATATAATCTTTTCTATAACACTAATGATAAGTTAAGGTTTAAGCCTATTAGACAATCTTAATTTTTAATATTTCCTTCTTTTTTAACACATCGGCCATGCTTTTACATTTAATAGTAATAAAAGACAACTTAAAAGGAGGGGTTGTATTGAAGAATAAAAAAAATATCGGCTGTTTCGCTCCTTTATCTATTATTTGTCCAGACCCTTGTCCACCGCCCCCTCCTCCAAATCCAAATTGCGAGCGAGTAACAAATGAATTTGCAGGGAATTTCCTCATAACTAATAACACCATCTCCTCTGCCAAAGATGCATCACAATTAATGATACTATGGCAAAGTGATGGGATACTACTTATATCAGGTACTGTCTCGGTTTACAATAGTACTAGCAGCAACGAAGCAATTACAATTCAAATCGTTGGAACAGTAACCAATATTTTCACTGTGTTTCCTGGTAATACAATATCGTACACAGGAAAAGACCTACAGTCGATCAATATTATCAATATAACAAGTAATCCTTCACTATATTTAGAAGGCAAGTACTGTTGCGAATTTACATGTTGCTTATAGAATACCAATTTCATTATTTCCTTAATATAAAAAGCATACCGTTCACGGTATGCTTTTTATGAGATTGGATAACGTACTGTAATACAAAACTCTCCTTGATTAACAGTCGTTCCTGTCGTAGTAATTCGGACAGTAGTAAAATATCGGACAGTGAAAGTACCACTACTTTGTGGTTGTACAGTAATTGTATCAACCACTGTTGCACCTACTAAAAAATCAACTGTAATCGGGTTGGCACCTACATCATACTTCACGTAACCTGAACCATATACTTCTTGCGTGATATTATTTGTATATACAATTTGAGTACCAGCACCTGTAATAGACCAGTCTGTACATACTTGGTCTTGCACAAGTGTTTTATTAGAACAACAAGACAAACTGGAACTTCTCATTCCCATTTCGATCCTCTCCTATTCTGCTATGAAAGTGGATAACGTGTTGTAATACAAAATTCTCCCTGATACGTTCCAGCAGGTGTTGCAGGTAACACAACTTGTATACTATCAAAGCGACGATACGTAAAAGCAATACTCGTTCCTGGGTTTAATGTTTGTGTATCAATTGTACCCCCAGCAGAATCAAGCGCTTCTACAGTAATTGGGCCCGGTCCAACATCATATTTAACAAAACCAGTACCAACTACGTTTTGGTTGATATTATTTGTATAGAGAACATTATCAATTGCTGTTGCAACTACAGTAGCAGACCACGGACTACACACTTTATCTTGCACATAATTTTTATCTGGACAACAAGTTAATGCTGACCCTGAGCACTCACAAGACATAGTTGTTTCCCCTCTCTCTTTTATATTCCCTATATGTGTATGTCCCTCAGAGTCTTTTGCCTGTACTATTCATCTATTTTCAAAAATTTAACCTGAGTGCTAATGACTAGATAGATTCCGATCTGTTTCTTTTTTTCATAAATTTATAGATTAATATACCACCTACAATAATAACTACGACCACTAATATCGGTAACATATATTGCCCAACAACATCCGCTGCTTTTTCCCAATGTGGACCTAATTTCATTTCACAATAAACATACAAAGTCGTTAACGGGAACATTGCTACAAATGTATATATGCTAAATTTCCATATGTTCATTTTCGCCTTACCACATGGTACAGAAATAAGCGTTCGAACTCCTGGCACAAAGCGTCCAACAAATGCTACAACCGGTCCATATTTCTCAAAGAAATCATCTGCTTTTTGAATTTGTTCTTCTTTAATGAAGAAGTATTTCCCGTATTTTATTAATAGAGGACGACCACCGTAATAACCGAGTGCATATAACGTTAAAGGTCCTGTCGTTCCGCCGAGGGTTCCGGCTAATACAGCAAGCCAAAAATTCATATCTCCCTCGTACACCCAATAACCAACCATGGGCAAAACTACTTCTGCTGGAATAAATTCAAACGTTAATGCTAACACAACTCCAAAATAAGAAAATTGCTTTAAAAACTCGATTATATCTAAAATAATTTGCTCCATATTTTCTACCCCAACTCCTATCCTACGTTTACGTTATGCTTTTCTTGTAATTGAACTGGCGCCATTTTTACAATTCGGTTCAAAATAAATAATACAATTCCAATATCATCTAAAATACCGATAAACGGTAAGAAGTCTGGAATTAAATCGAGCGGCATCGTAACATAACCAACTAAAAACGCAATAGATAAAATTTTCTTTTTTATTGAAACCTCTTTTGAAGTGAAAAAGTCAAATAGGAATGGAACAAATCGGCGAACATGAAATACAACTCTTAATCTACTAATAAGGGTTTTCATTTTTATATCTCCATTCTTTGTATACAAAAAGGCCCCTACCAAACATGGGAAGGGTCCTAAAAAAGACAATAAGGGGCCTTTACCATTGCTGGTAAAGGTCTCACTAACAACGAAACGTTGCCAATAAAGCCGAGGGTTTCTCCCTGTAATGACGACTTTACTGTAATAAGTTACTCCCCTTTATATACACAATTTTATACAATCACATTAAAATATTTTGGAGGGCTTGTCAATATATTTTATATCCCACATCCTCCTGCTTAACATTCCGTAAAAACAAAAAACGTATAGGAAATTTCTTACTATCTCATAATATACATAATCATTTTTGAATGAAAGGAGAGGCTTCATTTGCATACCGTATGGAAAGGTGCCCTTTCACTTGGACTATTAAATATAGGAATCAAACTATACAGTGCCGTAGAAGAAAACGATATAAAGTTTTTAAGTCTTCATAAAGAATGCTTAACACCTATTAAATATAAAAAATTTGCTCCTGATTGTACGGGTGAAGAAATTGATGATAAAGATATTGTAAAAGCCTATGAATACGCACCTCATAAGTACATTATTATGGATGAAAAAGAATTAGCTGAGTTGCAAAAAGCTCACGAACCAAGATCTATTCGTATTATATCTTTTATCCAAAATAACGAAATTGATTCTGTTCTCTACGATCGTTCTTATTTTATAGGCCCTACCTCAGGACATGAAAAATCATATTTATTATTAAAAGAAGCACTTGAACGTACGAATAAACTTGGTCTTATCCATATTTCCATTAGAAAAAAACAACATTTAGCTATTATCCGTAACTTTGAAGATGGGCTTATATTACAAACTATTCACTACCCTAATGAAATTCGCGATATAACAAATACACCTAACTTACCAAGTAACGAAAATTATCCGATTCAAAAACAAGAACTCACAGCAGCAATCAATTTAATCCACCATCTTACAAATCCTTTTGAACAAGAGATGTATACAGATGAGTATAAAGAAGCCCTTACCGAACTAATCGAAAACAAAATTGAACAACAGGAAAAAACCGAAACAATCTCTCCAACTCCAAACATCATCAATATTATGGAGACATTACAGGCAAGTATTGAACAAGCAAAAATAAAAAGAGAAAATAAAGCAGAAAAAGAGGCCAAATAAAATTGACCTCTTTTTTCTTTAAAGCGGATTACATTTTGGCATCTCAAGTCCAGACGATTGTGCTAATTTTAATAAGTAATAACATTCTTCTCTTGCCATATGATCCGCCATTCTAGCAGATAATGCACTTAATATTTCATTCGATAACTCCAGCTCTTCGACCTCATGGAGAAAATGCGAAAATAATTTTAACTCAAGTGAAACATCTTTTGTAAACTTCTTTAATGCAGGAAAATGATGAAGCTCTGTCCGTAAATACCCCGTCATTTCAACTGCCTTTAAATAAAATTGTTCAAAGTGCTTCGTAAATTCTTCGCTTTTCTCTTTTAATCTTTTTTCAACAAGATCTAATCCACCAGAAATAGACCCTGCATGGCCAGCCGCATCCGTTAACCAAACGAGATGATAATGTAATTCATGAAAAACAGGCGGAACTTCTCCTTTATTTAAAAATTCTAACACTGTTATATACTCTTCTACTTCGTTTACCATATGATTGATGAAAGTTGGCGTAAAATGAATAGTGATTTTTCCCTCGAGTTGTTTCTGTATAATACTTAATTTAAACGTTCGTATTTCCTTTGCGGCTCGTTCTGCCTCTTTTGAAAACGCAATGAGATTCACATTACGAACTTTATTTAACAGATTCGTAAATGTTTCAACAAAATAAGTGGCCTTTTTTATATCCTCTTTTTCCTTCGGAGCTAATGCATCAAGTAAAAATTGCGAATGATCAGTAAGCACCTTTAGCCAAAATTGATGCTCAAACAATGCACTTTCTTCATAATTCCTCTCCACTAAATCCCCTCCGTTTATTCGTCCTTCTCTATCACTTGAATTTTATATCCATCTGGGTCTTGTACTACAATACTCTTCTCACTTTTGTTTTCTGTATATGCAATTTTATAAAACACTAACCTCTTCTTTAAGTTCTCTATGTTAGAAATTGAAAACATTAGTACATCAACCGAATCCGTAACACTCTTCTCACGCCCACCCAAACTACGATTCATTACAAAACTAACTCTCATTGAATCAGCATCATACCAAACCCCTGTTACATCTAATTGGGGTCTTTCTAAACTAGGCTTGATTCCTAAAATCCCTTCATAAAAATACAAAGTTTCCTTTAAGTTTTTCACTTCCAATACAATGAATTGTTTCACATTCTCCACATTCATTCCCCCCGTACCTATTACTTTTTTATATGTGTCATAAAGGCCTATTATGTCTGAATACAATACGTAGTGATGAAGAATATAGGGAGGTTTATTAATGGATAAATATATGAAATCATATGTGCCATATCATAGTCCTCAAGATCCTTGTCCTCCTATTGGTAAAAAATATTACTCTACCCCTCCTAATTTATATTTAGGTTTTCAACCGCCAAATTTACCACAATTCTCACCGAAAGAAGCACTACAAAAAGGAACCTTATGGCCTATCTTTTATGATTATTACGAAAATCCTTATAAAAAAGGGCGGTGACTACTGACGTGAACCAGCCACTACCAGAAGAGTATTATCGACTTTTAGAGAATCTCCAAGAATTAGACTTTGTATTAGTTGAACTAACCCTTTACTTAGACACCCACCCAGACGATACAGCAGCTATTAACCAATTTAATGATTTTTCCTATAAACGAAGAGTATTAAAACAACAGATGGAAGAAAAATATGGACCGCTTCAACAGTATGGAAATAGCTATTCTAATGCCCCTTGGGAATGGAGCAAAGGTCCTTGGCCATGGCAAATATAAAGGAGAGAAACTATGTGGATTTATGAAAAAAAATTACAATACCCTGTTAAAGTAGGAACTTGTAATCCAGCACTTGCAAAATTATTAATTGAGCAATACGGTGGTGCAGATGGAGAATTAGCTGCTGCACTACGTTACTTAAATCAGCGTTATACAATCCCGGATAAAGTCATTGGCCTCCTTACCGATATTGGTACAGAAGAATTTGCGCATCTTGAAATGATTGCTACGATGGTTTATAAGCTGACAAAAGATGCGACTCCTGAACAGATGAAGGCAGCTGGTCTCGACCCTCATTACGTCGATCATGACAGCGCACTTCATTACCATAACGCAGCTGGTGTTCCATTTACTGCAACCTATATACAAGCTAAAGGTGATCCAATTGCCGACCTATACGAAGATATTGCGGCTGAAGAAAAAGCGCGTGCCACATATCAATGGCTTATCAACCAATCTGACGATCCCGACATAAATGACAGTTTACGCTTTTTACGCGAACGAGAAATTGTCCATTCACAACGTTTCCGAGAAGCGGTTGAAATTTTAAAAGAAGAACGCGATAGAAAAATATATTTTTAATACACGTATCCTAGCGATATGTGTTTTTTTTACGTTAAAAGTTAAATCCTTCCTATTAAACATACAAATAGTATATTTATTCGATTTAATGCATTATTTTTTAATTTTTTCAAAATTCCCTATTGCTTTCTAGTCATCAGACCTTTAAAATAATAACAGTTACTCGACAAATTATTTGAATTTTCGACAAAAATACTCATTAGGAGGATTTTCTTTATATGCGTACAACTTTGAAACCAGCGCAAATACTTTCGATTAGTTTATTACTCTTCGCAGTTTTCTTCGGTGCTGGTAATATGATTTTCCCGCCCCTTCTTGGCCTTTCTTCCGGAGAAAATATGTGGGTTTCCATTACAGGGTTTATTATTACAGACGTCGGTTTATCTTTACTTGCTATCGTTGCTGTTGCCCTTGCTGGTGGTAGTTTTAACACTTTAGCGAGCCGTGTTCATCCAAAATTCGCAGCAGTATTCGCTATCATTATTTATCTTTCAATCGGCCCACTATTTGTTATTCCACGAACTGGATCTGTATCTTATGAAATTGGGATTGCACCACTTTTCCCAGATCAATGGTATTCTATGTTAGTTTTTAGTGCGATTTTCTTTACAGTCGTTTACTTCTTATCATTAAATCCATCCAAGCTAGTAGATCATATCGGTAAAATATTAACGCCAATTTTACTTGTAATTATTGCAATTATGGCAACAAAAGCGATTCTTTCACCAGGAACGTTTGCAGAGCCTATCGGTGACTATAAAGACATCCCGTTTTTCAAAGGATTTCTTGAAGGATTTTTAACGTTAGATGCAATTGGCGCTCTCGTACTATCAACAATTGTTGTAAATGCAATTCGTCAAAACGGTATACAAGAGAAGCAATCTATCGCGAAATATACAATCATTTGCGGAAGTATCGCTGCTCTATTCTTAACAATTGTTTACTTCTTACTCGGTTATATCGGAGCTTCAAACGGAAACTTGGGACAATTCGAGAACGGTGGTCAACTATTAGCAACTGTTATGTACCAATTCTTTGGGACAAGCGGTAATGTTTTATTAAGTATCGCCATTATCTTCGCTTGTTTAACAACAGCAATTGGTGTTGTAAGTGCATTCGCCAACTATTTCGCAACAGTATTAACAAATGTTTCTTACAAAAAGCTCGTACTATACGTTTGTATCTTTAGTTTCGTTATTTCAAACTTAGGATTAAGCTTATTAATTAAAATCACACTACCTGTATTAATTATTTTGTACCCAATTACAATCATTTTAATTTTCGTATCATTTATCGATAAATATACGAAACGTAAACCTTCTGTCTACATCGGAGCAATGATCGCAGCATTCATTATTAGCTGTATTCATGCACTTGATAATGTGGGAATGATACCAAGTTTTATCGCTAATATCGTACACACGATTCCTTTTTATAACTTAGGAATCGGCTGGATCGTTCCAGCAATAATTGGTGGTATAATCGGATACTTTATTCCGCAAACAGAAGCTGAAGGTGAAGTTTCTGCAAAGTAAAAAGAAGCAAGCATGAAATCCATGCTTGCTTCTTTTTCTCTTCACATCGTATGTTTAAACGTAAACAACTCTTCCTTTGACTGTACAGCAGATTGTTCCTCTTCTACAACTTCCTTCTTTATCTCTCCCCCTAATCGAACTTTCAACATCGCCTCTTCTAGACTTTTTACAATCATATTTCCTGAAAAAATGGTAAGCCCGAAAAATGTAATTGGGACGAGAGGAATCCATGGATGCACTGTTAAAGATCTAAAATAGACTCCAATTAGCCCTGACCATTCATGTGTGTAAGATTCTATTTCTTCTATCGGTCCTAAAAACTTAACCGTTCCGCCAAAGAATATTTCTAGTAACCCTAAGTGCAGTAAAATAGTAAGAGTCTGCGTAAACTGCTGAAAAAATACAAGTATAAACGTCATATAAAGGGGCGGGAAAAGATGCTTTATAACAATATGTCTTCTCGATCCACCTAATATGCGTGCGGCATCAACAAATTCCTCCGTTCGCAATTTACGAACTTCCTTCGCAACATACAGTGCAATAACTGGCATTACAAGCATTACAAGTAAGACAACTTGAAACGAAGCCCTTTCAAAAAAGGTTGTTGTTTCCTCCCCGCTTCCAAATGCATTTGCAGATTGAAGAAAAAAATACGCAATCATAACTGTCGGAATAACTGTAAAACTATCAAAGAAAGCCTCAATTTTTGAAAATCCTCCTTTTATATACGTTCCGAGTACGACACCGAAAAACACACCTATTACCATTCTAAGTGCCGCAATTAAAATAGATATACCAATCGTCCACTTCGCGCCTTCAATAACTAAATGTAAAAGGTCGTATCCTTTCCGATCTGTCCCGAGTAAAAATTGTAATGAAGGTGAAAACGGTGGCACTTGTGGATTTTCATCCGCATCATATTGCAATGTAACTTGTCTAATATGTCCATCATTCCATAACGTATTTCCGATGCTCAAAAGAACTAATAGGAGAAGAAACCCAATGCTTATCCAAAATCTTTTATCACGTTTTATATACGTCCACATATTATAATCTCTCCTTCATCGCAGCCGGAATGAGATAATGAAACAATTTAAATAAAATAAAAATCGGAATATATATAAGAAGCACACTAACGATGAAAACCTCAACTCTAATACCAAAATAAGATTTCAAAAACATAAAAATACCACCCGTATTAAAAATCCATTCTATAATATATAAATTAGATAACATAAAAAAGATATTCGTTTTCGCAAAGAATAATGTACTAAGCAACACATTTCGTAAAATATGACGATTTAAAATATGAAAGCGCCCCAGCCCTTTCGCCTTAGCAAATAGTACATAATCTTTTTCTAGTTCATTTTCAAAACGAAGCACGACCATTTTTACAAACATAATCGTAGTCGGGATGCTCAAACAAAGTATCGGCAATCCTCTAATTGACTCGCCTCCAATTGAAGCAATTTGAAAAGGTAAAAAACCTGTTTGTTTAAAAAACCATATAACTAAAATTTGTGATACTAAAATAAGAAGGATATCTGGAATAGATTCTAGGAAGATAAGAAATGATTTAATTCGATGTTGTATACGCGGTGAACTACTCATAATTACATAAACAATACAAAATGCTACAAATAATGAAATAAAAAAAGCAGCTAAAAAAATAATAATCGTTTCTTTATAATGGACGAACAGCTGCGGAAATAAAAATTTACCTTTCACATATTGCAAATTGGAAATATCCATTAAGTTCACAAACACTTCTTTTAAACTCTGTATGTACTTTGATACATCCAGCTTAAATCCATAAAACAATTTCGGCAGAGCCCCTAACATAATAATCCCCAAAATCGAAATAATAAATTGAATTGTCACTTCCATCCCATTCAGAAAAACTTTTTTGACCACGTTTTCCCTTCTCTCTCTTTATATTTTATTCTCTAATTTTATTCTTAATTTTCTGAATTGTAAATATTCAATCATAAAAAATCACTAGGTTATGATCCTAGTGATTCTTTATGCGCATGCCTTTCTCTTTTTGCAAACGGCATATACAAAATAAAACACCCAATAAGCGCTGCGAGTTCTAATGAAATAATATAGTAAGGATGCGGTCCTAACATATCGAGTAATGAAGCTGTTTCTGGCTTATGAGCTAAAAACATATAATTACCGCCTGTTTTATAATTCACAAACGAAACAAGCGGAATCAATATGTTTAAAAATATCATCGTACGCTTAATAGATTGCAAGGTCGGTCTATAGCCTTCCACCCAAGTCATAAAGAGTGGTGCCCAAATGAGCAATATATGCGCGATAAAATATTCAATGAAACGAAAATGCGGAAAAGCATACTGCAAGTTTGGCGTTAAAATAGCTTGTGATGCACCAATAATTCCCGTGAAAAATACAATCTCATATATGCGGTAACTTTTCGTTACGATCATAATCGATGCTAATAATAAACTAATCGTACATAATTCAAACGGTAATGAAGTAGCTAGCTCAAAAATCCCCGCTTTCCACTCCCACATATGAAGCCCAATTTCACTACCTATAAATAAAAATGCAATTGCATATCGAACCGTTATATTCCACTCACTTTGACGTAATACATCTTGGTATTGATACAGAAAAAATATCCCCACCAACATAATAAATAATATAAGGGCATGTTGCCTTGAGTATGGAATAAATGGTTTTAATGGGTGTGCGCTAAAATAAGCTTCCATCTTCCTTCCTCCTTTCCTCCATACAATATTATTGTAAGAAAGAAACGACGAGTCAATTCATTTGCTTACACTAGGACAACCTCTACCTTACATTTACATATTCATACCTTACAAAACTGTAAGGTTATTGTAAGCTAAAACGATTTGTCAGATTCTTCACCTCTTCTATACTTAATGTAGATACTAAAACGAACGAAAAGGTGATAAATAGATGAAAAAGAAAAATAAAGTGTTAATTACTAGTGTAGTAGCAATCGGAATTGCAGCTGGATCATACTTTGCATTTGCTGGAGGCGGTTCAGAAGTAGCAATGGCATATAGCGGATATAAAGTAACTGAAAAACAAATCCAAAACGCGCAAAAATTTGGTGGCGAAGTTATTCCAAACGGAATTGAAACTATTTCATTCGATCCAACAAAAGGAACATATGAATTAGCTGTAAAAAAAGGCGATGAAGTGAAAAAAGGTCAGCTTCTATTTAAATACAATGACCCGACTGCTAAACAAGGTGTAACAGAAGCAGAAATGCAAAAGAAAATCGCACAAAAAGAAGTAACGTTGTTCCAAAAACAACTTGATGCTGCGAAACAAAAGTTACAAAAAGATAAAAATGCAGGCCTTCCCGCTGAAGCATTAAAAGCATCAGAAGCTGAAGTTGGGCAATTAGAATCACAACTTGAAATGAAAAAGTTTGATGTTGAAAAATTTGATGAAATGATTAAAACAGCAAAAGAGAAAGTAAACAATCTTTCTGTAACAAGTCCTGCTGATGGCGTAATTGATGATATCGTGAAAACTGCTGACGAAAAAACAGGTATGAGCGGCGTTACTCTTCGCCACGCTGGTCAATTTAAGGTAAAAGGTCAACTTTCTGAATATGAGCTTGCTAGTATGAAAGTTGGGCAAGAAGTAACTGTTTCATCAAAAACTGTCGCTGGTAAGACTTGGACAGGAAAAGTAACAGAAATCGGTTCTACACCATTAAAGAGCATGGATGAAAATAAAACTGTTTCTAACTATCAATTCACTGTCACATTAGATAATAGTGACGAATTACAAAACGGCTTCCACGTTTACGTAACAAGTAAATCTGGCGAAGCAACTGGTACAATTGTTCCGAAAAGCAGTATCGTGAAAAAAGGTGACAAAAATGTTGTCTTCGTTGTAAAAGACGGTAAGGCGAAAGAACAAGCAGTTACTGTTGAATTCGAGACTGATAGCGAAGCAAAAGTTTCTGGAGTGAAAAAAGGAGAGGAAATTATCTCTAAACCTGAAAAAGACTTAAAAGATGGTATGGAGGTTGTCGCCCAGTGATTAACTTAAAAGGCATCACGAAATCCTTCCAAAATGGTGCAGAGTCCGTTCAAATATTACACGGAATTGACGTAACATTGAACCAAGGAGAATTCACTTCAATTATGGGACCTTCTGGTTCTGGTAAATCAACATTAATGAACATTATCGGTTGCTTAGATAAACCGACGACAGGTACGTACGAACTAGCCGGTCAAAATATTTCAAACATGTCTGAAACAGAACTTGCACACGTACGTAATAAAGAGATTGGATTCGTATTCCAAAACTTCATGTTATTACCGAGACTTACAGCGCTTCAAAATGTAGAACTACCTCTTATTTACGCTGGAGTCGATAAAAAAGAAAGACGCGAGCGCTCATTAGCTGCTTTAACAAAAGTCGGTTTAGCTGATCGCGCTACTCACTTACCAAACGAATTATCAGGTGGACAAAAGCAGCGTGTCGCCGTTGCACGTGCAATCGTAAATAACCCAAAATTCATTTTAGCCGATGAACCGACGGGAGCACTTGATACGAAAACAAGCACACAAATTATGGACCTCTTTTACGAATTAAATAAACAAGGCTCAACAATCATTATGATTACCCATGACCGTGAAATCGGGGAAGCTGCAGCACGTCAAATTGTAATTCGTGACGGAAATATCGTCCAAGATTGGAGAGGTTAATTTTGAATACGAGTGAAAATATACGCATGGCCCTTTCCTCTATCTTTGCTCATAAAATGCGTTCTATCTTAACGATGTTAGGTATTATTATCGGTATTAGTGCCATTATTACTATCATTTCAATGGGTGATGGTACAAACGCAAAGTTTAAAAAAGAATTAGGCCAAGGAAAAGATAACGAAGTAACGATTTACTACAACAATCCTGATTACGGAACAGATAGTGCCAAAATCACACCTGATATGCTAAACCGTCTGCAAACTGTACCAGGCGTTAAAGATGTGTATCCAGACGTAAGTATGAAAGTAAAAGCATCTGCTGGTTCAAAAGATGTAAATCTTGATTTAAAAGGTGGAACAGGCGCCTTTATGACAGATTCGAAAATAAAATTAGTTCACGGTCGTGAATTAAATGACAGTGAACTAAATCAAGCAATCCCTGCTGTTATATTAAATGAAGAAGCTTTCAACAAATTATTTAGTAGTGGTTGGGAATCAAATCAATACACAGATATAAAAGGAAAGCCGTATAAAATAGTTGGTGTATACGAAACGAAAAATGACTTTGGAATGCCTATGCCTGAAGGTTATACATCACTTGAAAATGCGCCTGTCATTTCAGGAGTAAATGAGTATGACTCTGTAAGATTAACAATGACCTCTCCGACAGAACGTAAAAGTGTAGAAAAACAAGCTGTTTCTGTCTTAAACGAAATGAAAGCTCCTAAATTTGAGCACAAATTCGAAGCACAAGATTTAGGTGAATTTACGAAACAACTAGACGAATCAATCGGTATGATGAAAATGGTATTCGGTGGTATTGCCGCTATCTCCTTACTTGTTGGTGGTATCGGTGTAATGAACATCATGCTCGTATCTGTAACAGAACGTACACGTGAGATTGGTATTCGTAAAGCACTTGGTGCAACACGTGGTAAAGTATTAACACAATTCTTAATCGAATCTTGTATATTAACAGGACTTGGTGGTTTCATCGGATTCATGCTCGGTATTTTCTTCGCTTGGATCGTCTCAATCTTTGCTGGATGGCCACTCGTTGTCTCAAAAGAACTTGGACTTCTTGCAGTAGGTATCTCAATGTTAATCGGTATTATATTCGGTTTACTGCCAGCTAACAAAGCTGCCAAACTGGATCCAATTGAATGTTTACGATATGAATAAACAAAAACGTAGGAGTTTACACTCCTGCGTTTTTTATTTATCTACTAAATTGAGTTTCTTCTATTATATATGTTTCACGTTACAACTACCATTCTAATACTCTTCATTATTTATAGGTACTAAGGCTATTATCTAATTCTATTATTGCAAAAATACTATGTAACAGACGAAAATCAAGGCGTAATTTTTTCCATACTTCGACTGATTTTGTAACAATTATATCGATATTTTATTAAATTTCACCTCATTTATATATTTTCACGCCTAAAAAGATTATCGTTTCATAACTAAATTTCCATTCAAACAGTAAAATAAGCTATTTTTGTAACGCTATAGATATCATCAAGAAATATTACTGTAACATTATTAACGTTACAGTAATTGAAATACTACTCATTTTGTGTTTCATATGCCCTAATACGCCAAAAAACAACAAAGAAGCGCTATCAGGATATTTATGGAATTGTTACAGAATATTAATGCCCCGTTACGAAAGCTTTGTAATTTTATGTTTTTCGCAAATAAGAAAATAATGGTTGCTATAATGAGGTCAACGAAAACAAATGCAATGGAGGCTATTATGAAAAAATTTATGGGTATAGCAACAGCAGCGGTTTTTGGTCTTGGGATTTTCACAACATCTGCTAAAGCAGAAACAATCGTAACGACTGACGTACTAAACGTACGAGAAAACCCAACTACTGAATCAAAAGTTGTAGGAAAATTATTAGATGGATATAAAGTAAATGTTTTACATACAGAAAATGGTTGGTCAAAAGTTCAATTGAATAGCGGTAAAGAAGCTTTCATAAGCGCTGACTATACAAAAGACACTTACTACGTAACAGCAAACGTATTAAACGTACGTGCTGGGGCAAACACAGACTCAGAGATTCTTGGTAAGTTGAAAAAAGATGATGTAATTGAAACAACACACCAAGTACAAAATGATTGGATTCAATTTGAATATAACGGAAAAACAGCTTATGTTCATGTTCCTTACTTAACAGGTAAAGCACCAGTTAAAGTTCAACCAGTAGCTAAAGTTGAAAAAACGACTACAGTTCAAGATACAGCTAAAGTTCGTGAAGCAGCTAAAGCTCAGGAAGTAGCTGAAACTCAAGCAAAAGCTAAAGCAGTGGAAGCAACTAAAGCTCGCGAAGCAGCTGAAGCTCAAGCAGAAGTTAAAGCTCAAGAAGCGGCTAAAGCTCGTGAAGCAGCTAAGGCTCAAGAAGCAGCTAAAGCTCAGGCAGATGCTGAAGCTCAAGCAGAAGTTAAAGCTCAAGAGGCAGCTAAAGCTCGTGAAGCAGCTAAAGCTCAAGCAGATGCTGAAGCTCAAGCAGCGGCTAAGGCTCAAGAAGCAGCTAAAGCTCGTGAAGCAGCTAAAGCTCAAGAGGCAGCTGAAGCTCGTGAAGCAGCTAAGGCTCAAGAAGCTCGTGAAGCGGCTAAGGCTCAAGAAGCGGCTAAAGCTCAAAAATCAGCTACACAACAACCTGTTGCAAAAGAAACTGAAACAAGTACACCATCATCTTCTCGTGAGTTACGTGTTGTAGCAACAGCTTACACAGCAGATCCACTTGAAAATGGTTATAAAGCAGGCGACCAAGTAAAATCAGCTTTAGGCCACAACTTAACAGCTAATCCAAACATGAAACTAATTGCAGTTGATCCAAGTGTCATTCCATTAGGTTCAAAAGTATGGGTTGAAGGTTACGGAGTAGCAATCGCTGGTGATACTGGTGGAGCTATTAAAGGTAATAAAATCGACGTTTTAATGCCAGATAAAGGTTCATCAAGTAGCTGGGGACGTAAAACAGTTACAGTTAAAGTATTAAACTAGTTATAAAAAAGAGCCAGTCTCATCGTTGAGACTGGCTCCTTTTCTATAATTATTACATTCTTTCTTTCTCTTGAAAGTAAGCAATATTGTCTCGAAGCCACTCCCTCTCCGACATAAACAAGTTTCCACGTTTTTTGTATACCTTATCAAATATCTTTAAAACTTCTTCATGATTAGCAAACTTATGTAAGAAACGAAGAGCAATGATAATCTCTGCTTCATCCGTAGGCTCTACTTCATTTTTACGTCTTCTAGCAACAATTTTATTCACACGTTCGCAAATTGCTCTCATTGCCATTTCGTCGCCATACGTATAAATAGCTCGAACAGCTTCATATTTCACCATAACATTTCTATCATGTAAAGCTTCAATATAAACTATTTGTAAGTCCGATCCCCCTATTTTTGCTAAAACCTCAATAACGGTTGAACGAACATAGGCACTATTACTATATAAAAGCTTTGTTAACGGCAGAATCGATTGCTTCGTTCCAATCTCAAACAATGTATAACAAATATGTGTAATCTCATCTTTATTTTCTTCAGTATCCAACAACTTTAGCAACGCACTTTCCGCTTCTAACGATTTATATAACTTTAAGGAAGCAACTGCCCAATAACGAACACTATCGTTTTTATGATAAATATACGGAATGATTTTATTTGTACTACTTATTTCTGGCAATGTATAAATATTACTAAGCAGTTCACTTAACAAAGTCGGGATTTGTTCACATTCCAAACGATCTATAAGATAATCAGCAATATAGATTTCCTTCGTATTGATGGCGAGTTTCGTCATTAAATAATAAATATCTTTCTTCATAGATACCTTTTTTGCTTTGATTACCTTCTGCTGTAAATAAGGAAAAGTTAATAAGTCATTTAACGCTTTTGCTTCATCATACGCACGATGCCAAATCTCTGTTTCCTCATCAGCCATCCGCCTTAATAAATCATCTATATACTCTTCCATCTCCTTCTCTCCCGCCCAAATTAAGTCTATCTCTTTGCATTCTATATACGATAGATTACTATTTCAACAGAAAAAAGAGGATGTCACAGCATCCTCTCCTTCTCTTCCCTATTCCACACAAGTAAACTGCGTCCAAGCTCCTACATAATCTAGTAAGAATAACTCCTCTTCTGCAATTGTACCGACAATATTTTTCCGTTCATCTATCGGCATTTCTTTCAGAATGATTTGCAGTTCACCTTTATACTTACCAAATGAATTGTTTCCAATTACAACTTGCCCTCTTTCCTGCAGCACACTTTCACGCACTGGGAAGTCATAATCTTTGTACTTTTTACGTACTTCTGTAGAACGTACCATATACTCTGTTATGTCGCCGCGCCTTACGTGTAATTCTTGCAGCGTAGCTCTCTTCTCTACTTCAGTCGCTTCGTCTACAAAGTGCACTTTTAGCTGTAACATGTAGCGATTTAAGTTTCCTAGTTTCTCTAACTCTTCCTCACTCGCATAAGCATTTCCGATAATGACATCATCAATTAACCCTGTTGCCCATAAATGCTTCGCTTGTACTTCAATTGGTAAATTACGATGCTCTTCTAATGTACATAATCCATCGTTAATATCCCATGGACCGATGTTTGCGACATGTGATGTAATAAAGGCTGCACTGCGAATACCATGCTTTTTAAAGCGTTCACTACAGCGAATGAAATAATCGTATGGAAGACCAGTGAATTTTTGTGGATAAAAATTATGGCAACCAATTAAAGCTGATTTATTCGCTTGATGCGAAAGAATATTTTCTAAGTACGCAATATCGTTACTTACATTTAACTCAATTTTTAAACCGTACGGATTATTCGTCATTTTCGCTTCCGTTAATCCGTCAAAACCTACATCTAAACGAATACCGTCTGCGCCTAATTCTGCGAAAAATGATAGATCGCTATAACTAATACCAAGCTGATCAAACACAGCTGGAGCTACATCTAAAATAACTTCCATATTGTTATCTTTTGCGTGATTGATAATCTCTTTAAATTCAGCTACAATTTCTTCTTTCGGACGATTCACAGATAACAAACAAGTAAATATTCTTGAGAAACCGTGTCGTGCCGCTGCGGAAATATAAGCCATATCTTTTTCTTTCGTTGAATGTTCTGGATAAAGTGAAATTCCTAATTTACGCTCCATGCTTTTGCATCTCCTTCACACGTTGTATTAATGCCATGCTCGTAAATCTATATTTTGCAGATAAACACGTTGCACATAAAATTGTCGGTACAATAATTACGTACGGTGATTGCAATCCTAACATTACATATGCACCCATTGAACAACCGATAAATAAAACTGATACTAGTAGTAACACTAATAAAGATTTACTTTGTACCCATTTCGAATAATGGGCAATACACTGTCCGACCACGAATGTAATTAAGATGATAATTGCTCCGAGCATTCTGTTTTCTCCTCTCCTGCTAATTGTTGTTTCTCATACATTTTGAAGAATGGATAGTAAATAACGAATGAGATGACAAAGTTAACAAGTACAAGTACACCAGCCATAATTGTCCAGTCCGTACTAATTACCGCTGCAATTGGTGCTAACATCGTAAATGGCAGTTTCGCCATCATAAGTGGAATCATACCTGAAACAACTGCAAAATATGATACTGTCGTTGTCACTAACGGTGTAATAACGAACGGAATAATTAGAATTGGGTTCATTACAATCGGTGCCCCAAAAATAATTGGTTCGTTAATATTGAATAAACCTGGTACGAATGATAATCTACCTAACTCTTTTAGGAACTTAGATTTAGAGAACATAAACATAATTACTAAAGCTAACGTTGAGCCTGATCCGCCAATCCATACGAACCATTGAATAAATTGCTCTGTAAATAAGTTTGGTAACTGATGTGCATTTCCTGTAGCCGTGAATACTTCCATATTTTCAAGAATTGCTGAATCCCACATCGGACGAATAATTGGTCCTAAAATCGCTGGTCCATGTATACCGAATGACCAGAAAAACACGATTAAGAATACTGTTAATAAACCACCGAATAAATTATTTCCTACTAATACTGATTTTAATGGTGCGATTAAATATGTGATCGTTGTATTCACATCAAATTTCAAACCGTAGCGAATGCCCCAGAATAAAAGAATAACTGCTAATGTTGGAATTAATGCTGCAAACGAATTTGAAACTGCTGGTGGTACACTATCTGGTAATTTAATCGAGATATTATGCTTAATCATAAAATGATAAATTTCTACTGCAATTAATGCTGTAACAATTGCGCCGAATAAAGACGTTGCACTTAATGTTCCTACTGAAATATATCTCCCTGCATCAATAACACCTGGTACAGCTTTCGTAATTTGAATTGGTTCAACTGATGCTAGTAAAAAGGCGAGTACAGATAATAACCCTGCACTTAACTGATTGAGCTGATAAAAGTTCGCGAGCGAAGCCCCTACACCAAACGCTGCGTATAACGCCATTAGTCCTACTGTAAATCGGAATGGAATATCTAAAATATGGCGAAACGGTGCGATCCATTCCATATATGCATCAATTGGTAAATTTAAAAAGATAACAAAAAATGATCCGACGATCGTTAACGGTAATGTAGAAATAACCCCGTTTCGAATTGCTAATAAATGTCGTTGTCCTGCAATCTTTTGCGTTGTTGGCATAATCTTTTGTTCCATAAAACTCATAAACCCATTCATCAATAGCCCTCCTCTTTCTCTCTACTATAAAAGAACGAAATAAACTTTATAACATTATAATGTTTATATTTAAAAAGATATAATTATGCTAAAACTAATTGTTCTGCTTGCTTAAGCACCTTCAAACCATCACACATGCCATAATCTCGTTGGTCTATAATCGCAACTGGTATATTGTATGAATTTGCAAGAAACTCTACAGCTGGAAATAAATATTTCACCTGTGGGCCAATTAAAACGACATCGGCTTCCTTAATTTCAAGCTTCACTAGTTCTGAATCAACTGCCTTAATTTTATAATTCTTCCCCTGTTTCTTTGCCTCTTCTTGCATTTTTCTTACGACCATACTCGTTGACATACCTGCTGCACAACATAATAAAATGTACATCTTATACGGTCACTTTCTCTTCTACTCGTTTATGAAGAGCAATAAATTCTTCAGCCAGTTCTTTCACTGTAATTGCATTCATTAAATGATCTTGTGCGTGCACCAACAGTAAACTAATTTCTGCATGATTTCCTCTTGCCTCTTCTTGAATTAAATCCGTTTGAATACGATGCGCTGCTGAAATTTCCTCACTAGCAAGTTTCATCTTTTCACCGGCATTCCCGAAATCTCCTTGTCTTGCAAAAGCAATTGCTTCAAGCGCCGCACTTCTCGCATTGCCACCATGTAAAATTAACGCAAATGGAGTTTGCATATCAGCCATTTTAAATTCCCCCAAGCTATATGTTTTCTATATTTCCATCTTATTATGAAAACGCATACAATTAAACATAAAAAACTTCCGTTATGTAACGGAAGTTTTTATATACTTTTTCAAAATGATAATAAAATCTCTTGAAAATCTTCAATTACCTCGGTCTGAGTAAGTTTCTCTATCGTAGTTTGACTAGACATAATATCATATAAAAAATCATAAAGCCTTTGCAAATCTTCATTATTATTGCGCTTTACACTAAATAAAATAATTACTTGTACTTTTTTATCTCCCCAATCAACAGCCTTTTCAAGTGTGCAAAACATCAAAAAAGTTTCCTCACTTAATAACTGCATCGGATGCGGGATTGCAACTGAATTCCCAACCGCTGTCGGAGACGTATTTTCTCTTTCCATAACAGAAGCATAAAAGTTTTCTGGTACATAGCGTTTCTCAGCAGCTTTCTCACATAAAAACTGAATAACATCCTCTTTCGTAGAAGCACTATAATTTAAAAAGATTAAATCTTCCTTAATATAAGGCTGCACACTAGTATTCACATGCGTAAACAACCGCTGACCAATCGATTTAATCTCTTTATCATCAAATATTGAATTCACTTTTATAACTGGAACAGGCAAGCCACTCGGTATATGAATCGTACTAATAATACAATCTATTTTTTCTTTATAAAGATCTTCTACTTTCAATTGATAATAGCCTGTAATACCTACAATCTCTAATTTATCTCGGAACTGTGATAAAATTTTATATTTTAATAGTTGGGCACTTCCTTGACCAGTCGCACAAACTAATAAGCATCTTTTCTTTTGATTTTGCTCCTGCAAACGGCTCATAGCTCCACCGAAGTGAATTGCAATATAACCAATTTCACTTTCAGGGATCGATTCACCCGTATATTCACCAATGATATCTCCAACGAGAACCGCAATTTCAAAAGCATACGGATAATTCTTTTTCACTTCTGCCAAAAGAGGATTTCTCGTATTTAACTTATACTTCAAACGATTTAATAACGTTTTTAAATGAATACCAAATCCAAATAATAATTCTTCATCATAATAAAAAATAAGATTCCGTTCTTCCGCTACTTTAAAAAGAATATGTTGCATAAATGCATATATATCTTTCCCTAATAGCTCTTCTATATTTTCATAGCGATTTCTCGTTGTAACAGCAGTACTTAATAAATGCATCGTCACATATAATACTTCTTCTTCTGGAAATGAAAATTTTAACGCTTTCTCTAAATCTCCTAAAATCTGCTTCGCAATTGTATATTCTTTCTTTATTATAAGTTCTGATTGCTCCGCATGCAGTCCTTTCATATAATGTTGACTTTGAAAACGCTTTAATGCGATTGCAATATGAATGACTAAATTATCAATTTCTATATCAGATAAATATATTGTTCCGCCTTCAATATACTTTAATATAATTGAACGAATGAGTGATATATGCGGTAGCGATAAATATGTCTCCGTCTGCTCAAATTGCTCATGAAACGGAGTATGGTCATAACGCGGTAAACCATATTGTGATAAACAAGAACGAATATTAAATTCCTCTCCAACAATACGTATACCATAATACGGTCTCTTCTCAATTTGTAATTTATAGCGACCACATATATCTGTAACATCTTTCATAATTAAATTGACCGTTGATTTGCTCACATACATCTCTTCCGCTAATTCTGAAAGCTTCACATATCCCTCTGTCATTAAAACACGCTGCAGAATGTACGCTATTCTTTCTTCATAAGAAGTTGGGATCTTTTCCGTCTGTTTTTGAAATAGACTCACACAAAAGTCTTCAAATTTCTTCTTTTGTATAATTTCTAATTCGTACCCAGTCCCTCTTTGCGATTCGATTTTCGCTCCGTTTTCTTCCAATATATCATTTAATAATTTTATATCCTTTTGAATCGTCTTCGTCGATACATGTAAACGGCCCGCTAAAAAAGCTCGATTTAACATCGATTTCTCTTCTAAAAATTCCTCTAAAATAGAAATTAATCGCTGATGCACCTTTGTCATAGCTCTTCCTCTCGCTCTTTATATATAAAGGGGGAAAAGCTGCTGAAATCAGTAGTTTTTCCCCTTTATATTCTCTCTATTTCTTTAATGTAAATCCGAATTTATCCCATGCTTGTAAATAGTCTAGTAAGAAAATCTCTTCTTCTACAATTCGACCAACTACATTTGTTTTTCCTGTATTCACCATATCTTTTAATGCAATTTGTAATTCGCCTTTATACTGACCATATTGTTCATTATCAATTAATAAATCCCCACGCTTAATTTCACGCGTATTATGAGGTTTAAACTCTTCTTTTTTATATTTCACACGACTTTGTGTAGAACGAATCATATATTCAGATACATCTCCGCGATAAAAATGTGGTTCGTTTAATACGATAATTCTTTCTAGTTCTGTCGTTGTATCATATATTTCTATATCAAATGTTTGTTTCTCTTTATTTAATGCACCTAGTGCTTGTAATTCTTCTTCTGACGCATATGCGTTTGCAATAATAACATCATCAATTAATTCCGTCGCGAATAAATGTTTCGCCTGTGTTGTCATCGGTAATTCACGATGCTGCTCTAATGTACATAACCCTTCTGTTACTGGCCAAGGTCCATATGTTGCATCAAATGATGAAATAAAAGCAGCCGTTCTCATACCGTAATCTTTAAATTGTTTCGAGCATTTAATGAAATGATCGTATGATAACCCTGAATAACGATGCGGATAAAAATTATGACAACCAATTAAATTTTCACGATTTGGTCTATGACTCATAATGTTATCTACATACTTCGTACCATTGCTCATATTAATCTCAATTTTCAAACCATACGGATTATAAGTCATAATTGATTCTTCTAATCCTGAAAAACCAACATCTAAACGAATACCGTACGCACCCAATTCATGGAAGAATGATAAATCATTATACGAAATACCTAATTGTTCAAAAACAGATGGACTAATATCCACTAATACTTGGAACCCTAATGCATTCGCATGTGAGATCGTTTCTTTAAATTCTTCAATAATTTTCTCTTTTTCTCCATCCACAGATAATAAACATGTGAACACACGTGTAAACCCATATTTACTTGCTAATGTTAAATACTCCTTATCTTTCTCTACTGTTGAATGTTCTGGATAAATAGAAATACCTAATCGTCTCATATGTACACGCCTCTTTCTTCATCATATTGTAAACCTTTTCAAATATATGTAGTGAAAAAGTATATATCCCCTTCTTGTTCACTACTCCTTTGAATCCGCTTTCTTTAAAGAAAAAACAATTTCTATCATTCTTAACACCTATAAGTCTATACATCTATACTTTACATCTTTTTTTCATAGTTGTGTAGCCTTTACACAAATTTGTCAGTTTTTCACCTTAAAAATTGTTATCCGTTTTCAAGACACCTTCCTTGACTGTTGCATTGGCCAATACATATACTCGAAAGAAAAGAGAAAATTTTATATAGGGGATGAATATATGGGAGAAGCAATACTCGTAAAACGAGAACCGTTATGGACAAAAGAGTTTGTTGCTTTAATTTTTGCAAACTTATGTATGTTTTTAGGGTTTCAAATGTTAATTCCAACCTTACCTGTTTATGTGAAAGAAATTGGTGGCACAAGTTCAAATATCGGATTTGTTGTCGGCATGTTTACCGTTGCGGCACTTTTTGTTAGACCGCTAACTGGGAACGCCTTGCAAAAATTCAATAAAAAAATCATTTTAATGATCGGTACTGCTATCTGTTTACTCGCTATGGGCAGTTACCTTTTCGCCTCAACTATTTTTCTCTTGCTTGCTGTTCGTATTTTGCACGGAGCTGGTTTCGGCATTACAACGACTACATATGGAACTGTCGTTTCTGATTTAATTCCCTCAGCTCGCCGCGGAGAAGGCATGGGATATTTTGGTCTTTCTGGAACACTTGCAATGGCCCTCGGTCCACTTATCGGACTATGGCTTATGCAAACATATAACTTCACAATTCTTTTTTTATGTGCATTATCGTGCACAATTGTTTCATTAATATTAACGAAACTACTTCAAATCCAAAAAACGAAACAGCCTCCACAACAATCATCTAGTACTTTTCTCGATGGATTTATTGAGCGTAAAGCTTTACTTCCTTCATTATTAATATTATGTATTACATTAATGTACGGAGGAATCGGAAGTTTTATCACACTATTTGCTACAGAAGTCGGCATAGCTGATATTAGTCTCTTCTTTTTATGTAACGCACTAGCAATCGCTGTGACACGTCCATTCTCTGGAAAGCTATATGATGCGAAAGGCCATACATTCGTCATCATTCCGGGAGTTATTATAACGTTTACAGGTATTATTTTATTGTCGTATACGACGACAATTCCGAGCTTAATTATTGCTGCAGCATGTTACGGAAGTGGTTTTGGAGCGATCCAACCTGCACTACAAGCATGGATGATTGACCGCGTAGCACCGCATCGACGCGGCGTAGCAACTGCTACATTCTTCTCCGCATTTGACCTTGGAATCGGCGCTGGAGCGATTATCTTTGGATTTATTGCTCACTTTACAAACTATGCAACTGTATATCGTTACTCCTCTCTATTACTTATTGCTTTTCTCTTCATTTACATTACAAGCATAAGAAAACAAAAGCATGGCGATAAAAACACGGAAAAAGCTGCTGGATAATTCAGTGGCTTTTTTATCATGTTAAAAGAATTGTTTTCCCTCATTTTGCTGTTCTAAAACTACATGCATTTCCCTACATATTTTTTTAACGTTCATCAAAAAATATACGATGAACTTGCATACGCTTTCCTTGATATTCGACTGAACAACATTATTCTAAAAAGTGTGATTTCTTTACAAAATTAAGATTTATACAAGATAAAAACCAATGAAATGCAGTTGTTTCTTTAAGGGATTGTAAACTTTTATTCCCTTTGTAAATTTAGTGTAAATTTTACTAGCAAACCGTTTACAGTGACTCAAGGTTCAGTTAATAATTACATCGTACATGAAATTTAAGGAGTGGAATGCGTGGAATATAATGTTCAAGATATGATCTTCCAGTTCATTGGTGGATTAGGTATTTTCTTATTCGGGATTAAATACATGGGCGATGGACTGCAACAAGCAGCTGGAGATCGTCTTCGCGATATTCTAGATCGTTTTACAACAAACCCACTTATGGGTGTACTAGCAGGTATGTTAGTTACTGTATTAATCCAATCCAGTTCAGGAACAACCGCTTTAACAGTCGGACTTGTAAGTGCCGGATTTATGACATTAAGACAAGCAATCGGTGTTATTATGGGTGCAAACATCGGTACGACAGTTACTGCATTTATTATCGGAATTAAAATCGGAGAATATGCTCTCCCAGTTATGGCAGTTGGAGCAATCTTACTATTCTTCTTTAAAAATAAAAAAGTACATTCTGTAGGTCAAGTTGTATTCGGTTTTGGTATGTTATTCTTCGGTTTAGAATTAATGAGCGCAGGTATGAAACCTCTTCGTTCTTTAGAATCATTCCAAGAATTAACAGTGAGCATGAGTGATAATCCAATTTTAGGAATTGTTGTCGGTACAGTCTTTACTTTAATTGTACAAAGTTCAAGTGCAACAATCGGTATTTTACAAGAACTATTCGGTCAAGGTGCAATCGATTTACAAGCAGCTCTTCCTGTATTATTCGGTGATAACATCGGTACAACAATTACAGCTGTATTAGCAGCAATCGGTACTTCAATTGCAGCAAGACGTGCAGCATTAGTTCACGTTATCTTTAATATTATCGGTACAATTATCTTTACAATTTTATTAATACCATTTACAAGTTTAATTCAATATTTCCAAACATCATTAAACTTGAATCCAGAAATGACTATTGCATTTGCACACGGAACATTTAACGTAACAAATACAATCATTCAATTCCCGTTCATTGCAGTGTTAGCATGGATTGTAACAAAAATTATTCGTGGTGAAGATGCAGCGATTGACTTCAAACCACAACATTTAAATCCAATCTTTATTGAACAATCTCCAGCCATCGCTTTAACTGAAGCTCAAAAAGAGATTATCCGTATGGCTGAGTTCTCATTACATGGATTAAAAGAAGCAAATCAATTTTTAAATACACAAGACAAAAAACACGCAAACATGGCTACTCAATTAGAAGGAGCTATTAACAATTTAGATAAAAAAATTACCGAGTATTTAGTTTTACTATCAGAAAAGCCACTTTCACCTACGGATTCTGAAAAACATTCTGTTTTAGCAGGTGTTGTTGGAGATATTGAACGTGTCGGTGATCATGTAGAAAATCTTGTAGAACTTGTAGATTTCCAAATTTCAAACCGTGTTTCACTATCAGATGAAGCATTAGCTGAATTAAACGAAATGCTTGAGTTAACAATTTCAACACTGCAAGACTCAGTTGAAGCTTTAACAAACTTCGATACTGAACTAGCTCAAACTGTTATTGCCAAAGAACGCAAAATCGACCAAATGGAACGTGTTCTTCGTAAACGTCACGTATTACGTCTAAACGAACGCAGCTGTTCAGGTGATGCAAGTATCATCTTCGTCGATATGGTAAGTAACTTAGAGCGCATTGGTGATCACGCTGTAAATATCGCTGACGGTGTTTTAGGTGAACAAGGAAAAATTAATCTAAAACAATCATTATAATAAGAAAGAGACGCTAACTTAAGCGTCTCTTTCTTATTATATTTTAACAACTGTCCTTCCTTTTAACTTTCCTTGCAATATAAGTGCAAACTTCTTCTCTAATTCTTCTAATGTACATTCTTCTGTATAAGATAGTAACTCTTTATTTCCCCATTCTTTCGCTAAAAGCGTCCAAACATCTCTTCTCACATCTACTGGGCATTGCACGGAATCTATCCCTAAAAGGCTTATACCTCGTAAAATAAACGGATATACCGTTGTTTGTAGTTCCTGGCCTGCCACATTACCGCATGTCGTTACACAACCACCATACTTTACTGTTTTTAAAGCTGTTTCTAGCATATGTCCACCTACAGTATCGATAACTCCCGCGTATATCCCTTTTAACATCGGGCTTCCTGATTCATCATTCAATTCCGCGCGATGAATCACCTTTTTCGCTCCTAGACGTAGCAGCATATCTTCCTCTTCCATTTTTCCTGTCGCTCCTACTACGTTAAACCCTAGCTTACTTAATATACTAACAGCTACACTCCCTACGCCGCCTGTAGCACCCGTTACTAAAACATCTCCCATACTAGGCTTGACTCCTGCTCCAATAAGCTTATATACCGACAAAGCCGCAGTAAAACCTGCTGTCCCATACATCATACTTTCCTTTAATGACATTCCTTCCGGTAAAGGCACGACCCAAGATGATGGCACGCGAATATATTCTCCGAAACCACCAGAGGTATTCATACCTAAGTCATATCCCGTTACAATAACTTGATCTCCTGCTTTAATGGTAGCATCTTCACTACTCACAACCACTCCTGCAGCATCAATTCCTGGCGTATGAGGATATGTTCTCGTAACACCCTTATTACCAGTAGCTGAAAGAGCATCTTTATAATTTAATGAAGAATAATGAACTTGTATGAATACGTCTCCCTCAGGTAAACTACTTACTTCTCTCTCAACAACTTTTCTTACAAACTGATGATTTTCCGTTTCGTTCACAACGATTGCTCGGAATGATGTATGATTCATTATGCTCTCTCCTTTATCCGTCAAATTCTTCTTTATTATATAGAAGAAATAAGTAAGCTTACTCATTTCTTCTTGGCTATATTTCAACAAATCTTACTTCTCTATCACTTTCTCACAATACATATTTTCATTTCTACTAAAACAACTTATACTTATTCTACATCTAAAAAAGATAATATAGAAAATCTGACTTTTTATAAATATATTGAATTTTTACGAAATGTAAATGTTTTGTAATGTTTTTTTTCGCTAAATTTCATTATAATAAGTGGATATGAGTGTCGTATTTCAATCCAAATGAAGGAGTACAGGAAATGGAGCAAAACCCATCTTTGCAAGAAAATACACGCAATAAACCGAAAAAAAATAAGAAAAAAATAAAAATTATTATAAGCGCTATACTATTCGTTTTATTAATAGGCGGCGGTTATACTTGGTTTTTAGTAAATAAAGCATCTTCTGCTGTTCGAAATGCCGCACACGATTTAGCACGCGGTGATAAATCTGATTTACGAGATAAAGCTGTAAAACCTATTACAAATAACGTCTCTGTTTTAATAATGGGTGTTGATGAAAGCGATGTCCGAGGAAAAGAATATGGTGAAGCTATAAGAACAGATGCGCTTTTACTTGCAACATTTAATAAAGATAGCAAAACTGTTAAACTATTAAGTATCCCACGTGACACATATACTTATATCCCAATAGAAAAGAAAAAAGATAAAATTACACACGCTCATGCATTCGGTTCTGCTAAAAACGGAAAAAATGGTGGACCACAAGCAAGCATTGATGCAGTTGAAAAATTAATGAATGTTCCTGTCGATTATTTTGTGAAATTTAACTTTAAATCATTTATAAAAATCGTCGATGACTTGGGCGGTGTTGAAGTTGATGTACCAGTTGAATTTACTGAGCAAGATAGCAATGATAATGCTGAGGCAATTCATCTAGAAAAAGGTGTTCAAAAGTTAAATGGCGAAGAAGCTCTTGCTCTTGCTAGAACAAGACACATCGATAGCGATGCAATGCGTGGACAACGTCAACAACTCGTTATCGAGGCTATTTTAAAGAAACTAACAAGTGTTGGTTCTGTAACAAAAGTTGGCAACATCATTGATGATATTAACGGACAATTCGTTACAAACTTAACATTTGATGATATGCTTTCATTCTATAAATATGGATCGGATTCGGAAATTGAGAAATTACAAATCCAAGGTGATGATTGCTATATGGCAAAAGGTGACGATACATGTAGCAAATCTGCTGGTGGTGGTCGAACTTACTACTACAATCCAGATAAAAAAGAATTAGCTAATGTTACAAATGAACTTCGTACTCATCTTGGGCTACCTGCATATACAAAGTCTGACTCAGACTCTGATTCGAAAAAGACAAAAGAATCTAAGTCTGAAAATTCAAGTGAACGCGAATCAAGTAACAATGAAGTGAAAAATAAGAACAAAAATAGCAGTGAAGATACAGAAACATCGTCTAACGACAATGAATAGTAAAGAAGCCGTACTCTATGGAGGTAGAGTACGGCTTCTTTTTATTTCTTCAGAATTAAAAATCAGAACTTTCTAACTATCTTTTTTAATATTTTTAAATTATAATAAATAGTAGCAATCTATTCCAATTATCAGGGGGCTCATACATATGAAAGCTGCAGTAAAACATAACATCTCAGATTTTAAAGACTACTTAAAATCCAACGATATATACATGGAAGAAAATATAGATGAAAATGATGGCTCTGTTCATTTTTCAGTAGGATTAGAGACTGAAGCTGGCGCAAAGATTCAACTTATCGCTGCTTTCCAAAACGAACATCCTACGGTGGATATATACTGCTTCAATGTTGCTCACGTACCTGATGCAACATCAACAAATGATATTTTACATGTCATCAATGAATTAAATACATCTTATCGCTTTGCAAAATTCACATTAAATAAGCAAAATGCAATTGATATTTCAACATCTCTTGCATTCTCAGAACCAAACTTTAATCCAGCACTTGTCTTTGAACATACGAGAATGCTATATAAATTAGCGAATGACGAATATAAAAACTTAATGAAAGTTATTTGGGCATAAATAAAAGGATGGGCTGCAAGCAGCGCCATCCTTTTATTTCAATATCATATCAATCCACATCTTAACAGCAGTGCCGACAATTAAAATCGATAACATATATTGTAGTACTTTTTGATTTATCCTCTTCCCGACTCGCGCTCCAAGTGGCGCAGCAAATATACTTGCAACCGCAATAATTAGAGCTGGAATGATAACTACTTGTCCAGTAATCACTTTTCCAGTCGTAATCCCTACTGAGGAAATAAACGTAATAGCGATAGATGTCGCTATCGTCATGCGCAATGGTAATTTTAAAATAACTAGCATAATAGGAACTAAAAGAAACGCACCTCCAGCTCCAATAATGCCCGAAACACCTCCTACAATAAACGCTAACACACTTGCTAACCATTTATTATACTTAACTGCTCCACTATTATTTTTCTTCGGTACAAACATCATCATAGCTGCAATGGTCGCCAATACTGTATAAACAACATTTACAGCGTGTTCATCTAATAGATTTGCACTAAAACTTCCTATAAAACTTCCTATTAATATACTAGCTCCCATATACACAACTAACATTTTATTCATATCAGTACTTTTCCGGTATGCCCAGGCGCCTGCAAAAGTTGCAAAGAATACTTGTACCGCTGTAATACCGCTCACTTCATGTGACGTATAGCCAGTAAATCCTAACAATACTGGAATATATAAGATCATCGGATAATTAATAATTGCACCGCCAATTCCAACCATTCCTGATATAAACGATCCTATAAACCCAATTATAAAAAGTAATAATACTCCACTCACCTTACATCCCCCTCCTTCTAAAAAGAAGGTGATTAAATGAATAAGTTTACATTCCCATCCGAAGCATCTGCTAAATATGCCCCTACACCTGCAAACTCTACGCCTTCCATAATCTCTTCCTCTTTTAACCCTAATAAATCTACTGTCATTTGACAAGCTACAAGTTTAATCCCCTGTTCTTTTGCCAAATCAATTAAATCTGGCAAAGGCATTGTGTTATGTTTTTTCATAATGCCTTTAATCATCTTTGGTCCCATACCAGCAAAATTCATTTTGGATAACCCCATCTTATCAGCACCGCGTGGCATCATTCTTCCAAATACTTTTTCTATAAATGTTTTCTTTACATTCACATATTCATCTTTCCTTAAAGCATTTAATCCCCAGAAAGTATGAAAAATAGTTACCTCTTGATCATACGCTGCTGCACCATTTGCAATAATATAAGCAGCCATTGCTTTATCGTAATCTCCGCTAAATAAAACGATTGTTGTTTTCTTCTGTTGTTCCATATTGTTCTCCCTCCAATTACCTATAGGGGTATTTTTTTATTTGTAAAAAATTGTTTCTCCCTATTCTACTTTTCCTTCCCAAGCTAACATACCACCTACCACATTGATTACTTGAAAACCGTAACTTTCTAAAAATTGAACAGCTCTTGCACTTCTCCCGCCTGAACGACAAACGATAATATATTCCTGATTTTTATTTAATTCATGCATACGAAACTCTAATAGTCCTAGTGGAATATTACATGCTTCTGGAATTTTCCCTTCAGCTACTTCTTCTACTTCACGTACATCCACAATATTTACCACTTCTTTACGCAACAATTTCTCTTCTAATTCTTTTGTAGTCATTTCTTTCATTTTAAATTTCCTCCTCACAAACTATTCATCCCGCCTGAAACGTTTATTACTTGCTGAAACCCTAGTTTTTTCAATACCTTTGCTGCTTGCTTACTTCTCATTCCACTTTGGCAAATAACGATTACTTCCTTATTCTTATCTAATTGATTCGCCTTACTTGCTAGATCATTTAAGGGGATATTTTGAAAGCCTTTCATATGATTCCCTCTATATTCACCTACTGTACGGACATCAATAAAATACTTCCCCTTTTTCCCCACTATACTTTTCAATTCTTTGCCATTTATATTTTGAACACCTTTCACTGGTAAAAATCGTGAAATACAAACCATGCAGCAAGTACAATGAAAAGCGTACTTAATATTATGTTCATATAACCAACCCTCTCTATATTTACAAAACTATTGCTTCACTACGCCTTCCTAATCCAAAACTTCAGCACATCGCCTTCTTCTTCAAGCTTTACGATGTCATGGCCACATTTATTTGCCCACGCTGGAATATCCTTAACTGACCCTTTATCCGTTACATGTATTTCTAACACTTCTCCAGTTTGTAGAGCATCCATTGCTCTCTTTGTTCTTACAATCGGCATTGGACATGCTAAACCTTTCGCATCTAATACTTGTTTTATATTCATCATCAATTCCTCCATTTTTTATTTATTTCATTATTCGTGCACTGCACAACGATTTGGACCAATCTCCATTTCACGCTCTTTATCCACGCTTGGGTGAATTTTCCCCATATTCGTTTGACGAATTTCTTCATATGCATTTGGCTGAGGTGGTAAGTTTTCTGTTACAACTTTACGGAACTCTCCCTCATCCTCAATATTTAACCCCGCATTATTCGCAAACAAATCTTTTAATTTTGCGCTAACAATACCACTTTCGTTCATTTCACTTACTTTTGAATAATGAGCCGGTAACACAACTAAATTTTGAGATAGCTCTTTATATCGGCTATACAAAGTATTACGTAAATCACTCACCCAATCTTCAGCCTTACCAGCAAGATCAGGACGCCCAATTGAATCTACAAATAAAATATCGCCTGATAATAAATAAGAATCATCTACAATGAATGACGTACTTCCAATCGTATGCCCTGGTGAGTATAACGCGTCAATTTCAATTTTAGTACCCCCCACCGTAATAACAGATCCTTCAACGAGCGGTTCGTATGAGAAAACGACTTCCTCCGCATCTTTTGGCGGTAACCAATACGTACCCCCTACTTTTTCCGCTAACTTACGTCCTCCAGAAATATGGTCTGCATGTAAATGTGTATCCATTACATTCTTAATCGTAACGCCATGCTCTTTCGCAAACTCTTCATATGCCTCGGCTGTCCTTACCGCATCAATAACTGCTGCTTCACCGTTTGAAATAACCATATATGATAAACAACCTTTTCCAAGACGGTTAAACTGATACATACTTCCGCCATCTTTTAAATTTCCCACTTTTATAGGCTTTACATATTCACTCCAAGCTTTCATGCCACCAGCTAAATAATAAATATTTTGTAATCCCGCCTCTGTTAATTGCTCTGCCACAAATATAGAAGACCCTTCTTTTGCACATACTACTAAAACATCTTTATCTTTAGGTAATTCACTTACAATATGATCTACACCATCTAACAAGTCAAAGTAAGGTTTATTAATAGAAGAAACTTGTTTCCCTTCAATTTTCCAATCTTCATAATCCGCCTCATTACGAACATCTAAAATGAATAACTCTCCGAATAAAACTTTCTCTGCAACATCCTTTGCTTGTAACGGTTTAACATTCATTCTATTACCCCCATAGGTATATTTTTGTTTAAAAAATTTTATTTTTCTACATTCCCTTTCCACTCTAACATGCCTGGAATGACATTTTTCACATTTGCATAACCTTTCTCTTTCAACATGTGGCAAGCTACATCACTACGGTTACCAGTTCGACAAATAACATAAATTCGCTTCGTCTCATCTAATACTGCGCTGTCTAATTCACCTAATGGTACCGAAATGGCGGATGGAATATGGCCAAAAGCAAATTCCGCTGCTTCGCGAACATCTAATACAATGCTCTCTTCTCCATGAGACAATATAGACTGTAATTCTGCATTCGTAATTGTATGTGGATATTTCACAACTTCATTCACTTCATGCTCGTTTGCTTTCCTAACATAATGCACCAATACATCACCCTCGTGTTTCGTCCCGATATATTGATGTCCTACTTTACTCGCCCAACTTTTTATATCTATCGTAGATCCTTTATCTGTTGCCTTAACTTCAATCACTTGCCCTGGTGCCAATCCTTCTATCGCCTTCTTCGTTTTCACAATAGGCATCGGACAAGCCAAACCTTTACAATCTAAACTCATATCCACTTTTATACTCATAATCGATTCCTCCAAAATTCATATACATATACCTGTAGGGGTATATTAAAACGTTTTTGAAAATCTGTCAACACTTACGTTTGACAGATTATCGGCTTTTTACAAGTAATTGAACAGCTTCTTTAATTAACTCTTCATTTGAACCATTACCACTTTCAAACTGTTCACGCAAACATTGCTCTAAATTCGTTCCAACAACGAGCCCAATTGTACGATCAAGGGCAGAACGAGATGCCGTTAACTGTGTAATAACCTCTCGGCAATCTTTTCCTTCTTCCATCATACGAAGCACACCACGAACTTGACCTTCAATACGTTTCAATCTATTTTTCATATCTTGATTATATTCCATCCTATAATCACCTCATTACCATTATGTCACTATTTATAACCTATGACAATATATTATACCCTATAGGGTATTTTGTAAACCCCTATTTTTATTTTTCGCCTTATATGTTCGCAAAACAAAAAGTAAAACCTTAATCTATAAGTTTTCATCTTCCACTAAATCTTGAAATAGAAAATGAAAAATATCAATATACAACACGTTCTGGCAATACTGTCCCATACAATTTAAAACCACCATCTACATTCTTTACCTTATATCCTTTTTCCATTAACATACGCGCTGCAACATACCCTCTCATACCAAGTTGACAAGTGATATATATTTCTTTGTCCATTGGCACTTCATCCAATCGATCACGTAATTCATCTAACGGAATATTAATAGAGCCTTTAATCATTCCTTGTTTTAGTTCATTAGGCTCTCGAACATCAATAAGGTACCCACCATTTTCAACAATGTGATCTATTTCATGCCATTGCACTGTGTCCACAAAGCCATCTACTATATTACTTGCAGCATACCCCACCATGTTTACTGGATCTTTTGCAGAAGAATACGGCGGGGCATATGATAATTCTAAATCTGGTAAATCGATTACAGTTAAATTTGCCTTCATTGCCGTTGCAATAACATCGATACGCTTATCTACTCCATCACGCCCTAAAGCCTGTGCTCCGTAAATTTTTCCGCTATCTTTATTAAAAATTAATTTTATTAGCACTGGCGTAGCATTTGGATAGTATCCTGCATGAGAATTTGCCTGTACATGTACTACCTCATAGGGTATATTTAATCGTTTTAATATTTTCTCATTTACCCCAGTCGAAGCAACTGTTAAATCAAAAACTTTAGCCACAGAAGTTCCCATTGTACCTTTATATAAAGAATCTGTATGGCCATGAATAATATCTGCTAACATGCGACCTTGACGATTAGCGGGCCACGCTAAAGGAATCATCGTTTCTGTTTCTGTAACAAAATCTTTCACTTCAATCGCATCACCAATTGCATATACATATGGGTCAGATGTTTGAAATTTCTCATTTACCTTTATCGTTCCTCTAACTCCCAATGCTAATCCTGCATCTTTCGCTAAACTACTCTCTGGTTGTACACCAATTGCTAAAATAATCATATCTGTTTTTATAACTGAGCCACTTTTTAAACGTACAACAGTCCCATTCTCTTCTAACGCATCTACACCATCTTCAAAAACAAGCTCAACATTGTGCACCTTCATATGCTCATGTACATATGCCGCCATTTCGTAATCAATTGGTGGCATCACTTGATTTGCCATCTCTACAAGAGTAACCTCAATCCCGCGTTCTCTTAAATTCTCAACCATTTCCACTCCAATAAATCCTCCACCAATAACCGTCGCATGACGTGGTTTCTTCTCATCAATATACGCTTTTATACGATCTGTATCAGGTACATTTCGTAACGTAAACAACGCCTTCGCTTCTTCAATGCCCGGAATAGGTGGAACAATTGGTTTCGCCCCTGGTGAAAGAATCAAAACATCATATTCCTCGTTATATGTTTCATCTGTAGTTACATTCTTTATCGTAATTGTTTTCTCTTCTTTATTAATCTTTACAACTTCACTCAATACACGTATATCTAAATTAAAACGTTTTGACATCCTTTCAACAGTTTGTACTAATAACTTTTGTCTTTCTGTAATGACACCGCCAATATAATATGGCAATCCACAGTTTGCGAACGAAATGTATTCACCGCGTTCAACCATAATAATTTCATCTTCCTCACTTAAACGACGAAGCCTTGCAGCTACTGATGCCCCGCCAGCAACTCCGCCTACTACAACAATTTTTCTAGACATATTTCGAACCTCCATATTATTTAATTTTCTCATGCATCACACAGAAAAACCTATACCTGTATGGGTATATGATAGAGTATGAAAAATTTATTTTCAATCAATATGTCTTTCTTTCACAAATTTGAAACAAATAAAAAAGAACTTAGATACCTCCAAGTTCTTTTGCGTATAGTTCTATAACTTTCTGCACGATTAAACCAATGTATAAATACGTGTTTTGAAAATTTAAATACACCTGTATTTAAATTTTCAAAATCAATAGCTTCTTTACATAAGGTTAAATCCATTCCACGTAAAATTCTTTAATGCCACAACCTGAGAAAACGAATCCCAATGGACTCTTTTTCTACAATGATATATTTATTTTTTTCGTTGCATCTCTATCATTAATCATAACCATCTGCGTCTCGTTATTTGGCAAAAATACGATATATTTTCCCGTTCTCACATTCCTCCAAATAACTTTTCCTTCTTCGTCTGTTTTCCCTATTGAGATCCCAATTTCTTTACTGGGTTCAGGTGATTCGTCTTTCATAAGTATAATTTCAAAATCTTTTATTGGCTGTTTTTCTTTATTTTTCACGTGAAAAGTTACAGAATTAACAACCTTACTAAACTTCTTTTCATTATTTACTATATAACTAGTCATTACGATTATGACCAATACACAAAATAAAATCCATAAAAGCTTATTATATTTATTCAGACCATTTTTTAAGATTATTAAAAACATCGTCTGTCACCCGGTTTCCAGAATTCCAAGAATTACTTCCTACTGTATGGGTAGCTATTATTGTTACACCCGTACGAGAATAGTCATGATATACAGGTGCTCCACTTTGACATCCATAAGTGTCCATCCTATATGTTAAAATTCTAGGACTAGTGCCTTCAATTGGTCCATAATCTGTCCACATAGTATATTTTTCATTTCCTACTTTATCACATGGATACCCTGGAACTACTGCGAGTAATCCCTTTGGAGACTCTACATTAGTAGTTCTATATCCTAACCAACCTGTATAATCTCCAGGAGATCCATTTAATTTAATGGCTCCATAATCAAATTCCGAATCTCCATCATCAGTCCATCCACTTACTGAATAAAGCTTTGTCCAACTATAAGGCAAATACGGTGCTTGGTCTCCATTTCTACCAGGAGTCACAATAACATTTTTTGCCCATCCACCAAGCTTTTTATTGTAAACACAGTGCCCAGCTGTAAATACTGTATCTTTACTAATTAGCGCTCCTGTACACCCATAAACCTCTTGTCCATTAAATTGAATTACTAAGTGTACTATAGCCCTATAAGGATACAAAGTTGTATTAGTAACTCTAATTCGATCATCTCTTCCTATTACAGAATGTATAAGGATATTAGATGGATAATTAAAATTACTGTCTCTTAATAAGTATCCCCAATCTTCCCCACCATGTTTACGCCCTTCAAATGAAGGTGAAACAAGATCTTCTCCCCTTCGATCATTACTATACAAAGATTGTTTTTGAAAAAGTACACGTTCTCCCTCATTTGAAACTGATGTCCACGGTACATCTTCTGCATACACCTTCTGATTCACCAAAAATACTGTACAAAAAAAGATAAAAAGAACACCAAAACTATAAAGAGCCAACCTACATCTTATAGAACTAAAGCTATCCAACATAACTTACCTCCTATACAAATGATAGCGAACAATTGAAGATCCCTTTATAAATTCTAGTTTTTCTTTTTTTAGAAGTCAATGTAATTAATAATGATTATCATTATTAATTACATTGACTTAACAAAATCAAACAATGAGTCATATTCTTTACTCTGCGTTCAAAAACCTGTCTCATTAAAGTTTCACCATATTACATAAATCCATAACCTTTTTCACAATCAACTCCGCAATATTCTCTCCCGGTGGCATTAACAAATTTGTAACTGTTCCATACACAATAGGACTTAATTCTACTTCATATCCGCCATATGCATATTCGTCTTTTGTCGGTAAATAACCAAGATATCCGTTCATATATCCACCAAAGAAAGCCAATTCATTTTGAAGGCTCTCTTTCATTGCTAAGGCAGTTTCTGAAAAAGGTTCCATCGGTATACCTGAAAACATACCATCATTAACTTGAAACAGTTGAACTTCTAAATCTATACGTAACTTCCGAATACCTTGCCTATATTTCTCTAATACGATAGCAAGCCATTCATCCGTATTCACGCCCCACTGCTTCTCGGCTAATTGAGCCATGCTTCGTATCTCATCAATTTCAGGAATATCCTTCAACTTCATTTGCAGCATACTTGAAACTGTTCTTAAATTTACAATTGGGCTATATGTAACTGTTGGTAACATCGTTAATACATGTCCACTAAGTAAATAGGCCATTTGTTTTAACGCTTCACTTGAACCGCGGTACTTCGCATTCACATTTCCAGCGGCACCTTGAACGATAATAACAGGGCAGTTCACTATCTGCTCTAAAATCTCTCTCGTCATTCCAGGATAATCCGCTGATAATTCATCACTATCACCTTTTAAAACATTAGGATGCGCAGTACAAAATACTAAAATCCCAGATAACTCCTTCGTTTCAGCATCTCTTATTGCTAACATACCAATTCGCTTATCTACAACACCATCTATATTTGTTCCCATCTTCGCTCTTCCATCACATGTTCTCTCTCTTCGATTTACCCCAATATCACCTGTCGTAACACCCCAGCCAACTTCACATAGCTTCAAGTTGTTATTCGCAGTAATAGCACCATGCACTACATTATTTACTAAAATCGTTTTATACGACTGCACTAGCGGATTATCACCGACTGTCTCTGGACCGGAATGCGTATGAGTATAAACAACCGTTATTCGCTCAAATGGCACATGAAGCCTACTTGCTACTCGCTCACGAATCATATTCGTATCTTCTACTAGCATCCCAATATTATCAATACTTATAAACACAGTCTTCATTTCATCTTTTTCAAATACAAAAACTGTCCCGTAAATACGTTCTTCAACATTATTTATGCCTGTCTCTCTATGATATCCGACAAAATCAATACCTACAGGCGGCGTAATATCAACCTTACATATCCCTACTTTGCTCATTTAAATCACTCCATTTCTCTATGTAACTCCCTTTTTTCAAGAATAGCATATTTAACTTTGTTCCAAATAAAAAGAACGGACACAGTATCCTATGTCCGTTCTTCCCCTCACACATACTTCCGATGCACCATCTTCCCATCATAAGAAAACACAACGCCCTTACTCTCCACAATCGACTCCATATGCACCGTTCTTCCCCATAGCTGATGAAGATATGGTAATACTTTTTCTAAGTATTTTAAATCGAGCTCGATTCCTTCGTAACTATGTTTAATGTATAATTCTCCGTTCTTTAAGTAGTCTCCATCTTCTACTACTAAGTACGGGAACCCACCATTTGTCCGCATATTTACGAGTTGATCACGCACATTCTCCCATTCTTTATCTATGACTTTATATTCTTTTCCTTGGCGCTGGAATAAGTACATATCTTCTCGCATAACAAGATCTTTATTTAAGTAGTTTCTTAGGAACGATACGTCCCATTCAATTTCGCGTACTTCAAACATTTTGTCACGGCCAGATCCTGGTTTTACGCCTCGTCGCTTCATTTCTTCTGTTGGATTGTTGTACCGTTCTTCAATATCTTCAAAGATTTTAATACCTAGGTAGTATGGATTAATACTTGTTTTTGATGGCTGTACAACACCTGCATTTAATTTCGCAAATTCAATAGCTTCATCAGAGGTTAAGTCCATTTCACGAAGTATGCGTTGATGCCAGTAGGATGCCCAGCCTTCGTTCATGATTTTCGTTTCAAGCTGTGGCCAAAAATATAACATTTCTTCGCGCATCATCGTTAATATATCACGCTGCCAATCTTCTAACTCACGGCTATATTCTTCAATAAAGAGCAGTAAATCTTTCTCTGGTTGTGGTGGAATTTTCTTCTTTTTACGCACATTAGAACGTTCCTGCTTTTTATTGCGATTATCTAAATTCCATAAATCATCGTATTGCGACACCTTTTTCTTTTCTACTTCTTCATCTTCTAAATCATCAATACTCCATGCGAGCTTCGGACGCATAAGCGACGGATCAATATGCTCTTGAATGGCAAGTACGGCATCTAAAAATGTTTCTACCTCTGCCTTTCCGTACTTATGCTCATACGCTTTCACACGGTCCGCTGTTGCCGCCATACTCTCTACCATATCTCGCTTCGTATTTGAAAAACGAATATTATTTTTGAAGAAATCACAGTGTGCTAAAACGTGCGCTACAATTAATTTGTTTTGAATTAAAGAGTTCGTATCTAATAAAAAGGCGTAACATGGATCAGAGTTAATAACGAGTTCGTATATTTTACTAAGTCCTAAATCGTATTGTAATTTCATTCTGAAAAATTGTTTTCCAAAACTCCAATGTGAAAACCTTGTCGGCATCCCATATGCACCAAATGTATAAATAATTTCCGCTGGACATATTTCATAACGCATCGGATAAAAATCAAGCCCAAATCCAGTCGCAATTTCCGTAATTTCCGCAATCGCATATTGCAGTGCTTTATCGTCACTTGCTCTCATTATTTTCCCTCCTTACACTTTCCCTTAAGAAAGTGTATGATGAAGAACAAGCTTTCATGAGGATTGATTGCATAATAAAAAGACACCCCCGCAAAAACGAGAATGTCTCATCTATTAACCTTCAATAATCTCCATCTTCTCCGTAATCGGAGTACGAGCTTTTCCTTCTGGTGCTTTATCGAAATAGCCGATATGAAGAATTCCAACGATACGTTGGCCTCTTGTTAAACCGATTCCTTCTATAAATAATGGATTGTAGTTTAATCCGCCTGATTTCCAAACACAACCTAATCCACGTTCCCAAGCAAGAAGTTGGAAGTTTTGCATAAATGCACATGTTGCAGCGTAATCTTCGTCACGCTGAATTTGACGTGGATCTTCATTCATATATACAACGATTTGTGCAGGTGTGCTTAAAAAACGATCTGATAAAATTTTACCGCGTTTCGCTCTTTCTTCTTCTGTGAAAGAGTTTAATACTGCGTCTACTAATTTCTTGCGGCCTTCTCCGATGTATAGTTTACAATTCCATGGTTCACGGTGCTTATGATTAGGTGCCCATGTTGCGTCGTTTAATAGTTCAATTAATAAATCTTTTTCTACTGCTTTATCTGTAAATGTACGTACAGAACGTCTTTCTTTAATCACATTTGCGATGGAAGTATATGTAGTCATATTTATCTCTCCCTTATTTTTATCTATATGTATAAGTTTATCGTTAGTATTGATATTGATTTTCAATTTCGATTATACCTTAGTTTTTTACTATTAATCAATGTTTTATGTTGGAAAACTTCTAAAAACGTCATTTCATGCTGTGAATAAAAAAACTTAGCTTGTTCACAAGTATTTCACATTTTATGGAAATGATATGTGTACAGTTTTCTACATTATCCATCTAGGAGGAGTTTACATGTACAAAAAAATCGCTGTTTGTATGACTATGGCAGCATTATTATGCGGGATATCCACCTTCCCTATATCCGCTGCCACGCCAAAAGAAGTAACACTGCATCACCATAACCCAATTTCAGAAGAAGAAATGCAATCGCTAGAAAAACTCGGCTATAACAAACATGAAATTTGGAAAGCTGCTCATATTGCAAGAATTAGTAATAAAGAAATAAAAGATGTTTTAGCTTACTATAAGCAAAATAAATCTTGGGAGAAAACAGCCGAGCATTTCGGTATAGATCCAAGTAAGCTGAAAAAGCATCATATGAATAAAGAAACAAAGCAAGCACTGCTACAACAGTTAGCAACTATGCAAAAATCCACACCGGATCAGCTAAAGCAAAAAATGAAAGAATATAACATCAAATTGCGTCATCTTACTGTGTTAACAATCATCTCTCAAAAAAGCAATACTCCTCTTGATGATGTATTAAAGATGAAAAAAGATGGAATGGACATTAAACAAATTGCCGAAAAATTAAATGTAAAAAGAGAAGATATACGAGCGGAAATGATGAAATTAGTGAAGTCTATTAAAGAACAAAAAACAAATTAAAATGCTAAAAAGGAAGAGCCATTCACCACTCTTCCTTTTCTTTATGAACTTTCAATTTTTAAGTATAAATTCCCGTCTTTCCCAAAAACTAACACAAGTAAATGATATATGTTAGGGGTGAGAAAATGTTCGGTTTATCATCTAAAAAATCAAAAAAGACTAATACAAAAACACTTTGTTCTATCCCAGAATTTATACAAACCATGAAAGAATCAAGCGATTTTGTCTCTTATAACATACTTAAAGATGAAACGTTGTGCTTGTTTTATTATAAATCTGTCGTGGAAGCACTTATTATTAAACAATTCATTTTAACTCCTCTAAAAAAGGAATCGGACCAGATCCAAAACATCTCTGATTTATGTAATATCATCTCTATTGAAGACATTATTACCTCCCCTTCTATTGATGATATTCGTGAAAAATTATTAGGTGGATATATTTTAATACGCTTAAAAAACAATTCGAATCCTGATCAATATGCTTTAATTCGTGCCGAAAGTACTGTTTTAGGAAAACGATTATATAACGATACAGAAAATGAGTATAGCGTAATCGGACCTAAAATCGGTTTCGTTGAAAACCTTGATACAAATATCCACTTATTACGCCGAAATATCGTAACGGAGCAACTCATTTTTAAAGAAGTTACCGTCGGATCTATATCAAAAACGAAAGTAGCAGTTGCTTATATAGAAGGAATTACAAATGAACAATTTGTCAACACAGCAATTCAACGGCTAGAAGACATTGACTTTGATGTCCCATTTGATTCAACTATGATTGAGCAATTTATTAGTGATAATAGCAATTCACCTTTTCCTGTTCTATTACCTACAGAACGATTAGATCGAGCTGTATTTGCATTAATTAACGGGGAAGTTTTAATCTTAACAGATGGCTCTCCATATGCTTTATCAGGACCAACAACGTTACTGGATTTTTTCATTTCACCAGAAGATTATTATTTACCGTGGATGATTGGATCGTTCTTTCGTATTATTCGTTTTTTCGGAGCTATATTTTCTCTTTTTTCCTCCGCTATTTATACAGCGGCTTTAACATATCATTATCAAATGATCCCTGCCGATTTACTAGGTCCTATTATTTTCTCGAGAGCTAACGTACCTTTCCCTCCTATTCTAGAAGCACTCTTTTTAGAAATTACAATTGAATTGCTCCGTGAAGCTGGAGCGCGTTTACCGACAAAAGTCGGACAAACAATCGGGATTGTTGGGGGGGTTGTAATTGGCCAAGCATCCGTGGAGGCAGCTTTGACAAGTACAATTTTATTAATTGCAGTTGCTTTATCCGCTCTTGCATCTTTCACAACACCAACAGTAAAGATGTCTTCTACTATCCGGTTGTTACGCTTTCCGCTTATTCTTTTAGCCGGTGCATTCGGAGGATTAGGCCTCGCTGTCGGATTTGTATTTATTTTAGCTCATTTAATTAAATTAAAATCGCTTGGATCACCTTATTTGTTACCTTTATATCCATTTCGTGGTTTAGGTACAGCAGAAGGTTTTCTTCGATTACCATTTAGTCAAACGGCACAAAGACCTTCTTTTCTTAGACCAAAATCAAAATGGCGCTACAATCCAAACAAATCGAAGCAAAAACGTGATGGTGAGAATGAATGAAGAAAATTTTATTGCACCTTATTATCATTATCTTCTTCATTTTACAAACTGGCTGTACACAAACGTATATAGTGGATACGCAGCGTATTATTCATGTCGCTGGATTTGACATCACTAAAAACAAAAGATTCCAAGGAACTATTCTCTTCCCAGAGTACACACATGGTGTAAAGTCTAAACCAGAAACTCAATCAACATCTGCCCGTTCACTTGAGACAATCGCTTCACGATTAAATGCAAAATCACCTCACAATGTCGTTGTAGGTCAAATGCGTGTCGTCCTATTTGGAAAGGCTCTAGGAGAACGCGGAATGGGAGAGATTATTACTAACTTACAACGTGACCCAAATATCGGGCGCGATGTACAACTAGCAATTGTAGATGGATCAGCTGAGGAACTTTTAAATTACGGAAAAAAAAATGGATCTTTATACATTGCTGATTTACTTGAACAAAATATCCGAAATGAGAACATTCCACAAACCGCATTAGACATTTTTTTATATAATTACTACTCTTCTGTATGTGATGCCTATGTCCCTTATCTTAAAATGGACGATAATCATTCCGTCGCTGTCAAAGGACTTGCTTTTTTAAAAGGCGATAAAGTCGTTATGTATACGGATAAAAGACATTCTGTTTTAGCAAAATTACTTATTAATCCTACGAAAAATGGACGTTACGAAGCAGCGATAACAAAGGATAAACATAAAGGTATGGTTGTTATACAAAACTTAGCTGGGGAAAATAAGTATGATATAGATCAAACTGGCGACATACCAAAAGTAAAAATCCATTTAAAATTAAATGGATTAATTAAAAACTCTCCAAATTGGATTGATCTAAGAAAAAAAACAAATATCAACTATATAAAAAAACAAATTGAACGAAATGTTGAAAAAGACTGTGAAGATTTAATAAAACAATTTCAAGAAAAGAAAATTGATCCTTTAGGAATACGAGATGAAATTAGAAGCCATACGAGAAAATGGAATATAAAACAAATTCGAAATATGTATCAAAATGTAGCGGTGGATATAAATTTAGATCTTAATATTGTACAATCTGGAATCGGGGAATAGTGAGGTGAAATGAGCAATGAATACAATGAATAAAACAAAAACTGTCTCTCCATATTTTGCATTTATTTTATTGCATTCTCTCCAAATCGGAATAGGAATTCTCGGATATCAACGTGTAATTTTGAAAAATGCAGGTTATGATGCTTGGATTTCTCTTATTATTGCAGGTATTGCAACTCATATTGTACTGTTTTGTATGTTAAAAATGCTTGAAAAAGACGGAGATTTAATTAGCATTCATACAACAACCTTTGGAAAATGGATTGGCTCTATATTTTCGGTAATTTTCACTCTCTATTGCTTATTATTTTGCCTTACTGTTCTTCGTACATATATGGAAGTAATACAAGTTTGGATCTTTCCTACCATTAAGTTATGGAAACTTACCCTAATGTTTTTATTGGTCACTTACTACATTATAAAAGGTGGCTTCCGTTCTGTGACAGGGATATGTTTTTGGGGTATTGTTCTTCCTATGTTCGTTGTATTCTTTTTAGTCTATCCGATGAAGTATGCACATTTCCGTAATATTTTACCTATTTTTACGCATTCCCCTTTCGACATACTTGTGTCAGCAAAACAATCTGCATTAGAATTTCTCGGATTTGAAACAATTCTTATCTTCTATCCCTTTATTGAAAAAGGAAAATCTTTAAAAAGATGGGCTCACGCAGGGATTGTTTTTAGCACTCTAATTTATGTAGTTTTAGCTATTGTATCATTTATGTATTATAGTGAAGGACAATTGAATCACACTATTTGGCCTACTTTAACGATGTTAAAAATAATTAAAGTTCCTTTTATTCAACGGTTCGAATATATTATTATTTTTGTTTGGTTTTTAATAATTTTGCCGAATCTTTGTTTAACTATTTGGTCATCATGTCAAACGATGAAGCGTTCCTTTCATATTTCATTTAAATTTACACTACCATTTTTTATTTTCATCGTTTTTACAGCTTCTTTATTTTTTAAAAATCGGGAAAGTATCAACGCATTAAATACTGTACTATCTCAAGCGGGATTGTATATTGTATACGCTTATATCCCAATTTTATTTCTAGTTCATTCGCTAAGATGGCGCTTCAAAAATCAGTCAAAAAAATCTTCAACCGATACACCTTAATCTCTGATACAATTTGATTAATACATTTGTAAAGGGGACAAGCGAATGAAAAAGTATGTATTTTCTTTACTTGCAGTACTAAGCTTAATTCTTGCTGGATGCGGAAGTACTGGTACAAATGACCAAAAATCTTCTGAATCAAAAAAAGAAGAACATGACCACGCATCGCACACTCAGCAAGCTGACATTCAAGAGAAAACAAAAGGAGTCGACACACTTCCGACCTTCCTAGATAAGCTTGATCCACAAATGAAAGATATCTACACCGTCGCTGGACAAAATGCAGAGCTATTAGATTGGATTCCATGCTATTGTGGTTGCGGCGAAAGTGTAGGACATAAAAATAATAAAAACTGCTTTATCCGTGAAATTAAAAAGAATGGTGAAGTTGTTTGGGATTCCCACGCAACGACTTGCGTCAATTGCCTAGAAATCGCAGTTGAATCTGCTTCCATGAAACAAAAAGGAAAATCAACGCTAGAAATTCGTAACTATATTGATAATAAATATAAAGAAGGCTATGGCAAACCAACACCTACGCCAATGCCAAAAGCTTAAAAAACGAGGAAACTCCTCGTTTTTTCTTTTCATTCACTTTTTTTCTTAACAAATTCTTTCAAGTGTATTTCCCCTTACTTATCACACACTATATATAACTCTCGGTAAGGAGGGTACACAGTGCAAACATATAACGACTATGATAAAGCTCTCTATTACACGTATTGCTGTAATTGGGATAAATTACTCGTTCTCATGGTTCAAACGAACGATCAATTATTTTCTAAGCGTATTGAGCATTTTTTACACGCTTATCAATACAGCAAGGAACTACCAGAAGTTGATAAACAATTGCAGCTCCTATTTCAATATATTGACCACGCATCCCAAAAGTCGCATGTAGAAGAAGTAGAACAAATTCAAATGTAAACTATAGCGCTATTCTCTTTAGGAGGGTAGCGCTTTTATTAATATTAATACTAATAAAAGTTCCCTCTTATAAAACTTTTATTGATAAACATATTTTTTCTTTCTTTTCCATACCACTTCATACTATAATTTAGTATGTAACTATTATAAGAGAGGTATAAAATATGGGACGAGAAAAAAAGCAAGAATATGCTTTACTTACCGCATGGGGAGCTTCTTTTATCGCTACACTAGGAAGTCTTTATTTTTCCGAAATCATGAAATTTGAGCCTTGTGTTCTTTGTTGGTATCAACGTATTTTTATGTATCCATTCGTTTTATGGCTTGGTATCGCTGTAGCAAAGAAAGATTATCGCATTGCAAGTTATTCTTTACCAATTGCAAGTATTGGTGCTTGTATTTCTTTATATCACTATGCAATTCAAAAAGTCGCAGCATTTTCAGCTGCTGGGGCAGCTTGTGGACGTGTACCATGTACGGGAGAATACATAAACTGGTTCGGCTTTGTGACAATCCCGTTTTTAGCACTTATCGGCTTTATTACAATCGCTGTTTGTAGCTTTATTGTCATCAAAAACAAATAAGGAGATGAAAGAATGAAAAAAATGCTTATATTTGGTGGTATTATTATCGCCTTGTTCGTGGCAATTTTTGCTGTAACACAAATGGAAGAAAAAAATGCCACTAGTCAAAAGATTGATAATCCTACTGAAAGTAAGACAAACGGTCCTGACTACTACACAAATAAAATTTCTCTTTCAGATCTTCAAAAGAACTTAAAAGAGAAAAAAGAAGAAACAGTATACTTTTATCAAACATCTTGCGTTCATTGCCAAAAATTATCTCCTGTCCTAGTGCCAATGGCTAAAGACTTAAACGTTGATATGAAAGTTATGGATATTGAAAAATTAGATGCTCCTTGGGATGAATATAAAATTCAAGGTACACCAACAATCATTCATTTTAAAGATGGCAAAGAAGTGAGCCGTATTAGCGGTGAACAGCCGAAAGACAAATTAAAAGAATGGCTTGAGCAAACGAAAAAGTAACGAGAAAAGGAAACTCCTTCTACACATGAAATGGGCGTAAAATCCCACACTAATGTATAAGGAGGGGGTTTTATGCCAGAAGTAAGATGTTCTGTTTCCAACTGTTCTTTTTGGGGACACGGTAACTTTTGTCAAGCAAGTGCGATCATCGTTCAGCCTGATGCAGATGAAACTGGTCAAACTGAAAATGATTCATATACAGCTTCTGTTTTAACAAACGAAACGCTAGAAAGTTCTGTAGCAACGAGTGTAGAGACTTGTTGTCATACATTTAAGCCTAGATATTAACAATTATTCCACCTCATATACGTGAGGTGGTTTTTTCTTTCTCTCTTCTTGTTTACGTCATCTCTAATTCTCCCTATAATAAAGTTAACATTTTTATGAATACGAAGGTGAAATACTATGGCTAAAACAATTGCAGATATCGCCAAATTGGCTGGAGTTGCAAAAAGCACAGTCTCTCGTTACTTAAACGGCGGATATGTAAGTGATAAAACAAAACTTAAAATCGAAGGTATTATTCAGGAAACAAATTTCTCTCCCAATACATTTGCTCAAAGTTTAAAAGCAAAAACAACAAATTTAATTGGTGTCATCATCCCCCGATTAGACTCCTTCGCTACAATGAAAACACTTATCGGGATCGATAAAACATTACAGGAAAATAACTATCAAATGCTTGTAGCAAATGCAAATCAAACAACTGGAACTGAAATACAAGCAATTGAAAACTTTATAAAACAAAAGGTAGCTGGCATTATTTTATTAACAAAAACATTAACGAATGAACATCAAAAAATTATGGCTAATTCAAACATCCCTATTTTATTCGTCGGGCAAGAATATAAAGATCAATATTGCCTCGTTCACGATGATTATGATGCAGCTTATGAGTTAGGGGCATACGTTTTATCGCAAGGCCATCGACATATTGCCTATTTAGGGATAGAAAAAGATGATATTTCTGTTGGAATAAATCGAAAAAATGGTTTTCAAAAAGCAATTGAAAATTTAGAACCGACTTGCAACGTTTCATATTACGAAACAACTTTCCGCATAGAAGATGCCATGAAACAAGTACAACATATTTTAGATAATAATCGCCCAACTCTTATCGTATGTGCTACAGATAACATCGCTCTTGGCGCAATGAAAGTCATTCACTCCCACTCTCTTTCTGTACCAGGTGATATTTCTGTAACAGGATTCGGTGGATATGATATTTCAGAAATGGTACACCCTAGTTTAACGACAATTGCGTTTGACTATGAGTATGCTGGAAAGCTTGCTGCCACTTCTCTTTCACAGCTTGTTGAAAACAAAACTATACCAAAAATATTACACTCCCGTTATACATTAAAAATCCAAGAAAGCGTTGACAAAATATAAAGGCGCTCTATAATAAAATTAAAACCGGTTCCACATTTTAAAAACAGGATTTTCAACATCATTTCCCTGTTTTTTATTTTAACTTATTGCGGAACCGGTTCCATAAAAGAGAATTTATAGTAAGGGGGAATTTTTATGGATATGAAACAAATTGCAACTCAAGTAATACAGAATATTGGTGGAAAGGAAAACATTGTTCGTGCCACACATTGCGCGACTCGCCTTCGTCTTATATTAAAGGATGATACGAAAATAAACGCTGCAGAAATCGAAAACATCGATGGAGTAAAAGGTGCTTTTGCAACGACCGAGCAATATCAAATTATTTTTGGAACTGGCATAGTAAACAAAGTATATGATGAATTCTCAAAACTAATTGGAATAGCCGAACTAGATTCTACAACATCAAACGATATACCTAAGAAAAAAATGAATCCTATCGCCCGCCTAGCAAAGACACTATCTAATATTTTTGTTCCAATTATTCCAGCTATCGTTGCAAGCGGTTTACTTATGGGTCTACTCGGAATGTTGAAAGCGTTTAAATTAGTTCCTGGAGATCACTCACTTATCCAATTACTTGATATGTTCTCAAGTGCAGCTTTCATCATTTTACCCATTTTAATTGGAGTTAGTGCCGCTAAAGAATTTGGTGGAAACATTTTCTTAGGTGCAGTTGTTGGTGGTATATTAACTCACCCAAGCTTAACAAATCCTTGGACTCTTTCAAATGCAAAACCCACAGTTTTACATTTCCTTGGTATGGATATTGATATGATTGGCTATCAAGGTACTGTTTTACCTATTTTATTATGTGTATATGTTATGAGTACAATTGAAAAAGAACTTCGAAAACGTGTTCCGAACTCTTTAGATTTATTAGTTACACCATTCTTAACAATTATTATAACTGGCTTTTTATCACTTATTATTATCGGACCAATTGGATATAAAATCGGTGACGGCATTACGTACCTTTTAAATACAATTTATCAATTTGCAGGACCAGTAGCTGGACTTATATTCGGTGGATTGTATTCAACAATTGTTCTTACTGGCTTACATCATAGCTTCCACGCTATTGAAGCGGGCTTACTCGCAAATAAAGATATCGGTGTCAATTTCTTACTCCCTATTTGGTCAATGGCGAACGTTGCACAGGGCGGTGCTACTTTAGCTGTCTATTTCAAAACAAAAAACAAAAAAACGAAAGAAATTGCAATTCCAGCAGCAGCTTCAGCATTTTTAGGAATTACAGAACCAGCTATTTTTGGTGTTAATTTAAAACTTGGTAAACCATTTATTGCAGCAGCTATTGGCGGCGCAATTGGAGGCGCTTACGTTGTTTGGATGCAAGTAGCGGCTAATGCATACGGTTTAACAGGTATTCCGATGCTTACAATTGTTGCACCTCTTGGCATGATGAACATGATTCACTATATAATTGGTTTCGCTATTGCAGTTATCACTGCTTTTGTTGCCACATTCATTTTATATAAAGAAAGTAAATAATAACGGGGTGAAAACCTATGTCAAAATATAAAACAATACTGCAATCTAATAAAGACGAATTACATTCTTTATATGAAATTGCAAACCAAGATTCATGGAAACCAATTTATCATATCCACCCACCATTTGGATTAATGAATGATCCTAACGGTGTATCATACTACAATGATGAATATCACGTTTTTTATCAGTGGTATCCATTTGGTCCCATTCATGGAATGAAGCATTGGGGGCATGTGAGGTCAAAAGACCTTATTAACTGGGAGCGTATGCCTGTAGCCATCATCCCTACTGAAAGCTATGAATCACACGGTGCATATTCTGGTAGTGCTATCGTAAAAGATGGCCTTCTTCATCTACTTTATACAGGGAATATAAAAAAGCCTGATGATTCCCGTGATGCAAAACAATGTATGGCATCAATGGATTCACAATATACGATGACGAAATATAGTAATAATCCTGTTATTGATATAATTCCTGACGGATATACAAAACATGTACGTGATCCAAAAGTCTGGAAACATAATGATATGTACTATATGTTACTCGGTGCCCAACGTGAAAATAAAACAGGAACTCTATTACTATACAAATCACAAGACCTATACAATTGGCATTTCCAAGGCGAAATTACAACAAACTTAAAAGAATTCGGATTTATGTGGGAATGCCCCGATTACTTCCAATTATCAGGGAAAGATGTACTTCTCTTTTCACCGCAAGGAATTGAAAAAGACGGAGAAAACTTTCACAATGTATACAATGTCGTTTATGCTATAGGCCATTTCGATATTAAAAATTTATATTTCCATGTTGATTCCTATTACGAAGCTGATAAAGGATTCGATTTTTATGCCCCTCAAACTTTAGAAGACTCTACTAGTCGTCGCCTATTGTTTGCTTGGGCAGGATCAAGTGAAATCACATATCCTTCTGATGATTATATGTGGGCTCATTGCCTAACACTTCCACGTGAATTAACATTAGAAGATAACATCTTAAAACAAAAACCAGTTTCAGAATTAACAAAACTACGAACAACAAAAAAAGACATTTCAGGAGATATAACAGCTGGATTAAATGTATTATCAACGCTTGATGATGAAGACTCCTATGAATTAATTGTTACACTTAAAACAGAAGATGCAAAACGTTTTGGTCTTTCTCTCTTCCACAATGAGGAGGAATGTTTCCCCATTACATTTAATCGGGAACAAGGTACTATTTCTATAGACAGGGGCAACTTCTACCATCAATTTGGCGGAGAATATGGATTTGAACGCTGTAAAAAAATCGATATTCAAGATACGATAGAACTACAAATATTTGTAGATAAAAGCATCGTGGAAATTTTCTTATACGATGGTTCAACAGTCTTTACGTCCCGAGTTTTTCCTCGAAAAGACATGAAACATCATATCGCAATCTTTTCAGATGCAAAACTAAACTTTACCATCACACAATATAAGCTGAAAAGAGGGATTGTATGAGAAATGTCTTTTGTATAGGTGAACTATTAATTGATTTTGTGTGCCGAAATACTAATGTTTCTTTAGTAAACGGTTCAGATTTCGAAAAAAAAGCTGGTGGAGCACCCGCTAACGTTGCTGCTGCGATTACAAAATTAGGTGGACACGCTACATTTATGGGGCAAGTAGGAAACGACCCATTTGGTGAGTTTCTTGAACAAACTTTACAGCGTGCGCAAGTCGATACATCCATGCTCATAAAAGATAAACAAACAACACTTGCATTCGTATCCATCGATCAAGATGGCGAACGTGATTTTACTTTTATGCGTGGTGCAGATGGTGAATATCAATTCAATAGCATTGATTTATCAAAAATACAAACGAATGATTTAATACATTTCGGTTCAGCGACAGCTTTACTATCAAGCCCATTAAAAGAAACGTATTTTCAGTTGTTACAATATGCGAAAGATAAAGGCCATTTCATTTCTTTTGATCCAAATTATCGAAGTGCACTCATTACAAATACAGAACAATTCTCTCAAGATTGTCTAACCTTTATAAAACATGCACACTTCGTAAAAGTAAGTCAAGAGGAAGCTACTATGCTCTCTAAAGAGAGTGATTTACAACAAGCTGCACTCAAATTATTAAATTATGGCGCAAAAGTAGTAGCTATTACACTTGGAAAAGACGGTACCCTTCTTGCGACAAATGAAGGTCAAACTATTGTCTCTTCTATTTCCATTCAACAAGTCGATACAACTGGTGCTGGTGACGCTTTCGTTGGAGCAATGTTATATCAGATTGCCCAAAGTGAACATACACTTTCGTATCATTTCAAAGACTTAACAGCATTTATCTCCTTTGCAAATAAAGTAGGCGCTATCACATGTACAAATTACGGTGCAATTGCCTCTCTTCCATCATTAACAGATATAAAAGCATACGATTAATCGTATGCTTTTTTTACATTCCTCTCCAAAAATCATGCATAATAAAAAAGTACAAAATAACGAGAACGGCCGTCCCGCATAGGGTAATGCGCCGATATATACTCTTCTCTCCTTCCCTCGCTTTCACAAACGCCCAAATAAATCCGAAGAATAATATTAAATCAACATATGGAACATAAAAAGAAAAGACGAGAAACGCATATAAATACACGATAAATAAACAGGTCGTTACTAAGAAAACTTTAAACGCAAATTCACTTTTCATAATATAACCGCCCCCTATCTGTACTGTATTATATTCAGCAAAATACAATAGTTGCAGTTAAACTCCAAGTATAAATAAGCTACCGTCTATAATACGGTAGCCATTACGGAACATTGTATTTCCGTTTATATATATTACTTAAAATCGAAGAAGGAATTTGCTCGTAACGAACTTTCTCTCCTGTTTCATCTATAATATACGAATTGTTTCCTATATAATATATTCCATCTTTTCGTTTTGAGTACACTGGATATCTTTCATTTGGCAATACCGTTTTCACTTTCGTTAACTGTCCATTTGGTTCTTGCCAATATATATCCGCGCGGTCTACTAACGTAAGTACTCCAATTTGTTCTTTTTCTATTTTTCGACCATTCCAGCTCACAACGCGATAACCAAGTTTATTCGCTTCATATTCGGGGCTCGTATGAAAACGAGAAATGATTACTTTTGTTTGTAATTGTACTCGGTCATATAACCATTGTATATCCCTGTCATGCATACGAATACAGCCATTTGATTCCCTACTTCCAATCGTCCATTCCCGGTTCGTCCCGTGAATTGCATATTCATTCTTATCTAGTCCAAGCCACCTCGTACCAAGAGGGTTATTCGGTGCACCCCCAGGTATTTTTTTTCGATGGTATTCTTTATTTTTAAATTTAGTTATAATACAAAAATTACCTTCAGGCGTAGGTGTACGATCTCTTCCAGTCGTTACTGGAAATGTTTTTGTGTAATTTCCATTTTCAAAAAAAGACAACTGGTTCGTCGTAAGATTTACTAATATTAAATGATCTGTATTAGCAAAAGCACTAACCGGTAGGATGAAAAATAATAGTATGATGAAACATAACTTTTTCAGCTATATCCCCCCTAGCGCTCCCTATAATAAGTGGAATTAACATTACTTTGCTCTTATAAATGAAAACTATCCATTTACAATAACGCCCCCATTTACATGTATCATTTGCCCAGTAACATAGGATGAATCACCAGATGCCAAGTATACGTATGCCGGCGCTAATTCATATGGTTGACCAGGCCGTTGCATCGGGACATTGCTCCCAAACTGAGAGACTTTCTTCTCATCAAAGCTCGATGGAATAAGCGGTGTCCAAATCGGGCCTGGTGCAACACCATTTACCCGAATCCCTTTTTGCACTAACGATTGAGAAAGTGATCTTGTAAAAGCTACGATTGCTCCTTTCGTTGCGGAATAATCAATTAACGTTTCATTTCCTTCATATGCAACGATAGATGCCGTATTTATAATGACATCCCCTTTCTTCAAATGAGAAAGGGCTGCTTTCGTAACGTGAAAATAAGAAAAAATATTAATACGAAATGTTTTTTCTAGCTGTTCTGCTGTAATATACTCTAGCCCTTGCTGCGGATATTGCTGTGCAACGTTATTCACTAAAATATTTAAACTACCTAACTGCCGGGCGGTTTCTTCCACAATATCTTTACAATGCTGTTCATTACTCAAATCCCCCGGCAACAATACACACTTTACACCTTCTTTTTCAACACGTTGTTTCGTCTCATTTGCATCTTCTTCCTCATCTAAATAAGCAATCGCAACATTTGCTCCCTCTTTTGCAAAAGCGATGGAAACTGCTCGTCCAATTCCGCTATCTCCTCCCGTAATTAACACATTCTTCCCTTTTAACTTTTCACTTCCTTTATAGTTTGCATCTTCAAACTGCGGAAGGGGGCTCATTAATGATTCAATACCTGGCTGCTTATTTTGATGTTGCGCAGGCATTGTTATAAAGTTTTTTTGCTGTGGCATAGCTGCTTTCAACTCCTTTTCCTTAGCATGTGCACAATAAAAAGCTGAAATTCACACATCGTTTTACGATTAATATTCGAATTTAAGACACAAAATATGAATTGTTATAAACTTTTTATGCAAAACTATTGCAAAATAGATAAAAAACGAATATTATATATAACTGTTGTGAAAATTATTCGTAAACAGAAAGGATGTTTATATGTTTAACCTTTCAAAACATAAAACTTCTATTAAAACTGAAATTATGGCAGGTATTATTACCTTCTTAACAATGGCATATATCATTGTCGTAAACCCTGTTATCCTTGGAGATGCAGGTGTTCCATTTGAACAAGCATTTACAGCAACAATTATCGCTGCTGTTGTCGGAACATTATTTATGGCAATCTTTACAAACTTACCAATCGCAATCGCGCCAGGTATGGGATTAAATGCTTACTTCTCTTACTCTGTTGTAAAAGCGCATGAAGGCATGACTTTCGCAATTGCATTCTCTGCTGTATTCGTAGCAGGTATGATTTTAATTTTGCTATCATTTACATCTTTCCGTACAAAATTAATGGAAGCAATTCCTGAAAACTTAAAACATGCAATTACTGCTGGTATCGGGCTATTTATCGCCTTTATCGGTTTACGTTTAACAGGTATCGTTACAAAAAATGATGCAAACTTAGTTGGACTTGGTGATCTTCACTCTGCTCCAGTACTACTAGCATTAGCTGGACTTGGAATTACAATTGTCCTTATGTCTTTAAATGTAAATGGCGCACTATTTATCGGGATGCTATTAACTGGTATTATCGCTTTCTTCACGGGACAATTATCATTCTCAAACGGTGTTACATCAATGCCTGGTTTACCAGAAGGAATTATCGTTTCAAATCCAATTACTGCTGTATCTGACGTAATTAACTACGGATTATACGGCGTTGTATTCTCATTCTTCCTTGTTACACTATTCGATACAACAGGTACATTACTTGGCGTTGCACAACAAGGTGGATTTATGAAAGACGGAAAGCTTCCAAAAGCAGGACGAGCTCTTCTATCTGACTCATTCTCAGCAACTATTGGTTCTATGTTCGGAACGACACCATCAACAGCTTACATTGAATCATCTGCTGGTGTTGCAGCTGGTGGTCGTACTGGTTTAACAACTGTTACAGTAGCGGTTCTATTCGCACTAGCAGCATTCTTCGGCCCATTAGTAAGTGCTGTTTCTGGTGTATCAGCTATTACTGCACCATCATTAATTATCGTTGGTAGTCTTATGATGGGTTCAGTTCGCCACATCGATTGGGACGCATTTGATGAAGCATTCCCAGCATTCTTAGTAATCTTAAGCATGCCACTTACATCAAGTATCGCAACAGGTATCGCACTTGGATTTATTTCATACCCACTTATGAAAGTGGCAAAAGGTAAATTCCGTGCTGTTCACCCACTTGTATATGTATTTGGAATTTTGTTTGCTTATCAATTGATATTCTTACCACATTAAAATCCCTCTTCCTGAGGGATTTTTTTATAAATACTGTTTGACAATACCATTCGTTTGTGGAATAATTCAAAATAGTTAAATATCGGATGTCTTATCAAGAGCAGGTGGAGGGATGAGCCCTACGAAGCCCGGCAACCGACCCATTTATGGGCACGGTGCTAATTCTTACAACACATTGTGTTGAAAGATAAGAGTAATATGATAAGGCGTCTTTTCTATATGAAAAGGCGTTTTTTATTTTCACTCCCTCCCCTCTCTTTTTAGTTTAGGAGGGATTTTTTTATGAAAAAATTATGTTCCATCGTACTTATTTTTCTCTTATTTACATTAGCAGCTTGTACAAATGAACAAGATACTATCTCTTCACAAAAGCAACAAACTGTGAGAAAGGCGACTACAACGGTAGAAAATCAATTACAAACAGAAATTCCAAGCCAAATGAAGAAGCCATTAAAAATCGCATTAATTATGCAAATGTCCATCGGAACTTTTTCCTCTCAATATATTGAGGGTGTCAAAAAACAAGTTGAGCTATTTGGCGGCAGTGTACAAGTCTACAATTCTGATAACGATTTAGCAAAAATGGCTGCAAATTTAGATACTGCTATTAATTCAAAAGTGGATGGTATTTTAATTGATCATGGCCGTTCTGAAGCACTAAAACCTGGAGTAGAAAAAGCGTTACAAGCGAACATTCCCGTAGTTGCGTTCGATAACGATCTACGCTTGCCAGGTGTGACAATTATTGATCAAGATGACTATAGTCTTGCATGGAAATCATTAAAAACGTTAGCGGAAGATTTGAATGGACAAGGAAATATCGCAGTTGTATGGGTCGGCGGATTTGCTCCAATGGAACGTCGCAATGTTATCATTGATGCTTTTTATAAACGGTATCCAAATATAAAAGAAGTCGCAAGATTCGGTACTGCTAGTAATAACACGCCACTCGATACACAAACACAAGTAGAAGCTTTACTAAAGAAATATCCGAAAAAAGGCGATTTACAAGCTATTTTCGCTTCGTGGGATGAGTTTGCTAAAGGGACTGTTAAAGCACTTGAACAAGCTGGTCGTACAGATATAAAAGTATATGGCATTGACTTAAGTAATGAGGATTTACAACTCATGCAAAAAGAAAACTCACCTTGGACTGCTACAGCTGCAACTGATCCAGCTGAAGTAGGTAAGGTTCAAGTACGATTTTTATACAAAAAAATTGCTGGTGAACAAACGCCAGATATTTATTCACTAGAACCTTATTTAGTAAAGAAAAATAGTTTACCAAAAGAAAATATAACAATGGATCAGTTATCAAAATATATAAACGGTTGGGGAGACTCAAAAGATGCATATTCCCCTTGGATGAAAAAATTAGAGAAGGAGAAAAAATGATGACGTTCTCTCTTCAAAACATTACACATTCTTATCATGTCGCTACACCTGTTCTAGAAGATGTTTCTATTCATATTCAAAAAGGAAAAGTACACGCTTTACTAGGCATGAACGGTGCAGGAAAAAGTACTTTACTAAAAATAGCAACTGGTGAAATTCAACCAGTTGTTGGCGATATAAAAATTGATACTCAGTCTGTTTCCTTTACTTCACCGCGCGATGCAAAAAAGCATGGCATTTCTTTCGTAACACAAGAAGTAGATCACGGACTTATTCCCGGATTATCTGTATTAGAAAATGTACTAATCGATCATTTAGCAATGCAAAATAAAGTACTATTTTCAAAGTCCAAATTAGTCGCACTTGCTAAACAACATTTGCAAACTGTACAGGTAAATTTAAATGTTTCGGAAGATGTTTCAAACTGTTCATTACATGAAAAACAATTACTTCTTATCGCAAGAGCTTTATCTAACAATACAAATTACCTTTTATTAGATGAACCTACTTCTTCTCTTGGACCAAAAGAAGTTGAAACCTTTGGGAAACTATTAAAAGATTTAACATCAAAAGGAATTGGCATCCTTTTAGTTTCTCATCGTTTATCAGAGATTCGAAATTTCGCGGATGATGTAACTGTATTACATAACGGTCAAGTTGCCCTTTCTGAAACCATTACAACGATTACAGATCAACAAATTGTGGAAGCGATGACTGGAAAACAACTTACACTTCCTATTAATACAGCACCAAAAACCGGGAGCGAGGAACTATTTAAAGTACAAGAGCTTCTATTACACGAAGGTCATTCTCCCCTTTCTCTTACAATACGAAAAGGAGAAACTGTTGTGATATACGGATTAATTGGAAGTGGAAAAACAACACTTGCTGAAACGTTATTTGGTGCTCTTCATACTTATCACGCAGAAATAGCCGGTCAAAAACTAACGATTAAAACACCACGAGATGCGATTAAAGCGAAAATCGCACTTGTACCAGAAGAAAGAAGAAAACAAGGCGTATTTCTTTCGGAAGATATTATAAGTCACACAAATTTACATCAATCAGGTTGGAAACGAAAACAAACCGAATTAAATGATGCTACTACAGCAATTTCTTCTTTCGGTATTTCACCAAATGACCCAAAGGCACTTATTCATTCACTTAGCGGTGGAAACCAACAAAAAGTCTCAATTGCAAAGTGGAGTGGATTCAAACCTAATCTATTTCTTTTAGACGAGCCAACTAAAGGTGTAGACATCGCTGCGAAACAAGACATTTTTCAATTCATTCGCAACATTACAGAAAACGGAAGTTCCGTAATTTATTTCACAGGAGAACAAGATGAAGCGTTGCATATCGCTGATCGCATTCTTATACTGGCAAACGGAGAATTTGTAGGTGAATACTTACCAAGCGAACTATCTCCTGAACAGCTTTTACATTTATCTGAAGGGAGCTATTCCATTGAATCTCGTTCATAAAACGAAAACTAAGAAACTATATTTACCTACTCATCTTTTTTATCAATTTAGTACAATTGCTATTATTATAGGTGTTACAATTTTTTTCTCTATCGTCAATGATTCTTTTTTAACATATAACAATATTAGTGATATTTTACGCTCTATCTCCATCGTAACGTTACTTGCAATCGGCGTTACCTTTACATTGATTGTAGATGGGTTTGATTTATCAGTCGGCTCTACCGCTAGTTTAGCAACAATTGCAGCTGCTTCTTGTCTCGTTTTATATCGACAAGAACTATTAGTTACACTCCTTGTTCCTATTCTTTGCGGATTATTAGTTGGATTATTAAATGCACTACTCGTTATCCGAATTAAACTACCTGATTTACTAGCTACATTAAGTATCATGTATATCGTCAATGGACTACACTTAACATTTTCAAAAGGATCTTCAATTTATGAAGGAATGTCCGGTGCAACAGGACATTTTATTCCATCTTTTTTATTTATCGGTCAAGGTTCCGTCTTAGGAATTCCAGTCCCTGTCATTATCATGCTTACTGTCGTTTTAATTGCACATCTATTTTTAGAAAAAACAACGTACGGTCGTTTCTTTTATATGACTGGTGGGAATCGAGAAGCTGCTAGATTAGCCGGTATTCCTACTGATCGTTACCGTGTATATGCTTATATGATTAGTGGTTTACTAGCTTCTATTGGCGGCATTATTCTATGCAGCCGCGTTGGAACAGGACAAGTTTCAGCTGGTGCTCCATTATTAATGGATGCAGTCGCAGCTGCCTATATCGGTTACGCAATGTTCGGTGCCAAGAAACCAAATATAGTCGGAACATTCCTCGGCTCGGTATTAATTGGAATTATATTAAATGGACTCACAATGATGAACGTCCCTTATTATGCACAAGATATTATTAAAGGCAGCATTTTAATTACAGCTTTAGCCTTTTCATTTATTAAAAAGAAGCGTAAATAAAAAGTAGAGCATCGAATTCGATGCTCTACTTTCCCTTTGCAACAATCACACGAACTACTTTCAAAACAAGAAGTAAAAGACCGTTCACTATCGCTGCAACCCCTAAAGAGACCGATATCATCAGCTCTCCCATTCCATTATTCAATACAAACATAGCAGAAGAAATGAAAGCCAAAATAAACAATACTAACGTTGGTATATATTTAATAACAGGCTTCTTATATGACTTTTGTGAAAGAAGAAACGTAATTACCAACGTCATAATGAAAACAAAATATACTACAAATAAGAAAATCACACGAAAGCCTCCACGATTACTAAACTATGAAAAAGATAACAGCAATTAAAAATTATTAATATTTCTCATTCATCTGTAATTCTTTACTATACTTTTGAATGGAAACTGACGAAACAACCATTACCATTCCTACACTAAATCCAATAAGCTGATCCAGTAGCATCTCATCATGTATGAGCCAGCGAAGTAGAAATACCCCTCCAAAAATAAGCATTGCAGTAAATCCGGTATGCCTAAGTCCTTTATATACATTTTCCATATGTATCACCTCTTCACATAACATTATCCATATTATACCATACAACCATCAAGTAACCTTATCGTCCTCTGACAATATGCAGCTACCTTTTGATCATGTGTAACAACTAGCACTGTTTTTCCTTCTTTATTAATCTCTTGTAAAATACTCATAATTTTTTCCCCATTTTCTTGATCAAGAGCACCAGTCGGTTCATCAGCAAGTATAATTTTTGTATCTTGTGCTAAAGCCCTTGCTATTGCTGTTCTTTGCTGTTCTCCTCCTGATAACTCGTAAGGATATTTGTTAATATGCCTCTCAAGCCCTACCATTTTCAGCATTTCTTTTGATATTTGCATACGTTTCTTATGAGAAATTCTTCTATATACAAGTGGAAGCATTACATTTTCAATAATCGTATAATCATCGAGTAGCGAAAAGTTTTGAAACACAAATCCAACTTCCGTGTTTCTATACTTATGATAGTTTTGCTTTAATGTACTCGTATCCATTCCATCTAAAAAATACTTTCCAGCAGAGGGGCTATCGATTAAGCCAATAATGTTAAGGAGAGTAGACTTCCCCGAACCAGAGGGGCCCATAATGGCTATCATTTCGCCTTTTTCTATTGTAAGATTAATATCTTTTAAAGCACTAAAATTATTCTTTCCAAAGCCCTTAGCCACATTTGCGAGCTGAATCATCTATAACACCTCTTTCATATATGTATTTTTTATTTTTAGTACATTGAAATAAATGATTGCATATATAACGAGGATCATTACAAGTGATAAAGCACCTATAACAACCAATGATTCTATAGAGACTTTTAACGTTCCAAAGAAAGATACTATACTATTTTCTAGCCCTTTCTGAATTTCAATTACTCCGCTATTCTCCCATTGAAAATACATTATTCCTATACATATCGCTAAAACGAATAGCAACATATACTCAATAATAAATGGAAGACATATTTGAAAAGTGCTTGCACCTAACGCTGATTTAATAGAAATATTTTTACGTTCCATATAAAGTGCTGCCATTGATGTCAATACAATAGATAGAAATGAAAAAAATAAGACTGTACCGCTTAATAATAAGGGGTATGACATATTATCAATACCTTGTTTTTCATTTTCTAACAATTTATTCGGATTTGTAACATAATACGAATAACCCTTACCTTCCGTTACCTTTAATACTTTCTTTTGAAATTCATTTATATTTATCTGCTCCTTTGTTTCTATAATTAACCCATTGTATAAAAGTTCTACACTATAGAACTCTATTTCTTCTGTTCCAATTGGTAAAATCGCCATGTCATCTAATAATGTAATACGATTATCCGATATTTCACCACTTCGAGGATATGTAAATGGTGAATTTTTTTCTAAAAAGCCAATTACTTTTAGCTTCATTTTTCCAGATGGTATAACATCACCAATAGATACCTCTTTCTATATAATTAGCCCCTAATATAACAGGTCTAATATCAAATACTGATTTATGAAATTCCGATTCCTCAAAATATCTTCCTTGTGAAATTCGTATATGAAAGTACTTATTAATATCTTTATCAACAATAAGAGTCTTTATCGTTCCATTTTCTTTTTTTAAACTAAGTGAATAGTTACGGAACAAATAATTTGTTTTATTTGTTATTGGTATCGTATTAGATAACCCTTGCATGAAATGTTGATAATCACTTTTTGCTTTTTCTTCGCTAAACAATGTTATATCTTGCGTCGCATAAAGTTCATAAAAATTTTTATGAGTCGATAAATTATTTGCTACCGTCATCATTTTTCGATATCCCGAAAGATTACTAACAAATTCTATTGCTGAAGAAAATGCAATAATTAAAGAAATTACTATAATCAAACTTGGTAACAACCGTTTTTTCACAGACCGTATAGAATCAAATATAAAAAACATGAAGACCTCCTACGTTCTTAAATGTTTTCCGGGATATATATTTATAATGTGCTTGATTGGAATTACAGTAACAAACATTGTAAGAAAAATTATAAAAACAATATTACATACCAATACATATGGTGTTAACGGTTTTAATAAGTATGTCTGAAAATACGTATGAATTGTTCCAGAAAACATTTCTAACACCAGAAAAACCAACAGCATCGCCACTAGAGAAATAAACAAAATTTGAATATATAGTTCGCAGTAAATAGATATATTAGAAGCACCTACTGCTTTTTTTAATGAAATCTCTCTTTCTTTTTTATAAATCCAAAATAAAACCGCAGAAATGCCAGAAACAATTGCAACAAGAATGAATTTATAATAATACTTATTTGCTGGATCTATATGTGTCACATGTAGTTCCTGAAGATCTCGTTCATTCAGTATTTGAACATCTCCCGAAAGCACTTCTTTACTCCTATCCATAAACTTTTTTATTTCGTTATGAATAGATGATGTAGGATTAACAACTGTTAATTGTAATTGTTTACTCGCGATAATACCTTTTTTAGATATAGTAGGTAAGTTTTGAAGTGGAACGTATATACCTGCTACACCGACGTCACTGTCTTTTCTTGATATAGTTCCTATTTTTTTATATGTATCATCAAATTCATATAACTCCTCTACATTCGTTTGATCGCCAACAACCATATTGTTTACATTTTCACGATGAAAATATTGTCCTTCAGAAATATATGGCTTCCAATAATAATCATCTTTTAAGTTCACAGCTATAATCTTTGTTGCCCCTGAACTATTTAATGCTTTTAAATGCTCTACATAAATATCACTTTTAACAAAAATATCTTGTATGAAAGGAATTATCTCTTCCAATTCAGTTGCATTCGCTATCGGAACAGTTAAAATTTGATTCTTCTCTGGAAAACCGATTTGAAAAGCAGATATAAAGTTTCGTTTAGATTCTGTTAAAAGTGCGGCTATTGATATAGAAAGAAAAGAAATAAAAAATGACATAAGGAGAATTAAGAAAAACAGTTTATTACTTTTTATATTTTTAAAAGCTAGGTACATGTCTGTGCTCCTTTTAAATAAGAAGGAGATGATGAACATCCCCTTCTCCTTATCCAAATATTTATAAAGACAACTGTTTAATGCTTTTTACCACTGTAATCGTAAGTTACCGTTACTATCAAAAGTACCTTTGTGTGTATCTTCTTGATAGTCATTATTCTCATTTGCATAATGCTCCGAGTATAGTCCTTTTGCACCAAAGGCGTTATATGCACCATTACTCACAGTTGCGTTTAATGCTCTTCCAGATTCATGGGACCCTAATTTGTCTGAAGCGCTTTCAATATATGAATTATTTCCATTTGATTTAATAAAAGAAATTGCTACTGAACAACGAGATGCATTTTGATTCGTAGTAGTTTGAGCTCTATAAGATAGTAGGTTACCGCTTTTGTGACCGCTTAGAGTTGGATAGAATGCACTTGTTGAGATTGATGTTGCTAATAATACTAAAGTCGTAATTGAAAAAACTTTTCCTTTCATTAACAATCACCTCATAAATTTAATATTTTAGTAGCGCTACATCATCATAATATCCTTCAAATAAATTCTCCTCAACAAGAAACCCCGATGTTTTACAAACTCTTTAAACACTTAAACATTCATACATTTTTAAAAAGTAACGTATAAGTAGCAATATAAAAAGGCTGCAGAGAAATTCTTCTCCACAGCCTAATATTTATTTTTGCAAGAACGCCTGCAAATCTGCAAATTGCCTCTTTGCATCTTCATAGCCTTGCTCGTATAAATTTTGTAGTTTTGCTGTATCTTTTTCCATACGATCTACTTGAAGCGGCACTTCTGGGCGAATAACAAATAAATTGCCAGCTTGTTCTTCTTTTTCAATATAGTGAAGTGTTTCATTATACACTTCATAACGATTCAGCATCGTGTTAACAAGGTTCGGATATTTTTTATAAGCTTTCGCTGCAATCCATCCAAACTTTGATTTTTTCTTCGCGTAGCCATGATTTCTCGTTAAAATAACGACTGATTTTTTAAATCCATCCTCTTGCGCTTTACGAACTGGAATTGGATCAGAAATCCCGCCATCTAACAGTTGTTTACCGCGGTAATTTACTACTGGTGCAATGAAAGGCAATGAACTAGACGCTTGTAATAAATTTAGCGCATCATCATTCGTTCCTTCTTTTTCAAAATAAACAGATTGCCCTGTTTCACAATCCGTCGTTCCTACAAGGAAACGTTCCGGGCTATTAAAGTATGTTTCAAAATCAAACGGCACATGCTTTTCTGGAATTTCGTGGAAAATGAAATCCATATCAAATAGCTGACGTTTTCTCCATAAGTTTTTATACGATAAATATTTCGGATGTGATGCATAATCAATATTGACCGTTTTATTTCTATTTCTTTGTCTGGAAAGATACGACGCTGCATGACAAGCACCAGCTGATACACCGATTACATATGGAAAATATAAATCTTGTTCCATAAAGTATTCTAATATCCCGCCCGTGTATACACCACGCATACCGCCGCCTTCTAATACTAACCCCGTATTTTCAAGCATGTTACTCTCTCCTCTATATATATTGACTCTTTAATTATTCACCATGTTAAGTATCTTTTTCTATTATATATGAGTTCTTTCAGAAATTATATTTAAAAGACTTGAGAAAAAGGAGTTTTTTCTTCCAATTATATTTCCAAATGACCGGAGACATCCTTTATAAACCTTTGAATAAAGTCTTGCTCTTCTTTCGTATATCCATCTAAAAGTAACAACCACTTTTCTTCAGCTTGCTTATGCAATTTTTCATGAGCTTTATATATTTCATTCCCACTCTCCGTTAAGCTGAAGAAGATTTCTTTTTGATTATCTAACATTTGCAGCTTCTCAACGAATTGCTTTTGAAACAACTTTGTGCAAATTTTAGAGATTGCTCCCTTCGTCATGCCCATTTCTGTCGTAATTGCCGTTACATTCATCAAACCATTTTTTCCGATACATTCGATTACATGTAACTCAGATAAAGACATACTACTTACACCTGTCTCACGAAGAAACTTCTCGTTTTGTCGTTTTAAATGTTCTTCTTTTTTATGCAAAAGTGTACGAATGTCCGACAGTATTTCCATTTGCTTCGTTGTATGCTTCAATCCGTTCGCCTCCTAAGTTTCCAAAGAAACAATTTAACTATATACCATTTTAAAATTATTTTTTCATCTTTACAAGTGAGAAAATCATGTTAAAATAAATTTAGTTTCCAAGGAAACCAAAATACAAGGAGGTTAACAAGATGAAAAAATCTAAACTAACTTTCATTTTATATGTTGTCTGTATTAGTGCCTTACTCGGTTCCTTCGCTCAAAATATTTACACACCTATCTTACCGATGATTCAAAATTCTTTTCACACTTCTCTTTATCTTGTAAATGTAACAGTTTCACTTTTCACATTCGTTCTTGCAATTATGCAGCTCGTATATGGACCTTTAATTGATACAAAAGGGAGAAAATCTGTCCTTATCCCTAGTTTAGTCATTAGTACAATTGGTTCAATCGGATGTGCCTTTTCGGCAAACATTTATTTATTTCTCTTTTTTAGAGCTGTTCAAGCTATAGGAATAGCGGCTATACCTGTAGTTTCAGCAACGATTATCGGCGATTTATTTGAAGGAAAAGAACGCGGAGAAGCGATGAGCCTATACCAAATGTTACTTGCCCTCGCACCTGCAATGGCTCCTCTCATAGGTGGTTATCTTGGCAGTATAAATGGTCACTTATCTGTATTTCTCTTTTTATCTACACTTGGCATTATCTTATTAATTATAAACATTTCACTACTCCCAGAAACAAAGCCAAATATAATTAAACAATCTAAAGCACAAAAGAATTACTCTCTTATCTTAAAAAATAAAACTGGATTTTCTATTACTCTTATTGGCTTCATTCAATTTTGTATTTACTTTTGCTTTCTCGTTTTTTTACCGAGTATTTTAACAAATTCATTTCATTTAACTGTAGATAAAATTGGTCTTATGTTTGTACCAATGTCTCTTTCTATCATGCTAGGAAGTTTTTGCTACAAGTTTTTGCAAAAACGCCTCACAACAAAGCAAGCTTTATTTATTACGAGTTTCTTCAATGTTATATGTGTCGTTTTATTCTCTTTCACATATAACATCAATATCCCATTCATCATTATCGTTACATCTTTGTACGGTTTTAGTATGGGACTTTCTATGCCAACTCACACTACTTTATTAACAGAAGAATTCGTACAAGAACGCGCAACAGCTATCGGTATGTACAACTTCATCCGCTATCTTGGTATGGGCACAGGGCCACTTATAGGTGGATTTCTTTTATTTAACCAAAATTACTTTTGGATTTTCTTCCTAGGCGCAATTATATTTTTACTTGTAATCTTATATACAATGAAAATGCTAAGTTTTCATTCTGTACAAAAAGCAAAATAGAGCCCCAAAAAAGGTCGGCTCTATTTTACCCTCTTTGATCCGCAACAATATGAATATCAATATACTTTGTTTGTCTCATAATTTCATTTACAATAGAACCTTTTCGAATTTCTTCCCACCGCGTTCTCGCTGATTGCCCAAGTAAAATTTGTGTTACTTGCAATCTTTTCGCGACTTCAATAATAACATCCGCTGGCTTTCTTCCCTTTGCTTCTTCTAATACAAAACTCGCATCAAATTGATTCGTGAGCGTCTTCCACTCTTCAATTGTTTGTTTTTTACCAGCTGAAAGAGAGTCTATATTTTCTCTTTCAACATTTAATACATACAATTCAGCATTTAACCGATCAGCCATGCGCCATCCCCGTCTTATTAATTTCTCCGCTGTTGAACTGTATTGTACACAAACAAGAATTTTTTCTTTTACGCCAATTGGTTCTATTACTGTTTGGCTAATTTTCTCGTCCATATCATCGGCCACCTCGCGAAGTGATAATTCCCTAAGTGCTCCTAAATTATTAAGCGTAAAGAAATTTTGTAAGCTTTGCTGAATTTTTTCTTCTTTATATATCTTTCCGTCTATTAACCTCTTCCGAAGTACTTCCGGTGTTGCATCAACGAGCTGAATTTCATTTGCTTTTTGTAAAATAAAATCTGGAACTCGTTCTCTTACTTTTACATTCGTAATTTGAGCTACAATATCATGAACACTTTCTAAATGTTGAATATTAAAAGCTGATAATACCGATATACCAGCCTCTAACAATTCCTGCACATCCATATAACGTTTTTTATGCTTAGAACCAGGAACATTACTATGCGCAAGTTCATCCACTACGACTACTTGCGGCGCGCGTTTTTTTATTCCTTCCACATCAAGCTCATAAAATACCTTTCCTTTATACTGTATTTCTTTCAAAGGAACTTTTTCTAAATCAGCAATTGCTTCTTCCGTCTCTTTTCTTCCATGCGTTTCAATTAAACCAATTACAATATCAATTCCATCTTTTTTCATTTCCCTTGCATCAAAGAGCATTTTATAACTTTTTCCTACGCCTGGAGCTGCTCCTACATATAACTTTAACTTTCCGCGATTTTGCTGACGAATATATTCTAAATATTCCTCTGGCGTTCGCCTTTGAAACTTCGGTTCATAATCATCTGCATACAAAATAAACACTACCTTTCATTCGAAACAACGCTACCTCAATCCGTTAGATTGAGGTAGCACTGTTACTATTTCATTAATTCCTGTAATGCCAAATTTAGCTTTAAGACGTTTACGCGGGTCTCTCCAAATAAACCAAGCGCAGCACCTTCTGTTTGATCTTTAATCAATTGATTAAGTTTTTCTTTCGGAATATCCGTTAATTTCGATATGCGATCCACCTGCACAGAAGCTGCCTTCGGACTAATATCAGGATCAAGCCCTGAACCTGAATTTGTCACTAAATCTATCGGTACTTCTGTAACTGGAACGCTCGGATTTTGTTTCTTCCACTCTTCAATACTTTTCTCTACTCGTTTCTCTAAATCTGGATTAGATGGTGCATAGTTATTTGAACCAGATGCTTCAGCCTTATATTCAATACTAGAAACACGCCCTTGAAAATAACGTGGATCCGTGAAGTTTTGCCCGATTAATTTAGAACCAATCACTTCATTTTTATCATTATATATTAGACTTCCATCCGCATTATCCTTCATCACGGCTTGTGCAATACCAGTAACAATAAGCGGGTATACAAGTCCGCACAACACTAGAAATGTAAAAGTAATACGGATAATTGGTGATAGTATACTTTGTTTCTTCTCCATCTTTTTCCCCTCTTCCTTATATGAACAAGCCGACAATTATATCAATTACTTTAATTCCAATGAACGGAACGATAACTCCGCCAAGCCCATAAATAAGTAAGTTTCGGCTAAGCAATGCATTAGAACTCATCGGTTTATATGCAATACCTTTCATCGCTAACGGAATGAGTAATGGAATAATAACAGCGTTAAATATTAATGCTGATAAAATCGCTGACAGTGGTGATGTTAATTTCATAATGTTCAATGCCTCCATTTGCGGAATCGCAAGTGTAAACATTGCTGGAATGATTGCAAAATATTTTGCTATATCATTCGCAATACTAAACGTCGTTAAAGCACCTCGCGTCATTAACAATTGCTTACCGATTCCTACAACCTCAATAATTTTCGTTGGATTCGAGTCTAGATCAATCATGTTTGCCGCTTCTTTCGCTGCTGTCGTACCACTGTTCATCGCTAATCCAACGTCCGCCTGTGCTAATGCTGGAGCATCATTTGTACCATCACCTGTCATCGCTACAAGTTTCCCTTTATCTTGCTCTGCTTTAATGACAGCAATTTTATCTTCCGGTTTACACTCGGCAACGAATTCATCTACTCCTGCTTCTTTTGCAATGGTTGCTGCTGTTAATGGGTTATCCCCTGTACACATAACCGTTTTAATCCCCATTTGACGTAACTGTTCAAAACGTTCACGCATACCAGGTTTTACTGTATCTTTTAAATAGATTAAACCGTAAATACGATTATTCACTGCAACTACAAGTGGTGTTCCGCCCTCTTTTGAAATGAAATCTGCTTTTTGATTTACATCTTTCGGAATTGTTCCACCTTGTGACTGAACCCATTCAATCACGCTACCGACAGCACCTTTTCTCACTTTCGTTCCGTCCTGTAAATCAACACCACTCATTCTCGTTTCTGCTTTAAACGGAACAAACTCACCTTGTTCTGCAAGTTCTCTATTATATGATATAGATTTTCCCTGCACATACTCGATAACAGATCGACCTTCTGGTGTTTCATCTAAAACAGAACTAATAGCGGCCCACTTTCCAACTTGCTCAATCGTTTCATTTCCTACAGGCAATAATGTATGAGCCATTCGGTTCCCAAAAGTAATTGTACCTGTTTTATCTAAAATAATTGTATTAATATCGCCCGCAGCTTCTACTGCTTTCCCTGACATCGCTAGCACGTTAAATTTTGTCACCCGATCCATCCCCGCAATACCAATCGCTGATAGCAAACCACCAATTGTCGTTGGAATTAAACATACTAACAACGCTACAAGTACAGCAGTATCAATTTGAAAACCTAAATAATTTGTAAAAATCGGCAACGTCACAACGACGATTAAGAAAATAAGAGTTAAGCTCGTTAATACTGTATTTAAAGCAATCTCATTCGGCGTTTTTTGACGAGCAGCTCCTTCTACTAAAGAAATCATTTTATCGATAAATGATTCACCAGGATTACTCGTAATGACAATTGTAATTTCATCACTTACGACCATCGTTCCACCTGTTACGGAACAAAAATCACCGCCTGCTTCTTTTATAACAGGAGCTGATTCACCTGTAATTGCAGATTCATCTACAGATGCTAATCCTTTGATTACTTCGCCATCACTTGGAATCATTTCTCCTTGTTTTACGATAACAACGTCACCTTTTCTAAGATCAGTTGCTGAAACTTGGACAATGTCTCCATTTTCTTTTACTACATTTGCAAACACATCTTTCTTCGACTGCTTTAAAGAATCGGCTTGCGCTTTACCACGACCTTCTGCTAATGCTTCTGCAAAATTCGCAAATAAAACTGTAAATAATAGAATGAGAGAAACTGTTATATTAAACCATCCTGGTATACTACTAGAACTGCTTGGAAGAAAAGATAAAATGAACGTAATGATAAATCCAATTTCCACAACGAACATAATCGGATTCTTTATCATGACTTTCGGATTCAATTTCGCAACGGATTGCTTCATCGCATGTGTTACGATATCACGATCCATCGTTTTCGCTTGTCTAACTTCATCTTCTACAGCATGTATTTGTGACTCATTTAATTGTTTTTCTTTTACTACTACCGGTCTCATCATTTACCCTCCATTACTTCAATGTAAGAAATTCTGCAATTGGACCGAGTACTAACATCGGGAAGAATGTTAATGCACCGACAATTACAATTGTTCCGATGAAGATGCCACCAAATAAACTATTATCTGTACGGAACGTTCCGACTGTTTCTGGCACTACCGTTTTTTCTTTCAATGAAGCTGCCACAGCTAGCATCGTAATTAAACTGAAGTAACGTCCTAAAAACATAACTAAACCAGTCGTAATATTCCAAAACGGTGTATTATCTCCTAATCCTTCAAATCCAGATCCGTTATTCGCAGCTGACGATGTATATTCATATACCACTTGCGTCAAACCGTGGAAACCGGAATGAGAAATAGCATCCGTCCCTAAATTTGTTGAAAGAGCTAATGCCGAAAATCCTAAAATGAGCAATGGATGAAATAAAATCGTGACCGCGATTAATTTCATTTCCTTACCTTCAATCTTTTTACCTAAAAACTCTGGTGTCCGTCCAACCATTAACCCAGATATAAACACCGCGATAATTGCATACATAATAATGTTTACAAAACCTGCTCCAACGCCGCCATACACAGTATTTAACATCATATTTACAAGCGGAACTAAACCGCCAATTGGTGTTAACGTATCATGCATCGTATTAACAGCGCCTGTTTCAGCAGCTGTCGTTACCGTTGCGTATAGTGAAGAAAATACTGTTCCAAATCGTACTTCTTTCCCTTCTGTACTTCCTTGTACATGTTCGATACCCATTCCATTTAATGCCGGGTTCCCGTTTAGTTCAGATGTCGTAATCGTTATAAACCCTAGTAAAAATACCATAAATAGTGACACGAAAAGGATGCGGCCTTGTTTTTTATTTCCGACCATTCGTCCGTACGTAAATGGAAGTGCTGTTGGTAATAACATCATAAGCATCATTTGCAAAATATTACTCATTTGTCCTGGATTTTCGAAAGGATGCGTAGAATTTGCTCCGAAAAATCCACCGCCGTTATTTCCAAGTTCCTTAATGGAAACGAATGATGCAACAGGTCCACGTAAAATACTTTGCTTTGCACCTTCAATCGTTTGTGCTGTAACCGCCCCATCTAACGTTTGTGGTACGCCAAGTGCGACAAAAACTAGTGCCGCAATAAATGCAATAGGAAGAAACACTCTCGTTAACGCTCTCGTAAAATCAACGAAAAAGTTACCAAGTTCTTTTCCAGCAAGTCCTCTTATAAAAGCCATAACGAGCGCTAATGTCGTTGCTGGTGCCGCAAACATTAAAAATGTAATCCCGATTAATTGTGATAAATAGGATAAACCATTTTCACCGCTATAATGCTGTAAATTTGTATCAGCCATAAAACTAATCGCTGTATTAAAAGCGAGCGTAGGCTCCATCCCTTCAATATGTGCTGGATTTAGCGGCAGCACACCTTGTAATCTGAAAATGAAGTATACGACAACGATCATAAATCCATTTAATAAAACTAATGATAATGCGTACTGTTTCCACGTTTGATTGTATGCTTTTACACCCGTAATTTTAAAAATAAGTTTTTCAAAAGGCCCGAATACTTTATCTAACGTTTTGCTACCTTGAAAAGCTTTTTCTAAATAAATCCCCGTTGGCTTTGCTACTAAAATAAACAAGAGCATTGTAATAATGACTGCAACCCAAATCATAATGAATGATTCCCCCTAATTAAAACTTCTCTGGATTTAATAATGCATACACTAAATACACTGTAATTGCTGCGACAATAACCGATAAGACAATCATCATGATTGCTTTCCTTCTTTCACAACTTTATCTGACCAACTTGCAAGACTTGCCATCGATGCAACTAATAAAATAAAAATCCCGACCATTACAACATCTAACATAACTATCCCTCTCTTTTTGTTAAAATTTACCATTTAAATATTAAAAAAGAACACTGAGCTCTACTCAGTGTTCAAAAAATGAACAACAAAAAGTAAACCTCCTCTCTAAACGCTTACGAGGTTAGCTGTCGGATTCGGGCCTAAAGAGTAGCCCTACTTTCAAAACTGAAAGATTCACCCCAAGTGACGATGCACAAAATTGGTTCCCCCGCTCCATTTCTGGAACTCAGCGATTTTAGGTTTTTTTGGAAATTTTATGAATGATTTATGAGAGTAAATATACTCCTCTATATTTCACTTGTAAAGGGGTAAATTACTGAAAATAATAATATTTACATTAATTTAAACGCTTACATTGAAGATTATTACTGTTATTTCATCTATTTTCTTTATTTCTCTTTTCTTTTCTTAAAAATGACCTTTTAAATATGAAATAAAAAAAGCGAATGACATGAAGTGCATAGCTTGTTGCACTCAGCATTCGCTCTTTTTTATTCAACCTTTATTCTCCTCGTAAAAATGCACGTAAATTTCTCCCGCGAATATAAACTTGTGTCAATTCTGCATGTAGCTGCTCATACTCGGTAATATCTACCTCTAAATACAAAGCATCTTTTGATGGTAATATAATATACGGCCCTGGAAAAAGGGGATCGATCTGAACCAATTCTTGAACTCGCTCTACCGATACTGCCCAACGATTTGCTATATCTCCAAGTAATAGTACCTTCATCATTTCTTCCCCCGCCCTATTCAAAAAATAAAAAAGAAATATTATCACAATTTGTAAACACGACAAACTTAGCTCCAATGGTTTCATAGAGCCTCGCTGGATATCGTTTATTCCTTGTAACAACAGTAATAGGTGCTTGGAAAGAAAAGCGAATGTGTTCTGTGAAAAAACTAACGATTGGAAGCTCATCCCCTAGTAAAATCACCTTCTTAATACACTCACAAATACTAGTAAAGTCCTGCTCCTTACTACAACTATAAGTCCAATCAAACCCACAATTCCTAACTTCAGCCGCTATCTCTTCATTTGCTGTAAAAATAATTAACTCATGTTGAAATGATACTAAATCTCTTAAACTATTTACCTTACTTTCTTCTCCAACACAAATAAGTGTTAGTTCCATGTACCTCATCCTCCTTAGTATAAAAGAAATCAAACATAGATTGATATTCCCCTATACTAATCAGATCGATGAAGTGATGTATCCATCATGGCACCGTCCTCTCTCAAGACGCTTACGAAGTTAGCTGTCGGATTCGGACTTTGAGAGTAGCCCTACTTTCAAACTTGAAAGATTCACCCCTAGTGACACTGCACAAATTGGTTCCTCCGCTCCATATAATTGGACTCAGCGTTTACAAAAAAATGTATTCTGGCTGATATATTACTCCTGTATTTTGAAAAAGTAAACAGAAAAAAAGCCAGTTATAAAACTGGCTTTTCACTTATCTATACACGCGTTCTATTCACTTTATACGCAAAATGATTCGTCGGTCCATGACCACTACCAATATTCAATGGCTCTTCAATTGCTATACTAATAAATCGTTTTGCTTCTTGAACAGCATCTTCAATTGAGTATCCTTTCGCAAGTCTTGCTGTAACCGCTGAAGCAAATGTACACCCACTTCCATGCGTTTGCTTTGAAGGAATTCGCTCGCTTCTAAACTCAATAAATTCTTCTCCATCAAAGAGGAAATCAATTACTTCATTCCCTTGATATTCTGCATGTCCGCCCTTCATAAGCACATATTTAGCACTTAATTTGTGCAATACTTTTGCAGCTTCCTTACTATCTTCAACATTATGAATCTCCACCCCAGTTAACACTTCTGCTTCTGGAACATTCGGTGTTATAACAGTTGCTACTGGTAATAAATATTCTTTTAATGCTTGAACTGCTTCTTGCTGTAATAATGATGCACCGCCTTTTGCAATCATAACGGGATCTAGCACAATATTATTCCAGCCAAACTTTTTAATTTGTTCTGCAACAATTTGAATTATTTCACTACTAAATAACATTCCTAGTTTCACTGCATCTGGTGTTACATCCGTACCAATTGAATTCAGCTGTTCTGTAATACCTTCTAATGGAACAGGATATACCCCTTGAACGCCAAGCGTGTTTTGAGCAGTAATTGCCGTAATAGCCGTCATTCCGTATACACCAAGCTCTTGGAATGTTTTTAAATCTGCCTGAATTCCAGCACCGCCGCCGCTATCAGACCCTGCAATTGTTAAAGCTTTATTCACTTTCATCCCACTCATCCTTTTCTATCCAAAATAGCGATGATAAATCGTTTTTGCTTCGCTTATATCTTTCGTTCCATGTACGAGCACACGGCCATCTTTAAAGGCTACTAACCTCTTGTCTTCAACAGAAAATGATAGTAAATATGGATTTATATTTAAATCATTTACACGACCTTCCAACAACTCTTTATATTGTTCAAAATTCATTTCATCTTTATGAGGTGGTCTAATTTGAACTGTATTTCGCCCGCATAAAACTGCTGTTTTTGATGTGTTTTCTTTATTTAAATACGGATATAATGCATTCTCTCCGCATGAAGGACAATTATGCTGGCGAAGTTTTTGCACATTCATACATGAATACTCATTCTTCCACATATCAAACGATACAAGCCCATCTCGAAGTGATTCGTAATCTTCTACTAACAGTTTAAGAGCTTCTGTTACTTGATGAGAAACGACAAGAGATACAGCAGGTGATATAATACCCGCTGTATCACATGTTGCCCCGCCAAGCGGAATCGACTGTAATAAACATGATAAACATGGTGTTTTACTAGGAAGGATTGTGTAAGAAAGACCGTAACTACCTACACATGCACCGTAAATCCATGGAATAGAATATTTTTGTGATATATCATTTACAATAAAGCGCGTTTCGAAATTATCAGTCGCATCAATAATTACATCAACATTTATAACAAGTTCTTCTAGCTCTTCAGCTGTTACATCTTGAACGAGAGCTTCTATTGTTACATCACTATTAATCTCTTCTAAACGTTTTTTAGCCGCTATAGCTTTTGGAAGATTATTCTTTACGTCGCTCTCTGCATACAATTGTTGTCTTTGTAAATTACTCCAATCTACATAATCACGGTCAACAATTGTTATCTTGCCAACACCTGCTCTTACAAACATCTCTGCATTTGCACTACCTAATGCACCTGCACCGATAATAAGCACATGCTTTTCTCTTATCTTTTGCTGTCCTTCTTCTCCAATTGGAGAAAATAGTTCTTGGCGAGAATATCGATTATTCAACTACGCTCATTCCTTCTAAAGGACTACTTGCAGTTGCACAACGCTTACGTGCAATGCGAACTGCTTCAAATCCTAAACGGCCTGCTTCAATACTTAATTTCATTGCTTGTGCCATTTTAATAGGATCTTTTGCTCCTGATACAGCTGTATTTAATAACACGCCATCTGCTCCTAATTCCATTGCAAATGCCGCATCAGCTGGGCTACCAATACCGGCATCAACGATAACTGGTACTGTCGCTTGTTCAATAATGAAGCTCAAATTTAATGGATTTACAATACCAAGTCCTGATCCGATTGGAGATGCTCCTGGCATAATCGCATGCACGCCAAGCTCTTGTAATTTACGTGCTAATACAACATCATCAGATGTATACGGAAGTACGATAAATCCTTCTTCCAGTAACATTTCAGATGCCTTTAATGTTTCTACCGGATCAGGTAATAACGTTCTATCATCACCAATAACTTCTACCTTTATCATGTCACAAAGCCCAGAAGCTTTTGCTAATTTTGCAATACGAACAGCCTCTTCAGCGTTTTTTGCTCCTGCTGTATTTGGTAATAACGTATATTTTTTCACATCAAGTTTCTCTAATAAATTAGGTTGCTTTGCATCAAAGATATCCATACGACGTACTGCAAACGTTAAAATTTCAGCTTCAGAAACGTCAATTGCCTTTTGCTGTACGTCAAAATCAGGGAATTTACCTGTTCCTAATAAAAGTCTAGAATGAAATGAAAATGGTCCAATGTTTAACATAATCAACCGCCTCCTACGAAAGTTACAATCTCAATTTGGTCTCCATCAAAAACAGATGTATCTGTATGATCATCTTTTTGTAAAATATCTTTATTACGCTCTACTACAACAATTCTGTTATCTAGCTCTAAATGTGTAAGTAGCTCAGCTACTGTTTTTACACTCGCTGGCACTTCAATTTGGTTACCATTAATTTTTAAATTCAAACTTCCATCCCCTTTCTAAACTCTTCTAGAAAGCAATGAATCTAGCAAATGATTCTCTTGCTTTCCTTCTATTAAATCAGCCATATATTGGCCAGAAATAGGACTTAATAAAATACCGTTTCGATAATGGCCCGTGCAAGCATATAAACCTTTTATTTCTTCATGCTCTCCCATATAAGGAGCTTCATGATTCGATTGTGGTCTTAATCCTGCCCACGTGCTTTCCCATTCTGCTTCTTTTAAAGCTGGCAATATTGTATAAGCACGCTCTAATATAGAAGTTATACTTTCTGGCTGCACAGTTTTATTGAACGTATGTGGCTTCATTGTTGCCCCAATTACGTAACGTCCACCGCGCTTTGGAGTAATGTAAAATCTTTCTTGAAAAATAGGTGCTTTTAAAAGTTGTTTTCTACTTCTTACCGCAACCACTTCTCCTTTAACTGGATATGTACCCCAATCGCGGTGAAAATAACTGAGTAACTTCGTGCTCCATGAACCTCCTGCAATAACGACTTTCTCACATGTGACAATACCTTCACTTGTAATAACTCCAGTCACTTTATTATTTTCAATACGGATATCAAATACTTCTGTCTGTTCATATATATCAGCACCGGAAATCGCTGCAGAATGTGCGAATGCTTTCGTAAGCTCTGGTGCAATAACATGACCGTCTTTCGGATAATATACTGCTCCTATAATAGATTCGGATAGATATGGCTCTTTTTCCCGCACATGGTCTCCCGTTAGAAAATAAGAATCTTCACCTGTTTTCTGCTGCCAATCCATAATGTGAAGAATTCTTTCCTTCTCATCTTCATTTTGAGCAATACGATAAATTCCTTTTTCTTCATATCCAATATCAACACCCGTCTTTTCACGTAAAACTGCTGCAAGTTGTGGAAATATAGCTCGGCTTTCTCTAGCAAGTTCAAATAGCGGATTATACGCATCCCATTCTGCCTGAACACCAAGTAAACCAGCAGCTGCTTTTGAAGCTTCCGATGCAATACTTTGCTTCTCCACAATCGCTACTTTATGTCCTCTTTCTGCTAGAAAATGTGCAACTGAACTACCAATTACACCACCACCAATAATCGCTACATCATACTTCTCACACATGTTTTTCCGCCCACTTTCTTATTGATTCCTTATAAGATTTCGCTTTGCTATACGGGTTACTACTACTTACAATTCCAGACATAACTGCTATACCGCTTACACCGTTAGTAAGAACATCCACTGTGTTTTCTGGGGTAATTCCTCCAATTGCTGTAATCGGTATAGATAAACACCTTGCAATGTCTGAAATTTCTTCAAGCCCTCTCGCTGGCACACCTTTTTTACAATCTGTCGGAAATACATGGCCATAAACGAGTGAATCCGCTCCATTTTTAAAAGCTACTATTGCTTCATCTAGCGAATGCACAGAATAACCGACATGCAAATACGAAAACTTTTCTTTCACTGACTTTACATCTGTACTTCGATATCCTAGTTGAACACGAGGAATATTTAATAAAATTGCAATATCAATTCGATCGTTTATGACAATTTTAGAAGCTGGAAAGCCCTCCATTAATAGACTTTCCACACCTTCATATAATTCCTTCGTACTCTTCTCACGCTCACGAATATGCAAATAATCAATCTCACTCTCAATTTGCATCGCTACATTCACTAACTCTTCGAATGGCATATGGCCATTTGAGATTACATGGAGCTCATTTTTCATATTCATTCGCCTACTTTAAAATATTTTCGAATAATTCATCGGCTGGGACGGTTTCTTTCGTCATTCCTTTGTCCTTCAGCCACTTATTTTGTTTCTCCCAAGATTCTTTTGAATCTGATAAGAATGGCTCATCTTTCGTTTCCATCTTCTCTAATAAAATTTTCATACTTTCCTTTTCAACTTCTGGCACAAGTGGGAAGTTTTCTTTTTCTTGATGATTTAATAAAATATTCAATGCTTCATCTGGGTTTTTCTTCATGAAATCATAGCCTTTTTTCGTACCACGTAAGAAAGCTTGCAACGCCTCTTTATCTTTTTTCAACGTTTTATCACCTGTTACAAACACAAGCTCATGATAGTTTGGTACTCCGTAATCAGCTGGATTAAAGTACGCTGGTTCATGGCCTTCATGACGCATAACAGGTACTTCATGGTTAATGTATGCCCCTGTTACCGCATCTACTTTCTTCGTAATTAATGCTGGTACTAAATCAAAGCCAACATCTACTACTTTCACTGTATCAGGATTACCACCAGCTTCTTTTACCATCGTTTTTAAATACATCTCACTTAATGGTGTTCCAGAGTATCCTACTGTTTTTCCTTCTAAATCTTTCGGTGATTGAATGCCCGCTGATTTCAGTGATACAACATGATTTAATGGTGAACGTACGACAGCCCCAATTGATTTCACTGGAATTTGCTCATTCGCTCTCGCCATAACAACATCTGGCTGATAATACAAGCCAACTGTCACCTTCCCTGCTGCTGCTAGCGTTAATGGATCAGTCGGATTAGAAGGGAATTTAATATTTACCTTTACACCTTCTTCTTTAAAGTATCCTTTTTCAATTGCTGCATAGATAAAGCTATGTACCGCATTTGGATACCAATCTAACATGACTGTTATTTCTTTCTCTTTTTTACTTTTATCTGATGCTGAATTACTCGAACATCCTGCAATTATTGCAATTAATAATGTAAACACAAAGATGCGCTTTAAAAATTTCATGAATGCTTCCTCCAACTAATGAATTTCTTTTCTAATATGGAAATAATTACGACGAAGAAAATAGCTAATAATGATAACAATACAATAGGTGCAAATACGCCAGCTCCATCTAACTGCGTCATCATTCTCTTACTGAAATATCCAAGCCCAGCTTGTGCACCGAGCCATTCTCCAATTGCTGCTCCGATAACACTAAGCGGAACTGCAATTTTTAAAGCTGAGAAAAAATAAGGAAGAGCAGACGGCAACTTTAATTTAAGAAAAATATCTCTTTTTGTTGCTCCATATGTAACTAAGAGCTCCTCCCATTCTTTTTTCGTACTACGCAGTCCATCATACGTATTGACCGCAATTGGGAAAAACGTAATTAAAACTGTGACAACAACCTTACTCCAAATTGTATATCCAAACCATAAAACAAATAGCGGAGCAAGCGCAGTAATTGGAATCGTTTGTGAAGCAACTAATAATGGATAAAATGCTCTTTCCATCCATGTACTCGCATTCATTAACATCGCTAGCCCTACACCTAATACGATAGAGATAACAACACCTATTAAAACGACGTATAACGTTGCAGGTAAATGAACTGTAAATAATATGTCTTTTAGTTTCCATATCTTCATTACAATCGCAGACGGTGACGGTAAAATGTACATCTCATCTACAATTCTTGCTCCTATTTCCCACACAGCTAGTAAAATACTAGAAAGTGTAATAGCAGGAACTAATTCTTTCAATCGGTTCATCACACAAGTACCTGCCTTTGTAACATACTAAGAAGCTCATCTTTCAGCGCTAATACTTCCGGTTTATATAAATCTTTTCGTGTTCTGTTATGATCAAGCGGTACAGTCCGCTCAGTCAAAGTCGTTATCGGCTGCTGTTCCACTACTAAAACTCTGTTTGAAAGAAATAACGCTTCTTCAACATCATGAGTAATGAATAAAATTGTTTTTTCCCACTCTTGCCATTGTTCAAACAACCATTCTTGCAAAGAGGTCTTCGTTAAAGCATCCAACGCACTAAATGGTTCATCTAACAGCAATATCTCCCCGCCTGTTAATAAAGTTCGAATAAAAGATACACGTTGTCTCATACCACCAGATAAATCTTTCGGATATTTTTTCTCATACCCTTGCAAACCAAATTTATGTAACAGTTCCTTTGCCTTTACTTCTGCTTCTTTCTTCTGTACACCTTGGCACTCTAGCGGCAGGGCAGCATTCTCAATAATTGTTCTCCACGGCAAAAGCATATCTTTTTGCGGCATATATCCTACAGGATGGTTCTTTGTTTCTGTCAGTTCTATCTGTCCAGTACTTACCTTTTCTAGACCTGTAATAAGGCGAAATAAAGTACTTTTTCCACATCCACTCGGTCCGATAATACTGACAAACTCTTTCTCATGTATAGAAGCATTTAATTCATGGATGATTGGTTTCTCATCGTAATGAAAAGAAACATTATGAAACTGTAGTATGTTCTTGCTCCTCAAATCCCCACATCTCCTTACGATAGGACATATCCCAGAATAAATATTCAAATCGACTGGAATATAAGAAGATCTCCTCTAATCTTTCTAGTTCTTTCTCAGACTTTCCAACTGCCATTTCATTTAATAAATCTATTAACCAAATACAAAGATTACCGTATTCTTCCGAACTATATCCTTGAATCCACTCACCAAAAAACTCATGATCTCTTGCTCCAGGAATATCATTTAAACGCTTTCCAATTTCCCAATAGCTCCACATACATGGAAGAAGCGCTGCTATTAATTCCGCAAGTGTGCCATTTTGAGATACAGACATCATGTAATTTGTATAAGCTAAATTTTTAGCAGATGGTTTCGCAGACTCTATCTCCTCTATAGAAATTCCAAGTCTTTTTGCATATTGTTTATGGATTGTCATTTCGCCATTTAATATTCCATCAATTTGTTCAGCGAACTTTCCCATTACTTGTGGATTCGTTGCTTTTACAACACCAATCGCATATAACTTTGCATAATCTAGCAGATATAAATAATCTTGAATAATATAATACTGAAATTTATCTTTTTCTAACGTGCCATCTCCCATACCCACTACAAACGGATGATTATGACTCATCTCCCAAACCGGTTGCACAGTTTCTAATAATCTATCGCAAAATTTCATTTCTCTATCCCCTTCCAATATATGTATCTAAATAAAAAACCACTTCTATATATAAGAAGTGGTTACAGCAAATAAAGTTATACATTTATTCGATGTTCCACTTCCCTTCGCTAGTATTACCTAGATCAGGTGTTGTAAGGGTTAAGGATTATTCCTCTCTCAGCAAGTCAAGCACCCCTAGTGGTTTCAATATGAAATTTTCAAATAAAAAAGCCCCGTTTCTATACGCAAAGAAACGGGGACTCATTGTTAGTGTCCGAATTGCTTCCCTACGCTAGCATAATCTAGATCAGGTAATAAAAAGGATCAAAGGCTTACGGCCTACTCTCAGCTGGCAACACCAGCTCTCCTAGCAAACTATAAAATTATCACTGTCAGTATAACACCCTAATAAGACATCATCAACTTTTTTAATTTTCTTAATTATCAACATAATATCAAAATTATACAATACATACATTCTATTTTAGAAAATAAAACCCCAATTAATTGTATAAAAAGGAATAATTATCCTCAAAAAATTTATTTTTATATTGATTTCATATTACATTTATGTGAATACCCCCACTATATTATATCTTTATACTATAATAAAATTACAACTATACAACTAGAGGAGGTCTCTATTCCATGAATATGAAAGCTACTGCTTTAACAGCAACTACTGTAGCGATTGCTTCTTTACTTCCTTCTATGGGTGAAACAAATGTACAAAAAGCAAACGCTGAACAATTATCTAATATTAAAACTGGGTATGTCAAAGTCGATCAAGTAGCATTACATACAGAAGATAACGTAAAAAGCACATCAATTGATACAATTCGCTTTAATACAAAAGTGAACATCATTGAAACAACTAATGGTTGGTATAAAGTATCTGTTCATAATAAAGTAGGTTATGTACAAAAAGATGCTATTTTACTAAAAAACAAACTTCAATCTAATGATCAATACATCGTTAATGCTAATGCATTAAACGTTCGCTCTGAACCTAATTTAGAATCTTCCATTTTAGATGTATTACCAAATGGTAAGTTTATTACCGTTCAAGAAGATCAAGGCGAATGGTATAAAATATCACATAATGGCCAAACAGGTTACGTACAAAAAGCATTCATCTCTAATGGTTCACAACCCTTAGTAAAAGGAATCACCGTTCAAAATAATACAAAATATACTGTTGCAACACCTAATCTAAATGTACGTAGCACCGCTAGTACAAGTAGCGCTCTACTCGGTTCATTACAAAACGGTACTCAAGTACAAGTAGTAGAAACTGTAGGTACTTGGTATAAAATTCGTTTTGGCACAGGATACGGATATGTAGCAAAACACTATGTAGTACAAAATCAACCACAAGCTAAAACAGATCAGCCTTCATCAATTCCAGCTGCTTTCAAATTCCCCGCTCAAGGAAGAATTAGCTCAACCTTTGATATACGCTGGGAACAAATGCATTATGGTATAGATATTGCCGCTCCAGGAAACGTCTCTATCCAAGCTGCTGCTGCAGGTAAAGTTGTGAAATCTTATTATTCAGCTAGCTATGGCAATGTTGTTTTCATTGCGCATCAAATCAATGGGAAATTATATACAACTGTTTATGCTCATATGAAGGATCGCACTGTACAAGCTGGTGATCAAGTACAGACTGGACAATTAATAGGTCATATGGGAAACACAGGTCATTCATACGGGCAACATCTTCATTGTGAATTACATAATGGAGAATGGAATTTTGAAAAAACAGATGCAGTAAATCCACTGCCATATTTAGTTAGGTAAATTGTATGCCACGCAATATACCTCTTATAATTGAATACGTAGCCTTTTTAGGTTTAATCTGTTGTTTAATCATTTACAATACAAACATTGTATTTTTATCTATTATTATTGCTTTTGTTGCATTAGAAATTATGATGGAATCATTTCAAGTGCAACTAAAACAAAAAATTGCCCATATTTATAATGCTATTTTTCTTTTGAGTGCTCTCATAACAAATATAATTAGTAATGGCTTTTATTTATCTACTGTATTTCCAGTATTCTTTATGGCTGTTTTATTATTTGTAGCTAGATATATTAATGTCCCTTATAACCAAAAACAAAAACAAGAAGCTTAGAAAGAGGAGACACTGTGTACCAATCTTTCAAAGATACTCCAATAAAATACATATTGAATTTGTATAAGAAAGCCAATACTTTTTTTGGTATACAAGGAAGTTATACTGCACAACTTCTCCTATATGGAATGTTGTTTCTTGTCTTAATCACTTTCTCCTTGTTTTACTAACAAAAAAGGATCTCACATAAACTGGAGATCCTTTTTAATTTATATTAATTTTTCATATCGAAAATATTGTTTATCCACAAGCATATTTTTCATAAATAAAGCTCAGATTATATTTTTTCTCTAAGCTCATTCGTTGTTCGTCATCGCACCAATAGAAAAGAATATCATGAATCGTTGCGTAACGCTTATTTTTAAGAAATAGCCTAAAAAATGATGGTAAACAATCATGTAATTGTATAAATATATAATTGCGTAGTGTTTCTTCTTTATATTCAATGCCCTTACAAATATACAGTAATTCTTCACAATAATATGCATGCTGTGGAACTTGTATCATTTCGAAAAATGGCACATAAGATAGTAGCTTTCCAATAAAATGACCATATCGATCCATTACTCCTATCGTCATATGCTCCATCATTTCTTTCATCACATATAAATAATCATCTACATGCGTTGTCTTTAATGGGTCTAAGCGATCGGAAATTTGAGATAATACAGCTCTTTGACATGCTAAAACTGCCTGACTAGGCCCATAATATGATAGGAAATCTGTACACTTACGATATTTCCGTAATAAATCATGTGTATACAAATCATATACAAAAGTATTACAATACATTGCTAAACTCATCATATCACTATTTAATTGCTCTTTTGATAATGATTTCGCTCTCTTGCACATATAAAAGAATGTAAATTCCAATACTTCTTTATGAGATAATAAATGTTTACAATCGGTTATACACTTCTCATTAAATTTAACTCTATCCCAAATTTCAATATCCCTATCTGTCAATTCACCTATACGATATTTAATAATTAAATAATTTAAAGCAACTGATTGCGTCAAAAGATCCCATGTTTCATATTCCAATGAAGTATGAACAAACTCAGCTAATCCTTGCGCTATCATAAAATCATTTGCCTCTTCATACCAACCAATCTCTTGGCATAAGCGAAGAATACGCACTAAAGTTGGAATTTCATCTTTATGAAACTGCGGTAATTTCTTTGCTTTATTCATGCCATATACGATAAATGCCGCTAAATTTTCTTCTTTATAAAATTCTTTCTCTTTCCATACTAATATAGTTCGTTCTTTCCCCTCACCTTTTGGGTGACAAGGTACAAGCAAAGAAAATAATTCAGCGAAATTATTTGGTTCTATATATGTATCTGTAACCAAATTCCAATTTGGATCGCCCTGTACAGCCTTCATATAATTCCCCTTCCCTTTTCATCTATGTAGGAAATATTAATTTATTATCGCACCACTAAAAATTAATATTGTTATATTCAAAATCTCTCATAATACTTATATCTATCAGTATATCATCTTTTCTCTTATTAAAAATTAAGAATAACAAATTTTAAAAAAATGTCGAAATTATTAACCACATACTTATTATATAATGTCTCAGATACATCACGCTAACATATTAGTTTAATCCATATATACTAGAATAATGTATCTGAAATTTATATATAATTTAGCTCTTTATGAGTGACCATTAAACTCTCGGTTAATGAAAGTTTCAATTTACTCTGTACGCTCTGAGATTTCGCTCAAGGCAAATCCAGCTTGATCATCTGCTGATTCCCTTATAGCTAAATCTCCTAGTGCTAACATGCCAATAAGTTGACCACTATCAACTACTGGTAATCGTCTAATTTGATGCTGTGCCATTAGCTCTGTAGCTTTTTCAATAGAATCATTTGGAGAAACTGAGATAATATTTGTTGTCATTACATTTGTAATCTTATTAGATCCAGGATGTTTTTCAGCAATCCCTCGAACGACTAAATCACGATCAGTAACAAGCCCAACAACTTGCTCATTTTCAACAACAGGAATTAATCCAATCGATTCTTCCTTCATTTTTACAGCTGCCTCATATACATTGTCTAGCGGTGTACAATGTACAATATGGGTACTCATTAAGTCTCTCACTCGTGTCATTATGATTTCCTCCTTTTTATACATACCATAGCTTTTCCAAAATTCCTTTATTTATTTCTGGAAAGTAACGTAATAAAAAGGATTAACAAAATAAAAAAGAGCCAGCATAATGCTGACTCTTTTTTGTATGACCCGTACGGGATTCGAACCCGTGTTACCGCCGTGAAAGGGCGGTGTCTTAACCACTTGACCAACGGGCCATGGCTCCGCAGGTAGGACTCGAACCTACGACCGATCGGTTAACAGCCGATAGCTCTACCACTGAGCTACTGCGGAATAATATATGGTGGGCCTAAATGGACTCGAACCATCGACCTCACGCTTATCAGGCGTGCGCTCTAACCAGCTGAGCTATAGGCCCATATACTTTACAGGGGCAGTAGGAATCGAACCCACACTGGAGGTTTTGGAGACCTCAGTTCTACCTTTAAACTATGCCCCTAAATGATGCCGGCTAGAGGACTTGAACCCCCAACCTACTGATTACAAGTCAGTTGCTCTACCAATTGAGCTAAGCCGGCATAAAAAAATGGTGGCTCGGGACGGAATCGAACCGCCGACACGAGGATTTTCAGTCCTCTGCTCTACCGACTGAGCTACCGAGCCAACATAAATGGCGGTCCCGACCGGGGTCGAACCGGCGATCTCCTGCGTGACAGGCAGGCATGTTAACCACTACACCACGGGACCATTTGGTTGCGGGGACAGGATTTGAACCTGCGACCTTCGGGTTATGAGCCCGACGAGCTACCGTGCTGCTCCACCCCGCGACAATATAAAGTTTTAAAAATGGAGGAGGTAGAGGGATTCGAACCCCCGCGCGACTCTCGCCGCCTGTCGGTTTTCAAGACCGATCCCTTCAGCCGAACTTGGGTATACCTCCATGAAGGAAAAAATAAATATTTTATTATTATATGTCTACACCATTAAAGAAAAAATGGAGGAGGTAGAGGGATTCGAACCCCCGCGCGATTCTCACCGCCTGTCGGTTTTCAAGACCGATCCCTTCAGCCGAACTTGGGTATACCTCCGAGACATATATTAAATAAAGTGGAGCCTAGCGGGATCGAACCGCTGACCTCCTGCGTGCAAGGCAGGCGCTCTCCCAGCTGAGCTAAGGCCCCATGTTTTTTGGGAATATCGGGAAGACAGGATTTGAACCTGCGACCCCCTGGTCCCAAACCAGGTGCTCTACCAAGCTGAGCCACTTCCCGTTAATAAAAGCGCGCCCGAGAGGAGTCGAACCCCTAACCTCTTGATCCGTAGTCAAACGCTCTATCCAATTGAGCTACGGGCGCATATGGTGCCGAGGGCGGGGGTCGAACCCGCACGGTGGTCACCCACCGCAGGATTTTAAGTCCTGTGCGTCTGCCTGTTCCGCCACCCCGGCATGTCATATTGAAAATTGGAGCGGAAGACGGGATTCGAACCCGCGACCCCAACCTTGGCAAGGTTGTATTCTACCACTGAACTACTTCCGCAAGACATGTATGAGTTATTTTATTAAAAGTGCGGGTGAAGGGAGTCGAACCCCCACGCCAAAGGCGCTAGATCCTAAGTCTAGTGCGTCTGCCAATTCCGCCACACCCGCATATTTCATTAAAATGGTGAGCCATGAAGGACTCGAACCTTCGACCCTCTGATTAAAAGTCAGATGCTCTACCAACTGAGCTAATGGCTCTTAATGGCTGGGCTAGCTGGATTCGAACCAGCGCATGACGGAGTCAAAGTCCGTTGCCTTACCGCTTGGCTATAGCCCATTAATTAAGAATGGTGGAGGGGGGCAGATTCGAACTGCCGAACCCGAAGGAGCGGATTTACAGTCCGCCGCGTTTAGCCACTTCGCTACCCCTCCGACATATATGGTGGAGGATGACGGGATCGAACCGCCGACCCCCTGCTTGTAAGGCAGGTGCTCTCCCAGCTGAGCTAATCCTCCATTTTGCCTGGCAACGTCCTACTCTCACAGGGACAAGGTCCCAACTACCATCGGCGCTAGAGAGCTTAACTTCCGTGTTCGGTATGGGAACGGGTGTGACCTCTCTGCCATCATTACCAGACTGTATTCATTTAAGACAAGAATCATTTTAACTCATTCGACCTCGAAAGTCAACAAGTTTTTTATATTCTTTCAAAACTAGATAACATTTGCTACATATTATATGGTTAAGTCCTCGATCTATTAGTATTCGTCAGCTCCACATGTCACCATGCTTCCACCTCGAACCTATCAACCTGATCATCTTTCAGGGATCTTACTAGCTTACGCTATGGGAAATCTCATCTTGAGGGGGGCTTCATGCTTAGATGCTTTCAGCACTTATCCCTTCCGCACATAGCTACCCAGCTATGCCCTTGGCAGAACAACTGGTACACCAGCGGTGCGTCCATCCCGGTCCTCTCGTACTAAGGACAGCTCCTCTCAAATTTCCTACGCCCACGACGGATAGGGACCGAACTGTCTCACGACGTTCTGAACCCAGCTCGCGTACCGCTTTAATGGGCGAACAGCCCAACCCTTGGGACCGACTACAGCCCCAGGATGCGATGAGCCGACATCGAGGTGCCAAACCTCCCCGTCGATGTGGACTCTTGGGGGAGATAAGCCTGTTATCCCCGGGGTAGCTTTTATCCGTTGAGCGATGGCCCTTCCATGCGGAACCACCGGATCACTAAGCCCGACTTTCGTCCCTGCTCGACTTGTAGGTCTCGCAGTCAAG